>NZ_JBIBAF010000011.1:0-322869 GCF_042899705.1 Streptomyces sp. NPDC013187 | reverse complement strand
CGGCTCGCTGCTGGTGACCAGGTCACGCAGCGGATGCCGGGCCAGGACCGCGTCCACCTCCGGCGTCAGCGCCGCCGCCAGACGAGCCGCCGCGGACAGGGAGTCGTCGCGCAGGGTCTTCGCCGCGGTGAGCAGCACGGTGCGCCCGGCTCCCTTCGGCACGCCGGCCGCTGCCCGCTCGTACAGTTCCGCGCCCTCCTCCAGGACCAGGCCCGGGTCGATGCCCGCCGGGATCTTGATGCCCGCCGTGTGGCGCCAGGTGGCCACCGGATCGCTCCACGCCTCCACCCGGTACGACCAGCGGCCGACGGCGTTCGCCGTGACCTCGGCACCCCAGCGGTCGCTGCCGGGAGCGAGCTCGCGCATCGGCGTCCACGGCCCGGGGCGGCCTTCGGGGTCCTTCAGCACGACATTGGCGGCCACCGCGTCATGCCCCTCCCGGAACACGGTGGCGGTGACCTCGAACGTTTCACCCACGACCGCCTTCGCCGGCCGGTTGCCGCTCTCCACGGCCGGGCGGACGTCCCGTACCGGGATTCGGCCGATGGCCCGGGTCCTTCTCATCGTCCTCACCTCCAGCGTGCTCGAAAGCCGGGCCGCGGGGCCCGGTCGGGGGACGGGATGTGCGGGAAGGCGGTTACCTTCCCGCCGGGGATCTGCGCTCGGCAGCCGGGGATCTCCGCTCCGCCGCCGGCGGTCTGCGTCGGACCGCCGTGGCCGGACGAGGCCGTTCGCCGGGTTCCTGCAGACAGGTGACGTGCTGCTCCTGGAGGCAGGTGATCTGCTGTTCCTGCAGGTAGGTGACGTGGTTCGTGCGCAGGTACCGCTCGGCCGCGTCCGCGGCCTCCCGAGCGCAGCGCTTGCCCATCAGCACACAGAGCGTGTAGCCGGAGTCCTCGAACGTGGTCCGCACCGTGCGGTCGTTCGGTGCCGCGAGCATCACGCGTTCCCAGGCCCGGTAACGCCGCAACTGCCGGGCGACTTCGGCTTTGGCGGGTAGCAGCATGGCGCCGATCACCTTTCGGGGCTCGAGGGGCACGGTCTCCCGACGGTCGGACGGCGGCCGTGCGCACAGCGACACGGATCCGTGACGGCGATCGAGTTCTTCACACATGGTGCACGCGCGGCGACGCAACGTCTTGTTGGATCTTCAACCATCAAGGGTTCTCCTGGGCCGTTCAGGTCAACCGAACCCGCTCACTTGTGTGTACGACCGCCTCAGTTGTGCGCTCGTGTTGCACGAACGGGCTATCACCCTCAGGCTGAGTGTGACTCAGAAGCGATAGACGCTCACGTTCCGTGTTCGGGGCTCGTCCCGCAGGACCGCGGGAGCGAGAAGGAGCTGAGCTTCGCGGTGAGGAGCCGACCGATGAAGACCGCAGTGCCCTGCTACTACCACCTCGACGTGGAAGTCAGCCCGGAACGGGTGGGACAGGTCAGCCGCATTCTGGCCGCTCACCTGAAGTTCTGGGACCTGGACAACCTGGTCCAGCCCGTCTGCGGCGGTGCCGAGATGCTGCTCAAGGCCATCGACGAACACGCCACGGACAAGAACACGTCGATCGAGATGTGGTGGAACGGGCAGCACCTGATCACCGCCATCGGGGACAACGACCGCGCCCTGCGCCCGGACCAGGAGCTGCGAGGCTGCCTGGAGCACCTGGCGGCCATGAGCGACGGCTGGGGTTGCTGCGCGACCGAGACCGGCAGCAAGGTCATCTGGTTCTCGCAGCGCGCCCGCGCCGGTGAACGCGTCCCGCTCGTGCCGACCGCCCCCGCCCCGCGGGAGAGCGAGGGCCTCGACGTGCCCCGCGAGGAGCGGATCACGCAGCTGGCCGGGCCGGCCAGCATCCCGGCCGACGTCCTGGAGGACGCCCGGTGACGCGCCGGCCGTCACGGAAAGGGGCGTCCGCCTGGGGCGGGCGCCCCTACCCCTTGGGGGCGGACCACGACGGTGAGGGCACCAACTTCGCGCTGTTCAGCGAGGTCGCCGAACGCGTCGAGCTGGTCCTCGTCGACGACGACGGCACCCACACCCAGGTGCCGCTGAACGAGGTCGACGGCTTCGTGTGGCACGGCTACCTCCCCGGCGTCGGGCCCGGCCAGCGCTACGGGTACCGCGTACACGGGCCGTGGGCCCCGGCCGCGGGCCACCGCTGCAACCCGGCGAAACTGCTGCTCGACCCGTACGCCCGTGCGGTGGACGGGCAGATCGACAACCACCCCTCGCTCTACGAGCGCAACCCGGACGGCCCCGACCCGGCCGACAGCGCCGGGCACACGATGCTCGGCGTGGTGACCGACCCGGCCTTCGACTGGGGCGACGACGCGCGGCCCTGCCGGTCCTACGCCGACACGGTGATCTACGAGGCACACGTCAAGGGCATGACCCGCACCCATCCCGAGGTGCCCGGGGAACTCCGGGGCACCTACGCCGGGCTGGCCCACCCCGCTGCCGTCGAGCACCTGACCTCCCTCGGCGTCACCGCCGTGGAGCTGATGCCGGTCCACCAGTTCGTCCACGACGGGGTGCTGCACGACCGCGGACTGGTCAACTACTGGGGCTACAACACCATCGGCTTCTTCGCGCCCCACAACGGCTACGCCGCCCACGGCACGCGCGGCGAGCAGGTCGCCGAGTTCAAGCAGATGGTGAAGACCCTGCACGCGGCCGGTCTCGAAGTGATCCTCGACGTGGTCTACAACCACACCGCCGAGGGCAACGAGATGGGCCCCACGCTGTCCTTCCGCGGTATCGACAACTGCTCGTACTACCGCCTGGTCGACGGCGACTGGGAGCATTACTACGACACCACCGGCACCGGCAACAGCCTGCTGATGCGGCACCCCTACGTCCTCCAGCTGATCATGGACTCGTTGCGGTACTGGGTGACCGAGATGCACGTCGACGGCTTCCGCTTCGACCTCGCGGCGACGCTGGCCCGGCAGTTCCACGAGGTGGACCGGCTGTCGGCGTTCTTCGACCTGATCCAGCAGGACCCGGTGATCAGCCGTGTCAAACTGATCGCCGAGCCATGGGACGTCGGCGAGGGCGGCTACCAGGTGGGCAACTTCCCGCCGCTGTGGTCGGAGTGGAACGGCATGTACCGCGACGCGGTCCGGGACTTCTGGCGCGGCGAGGACCACACCCTCGGCGAGCTCGCCTCCCGGCTCACCGGCTCCTCCGACCTGTACCAGCACAGCAGGCGCCGACCCCGCGCCAGCGTCAACTTCGTCACCGCGCACGACGGCTTCACCCTGCGCGACCTGGTGTCCTACAACGACAAGCACAACGAGGACAACGGCGAGGACAACCAGGACGGCGAGAGCACCAACCGGTCCTGGAACTGCGGCGCCGAGGGCACGACCCGCAACCCGGCCGTGCTGGAACTGCGCACACGTCAGCAGCGCAACTTCCTCGCCACGCTGCTGCTGTCCCAGGGCATCCCGATGCTCTCCCACGGGGACGAACTCGGGCGCACCCAGGGCGGCAACAACAACGCCTACTGCCAGGACAACGAGATCTCCTGGATCGACTGGCGGCTCACCGACGAGCAGCGCGATCTGCTGGAGTTCACCCGGTACGTCATCCGGCTGCGCACGGGACATCCCGTACTGCGCCGGCGCCGCTTCTTCCTGGGCGAGACCCTCACCCGGGCGGACCAGCCGCTGCCCGACCTGGTGTGGCTGGCGCCGGACGCCCGCGAGATGACCGACGACGACTGGGAGCGCGGCGACGCGCACTCCGTCGGTGTCTTCCTCAACGGCGACGCCATCGCCGAACCCGATCCGCGGGGGCGCCCGGTCGTCGACGACTCGTTCCTGCTGCTCCTCAACAGCCACTGGGAACCGGTCGACTTCCGTCTCCCCGACGCCTCCTACGGCGAACGCTGGAAGGCCCTCATCGACACGGCCGACCCGGGGGGCACCCCCGACGAGTCCGAGCACAAGGCGGGGACGGGCCTCACCGTCGACGCCCGCAGCCTGGTCCTGCTGTCCCGGCCGGCACGGGCGTCACGCGAGAAGGGGTGACGCCGGGCGGGCGGCGGTGACGGGGATCAGCGGTCGCGGCGCGCGGTCACCGTGAACTGGGCGCCGTCATGGTCCCGCAGCACCGCCTCGTCGCTGCCCTTGGACAGGACGCTGCCGCCGTGGAGTTCCGCCGCACGGGCGCAGGCCTCCACGTCGTCGACGGAGAAGTGGACCTGCCAGTGCGGCCGGATCGTGGGGTCGGGGGCCGCCTCCAGGGCCCCCGACTCGATCCGGGCCACCACGTCCCCACGGCTGCGCAGCACGACCTCGCCGCCCTCGTAATGGACCTCGCAGCAGCCCGGCCGCTGGGTCGCCCACTCGAGGATCTCGCCGTAGAAGATCGCCGCGTCGAAGGCGTCCCGGGTGTGGAGTGTGATGAAGGCCGGCTGCGCGTTGCGCCAGGTCTCCCAGTCGGTGAAGAGGTCGCCCTCCCAGATGCCGAAGGTCGCCCCGTCCCGGTCGGCCAGCAGCGCCGCCCGCCCCGGCGGCAGGGAAATCGGCCCGACCGCGACCGTGCCCATGCGCTCCTGCACCCGCGCCACCGCTTCGTCCGCGCTGCGCACCGCGAAGTACGGCGTCCACGCCACCGCCATCTGCCACATGGTCGCCACCCCCGCGATGCCGGCCACCGGCGAACCGTCCACCAGCGCGATCCGGAACCGGTCGCCGAGCTTGGCCGGCCGCCACTGCCAGCCCAGCACAGCCCCGTAGAACTCCTCCGTCGCCTTGACGTCCCGGCTGGTCAGGCTCACCCAGCAGGGTGCACCGAACACGGAGTGTGATGAGACGACGTCCTTCGTGCCGGAGGAGGTGGGCATGTCGTGGTTCATGGCAGTCGCGTCCTGATCTCGTCGGCCTGGCAGCCACCGGAGGATTGACACCAGTGTCCAACCGGAACCGCTGTGGGCGCCTGCCGAGTACCCCGGCGGGGGCGCCGAAACGGCGTCCGGCCTGGTCCGCCCCGGTGGCACCGGGCGGACCGAGTGACGACGATGGATGGGTCGGACACTGCGTCAAGGTACTCAAGCATCCGGTGGGACCTCTGGCGCAGCGGCGCACCGGACCCGGAGGTGACCATGCCCACGGACGGGGGCTCGGATCGGATCCTCGAACTTCAGGAAGAGGTCCAGCAGCTGAAGGAGGCGGTCGTCTCCCACGCCGTCGTGGACCAGGCGATCGGGATGGTGGTGGCGCTCGGCCGGATCTCCCCCGACCGGGGGTGGGCCGTGCTGAAGGAGGTCTCCCAGCACACCAACATCAAGCTGCGCAACGTCGCCGAACTGATCCTCGTCTGGGGACGCACGGGCGTGATGCCCGAGGAGATCCGGGCCGTACTGGAGGACGCCCTCGACCGCGCCGGACCCACGCAGATCCCCGGATCACCGCCGGAGGGGTGATCCCCGCAGGCGCGGGCCGGTCGCCCCGGCCTCATCGGGCCTCGGCCAGCAGCTCCTCACGCAGATGGGCGAAGCAGCTGCTGAGCAGCCGGGAGACGTGCATCTGCGAGATGCCGAGCTGTTCGGCGATACGGCTCTGCGTCATGCCCTTGAAGAACCGCAGATACAGAATGATCCGCTCGCGCTCCGGCAGCGCCTCGAGACAGGGCCGGACCGCCACCCGGTTGACGACGATGTCGAAAGCCGGGTCGGGTCCGCCGATCGCGTCCCCGAGGGCGTAGCCGTCGGTCCCTGGCATCTCGGCCTCCAGCGACAGCGCGGAGAAGCATTCCAGGGCCTCCATGCCGGTGCGCACCTCACCGTCGGTGAGCTGTGCGTACTCGGCGATCTCGGCGACCGTGGGGGCGCGCCCCGGGGTGGTCTGCGACAGCTCCTTGACCGCGTGCCGCACCCGGTTGCGCAGGTCCTGGACCCGGCGGGGCACGTGCAGCGTCCACATGTGGTCGCGGAAGTGGCGCTTGATCTCGCCGGTGACCGTCGGCACCGCGTACGCCTCGAAGGCGTTGCCACGGGCCGGGTCGTAGTGGTCCACCGCCTTCACGAGGCCGAGGGCCGCCACCTGGTAGAGGTCCTCGAGGGACTCGCCACGGCCGCGGAAACGGACGGCGATCCGCTCGGCCATGGGAAGCCAGGCCTCGACCAGCTCGTCCCGCAGGGCCTTGCGCTCGGGCCCTGCGGGCAGTCGCGCGAGACGCGCGAACGCCGCCGCGGTGTCGGGGGCGTCGTCGTGGGAGTGCGTTCGGGTGCTGCCGGCGATACGCATGGTGCGCACCTCCCTGAGCAGGTGCTGAATGGGGACAGACACCGTGGGAAGCGCGGCCTCGGACCTCACGGGAAGCATCGGGAGTCCGGGCGGCCGGCTCCCCACATACGTGCCTCCTGTCCGAAGCACTGGCAATTCAGACAATACGGCATTTGGGGGACGCGGGCGCTCTCAAGGTCGCTGCCCTTTCCAGTGCGTCTCTTGACCTCTCTTGACCTCGCCTTGGACCGATTAGCTCTGCTACAGAGCTAATCTCGGCCGCATGGAGCCGGAGACCTTCCCCGAAGAGCTGGCCGACGCGCTCGTCGGCGTTCAGCGGCTGATCCGACGGCGCCTGCGGCCGCGGATGCCCGACCCGCGGCTGCGCGGTGCCGAGGTGGAACTGCTGCGCCTGGTCGTGGCACGGCCCGGCGTCGGTATCTCCGACGCGGCCAAGGACCTCGCTCTGGCGGCCAACTCGGTGTCCACCCTGGTCAACCGGCTGGCGGGGGCCGGCTATCTGGTCCGCGAGACCGACCCCGCCGACCGACGGGCCGCCCGGCTGCTGCCCACCGCGGCCGCCGAGGCGCGGCTGGGGGAGTGGCGCAGGCTCCGCGCCGAGCTCGTACGCCGCCAGGTGGCGCGCCTCGACGAAGCGGACCGCCAGGCGCTGCACGCGGCGATCCCGGCCCTGCGCAAGCTGGCCGACACCCTGCGCGAGGAGGCCGAGGAGTCATGACACGGGACACCGCCCCACACCGGGCCGACGGGACCGGCCCCCAGGCCGACGCGCCCGATTCCGGGGCCGACGGGACCGGCCTCCAGGCCGACGCGCCCGATTCCGGGGCCGACGGGACCGGCCTCCAGGCCGACGCGCCCGATTCCGGGGCCGACCGGACCGGCCTCCAGGCCGACGCGCCCGATTCCGGGGCCGACGGGAACGGCCCCCGGGCCGACGCCGTCGCCTGCACTGGGCTCGCCTACGCCTTCGGCGACACCAACGCCGTGGACGGACTCGACCTCACCGTCCGGCAGGGCGAGGTCTTCGGCCTGCTCGGGCCCAACGGCGCGGGCAAGACCACCGCCATCCGCTGCATCACCACTCTGCTGCCCGTGCCCGCCGGCACGGTCCGCGTCTTCGGTCACGACGCCGCCGTGGACCGCATGGCCGTACGCCGCCTGCTCGGCTACGTACCGCAGCAACTGTCCGCGGACGCCGGACTCACCGGACGGGAGAACGTCGCCCTGTTCGCCCGGGTCTTCGACGTACCCCGCGGGGAACGCGCCGAGCGCGTCGCCCAGGCGCTGGCCGCCGTCGACCTCGCCGACGCCGCCGACCGGCTGGCCGCCACGTACTCCGGCGGCATGGTCCGCCGGCTCGAACTCGCCCAGGCGCTGGTCAGCGCCCCCCGGCTGCTGATTCTGGACGAGCCCACGATCGGCCTGGACCCGATCGCCCGCACCGGCGTGTGGGAGCACATCGGCGCCGTTCGCCGGGCCACCGGCATGACCGTGCTCGTGACCACCCACTACATGGACGAGGCCGACCAGTACTGCGACCGGGTCGCCCTGATGCACCGCGGCCGGATCCAGGCCCTCGGCACCCCGGCCGAGCTCCGGGAGGGGCTCGGCGCCCGCCGCCGCGCCGCGGGCGCGCCCCAGAGCACGCTGCCGACGCTGGAGGACGTCTTCCGGGACGTGGCCGGCAGCGGTCTCGACGACGAGGCAGGAGATTTCCGCGATGTCCGAAGCACCCGCCGCACCGCGCGCCGTGTCGGCTGACCCCGCCCGCCCCCACGGCATCGACCTGCTGCTCAAACCCCCGGCGCCCCGAGCCGGTTGGCGGCTGCTGCCCGCCCGCGTCGGCGCGATGTGCGCGGTCGAACTGCAGAAGCTGCGGCACGACCGCACCGAGCTGTACACCCGCGCGGTCCAGCCCGCTCTCTGGCTGCTGATCTTCGGTCAGACCTTCACCCGCATCAAGGCGATCCCCACCGGCGGCATCCCCTACGTCGACTACCTGGCACCCGGCATCATCGCCCAGTCCGCGATGTTCATCGCCATCTTCTACGGCATCCAGATCATCTGGGAGCGCGACGCCGGTGTCCTCAACAAGCTCCTCGTCACCCCGACTCCGCGGTCGGCCCTGATCACCGGCAAGGCGTTCGCGGCCGGGGTGAAGTCGCTCGTCCAGGCCCTCGTGGTGCTCCTGATCGCGGCGCTGCTCGGCGTGGCCCTGACGTGGAACCCGCTCAAGCTGCTCGCCGTCGCCGCCGTCGTGGTCCTCGGCTCGGCCTTCTTCTCCTGCCTGTCGATGACCATCGCGGGCATCGTCCTCAGCCGCGACCGCCTCATGGGCATCGGGCAGGCGATCACCATGCCGCTGTTCTTCGGCTCCAACGCCCTGTACCCGGTGTCCGTGATGCCGGGCTGGCTCCAGGCCGTCAGCAAGGTCAACCCGCTCAGCTACGAGGTGGACGCCCTGCGCGGCCTCCTCCTCGGCACACCCCACCATCTGGCGTCCGATCTCGCCGTGCTGGTCATCGCGGCAGCGCTCGGCGTCACGGCGGCCTCGGCGCTGCTGGGTCGTCTGGCCCGTTGATCTTCACTCGTGGAAGTGATGTGCGGCACGCCCGGGCAAGCGCTTTCTCCCACTCTTTCCGGATAACCGCTGGGCACGGCTTGATCACCGATCAAAAAGGATGAACTGCCAGGCCACAGCGCATTCTGCCCATTTGACAGTGCGCTGAGACCACAGATAGGAAGCAGCTTCCAGAGGTCGAGAGGGTGCAGCGTGTACGAGCCGAACGTGGTCGGGGACTGGCAGGAGTACGACGAGCATGCCGGTCTGCGCGTCCGCGTCCACCGTCTGGAACCGGCCGAGCCGCCCCGCGGCCGGGACGACGCCGCCGAGGGGCTGACGTACTTCTGCCTCCGCGTGACGGTCGAGAACCGCGGCAGCCGCCATCTCGGCGTGCACCTGGAGGACGGCCAGATCGACGTCCGCCTCGGTCCGGACGGAGAGAGCGCCTTCATCGACTGGCGCAATTCGCAGTTCATCGAGGGCTTCGACGTCTACCCGCTGCGCCGGGCCACCGCCGTGCTGTACGCGGCCGGTGCCGAGGCGTCCCTGAGCCTGGTGGACGTCCAGGTGCAGTTGCGCGTCGAGGAGGAGTGGACCGACCGCCGGCTGTGGTCGGGCGGCATCGGCGCGCACGAGGGGGCCGCCGGCGGTCAGCAGGGCGCGGTGCGGGACAGCCTGGCACACCAGGTGAGCGTCTTCCTGCGGGAACAGGCGGAGGAAGGCACCGCCTGATCCGGCGTCACGCCGTCGCGGGGGGTCAGTGCGGGATGCCGTCGATGATCTCGCGCGCACCCTGACGCAGCAGGGCCACGGCGACCGAGGTCCCGAGCGTCGCCGGGTCCAGCCTGCCCGCCCACTCGTGGGCGTTGAGGCGTGTCTTGCCGTCCGGGGTGAACACACAGGCCCGCAGGGACAGTTCGCCGCTGCGGTCCACCCGCGCGAACCCGGCGATGGGGCTGTTGCAGTGCCCCTGGAGCACATGCAGGAACATGCGCTCGGCGGTGGTCTCCCGGTGGGTGTCCGGGTCGCCGAGACCGCTCACCGCGTCGATCAGCGCGGTGTCGTCCTCACGGCACTGCAGCGCCAGCACGCCCGCGCCGATGGGCGGCATCATCGTCTCCGTCGAGAGGATCTCGCTGATCACGTCCTCGCGGCCGATGCGCTCCAGGCCGGAGACCGCGAGCAGCAGGGCGTCGGCCTCCCCTGCGGCCAGCTTCGCGAGCCGCTTGTTGGCGTTGCCCCGGAACGGCACGCACTCCAGGTGGGGATGCGTGGCGGCCAGCTGCGCGACGCGGCGCACCGAGGAGGTGCCGATCCGTGTGCCGGCCGGCAGTTCGTCCAGGGTGAGCCCGCCCGGGTGGATCAGGGCGTCGCGGATGTCGTCCCGCTTGAGGAACGCGGCGAACACCGTGCCCGCCGGGAGCGGCCGGTCGGCGGGCACGTCCTTCACGCAGTGCACCGCGAGGTCGGCCTCGCCGGCCAGCAGCGCCGCGTCGACCTCCTTGGTGAACGCGCCCTTGCCCTCGACCTGGGACAGATCGCCCATCCACTTGTCGCCGGTGGTCTTCACCGGAACGACCTCGGTGCGCACTCCGGGATGGGCGGTGGCCAAGTCGGCCCGGACGCGCTCGACCTGGGCGAGGGCCATGGGGGAGTCGCGGGAGACGATGCGAATCAGTTCGGGGACGGACATGCCGACACGATAGACCCTCTCGCGGGGGAGTTCGTGCCCTACCTCCCCCGACCGCCGGGCGCGGAACGTCAGTTCGGCACGAGCGGATCACCCCGCTGTGCGGCGTCCCCACGGCCCGCCGGGCGCCGGCGGAAGCCGGACCCGGCCACAGGCCCGGGGCGCCCTGGACCACCTCGACGGGTGGTTGCGCCCCGAGCCCGCCCGCGGCCGGACCGCGCGCGTCAGGCGTACGGGTCGAAGGCGATGCCGGACGGCTTGGCCTTGGCGAGGTGGTTGGCGAAGTTGCCGTCCTTCAGGCCGAAGTTGGCGCTGCCGAAGTCGTACGACGTGAGCTTGTCGCGCACCCCGGCCGGGTAGCCGTTCCAGCCGACCAGCGCCGGGTACTGCCAGGTGTGCTTGTGGTTCTCCGGCGGCTCGTCGTTCGCGTTCGCGGCGCGGAAGCAGTGCGTGCTGACGCCGTCCTTGTGGTAGACGATCTTCGCGTGCGCGCCGTCGAAGCGGATGGCGGAGGCCGCGTGCACGGTGAACCCGCCGTGGTTGGACGTCGACACGTACTTGACCTGGTTGTCCTGTACGAACACCGCGACGTGCTCGAAGTCGTGCCGGTGGCCGCCGATGCTGCTGCCGGCCACGGCCTGGTCCTTCTCGAAGTACAGGGCGTACAGGATGGCGCACCAGCCGTTGTTGCACTTGGAGCGCGCGTAGCCGTTGGTGTTGTCGAGGTCCGAGGCGTCCCGGCAGTTGCCGTTCAGGGCGCCGGTCGGGTTGAGCCCGCCGTTCACGGTGCCGTCCGGGCCGATCGCGGGCGTGGAGTAGCAGCCGTCGGTGTCGTAGTCGTAGGCGGGCTGGTACGTCCGCTCCAGCGTGTCCGCGTTGGCGGGCAGCGCCGGGGGCGGGGCGGCGTGGGCCGTGGCGGGGACCGCGAGGACGAGGGCGGCGGCACCGGCCGCTCCGGTGAGCCATCTCCTGCGGTGGTGGGCGAACGGGCGTGACGACACTGCGTCCTCCTTGGTCCGGGCGCAGCCCAACGGCTGTGGGGGAAAGGGAGGTTCAGCTTCCAGGCTGAACGCGTCCATGCCAAGAGGGGTGGAGGATCTCAACAGTGAATCAAAGCCCAACAGTTGACCACGGGCCGTCGTTTCAGACCAGGTCGTCCGGGATGTCCGCCGCCGCGTCCTCGGGTGCCAGGTCGGGCCGGAGCCGCAGCCAGGACGGTTGCCTCAGCAGCCCCTCCCGGGTGCGGGTGCTGTAGCGGACCTCGCCGACCAGGCGGGGCACGACCCAGTGCGCCCCCGGAGCGCGCGGGGCGGGATCGAAGGGGCAGACGCCCGTCGCGGCGGCCCGCAGCAGCGCGGCGAGTTCCGTGCGTTCGGCCTCGCTCCAGCCCGTTCCCACGCTGCCGACGTAGCGCAGCCGTCCCGCGGCGCGTTGCCCGACCAGCACCGCGCCCGGCAGGCCGGTGAGCCGTCCCCTGCCGGGCTGCCAGCCGCCGACCAGGACGTCCTCGGTGCGCATGTTGCGGATCTTGATCCAGGCCCGGGAGCGCGTCCCCGGTTCGTACACGGAGTCGAGCCGCTTGCAGACCAGGCCCTCCAGGCCGTGCTCCCTGGTGGCGCGCAGGGCTTCGGCGCCGTGGCCGACGAGCGCCCGCGGGGTGGACCACGACGGTCCGGCGAGGCCGAGGTCCTCCAGCGTCGTGCGGCGGCGTGCGTAGGGGAGTCGCAGGAGGGAGTGGTTCTCCAGATGCATCACGTCGAACAGCACGAGATGGACCGGGACCTCCGCCGCCCGCCGCGCGGCCCTCGCGGGTGCGTGGGCCAGGCCCATCCGGGACTGCAGCAACTGGAAGCTGGCACGGCCCTCGGCATCCAGGGCCATGACCTCGCCGTCCAGTACGGCGGCCGTGGTGCCGAGGGCGGTGCCCAGCGGCCGGAGTTCCGGATAGGCGGCGGTGATGTCCTCCCCGGAGCGGGCGCGCAGCAGCACACTGCCGTCCCCGGGCAGATAGACCACCACCCGCTGGCCGTCCTGCTTGGTCTCGTAGGCCCACCGCGCGTCCTGCGCGGCGGGCGGCAGGGCGCCGGACGTGGCGAGCATGGGCGGGATCAGCGGCAGGTCCACGGGGGAGGTGTCGACGAACCGGCCGGTCCTCACGCGTGTTTCCCGGCTGTTTCCCCTGAACGGCGCCGACCGCGGCACGTGCGGCGGACCCGCCCGATTTACTTGAGTTACGCAACGAGATGGTAGCGTGGCGCTCATGTCCACACCACCACTCCCCGGCGTCCCCTCCCCGGAAGTGATCGACATCGAGCGCGCGCTCACCCGCATCACCTACCTCGGCACCCGCGCCCGCCGGCACGACCGGCTGATGGCCCTGGCGGGCGTGCCGCTGGACCGCGCCGCCGTGGCGCTGCTGCGGCAGATCGCCGACTCGGAGCCGTTGCGGCCGGGGGAGCTCGCCGCGCGGCTGGGCGTGGAGGCCTCGCACGTCACGCGCACGGTGCAGCAGTTGCACAAGTCCGGGTACGTCACCCGCGTCCCCGACCCGGACGACCGCCGCGCCCAGCGCATCGAGCTCACCGACGCCGGCGGCGAGGCCATCGCCAAGGTCCGTGACGCCGGTGTCCGCGGCATGCAGATGGCGCTGTCGGAGTGGTCGCCCGACGAGCTGCGGCAGCTCGCCACGCTGTTCCACCGCATGGTCGACGACTTCCTCGCCTACGCCGGCGAGGAGGGCGAACCTCCGTCCGCCCCGGCCGGGACGGACTGACCCCCGGTCACCGGTGCGGCCGGGTCGCGCGGATCCGCCCGCACGGCATCCGCCGCTCTCGGAGGCGCCGGTTCGCGCAGGCCGCACAGCAGCAGCCGGCCCAGCGCGGGCAGCGCGATGAGCGGCAGCAGGGCCGACCGCAGAGACGTCGCGTCGGCCAGCGCCCCGAGCGCGGGGGCCGCGAGACCGCCGACGCTCACGGCCAGGCCCAGCGTGACCCCGCTCGCGGTCCCCGCCCGCCGGGGCAGGAAGTCCTGGCCCAGCGTGATGTGCAGCGAGAACGGTACGTACAGGCCCGCCGACGTCAGCGCCACGAACAGGTACACCGGCGGCCCGGGCACCAGGACCAGCCCGGCAACGGCCGGGACGGTCAGGGCGTACGACCGGCGCACCACCGCTGTTCGCCCGTACCGCTCGGCCAGCCGGCCCCCGACGAGCGTGCCGGCCGCGCCGCCGGCGTAGAGCACGAACAGGGCCGCCGTACCGGCCGCCGCACCGCCGCCGGTGCGCTCCCGCACGTACAGCGCGACGAACGTGCCCAAGCCCACGAACACCACGGAGCGGCAGACCACCGCCCCGGACAGCCGCAGGAAGGACCCTCAGTCGTCCTCGCCCGCGGCGGCGGACGCGGCAGCATTCCTGGCGCCGAAGCCCGCCGAGCGCACCGCCGCCGCGCACAGCGCCGCCCCCGCCAGGGCCGGGACCACCCGCAGGGGAGAGGCGCGCAGCCCACCCCCGCGGACCCGCGTCTGGCCGCCGTGTGCGCGCTCGTGCACGCCGACCCGGCCGACGTGCGCACCCTCGCCGAGCTGGGCGCCGCGACCGGGGTGGGGGAGCGGACCCTCAGCCGGCTCTTCCGGGGCCAGTTCGGCATGACGTTCCCGCAGTGGCGCACCCAGTCGCGGCTCTACCACGCCCTGCGGATGCTGGCCGACGGCCTGCCCGTCACCACCGTCGCCCACCGCTGCGGCTGGTCCTCCGCCGGCGCCTTCATCGGCGTCTTCCGCCGCTCCTTCGGGTACACGCCGGGCCGACATCACGGGCACTCCCGGGACCCGGTGAACTGACCTGTCTACCGACCGGTAATAATGCGCGGCAGGCCTTCAGAGGAGGAACCGTGCCCCGGTCCGAACGCTCGCCCCTGCTGCTCGCCGGCCTCCTGGCCACCGCGGGCGTCGCCCACTTCGCCACCCCACGCCCGTTCGACGCGACCATCCCGCGCGGCCTGCCCGGCACACCGAGGACCTGGACCTACGCCAGCGGCGCCGCCGAGCTCGCGCTGGCCGCCGGCCTGGCGCTGCCGCGCACCCGCAAGGCCGCCGCGCTGGCCACGGCCGCCTTCTTCGTCGGGGTGTTCCCCGCCAACGTGAAGATGGCCGCCGACTGGCGCCACCGCCCCACCCCGCAGAAGGCCGCCGCCTTCGGACGCCTGCCCCTGCAGGTGCCCCTGGTGCTGTGGGCCCGCGGCGTCGCCCGGAACGCGGAGGGCAGGTCGTGACCGCGCGCGTGGAGGCCGGGGACAAGGTCGAGGACTTCTCCCTGCCCGACGAGACGGGCACCGTCCGCAGCCTGTCCGAGCTGCTCGCCGAGGGCCCCGTCGTGCTCTTCTTCTACCCGGCCGCCCTGACCCCCGGCTGCACCGCCCAGGCCTGCCACTTCCGCGACCTCGCCGCCGAGTTCGCGGCCGTCGGCGCCCGGCCCGTGGGCATCAGCGGCGACGACGTCGAGCGGCAGCAGGAGTTCGCCGGCCGGCACGGCCTCGGCATGCCGCTGCTGTCCGACGCCGACGGCACGGTCCGCGAACGGTTTGGAGTGAAACGAGGCTTCTCCCTGGCGCCCACCAAGCGCACCACGTTCGTCATAGCGCAGGACCGCACCGTCCTCGACGTCGTACGCAGCGAACTGCGCATGAACGCGCACGCCGACCGGGCGCTCACCGCGCTGCGCGCCCACCGGCCCTGACACGGCCACGAATGCCGCGTCGCGGTTGATACAGGGCGGCAAAGGGATAATCCTGGACGATATGGAGGACGCCTCCGCTGCTGCGATCATCGACGCCCGCGGCATCCTGACGGGGTGGAGCGAGGGAGCCCGGCGGCTGACCGGCTACCCCGCCCATGAGGCCCTGGGCCGTGCCGCGCGGGACTTGCTCGCCGAGGCCGTGCCGCCCGAGGCGATGTCCGCGCGGTCCGGCACGGTCATGGTGCGGCACCGCGACGGCTACCTCGTCGGGCTGCGCGTCAGAGCCTGCGCCGTGACGGGCCCGGACGGCGAAGCGAGCGGGTACGTGATCACCGCCGCGTCGCCCGGCCCCGGGGAGACGTCCCTCGCCGGCCGTGCCTTCCAGCAGGCGTCCATGTCGATGTCCGTCTTCGACGTCAAGCAGCGCTACCTGCGGCTCAACGACGCCGCGTGCCATGTGATGGGCGTGTCCGAGGAGACGCTGCTCGGCCGGCACTTCCCCGAGACAGTGGAGGAGGCGGAGCACAGCCGCGGCTTCAACTGGCACCTGCGGCACGTCGTCGAGACGGGCCGGCCGCTGCGGTACGAGAGCTACACCGGCGCACCGGCCCTCAACCGGGAGCACGCCTGGGTCACCGAGATGTGGCCGGTGCGGGACGCCGACGGCGAACTCGTGGGGACCGCCCTGGCCGCGTTCGACAGCACCGAGCAGTACTGGGCCAGGCAGCGCCTCGCCCTGCTGAACGAGGCCGCCGCCGCCATCGGCACCACCCTGGACGTGGTCCGCACGGCCGAGGAACTGATCGGGGTCGTGGTGCCCCGGTTCGCGGACTTCGCGAGCGTGGACCTGTTCGACTGGGTGCTCGGGGCCGACGAGGCACCTGCCGCGTCCGCGGAGGAGATCACCCTGCGGCGGGTCGCCCACGGATCCGTCACCGAGGGCACTCCGGAAGCGGCCGTCCACGTGGGAGAAGTGGACGTCTATCCCTCGTTCTCGCCGATCGCCCGCGCCATGCGGGAGGGCCGGGCCATCATCAGCCAGGCGGGAGAGCCGGCGTTCATGCGCTGGGTCGCCGAGCGCAATTCCCGCGCCCCGGAAGGACGTCCCTACCGCATGGGCGTCCATTCGATGATGGCCGTACCGCTGCGTGCCCGCGGCACCACGCTCGGCGTCGCCGTGGCCGTGCGCGTGGCGCAGCCCGACGACTACGCCGACGACGACGCCGTGTTCGCAGAGGAACTCGCCAGCCGGGCCGCGGTCTGCGTCGACAACGCCCGCCGCTTCGCCCGCGAACGCACCACCGCCCTCGCCCTCCAGCACAGCCTGCTGCCCAGGGGCCTGCCCGGCCAGGCCGCCGTCCAGGTCGCGCACCGCTACCTACCCTCCGGCTCGGCGGCCGGTATCGGCGGCGACTGGTTCGACGTGATCCCGCTGTCCGGCAGCCGTGTCGCGCTGGTCGTGGGGGATGTCGTGGGGCACGGCATCCCCTCCACTGCGACCATGGGCCGGCTGGTCACGGCCGTCCGCACCCTCGCCGACGTGGACCTGCCGCCGGACGAACTCCTCACGCACCTCGACGACCTGGTCACCCATCTCGCCTCGGACGACCAGGGCGACGAGGTCGCCGAGCTGGGCGCGACCTGCCTCTACGCCGTCTACGACCCCGTCGTGCGCCGGCTGAACCTGGCCGCCGCCGGGCATCCCGCACCCGCCCTGGTGCTGCCCGACGGATCCACCCGGCTGATCCCCATGAGCGCGGGGCCCCCGCTGGGCGTGGGAGGGCTGCCGTTCGAGGCGACGGAGCTCCAGCTGCCCGAGGGCTCCGTCGTCGCCCTCTACACAGACGGGCTCATCGAGGACCGCGACCGCGACGTCGACCACGCCACCGACGAGCTGTGCCGGGCCCTGACGGTGCCCGCCGACTCGCTGGACGCCCTGTGCGACACCGTGCTGAAGGCCGTACTGCCGGAGGAGCCCAGCGACGACGTGGCCCTGCTGCTGGCCCGGACCCGGGCGCTGGGCGCCGACCAGGTCGCCACCTGGGACGTCATCCCGGACCCCGCGGAGGTGGCCGCCACCCGGCAGGCCGCCACCGACCAGCTCACCGCGTGGGGCATGGACGAGACGGCCTTCGTCACCGAACTCGTCGTCAGCGAACTGGTCACCAACGCCATCCGGTACGGCGCCCCGCCCATCCAGCTCCGCCTGATCCGGGACCAGACCCTCATCTGTGAGGTGTCCGACGGCAGTTCGACCTCCCCGCACCTGCGGCGGGCGCACCAGGACGACGAGGGCGGCCGCGGTCTGCTGCTGGTCGCCCAGCTCACCCAGCGCTGGGGCAGCCGGCAGACCACCCGGGGCAAGACGATCTGGTGCGAACAGGCGCTCACCCCGCTGTTCTGACCTCACTCCCCGGCCGCGTCGGAGGCGACCTGGGCGAGCGTGCGGCCGGACTTGGCCGAGCGCGCGCGGCGGGGATCGGGAGCCCCTCGCGTACGGGCCGCGTCCCCGGTCCGCTTCACCAGCAGCCACGCCTCCTCGCCGTCGCCGCCCCGGCCGCCGCGGAACCGGGTCAGGGCGTACTCGCCGCGCAGCTTGGAACCGCTGAGCCGGAACGTGGCGTGCCCGCGCTCCAGCGACTCCGCGAAGTCGACGGGCCGGCCCGCGCGGTCGTGGCTCAGCGGCTCGTACGTGCCGTGGTCCCAGACGATCACCGTGCCGCCGCCGTACTCGCCGCGGGGGATCACGCCCTCGAACTGCTCGTACTCCAGCGGATGGTCCTCCGTGGGCACGGCCAGCCGCTTGTCCTTCGGGTCCGCCGAGGGGCCTTTCGGGATCGACCAGGACTTCAGCACGTCGTCCACCTGCAACCGGAAGTCGAAGTGCATCGTGCTCGCGTCATGGATCTGCACCACGAACCGGGGCTCGTCCCCGGCGGACGCACCCCGCCCGCGGGGCTCCCCGGTCCGGTCGAAGTCGCGCTTGCCGCGGTAGTCCCGCAGCCGGTCCCGGTCAGCCACGTGCGACTCCTTCCCGCCTCGCGCGCCCCCGGGTACCCGTCAGAACTCCTCGTGCACCTCGGGGTCACCGCCGACCCGCCGCTGCCCCCGGTCCGCCACGGCCCGCATCTCGTCCTCGTCCAGCTCGAAGCCGAAGACGTCGAGATTGGCGCGCTGCCGCTCCGGGTTCGCCGACTTCGGGATGGGCACCGCGCCCAGCTGCGTGTGCCACCGCAGCACGACCTGCCCGGGCGAGACCCCGTGCGTCTCGGCGATCCGCGCCACGGCGGGATCCTCCAGCAGGGGCGTGCCCCGGCCCAGCGGGCTCCAGCTCTCGGTGACGATGCCCTTGGCCGCGTGGAAGGCGCGCAGTTCGTCCTGGGTCAGCAGCGGATGCAGCTCGATCTGGTTGACCGAGGGCAGCACCCCGGTCTCACGCTCCAGCCGCTCGATGTGCCCGGCCGTGAAGTTCGAGACGCCGATCGAGCGGACGAGCCCCTCCTCACGCAGCTTGATCATGGCCTTCCAGGAGTCGACGTACCGGTCCACGCGCGGCAGCGGCCAGTGGATCAGGTACAGATCGACGTACTCCAGGCCGAGGCGGGCCCGGGACTCCTCGAAGGAGGCGAGGGTCTCCTCGTAGCCGTGGTGCCGGCCCGGGAGCTTCGTCGTCACGACGACCTCCTCGCGCGGCACCACCCCGGAAGCCACACCGCGGCCGACCCCCGTCTCGTTGCGGTAGTTCGTCGCCGTGTCGATCAGGCGGTAGCCGGCCTCCAGGGCCGAGAGCACCGCCTGCTGCGCCTCGTCGTCGCCGAGCGGCCAGGTGCCCAGGCCCAGGGCGGGGAGCGTCGTACCGTCGTTGAGCGTATGGGTCGGGATGCTGATCACCGTGGGACCTTCCCGTCGAGTGTGCGTACGGCTGTGTCGCCCCTCCAGCGTCACGGATAAGGTGAGTGATGATCAACCGGACACATGGGGGATGAGGACGGCGGACGGCATGGGCAGCGCCGAGGAGAAGCCGGTGACGGGGTCGGGGCGTGCCACCTCGCGGGACGTCGCGCGGCTCGCCGGCGTGTCGCACACCGCCGTGTCCTTCGTGTTCAACGGCCGCGCCGTCGGCAATCTCTCGCCCGCCACCCAGGAACGCATCCGGCAGGCCGCCGCCCAGCTCGGCTACCGGCCCGACCCCGTCGCCCGGGGCCTGCGCCGCAGCCGTACGGCCGTGATCGGCCTGGTCACCGACGAGATCGCCTCCTCGCCCTTCGCCGGGCGGCTGCTGCGCGGCGCCATGGACACCGCCTGGGCCCGCGAACACCTCGTCCTCACGGTCGACTCCGGCGGCGACCCGGCCAAGGAGGACGCGGCGGTCGCCGAACTCCTCGACCGGCGCGTCGACGGCATCATCTACGCGGCCATGTCCCTGCGCAGCCTCCGCGTCCCCGAGGGCCTGCACCGCACCCACTCCGTCCTGGCCAACTGCCTGCCCGAGGACGGCTCACTGCCCGCCGTCATCCCCGCCGAGCGCGCCGGCGGGCGCAGCGCGGCCCGGTTGCTGCTGGAGCAGGGGCACCGGCGGGTCGCGATCGTCGGAGGGCATGACGACATCGCCTCGGC
Organism: Streptomyces sp. NPDC013187; assembly: GCF_042899705.1. Classification (NCBI taxonomy): domain Bacteria; kingdom Bacillati; phylum Actinomycetota; class Actinomycetes; order Kitasatosporales; family Streptomycetaceae; genus Streptomyces; species Streptomyces sp. NPDC013187. The sequence continues at coordinate 303,012 of NZ_JBIBAF010000011.1, read as the reverse complement.
GGAGCGGTTGCGCGGCTTCCGCGACGCGCTGCGCGCCGAGGGCATCACCGTCCCCCGGGACTGGGTCGTGCGGACCGGAGGGGAGATCTCCAGCGGCCACGAGGGCGCCACGCGCCTGCTCGACGGCGCGCCGCCCGAGGTCCGGCCCACCGGGATCTTCACCTACAACGACCGGGTCGCCGCGGGCGTCCTGCACGCCGCGACCCGCCTCGGCATCGCCGTCCCCGGCGACCTGTCGGTGGTGGGCTACGACGACCAGGAGCACATGGCCGCCCACCTCGCGCCGCCCCTCACCACCGTCGCCCTGCCCCACCGGGCCATGGGGGAGACGGCCGCGCGTCTCCTCCTCGACGCCATCGGCACCGGCCGGACACCGCCCGCGACGGTGCGGCGCCTGGCCTGCCCGGTGATCAGCCGCGCGTCGGTGGGACCAGCGCCCACCCGGTGACGGACGCGCCGGGCGTCACGCTCAACTCCCTGACGTCGTCCGTCCGTTGATAGACGCGCTCGGTGACCGTGGCCCGGTCGCCGACGAACAGCTCGTACAGCGAGCCGTCCACGAGGACGCGCACGGTCAGCTGCTCGGCCGGCGGTACCGGGACGACGATCGGTGCCCCTGCCTCCTTGCGGGGCCAGTCGTCGCGGTCGAGCGTCACGGTGCCCGCGTCCGGGTCCAGCCGGAGCGTCAGCCGGGCTCCCTCGGCCGACCGCAGCAGACCGACGGTGGTGTGCTCGCGGGCGGTGACCGTCAGGTCGTAGGCCGCCGGCAGCCCGGCCCGGCCGGGGGCCGTCACGAACGGCTCCGCGGCGCGCAGCCTCCGCAGCTCCGGCGCCGGGGACACGCGCAGCGCCCCGTCCGGATGGACGTCGACGACACGGGGTGCGCTCAGCACACCGGCCCAGTCGGCCTCGCCCTGCTCACGTGCCTCCCACGACCAGCCCCACAGCAGGACGCGGTCCGGCTCCTGGAGCACGGCGGGCGCGTAGAAGTCGCGGCCGTGGTCGAGCAGGCCGCCGGTGCGCGGGGTGAGGCGCAGGTCCGCGTCGAGGCGGCCCGTGAGGTACCCGGTGGTCCACGGGTGCCCGTCCCACAGCGACACCACCAGCACCCGCTCGCCGCCCTGCGCCTCGTACAGCTGCGGGCATTCCCAGCCGGTCGCCCGGCCGCCGAACGCCGCCCTGGCCACCGGGTCGTGGCCGTCGAGGAGCACACCCGCGAACCGCCAGTCGGTCAGGTCGTCGCAGTCGTAGAGCAGGACCGAAGGGGTGCCGTCGGCGTGGCCCGCGCCGACCAGGGCCCAGCGGCGCCCGTCGTGCCGGAAGACGAAGGGGTCGCGGAACATCACCACATCGAGGCCATCGGGCGGGCCCGTGACCACCGGGACGGGCAGAGGCGTCCAATCGGCCAGCGCCGGGTCGTCCGGGTCCGCCGCCCGGGCCAGGCAGATCGTGCCGAGCCCGGTGTGATCGCGGTCCACCCCGGTGTAGACGGCCGTCGGAACGCCCTCGTCGTCGACCACGCAGCCCGACCAGCAGCCCGCCTCGTCCGGGCCGCCCGGGGTGGGCGTGAGGGCGATCGGATGGTGCTCCCAGTGGGCGAGGTCGGCGCTGGAGGCGTGGCCCCAGTGGACGTTGGCGTGCACCGGGGCGTCCGGGTTGTGCTGGTAGAAGAGGTGGTGGCGGCCGCGCCAGCGGAAGGGGCCGTTGGGGTCGTTCATCCAGTTGGCGGGCGGGCGGACCCGGAAGCGCGGGGCGTTGGGGTCCTGCGGGGGAGCGGCGAGGCTCAACGGTTGACTCCTGCGGACGTGATGCCCTCCCGCAGAGGGCGCTGGCCGACGACGAACACGGCGACGGCGGGGATCATGGAGAGGACGACACCGGCCAGCACCACGGAGATGGAACCGGTGCCGAGGTTGCCCTGGAGGGAGACCAGGCCCAGCGGCAGGGTGTAGTTCTGGCCCGACGTCTCCAGGATCAGCGGGCGGAAGAACTCGTTCCAGTGGTAGTTGAAGGCCAGGACGCCGACGATCGCGAGGCCGGGCGCGGCCAGTGGGGCGTACACCGACCGGAAGGTCCGCCAGGGCCCGGCCCCGTCCAGCATCGCCGCCTCGCCGAGGTCCTTGGGCATGCCGAGGAAGTACTGGCGCATCAGGAACGTGCCGAACGCGGTCGGGAAGGCCGGGATGATCAGCCCGAGCAGGGTGTCGGTCAGGCTCATCGACTTCAGCACCAGGAACACCGGCACGATGGTGACCTGCAACGGCACCATCATCGTCGCCAGGACCAGACCGAAGAGCGGCTTCTTGAAGCGGAACTCCAGCCGGGCGAAGGCGTATCCGGCCAGGCCCGCCGTGATCATCTGGCCGACCGCGATGAGGGCCGTGACCAGAGTGGAGTTGAGCGCGAGCAGCCAGACGTCGATCTGGTCGAAGACCCCGCGGTAGGCCTCGGTGGACGGGTTCGACGGGATGAGCTGCGGCGGGAGGTCGAACGCCTCGGCCGGGGTGCGCAGCGAGGTGGAGACCGTCCACACCACCGGACCGAGGGTGAGCAGCGCGCACACAGCCAGTCCGGCGATCCGCGCCCACGGCGCAAGGCCGTGCCGCCCACGGCTGGAGGAGAGGGTTGCTTGGCTCATGGGAGGACTCACCCGGCTCACTGGTAGTGGACGAAACGCCGGCTGAGCCGGAACTGGAGGGCGGTGACCGCCATGATCAGCACGAACAGCAGCACACCCACCGCGGACGCCTCCCCGAAGCGCAGCTGCTCGAACGCCGTCTCGTAGATGACCATCACGACCGTGCGGGTGGAGTCACCGGGACCGCCGTTGGTGAGGACGTACGGCTGCTCGAAGACCTGGAGCGCGTTGATGATGCCGACGACCGATGTGACCAGCAGCGTCGGCGACAACAGCGGCAGGGTGACGGCCAGGTGCTTGCGCAGGCCCGTCGCTCCGTCGAGGGCGGCGGCCTCGTGGATCTCCTTCGGGATGTTGTTCAGCCCGCCGACGAACAGCAGGAACGAGAAGCCGAACTGCTGCCAGACGTAGACCAGGACCACCGTCGCCATCGCCGCGTTCTCCGACGTCAGCCACGGCACCGGCGCGATCCCGACGAAGCCGAGCAGCCAGTTGATCACCCCGAAGTCCTGGTTGAACAGGTACTTCATCACCACCGAGATCGACGCGGCGGACAGCACCAGGGGGAAGAAGAACGCCGAGCGGAACACCGACCGCAGCCACACCGGCATCCGCCCGTTGAGCGTGAGGGCGAGGGCCAGCGCGACGAGCAGTTGCAGCGCCACGGCGAACACCATGAACACCAGCGTGTTACGGAAGGAGACCAGCACGGTCTCGTCGCCGAACACCTCGCCGTAATTGGAGAGCCCGGCGTAGGACGGCGAGTCGATGACGTTCCAGTGGAAGAGGCTGAGGACCACCGAGCCGACGATGGGCACGACCGTGAAGACCACGATGCCGACGATCGTCGGCGCCAGGAACAGCGTGGCCAGCAGCCGGGTCCCGCGGTCACGGGCCGAGGGACCCTTCGGCGCCGGGACGGGCGGGGCCGCGGGGCGTTCGGCGCGCGCGGGTGGTATCTGGGTGTTCGTCATACGTCACGCTCCATGGCCTTCTCCAGGTCGCCCTGCATCCGGCGCAGCGCGGGACGCACCGAACGCGCCGAGGCCAGGGCGGTGCCGGTGTGCTTCAGCAGCACCTGCTCGACCTCGGCGACCTGCGGCGGCGCCGGGATCGGTCCGGTGTCGGGGAACCGGTCGAGGGTGTCGTAGAAGACCGGCCAGTGCGCCGGGCCGGTCTGCGCGTAGCGGTCGGCGGTGAGCAGGGACCGGCGGGCCGGGGTCGTCTGGTTCGTGGCGAACAGCCGCTCCAGGGTGTCCTTGCGGGCCGCGTACTTGATGAACTCCCACGCCTCGTCCTGCATGTTGGAGGTGCGCAGCAGGGCGTAGCCCGCCGCTCCGTACTGCATGCGCTGGGTGCGCCAGCGTGGGAAGTACTGCACGTCGAACCCGTCCCGCTCCATCCCGGCCAGGTGCAGGCCGCCCGCCCAGAAGCCGCCCGCCGGGGTGACTCCGACCCGGCCGGTGGAGAACACCCCGATGAGGTTCTGGCCGTTGCCGCCCTCGGGGCGGGTGCACAGGCCGTCCTGGATCAGGGAGGCGAGGTAGTCGTAGACCTCCTCCACCCGGTCGTGCGAGGCCTGCGGCGTCGTCCACCGGAAGCCCCCGCCCCGGCCCTTGCGCTGCGCGGCCGGATAGAAGCCGTTCCACAGCCAGTCGCCGCCGGGCGCCTTGGACTCGGCGAGCAGGTTGGTGTCGTTCGCGAACAGCCAGGGCACCACACCGCCCCAGAGCCGGTTGGTCCAGAAGTACGGCGTGAAGCGGGCGCCGCTCGACTTCTTCATGTCCCGCAGCAGTGCCGTGAAGTCGTCCCGGGTCCAGTCGGCCGGCGGGAAGTCCGCCCCCGCCCGGCGCAGCACCTGGCGGTTGAAGTACATGTCGGCCGCGTTGAACTCCACCGGCAGCTGGTGGAGGCTGCCCTCGTACATCATCGACTCCACCAGCGAGGGATGGACGTCGGCGAAGTACTCCTTCAGCTCGGCCGCGTCCCGCTTGACCCAGTGGTCCAGGGCCACCCCGAGCCGCTGCGCGAAGAGCTGCACACCCTCGGTGGCGACGTAGACGAGGTCGGGGGCGCTGCCGGCGGCGACCTGGGTGAGGATCTTCGCGAAGAAGTCCGACCAGTCGACGGCCTGGACCGCGTTGATCCGCAGCTTGATGTCGGGGTGCAGCTCGGCGAAGCCCTCGCTGAGCGCGCGGATGGCCTCCGGCCCGTAGGCGGGACCCAGCGTGGCGACGACGAGGGAGCCGTCGTCCCGGCCGGGGATGTCGGCTCCGGTGAGCCGGTCCCAGCTCGCGGCGGTGCCGGCCAGGGCGGCGGCTCCCGTGCCATAGGCGCCGTACCGCAGCAGGGCGCGGCGGGTGAGGTGCGAGTTGGTCATCGTGTGGGGCCTAACTCGTGTTAGCCGTGGGTTGATGCCCCAGATGATGTGAGGGCGGAACGGGCCTGTCAAGGCGTGCGACCGCTTGACCTTTAACGAGTTAGGTCCGAGAGTCCTGATCCCATGAGCCGCCGTTTCCGACGAGACGAACGAGGTGTGTGATGGGCGGGATCACCAGGAGGACGCTGTTCGCCGGGTCGGCCGTGGGCGCGGCGGGCGCCGTGTTGCCGGCAGCACGGCGGGCCGAGGCCGGGCCCGGCAGGACGGTCCGGGCGAGCTACCGGGCCGGGTACCACTTCACCGTCCCCGAGCAGTGGAAGAACGACCCGCAGCGGCCGGTCTGGATCGACGGCAGCTATCACTACTACTACCTGCACAACGCCGACTACCTGGCCGGTGAGATCGGCACCGCCTGGCGCCTGGCCACCAGCACCGACCTGGTCTCCTTCACGGACCGGGGGACCGCCGTGCCCAAGGACACCACGCCGGGCGGCGACGTCTGGTCGGGGTCGGCGGTGGTCGACACGCACGACACGGCCGGTTTCGGGGCGGGCGCGGTCGTCGTGCTGGCCACGATGTCACCGCACGACGGCCCGGCCGACCAGGCGCAGTACCTGTACTACTCCACCGACGGCGGACGCACCTTCACCCCGCACGGCACCGACCCGGTGCTGCCCAACCCCGGCGTGCGTGACTTCCGCGACCCGAAGGTGATCCGCGACGAGGAACGCGGCCGGTGGGTGATGGCGCTCGCCGAGAACGACAAGGTGGGCTTCTACCACTCCGCCGACCTCAAGGCCTGGACGTACGCGAGCGGGTTCATCAGGAGCGGCATCGGGGTGCTGGAGTGCCCCGACCTGTTCCGGATCCGCGCCGGGGACGGCACCGTGAAGTGGGTGCTCGGCGTGAGCGCCAACGGTAAGGCCACCGGCCTGCCGAACACCTACGCGTACTGGACGGGCGGCTTCGACGGCAGCACCTTCACCGCCGACGCGACCGATCCGCAGTGGCTCGACCACGGCTGGGACTGGTACGGGGCCGTCACCTTCGACAAGCGCGGCACCGACGGCACCCTGGACGAAGGGGCCCGTTACGCGATCGGCTGGCTGAACAACTGGGACTACGCCCACATCACGCCCACCATCGACGGTGACGGCTTCAACGGCACCGACTCGATCGTCCGTGAGATCACACTGAAGCGCGCGGGCGACGGCACCTACTATTTGGCGTCCCGGCCGGTCGCCGCGCTCGACCGGTACGTCTCCCGCACGGTGCGGCTCGGCGACCTGGAGGTCGAGGGCACCCGCCTCCTCGACTACCGGGGCACCGCCTACGAGCTGACCTGTGAGGTCACCTGGGACCGGCTCACAGGGGCGGGGGTGCAGCTGAGGCGCTCCCCTGACGGCGTCCGGCACATCGACGCCGGTGTCCACCGCGACTACGCCTACCTCAACCGCCGCCCCACCGTGTCGCCCGACATGACGGGCAGGTGGCAGGAGAGCCACAGCCCCTTCGACCCGGCTCGGCGCGAGGTGCGGTTGCGCATTCTGGTCGACCGCACCTCCGTGGAGATGTTCGTGGACGACGGCCGGTACGTGCACTCGTCGGCGGCCTTCCCGTACCTGGTCGACACGGGGCTCGCGCTCTACACGGTCGACGGCGGGGCGGTGTTCCGGAACACCGTGATCCGCGAGTTCAGGATGTAGGGCGGACCGGTTGTCCGGCAGCCGCGACCGGCCGGTCACGGCATGGTCGCCCTCGACGCAGATCACTGTCACGATCTTCGGGAAGGCCGGACCACGCCCACGACCAGCGGAGCGCTCATGACGACGGACAGCCCGATGACGGACCAGGCAGTGCGGGACGCCGGGGTGGAGGTGAAACCGGTCGCCGGGTACATCGGGGCCGAGATCGGCGGGGTCGATCTGGCGGCGGACCTCGACGACACCGTGGTCGCCGCGATCAGGGCGGCGGTGCTGCGGTGGAAGGTGGTGTTCTTCCGTGGGCAGCGGCTGGACCACACCGGGCATGTGGCCCTGGCGCGGCGGTTCGGGGAGCCGGTGGTGCTGCCGCGGCGCGGCAAGGCCTCGCCCCCGGACTTCCCGGAGATCGAGACGACCGCCGACCGGCTGGAGCTGGGCGGGCGGTTCGGAATGGAGCACGACGAGTGGCTGCGGCGCCGCCGCCACACCCTGCTGCGCGGCTGGCACTGCGACCACGGCGCCCGCGTCGACCCGCCCGCGGCGACCATCCTGCGCGCCGAGACCGTACCGCCCTACGGCGGCGACACCACCTGGGCGAACCTGGCGGCGGCGTACGCCGGACTCTCCGCGCCGCTGCGGCAGTTCGTCGACGGGCTGCGGGCCGAGCACCGGCTGGGCGTCGGCTACCAGCCACGGCCCGGCGACGACGCGTACGTCCGGCATCTGCTGGACCGGCAGGTCGCCTCGCTGCACCCCCTGGTGCGCGTCCACCCGGAGACGGGGGAGCGGATCCTGTACGTCAACGGCTACTACGTCGAGCAGATCGACGGCCTCTCCCGGCCCGAGAGCGGCGCGATCCTGGAAATGCTGCTGGAGCAGGCGGTCCGGCCCGAGCACACCGTCCGGTTCCGCTGGGAGCCGGGCAGCGTGGCGTTCTGGGACAACCGCGCCACCATGCACCTCGCCCCCGGCGACACCGCCCATCTCGATCATCCCCGGATCATGCACCGCGTCATGCTCGCCGGGGACGTACCCGTCGGGGTGGACGGCAAGCCGTCGGAGCCGATCACCGGGACCGCGCCCGGCCGTTGGTGACCGCGGCCCGGTGCGGGCCGGTGGACCGGGCAGTGATGCGCCCTCGTCGGCGGGCGGGGGCGGGCTGCCTGGAACCCACAGGGACGTAGCGAGGAACGATCACTCCGCCGGTTCGGGGTTGTTGCGCTGCTTGGCGATGAACCGCGCCTTCTTCTGACGATTCCCGCACGTGTTCATGTCACACCATTTGCGGGTGCGGCTCTGGCTGGTGTCGAAGAAGGCCGCTCGGCAGGTCGGTGATGCGCACAAGGCCAGTTTTCCGTCTCGTTCGCCGGCGATGATGCCGATCGCGTCGGCGGCGATCACGCCGAGAGCGTCCTCCACGCAGGAAGCCGAGCTGAGCTGCCATCGCCGCTCGCCCTCGGGCGTCAGAATGGCCGCGGCCCGGCCCTGAGCGCTGCGGTCATTGATGACATGCACAGCGGACGCGGGGAGAGGGTCCTGCACTGCGGCCGCTGTCGCGGCGGCGTGAATCGACTCCCTCAGTTCCCGGGCGAGGTCGAGCTGTGCAGTGGTGCAGGAGTCCACGGCGAGGCCGTTCACCGTCAGCCAGTCGACGAGTCGTCGCGGCGTGGGAATGCGCTCCACGGCGTTGCCGTGACGCTCCGACAGGGTCCCTGTGAAGCTGGTCGCCAGCACGCTGCCGAGGCGGAAGTCAGGGAACTCACCACGCATGGAACCACCTTAGCAGGTTGCGGCATGACTCCGAGGGCTGCTAGAACCTTCTAAGCCGGTTCCGCGATGGCCTGGAGGTCTCATGCTCCGTCCGACCAGCGACGTGCAAGCGTTTGAAGCCCACGCGAGCGACGCCGACCTCGACGATCTGCGCGCCCGACTGGCCGCGGCGCGACTGCCGGAGGCCGAGACGGTCCACCGCGCCGCGCCCGACCCTCGCCGATGGGAACAAGGCGTTCCGCTCGCCGACCTCGTCGATCTGGTGAACTACTGGCGCACCGGATACGACTGGCGGTCGTTCGAAGAGCGCCTTGACCGCATCGGCCAGTTCCGCACGACCATCGATGATCTGGGAATCCACTTCCTGCACCGCCGATCCGCGCGCCCGGACGCCACTCCTTTGATCCTGACGCACGGCTGGCCGGGCAGTATCGCTGAATTCGTCGATGTGATCGACGAGTTGGCCGATCCGGGAAAGGCGGACGCGCCGGCGTTCCACGTCGTGGTTCCCTCGCTGCCAGGATTTGGTCACAGCGACAAGCCGGCCACCACCGGGTGGGGAACAGAAAAGATCGCGGCCGCATGGGTGGAACTGATGGGAAGGCTCGGCTACGACAGGTTCGTGGCCCACGGCGGCGACTGGGGAGGCAATATCACCACGGTTCTCGGCGGCAGGTTCCCGGCGCACGTTCTCGGCATCCACACCACGTTCGCGGAGGGACCACCCGGGTTGACGACGGACGGGCTGACCGCGGTCGAGCGCGAGTGGGCCGAGGAAACCCGCCGTTTCTGGCGGCACCGCGCGGCGTACGCGAAGCAGCAGGCCACCCGGCCGCAGACCATCGGTTACTCGCTCGTCGACTCACCGGTCGGGCTTCTCGCCTGGATCCTCGACAAGTTCGCCGAGTGGTCGGACACCGAGGACAGCCCGTTCGAGACGATCTCCAGGGACCGCGTTCTCGACGACGTCACCCTGTACTGGCTGACGCGGACCGGCGCATCGGCGGCCCGCATCTACTACGAGAGCCACAACTCGCTCGATCCCGAACTGCGGGTCGACGTCCCGTCGGCGATCACCGTGTATCCCCGCGACGTCGAGAGGTGTCCGCGCCCCTGGGCGCAGGAGCGGTACCGGCAGATCGTCCGATGGGGGTCGCCCGAACGAGGGGGCCATTTCCCGTCGCTGGAGGTTCCTGAGTATTTCGTCCAGGACCTGCAAGAGGGCCTCGCGGCTGTGTTGGCCGCTCGTCGGTGAACGTGGTCCTCAACCGCCCCGGGACGCCCCGCCCGCCCGGAGCATCTGGCTCGCGGCCAGCTCGCGGTAGAGGGCACTGCCGGCCAGCAACTCCTCGTGACGCCCGCCGGAAACCGTGCGGCCGTCCTGGAGCAGCACGATGTGGTCGGCGTGCTGCACGGTGGACAGACGGTGGGCGATGACCAGCAGGGCGCACTCCTGGGCGACGTCCTTCATGACCGTGGTGAGCGCCGCTTCGTTGATCGCGTCGAGGTGCGAGGTGGGCTCGTCCAGGAGGAGCAGCGCGGGCCGGGCCAGCAACGCCCGTGCGAGGGCGACACGTTGACGTTCGCCGCCGGAGAGGTTGCAGCCGTGTTCACCGATGACGGTGGCCAGGCCGCCGGGCAGCCGGTCGACGACCTCTTCGAGCCGGGCCAGTTCGACGACGCGCCGGATCTCCGCATCCGTGGCGTCGGGCACGGCGTAGGTGATGTTGTCGCGCAAGGTGCCGTGGACCACATGAGTGTTCTGGTCGACCACGGCGATGCCCCGGCGGCAGTCACCACGAGTGAGTTCGGTCGCCGGCCGCCCGCCGAAGAGCAAGGTGCCCGCATTCGGCTCGTAGAACCTCGCGACCAGGGCGAACACCGTGCTCTTACCGGCTCCGGACGGGCCCACCAGGGCCACGTGCCGGCGCTGCGGGACGGTGAACGACACACCGCGGAGGACCGGCCGCTCCGGTTCGTAGCCGAAGTGGACGTCGCGCAGGGCGAGGACGGGCTGTTCACGAGTCCCGGACGGTCCGGTCGGCTGCGGTGCCGGTGCGTGGTCCGTCGGGTTCCGTGGTGCGGTGGGTTCCACCGGGAGGTGGAGTGCCTCGTCGATGCGCTGGTAGGCGCCCATCCCGCGTTGGACGAGGCCGACCGCGCGGAAGACGGAGGACAGTGGGAGGACGAGGTACGAGGCGTACAGCAGGAACGCGACGAGGTCACCGAGGGAACCGGCGTGACCGCCGACGCGCAGGCCGCCGACGACCAGGACGATGAGAAAGGAGCCCTGCACGGCGAGTTCCACCGCCGAGCTCATCACGGAGGCGAGCTTCGCGGTGCGCACCCCCGCGCCGTAGGCCGCGTCCACGCGGGAGCCGATGCCGGCCGCCTCCCGCTCCTCGGCCCGGTGCACACGGACCATCGGCAGGGCACTCAGGGCGCGTTCGAGATCGGCGGCGACGGCACCGACCGAGCCCTGCATGTGTTCGGAGGCGTTCCTGATGCCCGTGAGCAGTGAGGCGACCACCACGGCCGACGCCGCCACGGTCACGGCGACCAGGAGCAGCAGCAGCGGGTCCAGCCACGCCATGAGGGCGATCGCCCCGGCCGCGACCAGGCTTCCCGTCACGAGATCGACCAGGGCCTGCGAGACGACCTCCCGCAGCAAGGTGGTGTCGGCGGTCACCCGGGAGATGAGGTCACCGCTCCGGTGGCGGTCGTACTCCCTCATCTCCAGGCGGAGCAGCCGGCCCACCAGCCCGTGCCGGAGCTGGCGTACGACGCCTTCGCCCATCCGTTCCAGAAGGAAGCGCCCCGCCGCCCCCGTCCCCGCCTCGACGACGAACAGCGCGCCGAGGAGGGCCAGCAGCGGCCAGATCACCTGTCCGCGGCCGCTCGCGTCCACGACGTGCTTGGCGACGAGCGGCTGGGCCAGCCCGAGGGCGGAGCCGACGAGGGTCAGCACGCTGGCCACGGCGATGGCGCTGCGATGCCCGGCGGTGAGCCGGTACATGGTGGCCACCGCAGTCAGAGTGGATCTGTCGGTAGCGGATTTGCCGGTAGCGGACTTGTCGGTCTCGGTCTCGGTCTCGGTCTCGGTCTCGGATTCGGTTCCGGCGGCCGGGGGCCGGCCGCCGTGCGGGACGGTCGCGCCGGTCATCGGTCGGCGGGCCCCGGCAGCGGGGCGACGGCCACCAGCCGGGCGAAATAGCCCTGCGGGACTCCCTCGCCGACGGGCAGGCCTTCGGCCTCGACCCAGGCGTGCGCGGTGAAGGGCGGGGTGACCCGTACGCCGGTGCACCAGGTCGGCCACGTTCCGCCGAGCCGGCACAGCAGTGCCGCTCCCAGGGAGCGTGGCAGGCACCCCTTCGGCCCGGCGCAACGCAGGCTGACGGCGCACATGGCGTCGCGTGCGTTCTGGGCCTGCCCGGTGGTCGCCGGTGCGGCGCCGCGCCGCAGGACGCCGAGCACGGTGCGGATGTGGCGGGGCGGCAGCAGAGCGAGGCAGACGGCGGGGAGCAGGACGAGGCGGGCGGTCAGGCGCCGGGCCAGGGACACACCGGTGGGCCGCTCCAGCGCGCTGGGCGTCGTCATGAGGCGAGCCCCGCCTCACGCAGCTCGCGGACCAGCGTCTCGACGTCCTGGAGGGCTTGCGCCCGGTCGATGTCGAACTCCCGGACCAGGGCGGCGGCCGCGTCCGCCTCCTCGCCGCCGTCCAGCAGCGTCCGCACCACCAAGGTGGCCGTCGGGTTCAATTCCCAGTAGGAACCGACTTGTTCGTCCAGCAGAACCGTGCCGTAGTCGGTCTCGGCCGTGGAGACGTTGGCGCCGAACCGCAGGGGCATGTGGGGGCCTTTCTGACGTGTCTGACGGGCTGTCCGACGGGGTGCCGGTCAGGGTTGCGGGACATGGGCGCGGCCGCGGGCGAGCCCGCGCAGCCACACCTCCGCGGCGATCGTGGAGTAGAGGATGGCGTCGGAGAGCCCCGGGGAGGCGGGCCGCCGGGCGAGGCGGCGCAGCTCGGCGCCGTCCACCAGGCCCAGTTCCGCCAGCCGTGAGTCCTCCCACAGGGCCAAGAGGTCGGCACGGTGTTCGCGCAGTCCGTTGGAGGCGTCCATGGAGGCCGTGGCCTTGTTGCTGCGCTGCAGGCACTCCTCGGGCACGATCCCGCGCATCGCGGCGCTCAGGACGGGCTTGTACCGCCAGGGCGTGACGCGCTCGCCCGGGCGTACGGAGAGGCACGCCTCGATGACGCGGTCGTCCAGGAAGGGAGAGGCCATCGGCAGGCCCGCGCGGGCCGCCATCCGGTCCCACTGCCGGATGACGCGGGTGCACGAGCGGATCTGCTCCAGGTCGGTGTGGAGCCCGCGGTCCGGATGCAGCGGAGAGGTCGTCGCCGCCGCGTCGAGCAGGGCCCGGCGCGCCATCCGCTCGGCCTCGGGAGTCACCCAGTCGAACAGGCGCGGGGCCATGCCCCAGCCGAGACCCGTCGCGACGGACGGGGGCAACGGGCCCCGCAGGTCACCGGCGGCGTCGGTGAGCCACCTCCGGTACGGCCGGGAGTCGGCGAGAGCGCGGAGTGTGCCGCCGAGCGGCCATTGCCACAGCGCCCGGAATCCGCGCAACTGGCGCAGGGCGAACAGCGGACGGGTGCGCAGCAGCCGGTGGTAGTACGCCTCGGAGCACCATGCCACGTGGTCGCCGCCGATGCCGGTCAGGTGCAACCGGCTGCCGCGTGCGGCGAGGCCGGGCAGGTGGTGCAGCACCCGGGAACGGTCCATGACGCCGATGGTGGGTTCGTCGAGGAGGTCGTCGATGCCGAGCAGGTCCTCGTAGACCAGCGGTGAGGAGTCGGCGTCCCAGACGACGTGCTCGACGTCCGGCAGGTACCCCATCGCCCGCTCGGCCCAGATCAGGTCGGTGTCCGCCGGATCCCGTCCGGGCCACGTGCTCGCCAGCACGCGGGCGGGCGAGCGGTCGGCCAGGAAGCAGACGGAGGTCGAGTCCAGGCCCCCGGACAGATCGCAGCTCACCACGCCCCCCTGACGGGTGCGGGCGCCGACGGCCTCCTCCAGTGCCGTCCGGATCAGGGGAGCCGTATCGGCGAGCGGCCGGACCGGCTCCGGCGGTGTCCACCACCGGGTGTGCCGTACGCTGCGGCCGTCCGCGGCGATGACCACGGCGTCCTGTGGGAGAACGGCGGTGACCGCCCGCCACATCGAGGTCTCGAACAGCGGGTACGGGGCGGGCCACAGCAGCCTGACGGCCAGTTCCTCCACGTCGGGCTCCAGGCCCAGGACGGTGGCCAGAGTGTCGGCGCGGGTGGCGGCCACGCGCACGCCGTCGATCTCCGCGTGGAAGACGAGCCGCAGTCCGGAGGCCGTGCCCTGCACTCTGAGCCGACCGTCGAGGGCACCGACGAGGTGGAAACTGCCGGGGAGGGACCGGGCCAGTGCGTCGAGCTCCGTGAGCTCACGCAACCGTGCGGCCCGGCGCCGCAGTTCGTCGGCGTCGATGGGGCAGCAGCCGACGACGGCCAGGGAGGCGCCGCCGACGCTCGCGGTGACGATGTCGTCGTCGTGCCAGTGGCCGACCAGCCAGGGCCGGCCCGACGCGTGTGCGAGGGTCCGGGTTCCGGGGCGGGCGAAGGAGCGGGCCGCGGCGGCCGCGTCCGCACGGTCCGTGAAGACCGCGAAGTGCGCGTCGCCGGGGCCCGTCCCCGCACTTTCGTGCAGTTCAGTCATGACGTCGGGTCAAGAACCGTCGGTCGTCAGTTCTTGCTCAGGATCAGCCGGTCGTTGCCGGAGCGCCCGAGGAGCCCCGTCTGCTTCCGGAACGTACCGAGCCGGACGAGCGTCGGTGCCTCGTATGCCTTCTTCATGACCACTCCTCATGTGCAGGTTCGCAGAACGCCTCCCTGACCGACAGCGCCGGGAACGGGCCCAGGTGCCGCCGGTCGGCGACGGGCTCATCGGGAACCCGGCCGGGAAGCGGACGCATCACCAGCTAGCTGCAGAGCGTGAGACCAAGGCAAGAGCCTTTGCGAAGCTCGGATAATATGCAAAATCCGAATCTATCGGGTGGTGCGCCGGCTCTCGTTCGGTCGGCGACGACGCAGACCGATGATGCGACCCGGGTGCGCGAAGGGTTGCATGAACGTTTTGACATGGGACTCCGGCAGATGCTCACGGCACCTGCCAGGACGGGTCCGACGGCGGCCCGGGTGGGCGCCGCCGGGGCGCACTGGGCGCCTACGACGTGCTCCCCTTGGCTTGGAAGTTCCCGCGTTGGCTTGGAAGTCCCCGAGCCCACGTCCCGAGCTCAAGTCCCCGAGCCTCTTCGCCGAGGACGGCACCGACAGGCCCTACGTGCCCGGGTGCCATCCCAGGGCCGGGCCGAGCTTTGTCGCCATGTCGGTGAGGATCTGCACGTAGTCCTCGTGCTCGAAGGAGAACGGCAGGGCGAACGCCACCTCGTCCACCTCCCGGAACGCCGCGTGCGCGCGCAGTCGTTCGGCGATCTCGGCCGAGGTGCCCACCAGGTCGGGCGCGAACAGCAGCCGCGCCGGGCCCTGCGGCGTCGCCGTGCGGGGAGTGCGCTGTGCGGCGTACTCCTCGTAGCGGGCACGCTGGGCGGGCGAGGCGGAGTCGGTGGGGATGACGACCAGGCCCTGCGAGACCCGGGCGGCCTCGCCGTCGGGATGGGCGGCCCGGAAGGCGCGGATCTGCGCGAGCTGGACCTCCGCGAAGTCGTAGGGACCTTCGGGCTCTTCGGCCTTCACGACACTGCTGGAGAGGAGGTTCATGCCGTGCTCACCGGCCCATCGGGCCGACCGCAGGCTGCCACCGCCGTACCAGAGACGGCGGCCCAGGCCGGGGGAGTGCGGCTGTACCCGGTCGGAGAAGACCTCGAAGCCCTCGACGCCGCTGAAGTCCGTCGCCGGCTTGCCCCGCACGAAGTCCAGCAGCCGCTCCACCCTCCCGTATCCGAAGTCCTCGGCGTCGGCCGTGTCCGGGTAGAGCGCGCCCTTGACCTGGTCGAAATGCATGGGCGGGCCCACGCTCACGCCCGGGTTGAGGCGTCCGCCCGACAGCAGGTCGACGGTGGCCAGGTCCTCGGCCAGCCGCAGCGGGTTCTCCCACCCGAGCGGGATCACCGCCGTGCCCAGCTCGATACGGCGCGTGCGCTGGGAGGCCGCCGACAGTACGGCGACGGGGGAGGAGATGCCGTGCTGCAGATGCCGGTGACGCACCCACGCGCTGTCGAAGCCGAGGCGCTCGCCCAGCTCGATGATCTCCAGGGTGGACTCGTGGCCCGGGCGCGGGTCCGCCGGGTCGAACAGCCCGATGGTCAGAAAACCCAGCTTGCGCAGCGGTCGTGGGGTCGGCGGCACGAGCCCTCCCTCATTGAACTTTCAATGGTGTACGACGCTTCCAACCCGGGAGCGGCCCTCGCTGTTCCCGTTCCGCCCGGTCAGCGCAGCGGGATCAGCACCTCGTCCTCGACCGGCGGGGCGACCTCCTGGGCGCGGTTGCCGGTCGCCGCGAAGCAGCGCAGCCGGACCGCCTCCGGGGAGACGTCCAGGCGCAGGAAGCACTTGAAGAACGGCGGGTCGTACGTCGCCGAGCTCGGCGAGAACAGGGAGGTGTAGATCTTCCGCACGGGCAGCCGGAACCGCTTGGCCCGGTCGGGGCGACGGCTGGTTCCGAGCAGTCCGGCGACCAGGCGGACGCGACGGGTGAGTCGGGCCGAGGCGCCCGGGGTGCGGGTGGGCTTGATGCCGAGCCGCTCGGCGATCACAGCCGTCGCCTCGCCCTCGGTGAGGGTGAAGAAGCGGCGCATCCGCAGCCGGCGGCCGTAGAGCCGGCTGTAGAAGGCCAGGGAGTCGCCGCGCAGCGGGTAGCAGCGGAAGTCTTGCTCGGTGACGCCCGCGACGTCGACGCGCGGGATCGTGTGGGTGGCGTGCATGAACGCGCCGCCCCCGCCGGCGACGACGTACTGGAGCGTGCGGCCGTCGGCCAGCCGGACCGGGTAGCGCTGGTAGTTGTGGATGTCGCCGCCGATCGCCGCCACGTAGTGGTGCTCCGGGTCGCGGACGATGTCGTCGACGGTGCCGCCCCCTTCGATGGCGCAGGGCTCGCGCCGGCCGTCCACGTACAAGGGAGAGCCGGTGACGAGGATCTTCGGGCGGGGCCCCCGGGACACCTCGCGCAGCCACGCGCCCTGCTCGGCATCGAGGGTGCCGAGCAGACCGGTGTCGATGCCGATGATCCGCAGCGGGCCGGCGTCGACCGCCCAGTACGGGCCCGGCTGGACGGCCTGTTGCTCGGGCGCCTCGCGCAACGTGCGTGCCTCGGCGAGGCGTTGTCCCGCGTCCGGACGCGGCCGGTGCCACAGCAGCGACCGCAGCCAGGCCCGGGTGAGAGGACGCGGCCGGGGTTCGGGCGGCAGGGGCGGGGCGTCGTCGCAGAAGACGCGCATGAAACCGCCGAGATCCTCGTACCAGTCGTGGTTGCCGGGTATCGCGTAGATCGGCGCCCGGTAGTCCCGGTAGGGGCGGAAGAACTTGGTGCCGTAGTCGTCCGCACCGCCCACCGGGTAGATCACGTCACTGGCCAGCACGGCGAAGCGGGTGTCCTGACCCGCCTTGAGAAACCCCGGCACGACGGCGTACTGGGGGTCGTCGCCCTCGCCGGTGTCACCGATGACCAGGAAGGAGAACCGGTCCGGGTCGTCCCGGCGGATCACCCGGTCGGCCGGTGCGCCGGAGGCCGCCCGCTGTGCCACCCACCGGCTGCGCGTCCGGCCGGTGGGGTCCCCGAACCAGGAGGCCAGCACGCCGTTGCGGGCGAGCCACAGCATCTTCGGGCTCAGCCAGGAGATCTTCTCGGACTTCGGCGGCATCAACCGCGTGTACGCGCCCCGTTCGCTGGTGCCCCAGCCGGCGCCTTCGGCGGTATCGCGTGAGGAGTCGGACACCGGTGCACCGTAGCAATCGATCTTGCCCCGCCGGTGGGTGGGCCGCTCACCGCTCGCGCGTGGACGAGGCCGTGGTGCGCCATGCCGGGCGACGTGGCGCCGCGGAGCCGGCGGTCGGCGTGTCCTGCCGTGCGGACGTCCGCTCGCCCAGCACCAGCAGCGGATCGAACATCACCACGACTCCGGCCAGCAGCAGGAAGACCACCGGCCCCAGCAGCATCGGCAGCAGCAGGGACGTGGGCGACTCGCCCGCCCACGTCCCGCCGGTCGCGTCGTGCACATGGACGCTGACGGCGGCCATGCCCGTGTAGTGCATACCGGACACCGCCACGCCCATCACCAGGCTCGCACCGAGGCTCATGAGGAACCCGCGGATGGTGACGGCCGACCACAGCGCGGCGGTCGCGGCCCCGACGGCGATCAGCACGGACAGCGCGACACCGACCGGGTCGTAGCCGACGTCGCCGTTCAGCCGCAGCGCCGCCATGCCGAGGTAGTGCATGCCCGCCACGCCCAGTCCGGTGACCGCCCCCGCGACGGCCAGCGTGACAGCGCTGGTGCCGCGGTGGCCGACGATGAACACGCCGACGCCCACCACGGCGACGGCCACGACGAGACTGAGCACCGTGGTGGCCGCGTCGTACCGAACCCGGGTCTCCTCCACATGGAAGCCGATCATGGCGATGAAGTGCATCGTCCAGATGCCGCACCCGATGGAGGCGGCGCCTAACGCGAGCCAGCCCGTCTTCCACGACTGCGCGTTGAGCAGCGAGCGCACGATGCACCGCAGCCCGAGCGCCCCTCCCAAGCAGGCCATCAGATAGGCCGCCACCGGGGTCACCGCACCGTAGCGGAACCCGTCGACCGTACCGTCCAAGAGTCAACTCCCCCCAGAGTCCTGACTGGTGTTCAGCAAGGTCTACGCGCAGGGATCACGGGAGAGCAAGCCCTTACCGTCGGTAGGTCGTCAACTCGTGTCACCAAGGAGTCGATTGAGGTCAGAATGTGCGCTTCAGCAGGTCCAGCAGCGCCGACCAGTGCCGCTCGTCGCCCTCCTGGTGGTACGACGCGGTGTCGGCCTGCGTGAATCCGTGCGGCGCGCCCGTGTACACCTCGCACCGGTGGCGCACGCCCGCCGCCGTCAGGGCGTCCTCCAGGCGCTCGATCTGCTCCTCGGGCAGGGAGTGGTCCTGGTCGGCGTGGCCGAAGTACAGCTCGGCGGTGACCTTGCCGGCCACCAGGTGGGGGCTGTCCGGGGTGTCCGTGGCCAGCCGCCCGCCGTGGAAGCCGGCCGCCGCCGCGACCCGCTCCGGGTAGGTGCCCGCGGTGAGCAGCGACAGGCGGGCGCCCATGCAGTAACCGGTCAGCGCGACCGGACCGTCGGCCACCGCGGGCGACTCGGCCAGCCACCGCAGGTACGCACCGGCGTCCCGCATCGCCCGCTCGTTCGTCAGGTCCTGCATGACCGGCACGATGCGCTCGAATATCTCCGGACGCGCACCCGGGTCGATGAACTCGGGAAGGTCGAACAGAGGCGCGCGACCGTGTCGGTAGAACACGTTCGGCGCCAGCACCGTGTAGCCCTCGGCGGCCAGCCGGTCCGCCATGGACCGCAGCTGCGGACGCAGACCGAAGGCGTCCATGAACAGCAGGACCGCCGGGTGGGCGGCCCCGTCGGCGGGGTGGGCCAGATAGGCGTCGGCGGTGCCGTCCTCGGTGGGGATGTCGACGGCGGTTCCCTGTACGGCGCTCATGGCTGGGCTGCCTCTCTGCGGGGGTGGGGGCCTGCAACCCGTCCGCGTGACCGGGCGGATCATGGTCATCGTGACACGCCCGTCCCGGGGCATTTCGCCCACCCCCGACACACGGTTGAACCGTGAACGGCCTTTGGCGCGCGCTTTACTCGAACCGTGAGGGATCGCCCGCGCCGTGCCGCACGATCTCGGCCTCCCCGCCGGAGAAATCGACGACCGTCGTCGGCTCGGTACCGCAGTCGCCGGAGTCGACCACTCCGTCCAGCACGTGATCGAGCAGGTCCTTGATCTCCCAGCCCTGCGTCATCGGCTCCTCCTCGCCGGGCAGCAGCAGGGTGCTGGACAGCAGCGGCTCACCGAGTTCGGCGAGCAGCGCCTGGGTGACGACGTGGTCGGGGATGCGCACCCCGACCGTCTTCTTCTTGGGGTGCTGCAGCACGCGCGGCACCTCCTTCGTCGCGGGCAGGATGAACGTGTAGCTGCCGGGCGTCGACGCCTTGATCGCGCGGAACACGTCGTTGTCGATCCGCACGAACTGGCCGAGCTGGGCGAAGTCCTGGCACACGAGGGTGAAGTGGTGCCGGTCGTCCAGCTTGCGGATCGTGCGGATCCGGTCGATGCCGTCACGGCTGCCGATACGGCAGCCCAGTGCGTAGCAGGAGTCCGTGGGGTAGGCGACAAGAGCGTCGGCGCGGATGCTGTCGGCGATCTGGCCGATGGTGCGGGCCTGCGGGTTGTCGGGGTGCACGTCGTAGTACTTCGCCATCCGTCGAGCTTATGCCGCCGGCGCGGGGCGGCGGCGCAGGAGGGGGCCGGGCCCGGGGGCACCCGCCCCTCGCCGTCCGACGTCCGGGCCGGGAGGATCGCCCTGCGGACCTGAGGTAACGTCCCCGACCGGTGTGCCGGAGGCGGCGCGAGGAGCGAGGGGAAGGCCGAGTGGCTGGCCGAGAGTGCGGGAACCGGCAGCGTGAGGCGCAGGCCGGCACGGATCCGGACTGGGCGGAGGAACTGCTCGAGCACCTGCGTCCGGCCGGGCGCGATGTCCGCAGAGTCGTCGCCTGGCTCGCCGGCGCCGTGGGCGCGACCGTGGCCCTGCAGGACGCCGCCGGGAACCTCATCGCCGGAAACCGGCTTCCGCTGGACGAGGACCTGGTCGCGGACATCACCGCCGGCCGGATCGCCTCCGCCGCCTGGGAGAGCCGGGAGCGCCACCTGCGCCTGGTCAGGGTGGAGCACCCGTCCCACGCGTGCGTGCTGGCCGTCTCGCGGCAGGACCCCTTCGACCGGCGGGCCTCCGGCGTCGTCACGCACACCGCCCAGGTGATCGAACTGCTGCTGACGGCGAGCGAGTCGACCGCGGCCGGGCACCGGCTGCGCCGGGCCACCTCCGATCTGCGCCTGGCGATCCTGCAGCTGCTGATGGTCGAGGACACCATCGCCGCCCGCCGCGTCGCCGCCGGACTCTGGCCCGGGCTGCTCGATGCCGATACGGCGTGCGTGTACGTCGTCGAATCCGCTCCCGAGGTACGCGACCGCGTCGCCGAGGAGTGCCTGGACAGCACCCGCGAGGACGCCCTGGTCGTGCGCTGCCCTGCCATGGACGGGCACGTGATCGTCGTCGGCCCCAGGGAGACCACGGGCGACGCCCTGCGGTCCCTCGTCGGACGCAACCCGGACCTCTTCCTCGGCGGCAGCGTCCGCCAGAGCCTCGCCCAGACCGCCACCGCCTACGGGCAGGCCGTCAGCGCGTTGGCCGTGGCCCACTTCCGGCCCGACAAGACGGCCGTCTACGCCGAGCGCACCCACCCCGAACGCCTGATGGACCCGGTGGCGCTGCGCGGGTGGACGTCCCGCGTGCTGCGCCCCCTCGACACCCTGCCGCACCACACCCGCGCCGAGCTCCTCGCCACCACCCGGCTCGGCCTGGAGTTCACCGCCGTCAACGCCGCCAAGGTCCTCGGCGTCAGCCGCAACACCGTCCGCGCCCGCATGGAACGCGTCGAGGCCCTGCTCGGCACCGACTTCGCCGACCTCACGGTCCGGGCCGTGGTCCACCTGGCGATCAACACCCGGATCGGACTGCCCGACGCACCGGCCGACGGCGTCGCCGGGGAGCCGGATCTGCGGCTCGCCGACCTGCTGTCCGGCCCCGCCGTACGCACCTGGGGTCAGGATCTGCTGGGGCGGCTCGACGCCGACGCCCGCAATCCGCGCCGGACGCTGCGCACCTGGATAGCCGTCGGCGGCAACGCCGAACGGGCCGCGCAGGCCCTGGGTGTGCACGCCCAGACCGTGCGCGAACACGTCCGCAGCGCCGAACCCGTCCTGGAACGCCAGCTGCTCGCCGCGGGCACCGACCTGTACGAGGTCGTCCTGGCGCACCTGATCGTGGGCGACCTCGACCTGCCGGTCCTGCAGGGCCCGGAGTGAGCCAGTCTGCCTCCGTGGCAACCGGTTGGCCGGATCCGGGCGGGACGAAACCGGGCCATCCGGACTCAGCTGTGCACGGGTGAGCCCCGTTGAGCGTGCAGCGGGCATCGACACGGTTCACAAGGCCTCGGACAGGGACGTAAATTCAACTCACCGCGGGGGCTCGACCGGAACGGGGGACCGGTCGCGCTCCCGCGCGCTGCCCGGCGAGGCGGCGTCCTCCCCGGCGCGTCAGTCCCGCAGCCGCACCGGGATCCTCTGCCAGCCGAACGCGATGAACGACGGCACCTGCCGCAGCCCGTCGTCGCCGGTGGCCAGGCGCAGACCGGGGAACCGGTCGAACAACGCCGGCAGCGCGGTGAGGGCTTCCAGCCGGGCCAGCGGCGCCCCGATGCAGCGGTGGACGCCGATCCCGAACGCCAGATGGTCGTCGGCACCGCGGGTGGCGTCGAAGCGGTCGGCGTCCGGCCCGTAGTGCTCGGGGTCCATCCCCGCGGCGGCGTACGTCGTGATGATGGCGTCGCCGGCCGGGATCGTCACATCGCCGACCGCGAGGTCGGTGACGGCGAACCGCAGCGGCAGCGACGCGATCGACGGGTGGGCGCGCAGCGTCTCGTCGACTACGGCGTCCCAGCCGATCTCCCCGGACCGGACGGCCGCCAGCTGCTCGGGACGGCGGAGCAGGGCGACCACCGCGTTGCCGATGAGGTTCACGGTGGTCTCGAAACCGGCGCCGATCACCAGCAGCAGCGTGTACAGCAGCTCCTCGTCGCTCAGCCGGTCGCCGTCCTCGTCCCGGACCCGGATCAGCTCGGACGTCATGTCGTCCCCGGGGTGCGCGGCCCGGTGGGCCATCAGCGCCGGCAGCACCGTCCAGATCTGCCGCTGCACGGACGCCGCGTGCTCCGGGCTCGGGTCGGAGGTGTCCATGATGGCCGCGATGAGCCGGCCGGTGTCCTCTCGCAACTCGTCGGGCACACCCATGAGTTCACAGATCATCCGCATCGGCAGCGGATGGGCGAACCCTTCCTTGACGTCGACGACCTCGCCGTCTGCGCCCTCCAGAGCGGCCAGCAGTTCCGCCGTGATCGCCTCCACCCGGGGCCGCATCGCCTCGGTCCGCCGGTGCGTGAAGCTGGGCGCGACCAGCTTGCGCAGCCGGGTGTGGTCAGGTCCGTAGGTCGAGAGCATGTTCACCACGCCGACCCAGCCCAGGATCCAGGCCCAGGACGGTTTTTCGGCGATCTCGGGCCACAGCCGCCAGTGCAGCCGCGGGTCCTTGCTGACCCGCGGGTCGAGGATGAGCTCCTTCAGCGTGTCGTAGCGCGTCGGCGCCCAGGCCGGAATGCCGCCGGGCAGCTCCACGGGCACGATCGGGCCGAGGGCACGCAGCCGGGCGCTCTCGGCGGCGATGTCGGCGCCTAACGGGTCCAGGGCGATGCGGTCGGTCACGGTCACGGTCGTCCTCCTGGCTGATCGGGGGAGCGGGGGCTGAAACGGACGGGCAGGGCCGTCAGCGAGCGGTGGAACGGTCCGGGCCGCCACGTCAGGCGCTCGCGGGGCAGGACGGGTTCGAGGTCGGGCAGCCACTGGGTGAGCCGTTCGATCGCCTCGGTGGCGATGAGCAGGGTGTGCTGCTTGACCGGACAGGCGTGCGGGCCCGCCGACCAGGACAGGTGGGAGGCGTCCGACGGGTGACGCTCCGCGCCGCGCTCCTGCTCGGCGGCCTGGGCGAGCGCGCCGTAGGAGATCACCACCGGCACCGCGGCGCGGATCCACACGCCGTGCAGGGTGACCGGTGTGCGGGCGTAGTGGATGCCGTAGTTGGCGAGCGGCGTCTCGTGGTGCAGGACCTCCAGCACCGCGTCCGTCACCGGGCGGGCGCCGCTGGTCAGCGTCGAGTAGTAGGCCGGGTTGCCGAGGATCCTGGACAGCGCGTTGGACACCAGGTTGGCCGTCGGCTCGTGCCCTGCCCCGAGGGTGAGGAACACCTGCCAGGTGACCTCCTCGGGGGTCAGTCCCGCCGGGTGGTCCAGCAGCCAGCTCGGCAGATCGTCGCCCCGCCGCCGGGCCTTGGCGGCGATCAGCTCCAGCACGTACCCGCCGAACTCGGCCTCGCCCTCCGCAGCCTGGGCGCCGCCCTCGATCAGTTTGCCCAGGGCGGTGTCCAGCCGGTCGCTGGCGCTGTCGGGCAGCCCGAACAGGCTGTTGAACACCAGAGCCATCAGCGGCCGGGTGAAATCGCCCACCAGATCGGCCTCGCCCCGCGGCCCGATCCTGCTCACCAGCAGGTGCACCGCGCGGTGCACCCGGGCCCGCAGATCGTGCGGCTCCACCAGATCGAAGGCGTCGATCAGCGAGGTGCGGTAGCGCAGGTGGGCGCCGCCGTCGGCGAACAGGGTGTTGGGGCGCCAGCGCATCATGCCGAGCACCGGCGAGTCGTCGGGGACGGTCGCCTCCCACGGCCGGGGGTCGTGCGAGAACGTCTCGGTGTCGTGCAGCAGGTCCAGCGCCGCCCGCCGGTCGGTGACGACGTAGGCCGGGACGCCGGGCGCGAGTTCCGCCCAGCCGACCGGGCCGTGAGCGCGCAGGGCGGCGTAGTAGGCGTGGGGGTCACGGGCGAAGCCGTCCTCCCAGAGGCGGACGGGCGCCGCGAGGGAGAAGGCCTGCTCGGCGGGGGAGGGGTGGGTCACCGGGGCTCCGGGGGGTGGTGGTCGATCAGGTGCTGTACCAGCGCGAGCAGGGCGTCGACCGCGGAGTCCGTCTCCCGCGCGTCGCACGTGACCATGGGAGTCGTGGGCTCCAGGTCCAGGGCGGCGCGCAGCTGCTCGGGCGTGTGCTGGCGGGGCGCGTCCGGGAAGGTGTTGAAGGCGACCGCGTAGGGCAGGCCCGACTCCTCCACCAGCCCCAGCACGTCGAACGAGGCGTCGATCCGGCGGGCGTCGACCAGCACGAGCGCGCCGAGCGCCCCGTAGGCGACGTCGTCCCACAGGGGCCGGAAACGTTCCTGGCCGGGCGTGCCGAACAGGTACAGCACGATGCCGCCCGGCAGGCTGATCCGGCCGAAGTCGATGGCGACCGTGGTGGTGGACTTGTCCCGGACCCCGGCGAGATCGTCGACCTGTGCGGACGCCTCCGAGAGCTGCTCCTCCGTGTGCAGCGGCCGGATCTCGGAGACGGAGCGGATCAGGGTCGTCTTGCCCACCCCGAACGGTCCCGTGACGAGGATCTTCACCAAGTCCTGGGCGCTGTCCGGCAGGTGGACGCCCGCACCCCCCGGCTCGGCGTCAACGGTGCTTGAGGTCGCGGAGGCCATCGGCCACTCTCTTCAGCAGGTCGGGGTCGAAGCGCCGGGCGGGCGGGATCGGCGCACGGGCCAGCACCAGGTCGCGGTCGAGGAGGTCGGCGGCCAGTACCAGCACCGCGGAGACCGGCAGCCGCAGCAGAGCAGCGGCCTCCACCACCGTCAGCGAGCCGTACTCCAGCTCCTCCAGCAGGGCCGCCTGGGCGGCGGGCAGTTCGGCGGGGGCCGGCTCACCACTGCCGGTGAGGACCGACAGCCGCTCCAGATGCGCACGGCTGGGCCGCGCCACCCCGCCGGTCGACAGGTACGCGGGAACCAGGGGACGGCCGCCTCGGCGGCCGGTCATGCCGGCGTGCCGCCGTCGGCACCTCGGGGCCCGGCGGCCATCGCCTTCTCGCCCAGCCGCGCGACCTGCGAGTGCACCCGGTGGGCGAGCAGGTCCAGCCGCACCTCGGGATCGCCGTACGCGGCGACGCAGGTGCCGTGGTCCGTCGGCACGATCAGCACATAGCCGTGGTCCGATTCGATGACGACCTGCCGGATCTCCGCCCGGTCGGTGTCGGCGAACGCCGCCGCCGCGGTACGGCAGGCGCCCTGCACGGTGCTGGTGATGGCCGCTACCCGCTCCGCCGACGGCCGCGACAGCGCGTCGGTGTAACCGGTGACGAGTCCGTCCCGGGTGAGCAGGGCGGCGGCCACGACGTGCGGCACCTCCAGGACCGGTTCGAGCACCCATGCCGTGTCCCCCGCTGCGCGGCTGCTCATCGAGCCGTTCCCCCTTCGTGTTCGGTGCTGTCGGTGTCCTCGGATGCCGTGTCGGCCGTGGTCGCTGCCGGGGCACCCTCAGGTACGGCTGGAAGGGCGTCTGTGTTCGACCGACCTGCGGCACGCGCTGCCGCCGTGCCGGACTGGAGGGCGCCGAGGGCGGCGGCGGACTCCTCGGGACGGCGTGCGCGGCGCGGTGGCACGGGTTCGGCCGCGGCCGGCCCGGCCGAGGTCGTGGCGCGACCGCGGCGACGCCGCTGGGGGAGGACGCCGCTGTCCCGCGGGCCGTGGTGGCCTGGCACCGCGGAGCCGTCGTCGCCCAGGTGCTGCTCCGTGCCGTAGCCGTGATCGTCGCCTGCGGCGCCTGCGGATAGGTCTGCGTCGCCTGTATCTGTGCCTCTGTCTGTGCCTCTGTCGGTGCCGGTGGGGAGCGGTTGGGCCCTGCGGGGCTCGGCGTCCGGCTCGAAGCCGTCGGACGCGGCGGCCGGGGCGGGCTGGGGGTCGTGCGGAGGGGGGACGACGGCGGGCCGGGGGTCGTGGGGCGGGGTGACCGGTGCGGGGCGGGACGTGTGCTGCGGGGCGGGCCGGCCGGGACGGAGCGTGTGGTGCGGGCCGGAGGGGCCCGGGACCGAACCGCGGGACGCGCCGGAACCGCTTCCCGCGTCCGGCACGGCCTCCCGCCGGGTCGAACGCGGCGCACTGGCCGCCGGGGGCTGCTTCTCCGGGTCGATGCGCGTCAGCAGATGGCTGTCGACCCGCAGCACCGCCCGCACCCCGCCGTACGGCGACGGGGAGGACAGGTCCACGCTCAGATCGAACTGCCGGGTCAGCTGGCCGACGGCCGCGAGCCCCATGCGCGGCGGATCCCCGAGCTCGGTCAGCAGGATCGGATCCGAACCGGCGACCATCCGCTGGGCCCGGGCCCGCTCGTCCTGCGTCATGCCCAGACCGGCGTCGTCCACGGTGACGCAGACCCCGTGGTGTACCGCCTCGAGGTTGACCACCACGTCCGTGTCCGGCGCGGAATGCCGCAGCGCGTTGTCGAGGAGCTCCGCGACGATGATGGCGACCGGCTCCACGGCGTGGGACACCAGGGCCGTACCGGCCGCGAGGTGGTTGTTGACCCGGACGCGGCGGTAACCCGCGAGCCGGGCCTGACCGCCCGTCACCGCGTCCACGACGTGGGACTCCTCCCGGGCGAGCCCCACCCAGGCCCCGCACACCACCGCGGCTATCTGCGCGCGCCGCAGCGACTGCTCGTTCTCGTGGTCCAGTTCGAACAGGGTCTGCGTCAACTCGGGTTCGTCGTAGCGCTGTTGCAATCCCCGTAGAGCGTCCTGCAACCGGTACAGCGCCGCCTGGATCTCCCGGGTGGCCCCGCGCATCCCGGCCTGCGCCGCAGCGTCGATCCGGGTGCGCTGGGCGGCCAGTTCGGTGTGCAGTCCCTTCAGCACCTGCTCAAGGGCGCTCCCCAGGGGCGAACCGGCCAGTTGCGGGTTCAGCGGGCCGGGCTCGCCGACGTGGGAGTGTGCCGCCTGCCGGGCCGCGGCGGGCACCCGCCGTGCCGCCAGATGCTCGATCTCGGAGGTGAACGCCCGTGTCGTCCCGTCGAGTCGAGCCCGCAGCGCGGCCGTCTTCGCGCGCTGCGCGGCCAGGTGCCGCCGTGAGCGCAGCAGCCCGCCGCCGAGGGCGAACGCGGACAGTGTGCCGAGAGCGAGGGCGCCGACGGCCAGGTCCGGTACTTCGATCATCGAGTCGATTCCAGGAGGGAGTCGGGCAGGGCTGGGTCCGAGGTGCTCAGGCGAGCCACCCGCAGCACAGTACACACCGTCATCGACCGGTCTCGCACGGTGGAGCGCCACTTCGTTCCGAAAGTGATCGCTGTCTGTGGGCTTGCGGGGCAACTGTCTGAATTGCCTTACAGAGGGGTGGAGTTGGTGGTGCGTACGGGTCTGACCCACCGGCCCGGCCACCGTGACGGGGTGGTCGCTCGGGGTGACGGGTGCGTGCTGTGTGCCCGGCCGGAGGGCGGGTACCCGTCCGGCGCCTGAAGAGGTCCGCTCCGTGAGAGGGAGGTTCGCATGAGCAGTGGATCGGAGACCGGCGGTGTGACCGGTACGCAGGACAAGGACTACAACCTCATCTGGTACGTCGAGGCGTGCCTGAACAACGCCCTGCGCCTGGAGAGCTACATCCAGGACGCCGAGCGCGCCAAGGACACCGAGGTCGCGGACCTGTTCCGCAAGGCCCAGGCGGACAGCCGCAAGGGCGCCGAACTGGGCAAGGGGCTGCTGCGCGCACGCCTCGACGGAGGCTGAGGCCCACCGGCCCTCAAGGGCCCGGATCCCGCGCGGGTCCGGGCCCTTCTCCGTGCCGGAGCCGGAAGACCTCGCTGACCCGGTCGGCCAGTTCGTCCTCCGTGATCGTGCCGTCCACCGTGAGGGAGGGCAGCCCCAGGCGCATGGTCTCCTCACGCAGTCGCTCGGTGAACAGGGCGTCCCGCACGGCGAGGTTGTCCTCCGCCCGCCCGGGATCACCGGTCCGCTGCGTGAAACGTCCCTCGGGGGTGGCGCGGCTCGCGAACGCGAGCCGGCGGAAGTCCGGTGTGGGCAGCAGCCAGACCGCGTGTCCGGGCCCGGTGAGCAGCGGCTTCACCAGGTGCGGCAACAGCCGGAACCCCTCCACGACCACAGGCGTGTCCCGGGGCAGTCGCGCGACATCCTCGACGATCAGGCCGAAGGCCTCGCCCCGGAACCAGTGGAACGTCTCCAGCATGGTCTCGGGGGACCGGTCGAGCCACCGCTCGTCCAGGGTCATGGCCATGAACGCGTGCAGGAAGGGCGCCTCCTCGGCGGTGGTCCGGCGCGCGTGATCCGCCATCACGTCGTCCGTCGCATAGAGACACCAGCCGTACCGGTCGGCGAGACGGCGGGCGATCGTGGACTTGCCCGCGCCGCTGCCGCCACCGAGCCAGTAGACGTTCCGCATCCCTCTCCTCTCCCGCGGCCCCGCTGTCCGTGCCGGATACCGACAGCCACCATGCCACCGCCCCCGATTCAGCGGCCGTCGCCGCCGAAGGCGCCGGACGGGGCCCGTGGCACGTGAGTGACCGCTTCGTCCGGGTACCCGGCCCGTCCCGCCAGGACCGGCCGGGCGGCCCCTCGTGGCTCCGACCCGGCCGGCCGCAGGCCACCAGCCGAAGGAGCCCACGCATATGACGGACGTTTCCGGCACCGGCCCCGCACCGGGCGACGACCGCAAGGTACTCACCGACCGCCAGGGTCATCCGGTCTACGACAACCAGAACCAGCGCACCGTCGGCGCCCGCGGCCCCGCGACGCTGGAGAACTACCAGTTCCTGGAGAAGATCAGCCACTTCGACCGGGAACGCATCCCCGAACGCGTCGTGCACGCCCGCGGCGTCACCGCCTACGGCCACTTCGAGGCCTACGGCACCTGGGGTGACGAGCCGGTCAGCCGCTACACCCGGGCCAAGCTGTTCCAGGAGCGCGGCAAGCGCACGGACGTGGCGGTCCGCTTCTCCACGGTGATCGGCGGCCGCGACTCCTCCGAGGCCGCCCGCGACCCGCGTGGTTTCGCCGTCAAGTTCTACACCGAGGACGGCAACTGGGACCTGGTCGGCAACAACCTGGGCGTCTTCTTCATCCGCGACGCCATCAAGTTCCCGGACGTCATCCACGCCCTCAAGCCCGACCCGGTGACCTTCGAGCAGCAGCCGGGCCGCATCTTCGACTTCATGTCGCAGACGCCCGAGGCGATGCACATGCTGGTCAACCTGTTCAGCCCGCGCGGCATCCCCGCCGACTACCGCCATATGCAGGGCTTCGGCGTCAACACCTACAAGTGGGTCAACGCCGACGGCGACACCAAGCTCGTCAAGTACCACTGGATGCCCAAGCAGGGCGTGCGCAGCATGACGGAGGAGGACGCCGCCAACGTCCAGGCCGACACGCTCGGTCACGCCACCAAGGACCTCTACGAGGCCGTCGCCCGCGGCGACCACCCGGAGTGGGAACTGCTCGTCCAGATGATGGACGACCACGACCACCCGGAGCTCGACTTCGACCCCCTGGACGACACCAAGACCTGGCCGGAGCAGGACTTCCCGCCGAAGCCGGTGGGCCGGATGGTGCTGGACCGCATGCCGCAGGACTTCTTCGCCGAGAACGAGCAGATCTCCTTCGGCACCGGCGTCCTCGTCGACGGCCTCGACTTCTCCGACGACAAGATGCTCGTCGGCCGGACCTTCTCCTACAGCGACACCCAGCGCCACCGGGTCGGCCCGAACTACCTGCAGCTCCCCGTCAACCAGGCCAGGAACGCGGACGTGCGCACCAACCAGCGCGATGGCCAGATGGCCTACCACGTGGATGGCGGGGGAGAGAACCCGCAGGTCAACTACGAGCCGTCCATCACCGGGGGCCTGCGCGAGGCCCGCTATCCGACGCATGACGAGCAGGGGCCCGAGATCCAGGGCCGGCTCACCCGCAAGCGCATCCCCCGCACCAACGACTACCTCCAGGCAGGTCAGCGCTACCTGCTGCTGGAGGAGTGGGAACGCGACGACCTGGTGAAGAACTTCATCGGTCAACTGTCCCAGTGCGACCGGGCGATCCAGGAGCGCATGGTCTGGCACTTCCTGCTGGTCGAGAACGACCTCGGCCTGCGGGTCGGCGAAGGACTGGGCATCGGCCCGGAGGA
Source organism: Streptomyces sp. NPDC013187 (assembly GCF_042899705.1). Classification (NCBI taxonomy): domain Bacteria; kingdom Bacillati; phylum Actinomycetota; class Actinomycetes; order Kitasatosporales; family Streptomycetaceae; genus Streptomyces; species Streptomyces sp. NPDC013187. The sequence goes on along the minus strand of NZ_JBIBAF010000011.1, from coordinate 272,564 downwards.
CGTGGCGGGACTGCAGCCGCTGGCCGGCCAGGACCTGACGGACGAGGACCGCGAACGCCTGGCCGACCTCGGCAAGAACCAGCCACGGGACGTCGAGGGCCTCACCATGACCCACTGCGTCCCCGACGCACGACACGTCGTGACCCGCTGACGAGTCGACGGCGGGTCACCCCGCCAGGGCCGAACGGGCCGCAGTGAGGGCCTGTTCCGCGTAGCCCCGGCCGAACAGCACGGCGTGCACCAGCAGCGGAAACAGCTGGTGCACGCCGACACGTCCGATCCAGCCGTCGGCGAGCGGCGCGACCTCCTGGTAGCCGTCCAGCACCCGCTCCAGATGAGGGCAGCCGAACAGCCGCAGCATCGCCAGATCCGTCTCCCGGTGCCCGCCGTGCGCGGCCGGGTCGATCAGCCGGACGTGCCCGTCGGCCGCCCAGAGCACGTTGCCGCTCCACAGGTCCCCGTGCAGCCGCGCGGGCGGCTCGGCGGGCCCGGCCAGCTCCGGCAGTCGCTCGCACAGACGCTCCACGACGGCCGCCTCGCCGGACCGGAGCGTGCCCTGGTCGACGGCTCGCCGCAGATACGGCAGCACGCGCTGCCCGGCGTACCAGCGCGGCCAGTCGGTACCGGGCTCGTTGCGCATCGGCGCGAGCCCGATGTACGCGTTCACCGGACCGTCCGGCGGCGCCGCCCCGAACGCGGGCGCCCCGGCGGCGTGCAGCGCGGCGAGGTCCCGCCCGAACCGCACCGCAGCCGCACCGTCCGGCCGCCCCCGCGGAACCCGGTCCATGACCAGCCAGCCGTCCTCGTGCCCGTGCACCACCGGCACCCGCACACTCCCGGCAGCGGCCAGCCACCGCAGCCCCGCCGCCTCGGCCCGGGCCGCCCCCGGCGCGTCGGACCGCTTGACGACCACGACCCGCCCGTCGTCGAGAGCGACTTCGGCGAGGTCCCCCGACAGCTGCCTCTCACCGCTGACCGCCCGCCCGGTGAGCCGGGCCGCCACCTCCGAACGGACGGTCATACGAACTCCCTCTCAGCTCCAGGAACCACAGTCCACATCGAGCAACCGAATCGGCCGCGTCGCGTCGAGATCGACGTACGCGGTGACGCCCACCTTGCCGGACCCACCGTCCCAGCAGGTGCGTGCGGCGAGATGCCGTACTTCCGGGACATTCGCCACGCGCCGGTCACGCGGGACGGTGAAATCACGCCGCAGGGCGACAGAATCGGCCGTCGCCGGGGGAGCAGTCGGTCATGACGAGTACACCGTTCCAGCGCACCATCGCCCTGCCTGCTCCCGTGTGCGAACTAGCCGCTCAGCATCTGGAGCAGGCCGCGCAGCGGGCCGTCGACGGGGCCGCGATCCCGCTGAAGGCGTTCCGCGAGGCCGCCGACAACGACTTCACCCTGCCGGTCCCGGTCGTCGAGCAGGCGGCGGCCTGCCTGCTGGTCCTCGCCACCGAGACCGCCCAGACCGTCCGTCCGTCCGCCCTGCGCGCCACCATCAGCGTCGCGCTGCGGCTGCGCGACGCCGTGCAGCTGGCGCACCAGCCCGCCCTCAGCAGCAGGTTCTGGTGAGCGGACCCGGGTCGCTCAGGCTCCGCGGAAGGCGACCTCGACCTGCCTGTGACGCAACGCCTCCAGCGTGGCGTGCTGCCGGCGGGCCCGTTCGATGAGCTCGTCGAGCTGCCGTCGGTCGAGGCGTTCGTCCGTGGCGGCCAGATCGCGCAGCGTCTCCCAGCCGGCCAGCTTGCCCTCCACCCCGAGCGCCAGCGCCTCCAGCTCCCACAGCGTGCTCAGCGGAGAACGCCGTACCAGGCTGCCGTTGCTCTTCAGCCGCCCCACCTGCTCGGCCGCCCGGCCCGCGTAGACCTTGTACCGGCGCACCGGGACGTCCAGGCGCCGCATGAGGTGGAGCAGGGCCGTCCGGTCGTCGGCGATCTCGTCGGCCACCGGGGCCAGCGCGTCGGCGAGCGCCGAGCCACCGCACGAGCGCAGCAGGTAGCGCACCCGCGCGGTCCCGGCGGTGGCACCGGCGAGATGGTCGTTGAGGTAGATGCCCAGCAGGGACATGTCGGTGGCCGGGGCACGTTCGGCGCCCGGCGAATCCGCTCGCTGTTCCGTCATGACGCGACTCCTGTCGTACTCCGGTCCCGCTCCACGGTCACCGTCGTGGTGACCCGCACGAGACAGGGAGGGCGGGGTGTCGAGCCGGTCCCGAAGCGCACGGGGGGCTCGACCGGGGCGAGGGCGCCGAGGCTCTCGCCCTTGCAGATCACGGTGGCCGAGGTGACCGGGTGCAGATCCCGGGCGCCGTACCACTGGTGCCGTCCGGACCGGGCACCGGCGTGGGTGTGTGCTCCCAGCAGCAGACGGGCGGGCCGGTCCCACAGCGCGATCCAGCCCGGGCGGACGGCGAGGCGCCCCGGGACCGCCCGCAGCGCCAGGCCCGGCAGGTTCCGGCGGCCGGTGCTGAACTCCAGATGGAGCGGTGGGGCGGTGACGGCCCAGTGCCGACGGTCGGTGATGCGTACCCGCACCGGTACGACCCGTACCTCGTCGAAGACATAGGTGCCGGCGACGAACTCCGCCGTCTCGCCCGTGGGTGCCAGCAGCAGCCGGTGCCCGTCGGCCCCCTCGACCATCACGTCACTGAACGGACCGAACGGCGACCGCGGCCAGTGGCCGAGCACCACGCGGGCGCCGGACGCCGTGCCGACCCCCGCGATCCAGCCGTCGAAACGCAGCGAGCGCACCGGCGACCGGACGCCGGCGCGCCGGGCCGGACCTGCGGGTTCGGGTCCGTGGGAGAACACGCGGCCCGGGTGCCCGGCGCCGGTACGGCGAAACGGCCGCCACCGCTGCGCACGGCGCCGGCTCGACGACGCGCATCGGCACCGACGCTGCACGCGGTGGCGCGACGAAGCGCAGCGGCGCCGGCGTCGCACACGGTGGGGCGACGAAGCACAGGGGCGCGGCGTCGCACACGGTGGGGCGACGAAGCACAGGGGCGTGGCGTCGCACGCGGTGGCGCGACGAAGCGCAGCGGCGCCGGCGTCGCACACGGTGGCGCGACGAAGCACAGGACGACACCCCGACCCCCTGGGCGATGTGGCCGAGGCCACATCCTGGACGAGGTCCCGATCACGTCCGGGGGCAGGAAGCGGCGGTTACCGTCTACCACCAGATCCCCGCCCCCTTCCTTCGGACGGCCCGGCAGTGCACGCAGATCTCTCCCCCGTCATCGCGGCGACCGCCCAGTGGCTGACCCGCGCCTTCCCCGCCTCCGGCGGCGCGCTGGCCTCCGCCCTGTGCGAGGTCCAGGCCCGCCAGGCCGTGACCGTCGCGGCCTGGCTCAGGTACCCGACGGCGATGGACGCCGCCCTGCTCGGCATGGCCGGCCCCGGCGGCTCCGGGCGGCTCGACTGGGTCACCGGCGCCGACGCCGCCCTCGGCGACGACGTGGACGCACAAGCCTGGCGCACCTGGGTGGACGAGGTCGTGGCCAGCTGGGCGGCCAGTCTGCTCACCGACCCGGATCTGGCGGAACGGGCGGTGGCCGCCCTCGCCGACGGCAGCCGCGGCACCGGCGCACCGGCCGAGTTCCGCCGGCTCCTCGCCCCCGACGACGGCGACCGGAACGCCGCGGCCCTGCTGCGCCATCCCGACCTTCTCGCCCCCGTCGCAGGCCTGCACCAGGACCAGCTTCTCGACCGCCTGAACCCGGGCCGCACGCTGATCGCCTGACGCCGGGTGCAAGGCGCTGACCTGCGAGGACAGCGCCCTGTCACCCCTCTCACCCTCCGTGACTCACCGGTTTGCCGTACGCGGCCGTGCCGTGCCCGCACGGTCGTCGGAGGCTGGGCGTGAGCTCGACGGCACTCCGGCCCCCTCGCCGGCCGGAGCGCGACCGTCGTGCCGCGCGCCGCCGCCGACGGAGGAGAGACCGACATGAGCACCGCCCTCTCACGGACCTGGGAACACGCCGTAGTCACCGGCGGCGCCGGGTTCGTCGGCTCCCACCTGTGCGCCGCCCTCCTGGACGCGGGCGCGGCCGTCACCTGCGTCGACGACTTCAGCACCGGCCGGCCCGAGAACATATCGCCGCTGCTCGAACGGCCCGGTTTCACGCTCGTCCAGGCCGACGTGTCCGAGGGGCTGCGGATCAAACGGCCGCCGGACCTCGTGCTGCACTTCGCCTCCCCGGCGTCCCCGGCGGACTACCTGCGCCTCCCGCTGCACACCCTGGAGACCGGCAGCCTCGGCACCCGCCACGTCCTGGAGCTCGCGCACTCCGCCGGCGCCCGCTTCGTCCTCGCCTCGACCTCCGAGGTCTACGGCGATCCCCAGCAGAACCCCCAGGACGAGCGCTACTGGGGCAACGTCAACCCCGTCGGGCCGCGCAGCGTCTACGACGAGGCCAAACGCTTCGGCGAGGCGCTGACCACCGCCCACGCCGAGGCCGAGGGCACCGACACCTGCATCGTGCGGCTGTTCAACACCTACGGCCCTCGCATGCGCGGCCATGACGGACGGGCGGTGCCGACCTTCGTACGGCAGGCGCTGGCCGGCGATCCCCTCACCGTGACCGGTGACGGCCGCCAGACCCGGTCGCTGTGCTACGTCGACGACACCGTGCGCGGCATCCTCGCCGCCGCCGCCCACGGCATGCGCGGCCCCGTCAACATCGGCAACCCGACCGAGATCACCATGCTCGACCTGGCCCGTCTGATCGTCGAACTCGCCGAGTCGTCCTCCGACATCCGCTACATCGAACGCCCCGTGGACGACCCGGCCGTGCGCTGCCCGGACATCACGCTGGCCCGCGACAAGCTCGGCTGGGAACCGCAGGTGCGGGCCGAGGAGGGGCTGCGGCGCACGATCGCCTGGTTCCGCGAGGCCGGCACCGAGGAGTGAATCCGCCCGGGCACCCCGCACCGCCGCGTCCGGGTGTCTCCCGACCGCCGAAAGGCCCGCCCTCCATGCGCATCCTCGGAATCAACGCCCTCTTCCACGACCCCGCCGCCGCCCTGGTGATCGACGGACGGACCGTCGCCGCCGCGGAGGAGGAGCGGTTCTCCCGGCGCAAGCACGGCAAGAGACCCCTGCCGTTCTCCGCCTGGGAACTGCCCGAGCGGGCCGCGGCCTGGTGCCTGAAACGGGCCGGGCTGCGCCCGCAGGACCTCGACGCCGTCACCTACTCCTTCGACCCCCGACTCGCCCGGCCGGCCGAGGACATGGGCCTGGACGACCCCTGGGACCACCTGCGGCTGACCTACGCCCGCGAGGCACCCGGCTTCCTGACGACCGCCCTGCCCGGTCTCGACCCCGGCAGCGTCCGCTTCGTGCCGCACCACATGGCCCACGCCGCCTCCAGCGCCTTCGCCGCACCGGACGCAGGGGACTCCTCCGTCCTCGTCCTCGACGGCCGTGGCGAACGCGCCTCGCACCTGGCCGCGCGCCGCGTGGGCGACCGCCTGGAGGCGCTGCACGCCCAGGACCTGCCGCACTCGCTCGGCCTCGTCTACGAGGAACTCACCGAGCACCTCGGCTTCCTGCGCTCCTCCGACGAGTTCAAGGTCATGGCCCTCGCCTCCCACGGCAGACCGCGCATGCTCGCCGGGCTGCGCCGCCATGTGTACCCCACCGGTGACGGCGGCTTCCACGCCACCGGCGTGCCCTGGCACGAGCTGTGCGCACCCCGCGGTCCCGACGAGCCCTGGACACAGGACCACGCCGACGTCGCCGCCAGTGCCCAGGCCGTGCTGGAGGAGACCCTGCTCGACCTGGTGCGATGGCTGCACGGCCGGACCCACGACCGGGTGCTCACCCTCGCCGGCGGCGTCGCCCTCAACTGCGTCGCCAACTCCCGTATCGCCCGCGAGGGCCCCTTCGCCCGAGTGTGGGTCCAGCCCGCGGCGGGCGACGCCGGAACCGCCCTGGGCGGAGCCCTGCTGCTGTCCGCCGTCGAGGGCGACGCACCGGAGCCCATGGCCGGTGCCGACCTCGGCCGGGAGTGGTCCGACGCCGAGCTCGGAGCCTGGCTGAAGACCGCGGCCGTACCCTTCGAGCGGCCCCCGGACATCGCCGCGACCGTCGCCCGAGCCCTGGCGGACAACGGGATCGTCGCCTGGTTCCAGGGCCGCTCCGAGTACGGCCCCCGGGCCCTCGGCCACCGTTCCCTGCTGGCCCACCCCGGGCACGCGGGCAACCTGGAACGCCTCAACGACGTCAAGGGCCGCGAGCAGTTCCGGCCCGTCGCCCCCATGGTCCTCGCCGGGCGCGCCGCCGAGCTCTTCGACGGCCCGCTGCCCAGCCCGTACATGCTGTTCGTGCACGACGTGGTCGACGCATGGCGGGATCGCATCCCGGCGGTCGTGCACGTCGACGGCACCGCCCGCATCCAGACCGTGGACCCGGACCGCGAACCCCTGGTCGCCCGCATGCTCGGCGAGTTCGAGCGGCTCACCGGGCTGCCCGTGGTCGTCAACACCAGCCTCAACACGGCCGGCCGGCCCATGGTCGACGACCCGCGCGACGCCCTTGAGTGCTTCGGTTCCTCGCCCGTCGACCTCCTGGCCATCGGCCCGTACGCGATCCGGCGCGGCGACCTCTTCCGCACCGACTCCCGCAGCGGCGACGCCGGAGGACCCCGATGACCCGACCCGAGGCCCTCACGCCCGACGCCGCGTACGCCGTCGTCGTCCCGACCCTCGGCCGGCCCAGCCTGGGCGCCTGCCTGCGCGCCCTCGCGGAGAGCACCGGGCCGGGCCCCGTCCGGGTGGTCCTCGTCGACGACCGGCCCGCCCAAGACGGTGTCCCCCTCACCGCCGACGTGCCACCGTCCCTGCGCGCACGGACCATCGTCGTGCCCGGCGGTGCGCGCGGACCCGCCGCCGCACGCAACCTCGGCTGGCGGGCCGCCGGTGACGTGCCCTGGATCGTCTTCCTCGACGACGACGTCGTCCCCGGACCCACCTGGGGCGACGACCTGGCCCTGGACCTGGCCGCGGCCACCGAGCGCACCGCCGGTATCACCGCCCGGATCGAGGTGCCCCTGCCCATCGACCGGCGCCCCACGGACTGGGAACGCAACACGGCCGGACTCGCCGGCGCCCGCTGGATCACCGCCGACCTGGCCTACCGCCGAGCCGCGCTGACGGCCGTCGGCGGATTCGACGAGCGCTTCCGGCGGGCCTTCCGGGAGGACGCCGACCTCGCCCTGCGCATGCTCGACGCCGGCTGGACGCTCACCGCCGGCCGGCGCACCACCACCCACCCCGTACGGCAGGCCGGGCGCTGGATCTCCGTCCGCCTCCAGGCGGGAAACGCCGACGACGTCCTGATGACCCGGCTGCACGGCCGTCACTGGTGGCGCCGGGCCGATGCACGCCGCGGGCGTCTGCCCCTGCACCTGGCGGTGACCGGAGCGGGGGTGACGGCGCTCGGCTGCGCCCTGCTCGGCAGGCACCGGGCCGCCGCGGCCTGCGCCGCCACCTGGCTGGCCGGCACCACAGAGTTCGCCCTCGCCCGCATCCTGCCCGGCCCGGGAACCCGCGACGAGGTGCTCACCATGGCGGTGACCAGCGCCCTCGTCCCGCCCGCCGCCACCTGGCACTGGCTGCGCGGGCGCATCGCCCACCGCAAGGCCGGGCGGTACACCCCGTCCGGGAGCGGTGAGCCGGAGCCCGCGCCCCGCCCGGCCGCCCGGGAACGGCTGCGGTCATGACGCCGCCCCTCGCCCCCTGGCTGCTCCCCGGGCACGGGCGGCAGCACCCGCGCGTGCCGGGCGGCCCCCACCCCGCGGCCGTTCTCTTCGACCGTGACGGCACCCTCGTCGCCGACGTGCCCTACAACGGGGACCCGTCGCGGGTCGCGCTCATGCCGGGCGCCCGCGAGGCCGTGGACGCCGCGCGCGCCGCCGGGGTGCCCGTCGGTGTCGTGACCAACCAGTCGGGCGTGGCCCGGGGCCTGCTGACCCGCCGCGACGTGGAGGCCGTACGGCTGCGGGTGGAGGAGCTGCTCGGGCCGTTCGCCGTCTGGGCCGTGTGCCCGCACGGGCCGGAGGAGGGCTGCGCCTGCCGCAAACCGGCACCCGGACTGATCCTGGCCGCGTGCCGGCGGCTCGCCGTCCCACCGGAACGCACCGCCGTCATCGGCGACATCGGAGCCGACATGGAGGCGGCGCGGGTGGCGGGGGCCCGGGGGGTCCTGGTCCCCACGGCCGTCACCCGTGCCGAGGAGACCGCGGCGGCCGACGTCACGGCACCGGACCTGCCGGCGGCCGTACGCCTCGTCCTCGGCCCGGCCGTCCCGGCACGGGGGTCGCGATGACCCCATCCCGACTTCCCCGCACCCTCGTGGTCCGTCTCGACAGCGCCGGAGACGTACTCCTCGCCGGTCCCGCCGTCCGGGCGGTCGCCGCCGGATCCTCGTACACCGCGCTGCTCTGCGGGCCCCAGGGCGCGGCGGCCGGGCGGATGCTGCCCGGCGTCGACGACGTGCTGACCTTCGACGCCCCCTGGGTCGGGCTGGAGCCGCCGCCGGTGACGCGTGCGGACACCCGGCGGCTGATGGAGAGGCTCACGGCGGGCCGCTTCGACCGGGCGCTCGTGCTGGTGTCGTACCACCAGAGCCCACTGCCGGCCGCCCTGCTGCTGAAGCTGGCCGGGATCGGACGGACCGCCGCCGACTGCGAGGACTACCCGGGTGCGCTCCTCGACCACCGGCACCGCAGGAGGCCGCACCGTCACGAGGCCTTGGCCGCCCTCGACCTGGCGCGTGCCGAGGGCTTCTCGCTTCCGCCCGGCGACGACGGCCGGCTGCGTGTCCTGCCGCCGCCGAGCGCCGGCCACCTCACCGGCCCCGAGCCGTACGTCGTCCTCCACCCCGGCGCGGCCGTGCCCGCGCGGGCCTGGACGCCGGGCCGGGCGGCCCGGGCCGTGGCCGCCCTGTCCGCCGCGGGGCACCGGGTGGTCGTCACGGGCGGGCGCGCCGAGCGCGAACTGACCGCGCGGGTCGCCGCGCGGCACGCCCTGGACCTCGGTGGCGCCACCGACCTGCCACGACTGGCCGGAGTCCTGGCGGGAGCCCGGGCCGTGGTGGTCGGCAACACCGGCCCGGCGCATCTCGCCGCCGCCGTGGGCACGCCCGTCGTCAGCCTCTTCGCACCGGTCGTGCCGGCCGACCGGTGGGCACCCTACGGCGTACCGCACGTCCTGCTCGGCGACCCGCACGCGGCCTGCGCACAGACCCGGGCCCGGCACTGCCCGGTGCCCGGACACCCCTGCCTCGACGGCATCGGCGACGGCGAGGTGCTCGCCGCCGTGGCGGCCCTCACCGGCCACCCGGCGGACCGGGGAGAACCGACCGAGCGAGGAGCGGCCGTATGAACATCCTGCTGTGGCACGTGCACGGCTCCTGGACGACCGCGTTCGTCCAGGGCCCGCACACCTACCTCGTCCCCGTCACGCCCGACCGCGGCCCGGACGGCCTCGGGCGGGCCCGGACCTTCACCTGGCCCGCCTCGGTGCACGAGGTCACCCCCGCGGAACTCCGTGACACGCCGGTCGACCTGGTCCTCCTCCAGCGGCCGCACGAGGCGGCGCTGGCCGAACGGTGGCTCGGCGGGCGCCGCCCCGGGCGGGACGTGCCCGCGGTGTACCTGGAGCACAACGCCCCCGACGGCAGTGTGCCCGGCACCCGGCACCCCTGCGCCGACCGCGACGACCTGACGCTCGTGCACGTCACCCACTTCAACCGGCTGTTCTGGGACGGCGGCAGCACCCGCACCGAGGTGATCGAGCACGGCATCGTCGACCCGGGCCACCGCTACAGCGGCCGGCTTGCGCGCGCCGCCGTCGTCGTCAACGAACCCGTCCGGCGCGCCCGGTACACCGGCACCGACCTGCTGCCCGCGCTGGCCGAGGCCGTCCCGCTCGACGTGTTCGGGATGGGCACCGAGGGCCTGGCCGGACACCTCGGCCTGGCACCGGACCGCTGCCACACCGCCGACCTGCCCCAGAGCGAGCTGCACACGGCGCTGGCCGAACGCCGCATGTACCTGCACCCGGTGCGCTGGACCTCCCTCGGCCTGTCCCTGCTGGAGGCGATGCACCTCGGCATGCCCGTGCTGGCGCTCGCCACCACCGAGGCGGTCGAGGCGGTCCCGCCCGGCGCCGGCACCCTGACCACCCGCCCCGACGTCCTGGCCCGCGCGGCCCGCCGCTACCTCCACGAACCCGAGGCCGCGACCGCGGACGGAGCGCGCGCCCGCCAGGCAGCCCTCGAACGCTACGGGCTCAAACGCTTCCTGGCCGACTGGGAGCGCCTGATCACGGAGGTGTGCTCATGACCCCGTCCCTCAGCCCCTTCCCGTCCGGACCGCGCGGCGGCGGCCCGCTCGACCCCGGCGTCCTCGCGATCGCGCTCGTCTCCGAGCACGCCAGCCCCCTCGCCGCACTCGGCGGGGTCGACGCCGGCGGGCAGAACGTCCACGTCGCCTGCCTCGCCGCGGCACTCGCCGACCGCGGCCACCGCGTCACCGTCCACACCCGCCGCGACGCGCCGGACCTGCCCTGGCGGGTGGAACTGCGCGACGGCGTCGAGGTGCACCACGTACCCGCCGGGCCGGCCGAACCGCTCCCCAAGGACGAGCTGCTGCCGCACATGGAGGAGTTCGGCCGCCATCTCGCCCGCGGCTGGCGCACCCGGCCGCCGGACCTCGTGCACTCCCACTACTGGATGTCGGGCCTGGCCGCGCTGCGCGCCACCCGCGAGCACGGCCTTCCCCTGCTGCACACCTACCACGCTCTCGGCACTGTGAAGCGACGGCACCAGCGGCTCGCCGACACCAGCCCGCCGGAGCGGATCCCGGGCGAGATCGAGATCGGCCTGACCTGCGACCGCGTCATCGCCACCTGCCGCGACGAGGTCCACGAACTGGCCCGCATGGGCATTCCCCCGCACCGGATCGGCATCGTGCCGTGCGGTGTCGACACCGACCGGTTCACGCCCAAGGGCCCGGCCGCGCCGCGTGGCCCGCACCCGCACCGCATCGTGCAGCTGGGCCGGCTCGTGCCACGCAAGGGCGCCGCCGTGACCGTCGCCGCCCTGGCCCGGCTGCCAGGCACCGAGCTGCTCGTCGTCGGCGGGCCACCCGCCGGACGGCTCGACGGCGACCCGGAAGTGCGGCGGCTGCGCGACATCGCCCGGGACGCCGGCGTCGCCGACCGCGTCCGCTTCACCGGCGCCCTTCCCAGCGAGGAGGTGCCGGCACTGCTGCGCTCCGCCGACGTGGTGGTCTGCCCCGCCGACTACGAACCCTTCGGCATCGTCCCGCTGGAGGCCATGGCCTGCGGCGTGCCCGTGGTGGCCAGCGCGGTCGGCGGGCAGCTCGACACCGTCGCCGACCCGGGCACCGGACGACTGGTTCCGCCCGGCGACCCGGCGGCCCTGGCCGTCGCCGTCGCCGCGCTGCTCGCCGACCCCGCGGCCCGCGCGGCCTGCGGGGCCGCCGGCCGCCGCCGCGTGCTCAGCAGGTACGGCTGGGGCCAGGTCGCCGCCGCCACCGAAGCCGCCTACTGCGAGGTCCTCGACACCGAGCCCGCCGCCACCGATGCCGGCTGACCCCGCCGGCCCCGCCCACAGTCCGAAGGAGGTGTGGGTCCCCGCCGTCCCCGCACGGCGGCGCGCCCGATCCGCATGAGCGAATCTTCTGCACAGCCCGGCCTCGACGCCGCCCGACTGCACTGCCGGTCGCTGGAGGAGGCCCTGGGCCGGTTCCGGGACAACGGCCTGGACCGGATCGCGGACTGGGGCGGCCGCCTCGCCGACGTGCTCGGCGGCGGCGGCCGGCTCCTCGCCGCGGGCAACGGCGGCAGCGCCGCCCAGGCCCAGCACCTCACCGCCGAACTGGTCGGCCGCTACCGCCGGGAACGCCGCGCCTACTCCGCGCTCGCCCTGCACGCCGAGACGTCCAGCATGACCGCCATCGGCAACGACTACGGCTTCGACCACGTCTACGCCCGTCAGGTCACCGCCCACGGCCGCCCCGGGGACGTCCTCATACTGCTGTCCACCTCGGGGCGCAGTACCAACCTCATCGCCGCCGCAGTGACCGCCCGGCAGGCCGGACTGCGCGTCTGGGCGCTCACCGGGCGCGGGCCGAACCCCCTGGCGGAAGCCGCCCACGAGGCCCTGTGCATCGACGCGGACACCACCGCCAACGTCCAGGAGACCCACCTCGTCGCCGTCCACCTGCTCTGCGAGTGCTTCGACACGGCCGTGGCCACGCCCCTCGCGCGGCGCGCGGTCCTCACCCACGGGGGGACGCCATGACCGGGACCGGGCCGCACCCCCTCGTCGTCGTCGGGGACGTTCTCCTGGACGAGGACATCGAAGGCGTCTCCACCCGACTCGCCCCCGACGCCCCCGCCCCCGTCGTCGACGTCACCGCTGACCGGCGCCACCCCGGCGGAGCCGGACTGGCCGCCGCCCTGGCCGCCCGCGGCGGCCGGGACGTGGTCCTGGTGACCGCGCTCGGCGACGACGAGGCCAGTGAAACGGTGCGCCGCGGGCTGCGCGGCCGGGTCCGGATCCTGGAGATCCCGCTGGACGGCACCCTGCCGGTCAAGACCCGCGTGCTCGCGGGCGGCAGGCCGGTCGTCCGCATCGACCGGGGCGGCGGCACCCCGGGCGAGCCCGGCGACGCGGTCCGGGAGGCGCTGGCCGACGCGCACGCCATCCTGGTCGCCGACTACGGCCGGCACACCGCGGGCGCCCTGAGACCGCTCCTGGAGGACGCCGCCCGCCGCACGCCCCTGGTGTGGGACCCGCACCCCACGGGCGACCCGCCCGTGCCCGGAGCACGCCTGGTCACCCCCAACGCGGCGGAGGCGCGGGCCCTGCACCCCGGGTCCGGAGGGACCTCGCTCGGCGCGTACGCCGAGCGGGCGGCCCGGCTCGCCGAGCGCTGGCGTGCCGCCGGGGTGGCCGTCACCCTCGGCGAGCGCGGGGTGCTGCTGGCCCGGCCCGGTCCCGGCACCCCGATGCTGGTGCCCGTGCCCTACCGGGCCGCCGGGGACCCCTGTGGCGCGGGCGACTGCTTCGCCGCCACGGCGGCGGCCGCTCTGGCGGACGGTCTGCTCCCCGAAGAGGCACTGCAGCGGGCCGTCGCGGAGGCGGCCGCGTTCGTCGCGGCGGGCGGTGCCGGCAACCCCGGTCTGTGGCGGACCGAGCCCGCGCCCGGCACCGCCGACGAGCCCGCGACCGACGCGTTCGGGCTCGCCGAGCGGATCAGGGCCCGCGGCGGCACCGTCGTGGCCACCGGCGGCTGCTTCGACCTGGTGCACGCCGGTCACGTCGGGCTGCTGGAGAGCGCCCGGCGCATCGGCGACTGCCTCATCGTGTGCCTGAACTCCGACGCGTCCGTCACGCGCCGCAAGGGACCGGGACGCCCGATCAACCCGGCGGCGGACCGCGCCCGCGTCCTCGCCGCGCTCGGCAGCGTCGACGCCGTCGTGGTCTTCGGGGAGGACACGCCCGAGGCGGTGCTGGCCCGGTTGAGGCCGGACGTCTGGGTCAAAGGCGGCGACTACTCCGTCCAGGACCTGCCCGAGGCCGAGGTGCTCCGCACCTGGGGCGGGCAGGCGGTGGTCCTGCCCTACCTCGACGGCCGCTCCACGACCCTGCTGGCCCGTCGGGCGGCGGAGGCGGCGTTGCGGCCATAGGGAGCCGGGTTCGGTGTTGGTCGCCCGCTGGGCACGGAACCCGCTCAGGCCGCCGGGGTCAGTGCAGGCCGGCCCGGCGCGTCGTGCTCCCCCTTGCGGAGGACGACCGGTGCCGGGGTCCGGCGGCGGCGCAGCAGGGAGCCTGCCCCGATCGCGCCGGCGATGAGCAGCCCGCCGGTGACGAGCGCGCCGCGCGGTCCGGCCAGTTCCATGAGGAGGCCCAGCGCGGGAGGGCCGCCCAGGCCCCACACCGTGCCGATGCTGCCCCACACACCCAGCACCCGTCCCCGCAGGTGCGGGGGCGGGTCGGTCTGGAGAACGGCCGTGCCGGCGGTGTCCGAGACGGACTCCACCACGGCCATCGGCAGGACCAGCGCGATCAGCACCGCCAGTGACGGTGACAGCCCCGCCACCACCTGCAGCAGCGCCCCCGCTGCCGCCAGCGCGCCCACAAGCCGCACGGACGGCCGGCGCAGCCGGGCGCCGAGCACCGCGCCGAGGATGCCGCCGACGGCGAGCACGGTCGACACCGTGCCGAACGAACCGGCACCGCCCGCGAGCGGCCCGGTGACGAGCACCGCCAGGGTGAGCCCGTAATTGCGGCCGAACACGGAGCTGATGCCGGTCACACCGGCCAGCGCGACCAGGCGTGGCCGCCGCACGAAGTAGACCAGCCCCTCCCGGACGGTCAGGTCGGGACCGGTCTCCTCGGGAGCCGGGGCGTCCTGCCGCACCGCACCGGCCGCCGGACGCAAGAAGGGGATGACCGAGGCCACGAAAAGGAACGACAGCCCGTTGCCGAAGTACGCGGCGGACGTGCCGAGGAACCCGACCGCCACACCGGCAAGGGCCGCCCCCACCAGCCGGCCCGCCTGGTGCACCAAGGCCCCCACCCCGATGGCCGAGGGCACGTCCTCCGCCGGTACGAGGTCGTTGCCCAGCAGCGCGCATGCCGGGTTGTCGATGGTCGCCACGACACCCGTGAGGGCGGCCAGCACCATCAGCGAGGTCATGTCGATGAGGTCCAGCGCCACGAGGACGGCCGTGGTGAACGCGATCGCGCCGAGCACCGCCTGGCTCACCGCCGCCGTCAGCTTGCGCGGCCACCGGTCGACGGCGGCCCCGCCGAGCACGCTGATCAGCAGCGCCGGAGCGGCCTGCACGGACATGGACAGACCCGTCGCGGCGGCGGACCCGGTGATCTGCAGGACCAGCAGGTTCTGCACCGTGAGCTGCATCCACGTGCCGGCGTTCGACACGAAGTTCGCGACGGACCACCAGCGCATGCTGCGGTAGCGCAGCGACCGCCAGGGCGAGCGGGAAGCGGGCAGGGCAGGGGAGGGGGAGGAGAAGGAAGGCACAGTGCGGTACTCGTAGACGAGTCGGAGGACTCAGAGGAGGGCGACGAGGAGCGCGTCACACCGGCGGCGCTGCACGGCGGATCCCCTCGACGGGTACGGCGCCGACCATCGTGGCAGAGGGGAGCGGAGAAGCGGTGCACCTGCCCTTGATCCACCCTCTCGTGCCGTCCAAACACCCTGCCCGGTACGGGCTTTGGGGCCACAGTGTGGTTGATCACACGGGGTGACCAGGCCGCGTTCGAGCAGGCACAAGGAAGCGGGGCTCGTCACCTCGAGTGACGAGCCCCGCTGAGCGGGGTGACCCGGCTTACCCGGACTTTCCCCGGCCGCTCAGGGCGTCCCGCAGCCGGTCCACCATCCCGGTGCCCGGGGCCAGGAGCTTGTTGGCCGGAGGCTTGTCGGGGGCCGCCGGGTGGGGCCGGGTCGGGGCGGTCTTCTTGGCCTTGCGCACCTTGTCGCCCAGCTCGTTGAGCGTGTCCATCGGACAGGCCTGACGCAGCCGCGGGAAGAGGTTGCCCTCCTCGTCGGCGATGTGCGAGCGGATCTCGCTCATCAGCATGCCCACCAGCCGGTCGAAGTCGGCGTCGCCGGGGTCGCAGCCCTCCAGATCCTTCATGATCTGCTCGGCCGTGGCGTGATCCTTCAGTTCCTGATCGGCGAGGGCGTCCCCGCCCGCCACGTGCTCGCGTACGGCGGGGTAGAGGTAGGCCTCCTCGGCCACCGAGTGCCGTACGAGCTCCATCGTGACCTGGTCGGCGTACAGCTTGCGGTCCCGGTGGCCGGACGGCAGTGCCTCGATCCTGCCGAACATCTCCTCGACCTCGCGGTGATCGGTCACCAGCTCGTCGATGACGTTTCCTCCGTGTCCCATCTCCTTCACCTCCAGCGCTCGGGTCCCCCCGGCCCCGGGGGGTTAACGTGCGGTCCGCCGGATGTCGCGGGCTGCTCAGGCGGAGAGCTTGGCCCGGACCCGCCCGACCGCGGTGGCCGGTCCTGCGGTGGCGCGGACGGAGCGGCGCACCAGGCCCGCGTCGCGCCGCAGGCCCCGGGCGGCGTGGGTGCCGCGCCACACCACCGAGGGGCGGGCGCCGGTGTCGTCGGCGGCGATCAGCAGTCCGCCGAGCATGGACATGTTCTTGAGGAAGTGGATGCGCTGCTGTGCCCGCTCCTCGGGGTCCTGCGCCTCCCAGAAGCGGTGTCCCGCCAGTGTGGTCGGCACCAGCGTGGCGGCGATGGCCAGCGCGGCCGGGCGCGGCACGCGCCCCGTGGCCAGCATCAGCCCCGCCGCGACCTGTACGGCCCCGCTGAGCCGTACGACCTGCTCGGTGCGGTCAGGCAGGGCAGGGACGCGCTCGGTGACCGGTTGGACGACAGGCTCGGCGGCGTCGGCGACCTGCTTCGGGTCGCGGACGGAGTTCATACCGCCCGCGAGGAACATCGAGGCCAGCATGGGGCGGCCGAGCACACGCAACAGACTCATGGCCCTCTCCAGAGAGTCGGTGGGTACAGCGCTCGCCGGGTTCCCCAGCCGGAGCCGAACCACTCACACCGCACGGTGCCGCGCCCACGCCCACTCACACCGCACGGTGCCGCGCCCACGCCTCCTCACACAGCGCCCCGGACAGCAGGACGTCGGCGGCGGTGCACGCGAGGGCCTCCGTCGCGGCGATCAGCACCTCGCGGGCCCGGGGCGAGGCGGCCGCCTCGGCGAACTCTGGGGTGTGGTCGGAGCCGTCCTCGCCCGTGATCGCGACGAACGGGTGGATGGCGGGCACCCGCGTGCTGACGTTGCCGATGTCGGACGACCCCAGGTACACGCCGGGTGCGGGCGGTGACAGCTCGATCCCCGCCCGGGCGAGATGCGCGGCGAACCGCTCCGAGAGCACCTCGCTGTCCCGGAAGTGCTCGTAGCGCACCGTGGCCCGGTCCACCTCGACGGTGGTGCCGGTGGCCCGGGCCACCCCGTCGGCGCACACGCGCAGCCGTTCGGCCAAGTCCTCCAGCGCCGCCGTCGTGGCCGCGCGCAGACCGAACAGTCCCTCGGCGTACTCCGGGACGATGTTCGTGGCCGTACCGCCGTGTGTGACGATGCCCTGCACGTGCGAGCCCTCGGGCAGCCTGCGCCCCAGCACGGCCAGCACGTTGAACAGCTCCACCAGCCCCGCCAGCGCGTCGACGCCCTCGGTCGGGTTGCCCGTGGGGTGGGCGGCCCTGCCGTGGAAGGCCACCCGGTACTGCACCTGCGCGGTCAGCGGCGCCCGAGCCCAGCTGTGCACCCCCGGGTGGAACATCAGCGCTGCGTCGACGTCGTCGAACACCCCGGCCTCCACCTCGACGGCCTTGCCGCCACCACCCTCCTCGGCGGGGGTACCGACCGCCAGCACCGTCCCCGAGGACGCCTCCGGCACGGCGGCCGCCACGGCCAGGGCGGCCCCCAGCCCGGCCGCCGCGATGAGGTTGTGGCCGCACGCGTGGCCGAGGCCGGGCAGGGCGTCGTACTCCATCAGCAGCGCCACGGCGGGCCGGCCCCGCCCCCAGCGTGCGGTGAACGCCGTAGGCATCCCCGCCGCGCCGCGCTCCACGGCGAAACCGGCGCGCTCCAGCTCACCGGAGAGCAGGGCAGCGGCCCGGTGCTCGGCGAAGGCGTACTCCGGGTCGGCGTGCAGGCGCCGGGCCACGTCCGACAGCGCGTCGGCCCGGGCCGCCACCTCCGCACGTACGGCCTGGTGCACGGCGTCGGGCGTTCGGGGCACGGGTGGCTCCTCGTCGTCGGGATCGGTGTGCGTCGTCCCGGGGCGGGTTTCACCGCCGACCGCCGCGACACCTCCGCGCCGGGGCACCCCTTGCGCCGCGACACCTCCGCGCCGGGGCACCCCTTGCGCCGCGACACCTCCGCGCCGGGGCACCCCTTGCGCCGCGAGACCTCCGCGCCGGGGCACCCCTTGGCGGCGGGACATCCCACGCAGGGCCCCCGGCGCCTCGGCGACACCACACCGCGACGCCCGCGGCGTTTCGACGGTGGCCCGGGGTGAACACGGTCGGTGTACCCGCCGGGCCACGACAGCGTGGACGCCGCGGCGGCGGCTCGGGCGGGCCGGATCCGGGAGGAACCATGGACCACTCGCGCGTGCCCGTCCTGGAGGCGCTGGAGGACTTCCGGCGCCGTGGCGACATCGCCTACGGCCCGCCCGGCCACAAGCAGGGCAGGGGAGTGGACCCACGGGTCGCGGAGATCGTCGGCCTCGACGTGTTCCGCTCCGACGTGCTCTCTCTCAACGGGCTCGACGACCGCCGCCAGTCCCAGGGCGTGCTGAGCCGGGCCCAGGAGCTCATGGCGGACGCGGTCGGCGCCGAGCACGCGTTCTTCTCCACCTGCGGCAGCTCCCTGTCCGTGAAGACCGCCATGCTCGCCGTCGCCGGACCCGGCGAGAAGCTGCTGCTGTCGCGCAACGCCCACAAGTCCGTCATCGCGGCCGTCGTCGTCAACGGCGTCGAGCCGATCTGGGTACACGCGAAGTTCGACGGCGAACGCCACCTGGCCCACCCGCCCGAGCCGGACGACGTCCGCCGTCGCCTGCGGGAGCACCCGGATGCCAAGGGCATGCTGCTGATCACGCCCACCGACTGGGGTTCCTGCGCGGACATCGGGGGAGTGGCGCGGGTGTGCCACGAGTTCGGTGTGCCCCTCATCGTCGACGAGGCGTGGGGCGCCCACCTGCCGTTCCACCCGGACCTGCCCGCCTGGGGCATGGACGCCGAGGCCGACCTGACGGTGACCAGCGTGCACAAGATGGGCGGGGCGGTGGAGCAGAGCTCCGTCTTCCACCTCCAGTACGACCGGGTGTCGCCCGAGGTCCTGGCCCAGCGGGAGGACCTGCTCGGCACCACCAGCGCCTCCTCCCTCGTCTACGCCACGCTCGACGGCTGGCGCCGCCAGATGGTCGAACAAGGCCGTGAACTGCTGGACGCGGCCATCCGCCGTGCGGAACGCATCCGGGCGGCGGTCGCCGAACTACCGGGTCTGCGGCCCATGGGGAGGGAGATCGTGGAGGAGGGGCTCGCCGCCGACCTCGACCCGCTCAAGATCGTGATCGACGTCCGCAAGCTCGGCGTGAGCGGCATGCAGGCGGTGGAGTGGCTGCGCGTCCACCGCCACGTGGACGTCGGAGGCTCGGACAGCTGCCGCATCAGCGCCTCCATCACCCATGCGGACGACGACGAGACCGAGGAGTTCCTCCTGGACGCCCTGCGCGCCCTCGTCGAGCACGCGGACTCCGTCGAAGGCCGCCCGCCGGTCCGGCTGCCCGAGCCCTCGGCATTGGAACTGGAGCAGGCCATGCTGCCCCGCGCGGCGTTCTTCGCCCGGGTCGAACACGTACCCGCCGAACGGGCCGCGGGCCGCATCGCCGCGGAGACGATCAGCCCGTACCCGCCGGGCGTCCCTGTGGTGGCACCCGGCGAGGTCGTCACCGAGGCGGTGCTGGACTACCTGCGCAGCGGCGCCGAGCACGGCGTCCTGATCCCGGACGCGGCCGATTCCTCCCTGCGCACCCTCCGTGTCGTGGCCCGCGCTGACCAGCCGTGATGTTTCCGCGGCAACTGCCGCGAGCCGAGTAATTCATGCGCGAGATGTTGAAGAAGTGACGCAAATAAACTTCTGCGTCAGTTGGCATGATTTGTCCCCATCAGGTGCACTAGAGAAGAAGCATCCACTTCAGCAAAGGAGATGGTGCAATGACTGCCACCGAGAAGGTCACCAAGGACCTGACGGGCATCCAGAGTGCCGACATCGAGGCCGCCCTCGACCCGGCAGAAGCCGACGGCATCTACCGCGACAGCCGCGAGTGCGCCGCGCTTGCGCTGTTCAAGGGCGGTTTCGGCCTGCTCCTGTCGCCGCCCACCCCGCGCCCCAAGAAGGGCTAGTGGACCGACAGGAGTAGAAGATGGAGCAGTCAGGCACTTCGTCCCTCTTGCAGGGCGCGGTGCAGGACCTGGCTTCCGCTGTGGTCTCCGCTCTTCGGAGCGGAGACCACACTCGTGCGGCCGCCCCCGAGCGGGCCCACGCGGAAGCGGAGGACCTCGCCCTCGCGGCCGTACGTGTGCTGGGAGCCGACGCGTTGCTGCCGAGCACCCTCCTGCACACCCCGCCCCTGCCCGACGAACTCGCCGTATTCCGCAAAGCCGTGGAGGCCTACCCGCCCGGAGCCGACGCCGCACCCACCGTCCGGTGGAGCCACTGGGCCATGCGGCACACGCTGCGGCGGGTGGACCCGGGCCACGCCGACACCCCGCACCAGGAGCCCGACGCCGCCTGGCTCGAGGGCGCGACCTGGCAACTCCTGACACACCAGCTCGCGGTGCTGGCCGCCCTCGCCGTGCCGGGGGAGGACTGCGCCGTGGCCCGCGCGGCACGGCAGCGTCCGGTCGACGTCGCCCGGGGCTTCGTGCGCGCGGTGCGCCGCAGGGACTGGCGGCAGGCGGCCGGCGCCGGACGCTGGCTGACCCTGCTGGAGGGCGTACCGCAGACGCTGGGACTCGACAACGGCCTGGACTTCGTGGAGCTGATGGGCGGTCAGGACCCGCTCGTGGCTCTGCAGGTGAGTGCGGCACGGCTGACGCGGACGGGAGCGTTCGTGTGAGGGACGCACGGGGGACACGGCAGGTGGCCGAGGACGCGCTGGCATGGGTGTCGGCGCATCGCGAGCAGTTCGCGCTGGGCGAGGACGCGCTGGCCGCCGACGGACAGGTGAACCGCAGCTGGAAGCCGCTCGGGGAACTGGCCCAGGTGTGCGCGACCGTGTGCCGGCACACCGCGCCCCCGGATCCGCTCCACGCGTGCGCGGCCGACCTGATGGCCTTCGCGTGGCAGGAGACCGGCCGGGGCGAGCTCTTCCTTCGGCTGCAGCGGCTGGAGCCCTTCGCCACGTACCCCTTGGAGGTGTACGCCGCCATGGCCGCGGCGGGCCTGCGGCACCAGGGCTACGAGGCGGCCGCCGCCACCGTGGCCCGCACCCGCGGCTGGCAGCTCACCGAGCAGGAGCCCACCCGGCGGCTCGGCGTCCTGAACGCCGAGGGCCGCAGCGGCATCCGGCAGTCCGACGCGATGCCGCAGGCACTGCGCCGCACCTGGCTGGCCGGGCTGCCCGAGCCCTGGACGTTCGAGCAGTCCTCCGGCTATTCCCTCACCCATGTGGTCTTCCACCTCACCGACTGGGGGCGCGCCGGGCCCGCGGGGCTCCCACCCGACCTCGCCCGCTACCTGGCCGACTGGCTGCCGCCCTGGCTCGACACCTGCCTGGACGCCGGGATGTGGGACCTCGGCTGCGAGCTGCTGGCCGTGGCGGCGAGCCTGCCCCTGCCGCCCGAACCCGCCGTCCTGCACGACGCCTGGGCACGGATCGCGGCGGTACAGCACCCCCTTGGCGCGGTCCCGGAGCAGGGGAACGGAGCGGACCACGACAGGAGCCCGGATTTCCTCTCCCACTACCACCCCACCCTCATGGCAGCCTTCGCGGCGACCCTGACCACCGGGTGGCTCGACGACGGAGCCCCGGCAGCCGCGCACCACCGGCCCGGCGGACAAGGAGTGCTGGGATGACCGACACCCGCCTGATCCACAACGTCGGAGTGGGCGCCCTGGAATGGCTCTGGGCCCACCGTGACGGATTCGAGCTGGAACCCGATGTCGACCCCGAGATCGGCTTCCTGGAGCGTTTCAAGCCCATCGGCGAACTGGCCATGATCTGCAAGGTCCTGTTCCGCGAGGGTGTCGCGGGGTCGCGCCAGGCGCAGCTGGCCCGGCAACTCCTCGACCACGCCTGGCGGGAGACACTGGACGGCGGCCGGATGCTGGTGCGGGGACAGCTCACGGAGCCCATCTCCCCCATCCCCTTCGAGGTGTACCTGCCCTTCAAGGAACTCGGCTACAGCCAGCCGGAGGTGGAGCGGGCGGCCGTCCTGAACCACCGGATCGACAGCTGGGCGGCCTTTGAGGCGACCCCCACCCGGCGGCTCGGCCTGTGCGCGTTCCAGCGCCGGTTCGGCCTCCCGCCCCGGCCGCCGGAGTCCGAAGTGAGGGGCACGACCTGGCTGGCCCGCACCCCCGAGCCCTGGACGGTGGAGGGGCACATCGCCTACGACGTCACGCACAACGTGTTCCACCTGACCGACTGGGGTGAGAGGCCGGACGGTCTGCCGCCCGCCACCGCCGACTACCTCGCGACCTGGCTGCCGGTCTGGATCGACGACTGGCTGGACCTGGAACGCTGGGACCTGCTCGGCGAACTGCTGGTGGTCGACGCCTGCCTGCCCCGCCCGACCCTGGACGAACGGGCCTGGGAGGGCTTCGCCGCGGCACAGCAGCCCGACGGCGCCATGCCCGCCCTTCGGACGATGCCCGAGGGCCCGCCGGACGAGGTGTTCGACATCGTGTACCACCCCACCCTGGTCGCCGCCTACGCCTCCGTCCTGGCCACGTCCCGGTCCCTGTCCCTGCTGGCGTCCGCGTCATGACGTCCCGTCGGTACGCGCCCTGGCCAGGTGGACCGCTCGGTGACGCCGCATCAGCGGCGGACGAGTCGTCGGCCGTACGCCACGCGCCGGCCGACATGGACCCGGAGACCTCGCGCGGCACGCCCGCGGACCGGTCAGCGCCGCATGACATGCCGTCGGACGGGTCCCGGCACCCGCGCGCCGCGCTCACGACCGCTGGGCCCGCCCGGCGCGTCCTGTCGCCCGAATCTCCCTCCGACGACGGCCCGGTCCTCGAGCGGCTCGCCGACGCCGTCACCGCGTCCGACGCCCCGCATGTGGTGTTCGCCCTGTCCCGGGAAGGGCGCCGCAGCGTCGTGAGCGGCGGCACCGCTCCGCCCCCGCCGCTCGCCCGCGAGAACCTGCGCTACGAGATCGGCTCGGCGACGAAGACGTTCACCGGGCTGCTGCTGGCCCGGCTGATCCACAGCGGCCGGTTGACCGGTGGTGAACCGGCCGCCGCCCTCCTGGACGGGGGGCGGCCGACAGGTGCGAACCCGGTGACGCTCGCCCACCTGATCACCCACACCTCCGGACTGCCCGCCCTGCCGGCCGGCTTCTTCCTGCGGGGCCTGCCAGCCTGGACCACCAACCCGTACGCCCGCTTCCCAAAGGCCCGGGTCGTCGACGCCTTCCTGCGCCACCGGCCGCGCCACCGCCCCGGCACCCGGTGGCGCTACTCCAACTTCGGTGTCGCCGTACTCGGACACGCACTGGCCGCCGCGACCGGCACCCCCTGGGAGGATCTGCTCACCGACCAGATTTTGCGCCCCCTCGGTCTGGACGGCACGACCCTGCGCGCGGACGACTCCGGACTCGACGCCCCCGGGCACGGAAGGGACGGCGTGTCACCCGTGCCCGCGTTCGACGCCGGAGGCTTCCAGGCCGCGGGTGCCGTACGGGCCACGCCGCACGACCTGCTCACCTTCCTCGAGGCCCATCTGGACCAGACCGGCGTGTCACGGGACCTCGCCCCCGCCCTGAGAGCGGTGCGCCGCCCGGTTCTGCGCCGGGGCATCGGGCACCGGCACGTCCACACCATCGCCTGGTTCCGTCACCCGACGGACGGCGGACCGATGTACTTCCACAGCGGCGCGACCCTCGGCCACCAGGCGTTCCTGGGATTTCGCGCCGACACCGGCACCGCTCTGGCCGCGGTGTGCACCCGCCGCTTCCGCGCCCACGACCCGTTCCTGGCCACCGCGTACGCGCTGCTGGCACAGGAGTAGCGGGCCCCGCCCGGCGCCGGCGGTACGTGCCGCGCGGACGCCGGACAGCCCTGACCCCTCGTCACACCCGCCGCCACAAGGCCGGCGTGCGGGTGGGCGCCCATGCGCCCTGCGCCTGGTGGGTCTGCAGGCACCGGTAGCGCACCCCGGCGTGAAGCACGGTGGCACCGGCTTCATAGACACGGCCCACCGCCCACGCCTGCGTGACGTCGCCCTGCGGAGGCGCCGATTCGACGGCGGCCGTCTTCAGGGTGAGGCCGAAGTCGCTGAGCAGCGCGTTGATCGGCTGGTAGAACGTGGTTCCCCCGCTGCTGCAGTCACCCGTACCGCCGGAGGTCACGCCCTGTGCCTGGACGCCCGCGACAAAGGGACCGCCGGAGTCGCCCGGCTCGGCGCACACCGTCGTCCGGGTCAGCCCGTCCACTCTGCCCTGGGCGTAACTGACGCTGGTGTCGTGCTGCTCGATGCTGCCGCAGTGCCACCCGGAGGTGGAGCCGGAGCGGCAGACGGCTGCCCCGACGAGCGCCTGGACCGAGCCGGTGATCTGCACCTTCTGGTCGCCCTCGGCCCTCACGTTCGCGGTCGTGGTCCACTGGTCGTTGACGGCGACCCACGACATGTCCTTGCCCGGGAACGTGGAGTCCTGGAACGTGCCCTGCGCCGTCTTGTCGAAGCCGGTCGTCGTGTCGCCCTTCTTGCCGCAGTGGCCCGCCGAGGCGAAACCCTGCTGTGCGCCCTTCGTGACGGAGAAGCCGATCGAACACCGGGCGGCGTTGTTGACGTAGTAGGCGTCGCCCCCGGTGATGTCCGCCAGGAGGCGTGGCCTGTCCGCCGTCACCTTGACGCCGACGCCCTTGCCGTCGAGGCCGGCCGCCTTGATGAACGCGGCGGCCGCGGCCTTGGTCCGGGCCTCCACCGCGACCCGGTTCGTGGGGACGTCCACGTACCACAGGTGCGTGTCGCGGGTGCCGACCCGGGCCGCCGCCCGGTCCAGCTTCCGCTTCGCGGCCGTCAGGTCGCGCAGCGTCTTCTTCACGACGGCCGCTTTGGCGCCCTGGGCCTTGATGGCGGGCACGTCCGTGGCCTTGGTCGTCGCCACCACCAGCTCCTGCGAGGTCGCGCCGCGCAACCAGGCCCCCGCGAAACGGTTCCCCAGCGCATTGCGCAGCAGCCCCGCCCGGGTACCCGCCTCCGCCTCGTTGATCAGCCGCCGGGAGGCCTGGGCCCGGGTCAGCCCGAGGTCACGCTCCAGGGCGCGCAGCAGCGGAGCCGACGGCCGGTCGGCGCCGAGGGTCTGGGCGGTCGAGGGCAACGGACCCGCGGGGGGTGCCGGTTCGGCCGCCACGGCGGAGGGGAACCCGGTGGTGAGGAGCGCGCCGAGTGCGGTCAGGGCCGCCCGGCGGCCGGTCACGGCATGTCTGTGGGCCATTCGATGTGTCTCCTTCGATCGCGGTGGAACGGCCGACGAGGCCATATGCCTTGCCGGAGCGGCCCCGAGTGCTGTCCCGAGCCGCCCCGTTTCGCGCTGTGGCGCGGGGTAGGGCGCCATGTGCAGTACTGCGGACGCCCGGCGTGTCACGGGGACTTCAGGCCGGGCGAACCCACCTCCGTGACGAAGGACGCGGTCGTCGAGATGGTGCCCCCGGGCGTGTTGACGGCCGAGACGGTCCGGAAGTCGACCCGGGCGTTCTCACGGCCCAGCTCGACCCGGACGTAGCCGCGCCGGCCGTCGTAGTACTTCATGTGGGGGTTGGCCTTCATGAACGTGTCCCAGTTGTCCGGCTTGCTTGTCCCGTTCCCGCCGCTGGCGATGGAGGTGCAGGCGAACTCCGTGCCCAGCGTTCTGGACTGCGGGTCGTCGAAGTCGTCCTTGACGTCGAAGGCGTAGCCGACGTGGACATCGCCCGTGAGGACCATCCAGTTGTCGATGCCGGCGGCTTTCGCGCCCGCCATGACCCGGCCACGGGAGGCCCGGTAGCCGTCCCAGGCGTCCATGGAGACCCGGGCCGGCTCGGTCAGGTCGAACTTGCGCTGGGAGAAGCACACCTGCTGGGGCATCACGTTCCACAGCGCGCCGGACTCGCGCCAGCCGTCCAGAAGCCAGCGCTCCTGAGCGGCGCCCGTGAGCGTGCGGGCCGGATCGTCCGACTCGCTGCCCGGCGCGTGCGGCCGGTCGGAGTAGGCCTGGTCGGAGCGGTACTGGCGGGTGTCGAGGATGTCGAACTGGGCGAGAGACCCCCAGGCCAGCCGGCGGTACAACCTGGCATCGGGTCCCTGCGGCAGCTGCTCGGCACGCAGCGGCTGGTTCTCCCAGTAGGCCCGGTAGGCGGCGGCGCGCCGCACCAGGAACTGCTCCTGCGGACTGCCGTTCTCGTCGACCCCGCCCGCGTAGTTGTTCTCCGTCTCGTGGTCGTCCCAGGTGACGAGGAACGGGTGCCGGGCGTGCGCGGCGAGCAGGTCCGGGTCGCTCTTGTAGAGCGCGTAGCGCAGCCGGTAGTCCGCCAGGGTGGTCGTCTCGCGGTTGAACACGTCCGGCAGTTTGCGGTCGGTGTAGCGACGGGCCCCACCGGCGGAGTCCACCGGGTACTCGTACAGGTAGTCGCCGAGATGGAACACCACGTCGACCTCCTCCTCCGCCAGATGCCGAAAGGCCGTGTAATAGCCGTCCTGGTAGGCCTGGCAGGCCACCGCGGCCAGACGCATGCCCGCCGTGTCCGTGCCCGGGGTCGGCGCCGTACGGGTCCGGCCGGTGGGGCTGATCCAGCTGCCCACCCGGAACCGGTAGTAGTAGTGGCTGTCCGGCATCAGGCCCTTGACGTCGACGTGCACACTGTGGCCGTACTCGGGATGGGCCGTGGCGGTACCCTGCTGCGCGACGATCGCGAACCACTCGTCCAGGGCCACTTCCCAGTCGACGACGACCCGTTGCTGGCCGAGGCCGCCGTCCTCGGCGAACGGCTCGGGGGCCAGCCGGGTCCAGATCAGTACCGAGTCGGGCAGCGGGTCGCCGGAGGCCACACCCAGGGTGAACGGGTCGTCGGACACCCGGGCGGCCTCGAGTTCGGGAGCGGCGGTGGCGCCGCGGGCCGGCCGGTTGGTGGCGAACGCGAGCATCGCAGCCGCAGCGGTGACCGTCAGGAACCGGCGGCGGGCGACGTGCGGCGCGGCGGTGCGCAGCACGTCGTCGTGCGGGGAGAAGGCATGCTCGGACGGTGCTCTGTGACGGCCCGTCAGCGCCATCTGGTGTCCTCTCGTACGGGGCGGTTGCGCTCCCGTGCGGATGCATGGGGACATCGTCGGCGTGCGGAGCGCGGAGCTCGCATGCTAAGCAGACAAAATGCCTTATACGGGCACGACGTGCGGGGGGTTCACACCACAGGCGGTACCTGCCGGTAACGGCCCGGGCTTCCGGGCAGCGAATCCTTGCCGCGCGCTTCGCCGGTGTGCCACCAGCGGTCGTGGTCCGCCACCCGACCACCCCGTTCGCGCGACCAGCGCCTGTGGTCGAGCCACCATCGGCTCGTGGCTCGTGGCTCGTGGCTCGTGGCTCGTGGCTCGTGGCTCGTGGCTCGTGGCTCGTGGCGCGTTCGCTCCGGTAGCCCGAGCCGTACCGCCACTGATACCTCGCCTGTGCATGACCCGAGCCAGCTGCCGCTGATGCCAGCCGCGCCGTACGAATTGGAGCGGGCCGACGGCGCGTACTCACCCGTGGAGATCGCGATCCACCGGAGCCTGGGACAGGCCACCTCCGGTCCCGACGGGGAGGACGCCGGACTCGCCAACCAGAATGCTCGGCTTCGCCAAGTAGAGCACTCATGCTCCGACCAGCGCACTCACGTCTGAGCTGCGGCTTGTCGTCGGTAGTGACCGTTTTGAGCTCGGGCCTGGTGGTGGCGTCGCCAGTCGGACCAGCCGAGCCGGTGCGCCCAGGCCCGCCTGGGTAGCTTGCCGGCCAGGGTGTCGGACCGAAATTTGCCTGACGGTGTGACGATCTCGGCTGGACAGGCGAAGGCAAGGACGTAGCCCGTGCCGCGCTTTTTCCAGTCCGGCCCGCAGTTTCGGGTTGCCGCCGTAAACCTCGTCCGCGGCCACCCAGGAGGTGTGATGCCCGGTTTCCAGGAACCGTTCGATCATCACGGTGGCCACCTCCGGCCTGTTCGCGAACGCCCGGTCTCGGGGCTGCCCGCGGCCTGGCAGCGGTCGGCGTCGCCTGTCCACAAGCGAGGAATGTACGGCTCGCGGTTCACCGCTGCCGATGTAGACGAGGTAGACGGCGACCTGGAAGTTCTCGATCCGGCCCGCGGTGGCCCGCTGAACCCCGACGGTGTGCCCTTCTTCACGTCGCCGGTCTCACCGACCACCAGCACCGCCGCATCGTCGTAGAGGTGCTCGACTACGTAGTCGCGGACATCGTCACGGACCGTGTCCGCGTTCCAGGCCGCCCGGCACAGCAAATGCTGCATGCCGTGCGGGGTGGTTTCCCCGGCCCACTCGGCGATCGTCCAGCAGTTCCTGCGCGGCAGGCCGGCCAGTGGACCGAGCACCAACTGCCCCGCTTTGCGCCGGGGTTCCACCCGGGAAAAGCGGCCCGCGAAGCAAGTATGCTTCTGACGTCTTCTTGATTCACCGGTAATGGAGCCCGCCATGCCCCGTCTGTCCACGGCGACTTGGAGTTGCTCGGCCGTAGCTGTCGGTGCGCTGCTCGTGGGCTGCTCGGCGTCGGTCAACGTCGGAACACCCACGCCAGAGATGTCTTCGGGCAAGCTGGCCATCCTCCTCGCAAAAGAGCTCGCAGCCACGACCGGCCGGCCGAAGCCAGACGTCGCATGCCCGGAGGGCCTCGCCGCCAAGGTGGGTACCACTACCCGATGCACTCTCACAGCGGGCGACGGCGACACGTTGGGCGTGACAGTCAAGGTGACCTCCGTCGAGGGAGACCAGATCAACTTCGACTTCCAGGTCGACGAAACGGCTTCCCCTGCACCGCAATAGGAAAAATCGCCGCGCTCGCGCATGACCGGGTCCGCGTCAGCGGAGCCAGAGGCCTGCCGGCGCCTGCGGACCCTGAAGGTGAGTAGCGGTTTCCACGACGGTTACCGGTGCGAGGCGGAGATCGACTACGCGGGGACCGGCGCGCGCATGCGCGCCGAACTGGCCGCCGCAGTCGTGCGCGAGCGGACGCGTGGCCTCTTCCGCCACCTCCACCAGGATCTGCTGGGCCCGGATCCGGTGACGCAGCCCGACGGGACGACGCTGCCGGGCTCGGGCCGGTGCAGGCTGTCACTGGTCGCACAGGCCGACGACGCGGCCGCCGCCGCACGGCTCGGCGAGGAAGTCCCGCCCTCTACACCAACGGCCCCGCCGGCGGAGGCGGAGTCCGGGTCACCACGGTGCCCGTCATCGGCGTGCTCTCCAGCGCTGTGAGCCGCGCGGCCGCCGTCGCGTCGATCAACCTGCCGAGGAGCGGCGCATGAACGCGACGACCGTCACCGCCACGACTCTGCGCCTCTTGGCCCACGCCCGCACCGGAGGCAAAGGCAGCACACTGACCGTGGCCGTGTGGCTCGCCGCGAAGCCGACTACCCCCTGCTGCACCGCTACCTGACGCCGGCAGTCGTACGCGAGCACCTGAGAGACCGCGTCACCGGCGCTGTGCGCCGCTACGAGACGCCGGCATCGCGACCCTGATGTTCGTGTGCGAGCGAGCTCCCCAAGACACCGTCACCACCTCTCTCCACCGCGACCGGCACGGCAAGACACTCTCCGGCCATCTGCCGGATCTTCCGGTCCCACTCGTGCCGGCCGCCGGAACCGACGATTGGAAGCATCATGAGCCCCCACCGTCTGCCGGACCCTCTGCCGACATACGCCAATCGCTGCGGGTGCACCGGCACACCCGCACGATGACGGTCCTCGGCGGGCCGACCGACCGTCCGGCGCCCGTCATTCTCCTGCTCCACGGATCCCGGCAGACGGGGGCGAAGCTGCGTGCCTTCACCGGCCATGCCTTCGACCGTCTCGCCACCGACCACAGAGCTGTGGTCGCCTACCTCGACGGGTACAGGCAGCACTGGAACGACGCCCGGATCACCAGCCGTTTCGCCACCCGCGCCGAGGGATAGGACAACGTCGCCTTCATCCGCGGCGCCATCGACCGGCTCGTGGACCGAACGGCGGTGATCCGCCCTACGGCGGCGGCGTGGCGAGCACGTGGGGTTTCAGCCCCCGGGGTCTCGGGATGTCGGCAGCGCGGACCGCCCACTATTACGCGCAGCGCAACAAGATCACCCCCGCGCGCGTTGCGGAGACCCCCCGTGGGCACCGGGGCGAATCCGTCCGTGGAAGCCCTCCACTACCGCCAGCCCGGACGCGCTCCCGTCTCCCTCTACACCGCCCACGGCGGCGGCCACACCATCCCCGGGACGCGCAAGGCCCCGTTCGTCCTGGGGGCGGACCGACATCGCTTTCGACACCGTCGCTGCGGTCGCGGATCACTTCCACCTACGGGCCGACACCGAGCGTTGAGTCGCTCTCCCGGCCCGAACCGGCTGCAGCACCAGCCCACCGGACGGGTGATCAGCGGGCCTGATGGGTGGCGGTGACGGCCGCGGCGGGCTCGCGCGTCGGCAGGTGGTAGACGTGGAAGGCCCGACCGATGACCGGCTGGGCGACGTTGCGCACCCGCACGCCGCCGCTCGTCATGCCGTGTTCGGTGCCGGCGTGCGCGTGCCCGTGCACCGCGAGGTCGGCGCCGGCGGTGTCGATCGCCTCGGCCAGAAGATAGCTCCCCAGGAACGGGTAGATCTCCAGCGGCTCACCCGCCAGGGTGTCCGGGACGGGGGAGTAGTGGGTCAGGGCGATCCGCGCGTCACAGCCCTCCTGGTCCAGTCGCTCCAGGGCGGCCCGCAGACCGTCGGCACACCGGCGCGAGTGCTGGACGAACTCCTTCATCACCGGCTCGCCGAACTCCCCTGCGCACCGGCCGACGAAGCCGCCCCCGAACCCCTTGGTCCCGGCGACGCCGATCCGCGCCCCGCCGCTCTCCACGATCGTGCTCTGCCCTTCCAGCACTCGCGCGCCGGCGTCCCGGAGGATGGCCGTGACCTCGTCCGGACGATCGTCGTGGTGATCGTGGTTGCCGAGGACCGCGACGACCGGAACGGCCAGGTCCTGGACCTCCCGGGCCACCACCCGCATCTCCTCGGGTGTGCCGTGCCGGGTCAGGTCCCCGGCCAGCAGCAGGAGGTCGGCGCACTCGGGCAGGGTCTCGAAGGCGGGGCGGAGCACGCCCTGGCTGTCGGGCCCCATGTGGATGTCTCCGACGGCTGCGATACGGATCATGAGAGCTCCTCCGCGTGGTCGGGGGAGGACGCCTCGGTGACCACGAGGTCGCTGTGCACGGGGAATCCGGCGAGCTCCTCGTGGACGGTGCGCACGATCTCGTCGCGGCAGGGCGCCGAGGGCACGGTGCCGGTGAGCAGGACCGTCCGGCCGCGGGCCTCGACCCGTACGCCCAGTTCACCGAGTTCACCGGAGGCGAGGCGGTCCTGGAGGTGGGCGATGCGGTAGTCCAGGTTCTCGGCCGGCGGCCCGCCGCCCGCGTCCTGGGAACCGTGGGTGCTCATGGGTGCTCCTTCAGATGACGTTCAGGCGCTCCAGGAGGAAGAAGAAGGCCGCGGGCATGGGTTCGTCCCCGCACTCGCGCCGTACCTTCTCCCAGTCGACCTTCTCCCGCAGGGCGCGTGCGATGGGCAGGGCCGCCCCGAAGTCGCAGTGGTGCTCCGAGAACGCGGCGGTCAGACTCCACAGCAGATCGGTCGGGGCCAGCACGGGCATGCGCACCGAGTCGACCGACAGCTCCTGCGCCCGCTCCAGCATGTCGGCGCCGACCGGCCGGTGTGCCAGCTCGAAGATGATGTCGACCGGCTGGCCGAAGCACGTGGCCTTGATCAGCCAGTCCTCCGGCGGGGTGTACACCGTCAGTCCGGCCTCGTGGAGCGTGGCCGCCACCGCTTCCGCGTCCTCGGGGCGGATCGCGAAGTCGACGTCGTGCTGCAGGTTCTTCTCGCCGCCGTGGGCGTACGCGGCCACACTCCCGGCCAGTGCGAACAGGTGCCCCTTGCGCTTCAGCAGGGCGCCGACCTGTTTGGCCGCCTCCAGGAGCGCCTGGTTGCGGTCCTGGGGGAGTTCCTGCAGCGGCTGGTCCGCCTGGGGATCCTGTGGTGGCGCGGGCTCGGCACCGTCCGGTGCCGTCCGGAGGTCGGGTATCCCCGGTCGCCGGACGAGCGTCGCGTCATCACCGTTCTGCGTCATGACCACTCCTTCGCCGAACCGGACACTCCGCTCCCGTGCGGGGTCCGGACCCGAGACGGCCTGTGTGCCTGCATTGAGTACCCGGCGCTCCCGGCCCGACACGGACGGCTTCCGCAGAGCGTGAGGCCCGGCCCGCCACCCGCCCGGCCCGCCACCCGCCCGGCGCGCACCCGCCCGGGCCCGGCCCGCCGACCCGGCGTCCCCCAGGGCGTCGGCGAGGGGGGGCGGCGCTGTCCCAGGGCACCCGGCCGAACAAGACAAGCGCATAACCGGACAAAAGCGGAATATTGGGCAAAGGGATGGGAAGCCGGATCACGCCGCCGACAACGCGCTTGTGGAGGTCGACATGAACCAGGAGACGTCACGTGCGTCGGATCTTCCGCAGCCGTTGCGGGCCGTGGCCTCAGGCCTCAGGCACCTGCCGGGCGCGGAGCAGGTGGGCAAGGCGGCCACGGGCGCGCTGGACAGGATCGGCGCCGTCTCGCCGCGCGGCCGCCGGATGGCCGTCTACGCCGGCGCCGGGGTGCTCGGCGTGGCCGGAGTGGTGGAGTGGCCGGTGGCGGTGACCGGAGCCGCCGTCGCCTGGCTGACCCGGCCGCGGCCCGAGCAGCCGCGCGACGGCGCGTCACCCGACGGCGAAACCCAGACCGGCAGCGGCGGCGACCACCGCTCCGCCCGGGCCGGCGAGGACGACGAGGACACCTCCGCGTACGGCCCCGGCGGCAGGCTCGCCTCCTCCCACTACCGGCACGACCGGCCGGAACAACACGTCCACGAACAGCCCGCCAAGGTCGGCGACACCGCCACCGCCTCCGCCCTGAAGCAGGTCGCCGAGGCCACCGCGCACCACGACGACGAGCAGCCCCACGGGCACGCACACGACAGCCGCCCCACCGGCTGAGTCGGGACAGCAGCAGATGCTCACACACTTCGACGTCACCCCGCTCGTCGGGGCCGTGGCCGGCGCTGCCGCAGGCGCCGCCCGCAGCACCGCCCAGTCGGTGACGTCCGTCTACGACACCACCCGCCGCGTCCGCAACGTCGCGCGCAACGCCCTGACCGGCGGACAGCACTGGCAGGCCGGGCAGCGACTCCACCTCGCCCTGCGGCACTCCGACGGCGACGCCGGAGCGCTCGCCCACAGGGTCGCCGAGGAACTCGTCGAGCACCCGGACGTCCTCACGGCCTACTGGGACGGGGGACTGGGCCGCCTGGTGCTCACCGTGGCCGAGGACGCCGCAACGGACCGCGTCACCGAGCGGGCCACCGCCCTCGCCGCCCGTCTGGGCCTCGAAGAGGGCGCCGACCCCAACGCCCGGGACACCAGCCACCCCGGCGACCCCGCCGAGGTACGCGTCACCGCGGTGGCGATCCTGCTGGACGCCGCCGGAGCGGCCGGTGCCCTGGCCGGCCGGTCCCTGCGGCTGCCCCCCGCCTCGCGCGTCATCACCGCAACCGTCACGCTCCTGCGCGAGAACCCCCGTTTCCGGGCCCTGCTCCGGCAGCGGTTCGGCACGTCCGGCATGGAACTCGTCCTCGCCGCCGCCAACGCCGCCGCCCACGGCATCGGCCAGACCCCGCTGGCCCTCGTGCTCGACGGCATCCTGCGCGGCAACCAGCTCACGGAGGCGGTGGCCAGAGCCGCGGCCTTCGAGGCGCTGCACGACGACGTCTGCCACCACCGGCGCACCAGCCTGCCCGGCCCCACCGACTCCCGGCCGCCCCTCAAGGTGACCCCCGCGGCGGAGTACGCCTCCCACGCCAGCACCGGCAGCCTCGCCGGCGCCGCCGCCACCCTTCTCGTCACCCACAGCGCGAGGGACGCGGCCGAAGCCGTCCTCGCCGGATCCCCCAAGGCGGCCCGCTACGGTCCGGCCGCCTTCGGCGCGACCCTCGGCGTCTTCCTCGCCCACGCCGGGATCCTGCTGCGCAACGGAGAGCGACTGCGGCAGCTGGAGATCGCCGACGCCCTCGTCCTGCACGCCGACGCCCTGCGCAGCCTGCGGCAGGACGGCTCCGACGACGGCCTGCCCGACGACCCGGTCCACCCGTACGCCGAGGCCGTCCTGGACGCCGCCCGCCGGGCCGGTCTGCACGTCGTGATCGCGGGCGGCTCCGACCTGAAGGACATCACCCGGCTCGCCGACGAGGTCGCCCCGAGCGCCAAGCCGTTCGGGGAGGTCGTACGGGCCCTGCAGGCCGAGGGGCGCGTGGTCGTGACCGTCGCCCGCCTGCACGAATCCGGCGAAGGGCAGCTCGCGGCCGGACTGCCCGCCGGTGACGTGGCCATCGCCCTCACCGACGGACGGGCAGCCGTCTCCTGGGCCGTCGACGTGCTGGCCCCGAGAGGCCTCGCCGATGTCTGGCGGCTGCTCACGGCGATCCCCGCGGCCCGGCGCGTCGGACGCCGGTCGCAGACTCTGGCCCGCGCCGGCGCGGCCCTCTCCGGGCTCCTGGTCGCCCGCGGCGGGCAGCCCCCGGGCCGGCGCCTGCCGTGGCCTCTCACCCGGCACGCCCCCGTCAACATCGCCGCCGCCAACGCCCTGATCACCGGCTGGTTCGAAGCCGTCCGCGTCGCCCGGGCCACCCCGCCCCCACCCCGGCTGCACATCCCCTGGCACGCCCTGGAACCTCACGAGGCCCGGGACCGGCTGGGGCACGCCGACCGCGACGGAGAGCCCCGCGGACTGGCCCTCGTCGCCGACCGCTCACGACAGCAGGCCGTACGTCTGACCCGGCACCCGGCACTCGCCCCCGCCCGCTGGACGTGGCAGGCGGCCGGTGCCGTGCGTCGCGAACTCGACGACCCGCTGACCCCCGTCCTCGCCACGGGCGCCGTCGCCTCGGCGCTGCTCGGCTCGGTCGTCGACGCGCTGCTCGTCGTCGGTGCCATGGACCTCAACGCCGTGACCGGCGGCCTCCAGCGGCTGCGCGCCGAGCAGGCCCTGGCCCGGCTCGCCGCCCGGCAGCAGCCCAAGGCCCGCAAGCAGGACAGCCGCGAACGCGTGGTCACCGTCGACGCCGCCCGGCTGCGGCCCGGCGACGAGATCAGCCTCGGCGCCGGCGACGTCGTACCCGCCGACGCACGCCTGCTGGACGTCGACGGCCTGGAGATCGACGAGTCGGCGCTCACCGGCGAGTCCCTGCCGGTGAGCAAGTCGGTCGAGGCCACGCCCGGGCTCCCCGTGGCCCAGCGCACCTGCATGGTCTTCGAGGGCACCACCGTGGTGGCCGGACGGGCCACCGCCCTCGTGGTGGACACCGGCGACCAGACCGAGGCGGGCCGGGCCGTCACCCTCGCCGCCCGAACCCCGCCGCCCGCCGGCGTCCAGGCCCGGCTCCAGGAACTGACTCGCAAGGCCCTGCCGGTGACCTTCACCGGCGGTGCCGCCGTGACGGGCCTGTCCCTGCTGCGCGGCAGCCCCGTCCGGCGCGCCGTCAGCGGCGGTGTCGCGGTGGCCGTCGCCGCCGTCCCCGAAGGCCTGCCGCTCGTCGCCACCGTCGCGCAGATGGCGGCGGCCCGCCGACTCTCCCGCCGCGGTGTCCTGGTCCGCACCCCGCGCACCCTCGAGGCGCTCGGCCGGGTCGACACCGTCTGCTTCGACAAGACGGGCACCCTCACCGAGAACAAGCTGCGCCTGGTCCGCGTCGCCACCGCCGACGGCGCCGTCCTCGCCACGGACGACGAGCAGGCCGACCCGCTCGTGCGGCTGGCCGCGCGCGCCTGCCCCCAGGAGGAGACGGGGCAGGGCCGCCGCGTCGCGCACGCCACCGACGAGGCCGTCCTCGAAGTCGCCCCGCCCGACCAGGGCTGGGCTCCCACCGGCGAGCTGCCCTTCGAGACCCGCCGGGGCTACGCCGCCGCGGTCGGTCGCGACGGCGAACCGGAGATGGGCGAACTCCTCGTCGTCAAGGGCGCTCCGGAGACGATCCTGCCCGCCTGCCGGGACCTGCCCGGCCACGCCTCGGACACCGCCCACGAGCTCGCCGGACAGGGACTGCGCGTCCTCGCCGTCGCCCGCCGAGCCTGCCGGGCAGACGACGCCGAGGCCGAACTCGACGCGCCGCTGGCAGACCTGGAGTTCAGCGGTTTCGTCGCCCTTGCCGATGTCCCGCGCGACACCTCGCACGCCCTGCTCGCAGAGCTGCGCCGCTCGGGAATCCTGCCCGTCATGCTCACGGGCGACCACCCGGAGACCGCCCGCGCCATCGCCCTGCAACTGGGCTGGCCGGAGGAGACCGAGGCGGTGACGGGCGACGAACTCGTCGCCATGGAACGCCGCGAACGCGTCCGGGTCCTGCGCGGGGCGGGCGTCATCGCACGGGTCGCACCCGAGCAGAAG
The DNA here is from genome assembly GCF_042899705.1 of Streptomyces sp. NPDC013187. Taxonomy (NCBI): domain Bacteria; kingdom Bacillati; phylum Actinomycetota; class Actinomycetes; order Kitasatosporales; family Streptomycetaceae; genus Streptomyces; species Streptomyces sp. NPDC013187. The sequence continues at coordinate 236,058 of NZ_JBIBAF010000011.1, read as the reverse complement.
CTGCACGTCGTGGAGGCCCTGCAGCAGGCCGGGCGGGTCGTGGCGATGGCAGGTGACGGCGCCAACGACGCCGCCGCCATCCGCGCGGCCGATGTCGGCGTCGGGGTCGAGTCGCGCGGCTCGGCAGCCGCCCGCAACGCCGCCGACCTCGTGCTCACCACCGGCGACCTGTCCGTCCTCGTGGACGCGGTCGCCGAGGGCCGTGCCCTGTGGCGCAGCGTCGCCGACGCGGTGAGCATCCTCATCGGCGGCAACGCCGGTGAGGTCGGCTTCAGCGTCCTGGGCACCCTGCTCGCCGGTGCCTCGCCCCTGTCCACCCGTCAGCTGCTGCTGGTCAACCTGCTCACCGACATGTTCCCGGCCATGGCCGTGGCCGTCACGCCGAGCAGTGACCCCTCGACCGCGGAGCACGCCGCGACCGGCCCGATGGGCCTCGACGTCCTCGGCGCGCCGCTGCTGCGTTCCATCCGCCGCCGTGGCATCACCACCTGCTTCGGCGCGGTCGCGGCGTACCTCATCGGCCGCCTCACCCCGGGCACCGAACGCCGGTCCACCACCATGGCGCTGTGCGGTGTGGTCGGTGCCCAGCTCGTGCAGACCCTCTCCGGGCGGCGCCACAGCACGCTGGTATGGGTGACGGCCCTCGGCTCGGCCGCCGTCCTCGCGGCCCTCGTCCAGACCCCCGGCGTCAGCCACTTCTTCGGCTGCACCCCGCTCGGGCCCGTGGCCTGGGCCGGCGTCGCCCTGGCCATCGCCCTGTCGGCCCTGGCTCCCCGCCTCGAGCGGCTCCGGGCCGTCCACGCCCTCTACGACGGTGCGGCGCGACTCGCCCTGCGTCTCGACGAGCTGAGCCGCCAGGCCCGGCACCTCTTCCAGAGCGGGGTCGCCGCCCCGGTGGCGTCGTAGGGCAGAACGCGAAGGGGCCGCCACCGACGAGCTGTGGTGGCGGCCCCTTCACATGTGGTCAGACCTCGCCGCGCCAGGCGCCGGTCTCCGTCCCGCGAGCCTCCATGAACTGCTTGAACCGCTTCAGATCACCGGAGACCTGCCGCTTCACGAAGCCCAGCTTGTCGCCGACGTTCTCGGCCACACCACTGGGGTCGAAGTCCATCTGCAGCATGACCTTGGTCGTGTCGTCCTGGATACGGTGGAACGTCACAACACCGGCCTGCCGCGCCTCGCCGCCCACGGTGGTCCAGGCGACGCGCTCGTCCGGGACCTGCTCGGTGATCTCCGCGTCGAACTCCCGCGCCTGTCCGCCGACCTTCGTCACCCAGTGCGTGAGGGTGTCGGTGCGCTGCTCGATGCGCTCGACGCCGTCCATGAACTCGGGGAAGGACTCGAACTGCGTCCACTGGTTGTACGCGGTGTGCACCGGCACGCGGACCTCGATGGATTCCTCTACCTGCGACAAGGCGAAACCTCCCTCTCTCGTGTGTGAGCGAGGCACGGGTACCAGATCTCGCGCCGCTCACTCCTCGTCATCACAACTTGTCCGACCAGGTGTTTTTTCCGTCCTCGCTGGTACTCGGCCAGGAACTACGGACCGGGAGGTGATCGTCATGGCGGACACACACCGCACGGCCCCCGCCGCTCCCCGCACAGGGAGCGCGCCGGCGGCCGGGGAGGAGCCGGTGGGCGAGCTGGTGCAACGGGCCACCGAGCAGCTGACCGACCTGGTGCGCGGCGAAATGCGCCTCGCCCAGGCGGAGATGACCGAGAAGGGAAAACGCTATGGCAAGGGCGGCGGCCTGTTCGGCGGAGCCGGCGTACTCGGCTTCGTCACCCTCCAGGCCCTGGTCGCCACGGTGATCGCCGCCCTGGCCGTCCCGCTGCCGGTGTGGGCTGCGGCGCTGATCGTCACCGGCGTCCTGGCCGTCGCCACCGGCCTGACGGCGCTGGCCGGCCGCAAACAGGTGCGCAGCGCCACCCCGCCCGCCCCGCAGCAGACCATCGACAGCGTGAAGGCCGACGTGGCCGAGATCAAGGAGAGTGCACAGCGATGACCCAGCCTCCGCACGACGAGCCGACCGCCCGCAGCCAGGAGGAGCTGCGCGAGCAGGTCGAGCACACCCGCCACGAACTGGGCGACACCGTCCAGGCCCTGGCGGACCGGGCCGACGTCAAGACACGCGCCCGCGAGAAGGCCGTCGCGGTCAGGGAGCAGGCCGGGGCGAAGGCCCAGGAGTGGAGCGGGCAGGCCAGGTCCAAGGCCGCGCACGTCGCCCACACGGTGGAGGAGAAGCTGCCCGAGCCGGTCAAGCAGAAGGGCGTCGCCGCCGCTCAGGGTGCCAAGGAGAAGGCCGCACAGGCCGAGCGGGTCTGGCAGGACAAGGCCCCGCAGCAGGTGCGCGACCACCGTGCCGCCCTGCTGGCGGGCGCCGGTGCCGTGCTCGTGGCCTGCCTGCTGATCCGCCGCCGTGGCCACCGCTGAGCGAGCCGCTCACCGGTGTGTGAGCCGCGGCCACCGCTGAGCGAGCCGCACACCGGTGAGTGAGCCGCGGCCACCGCACCATGAGCCGCGGTCACGTTCCGCGGTCACCGCTGAAAAAGCCGCCGTCCCATCCAGGGACCGCGACACCCGGCCCCCGCCACCGCTTGCGGTGGCGGGGGCCGAGGCGGCAAGGTCAGGTGCCGTGGCCACCTTGCTGATCGTCCATCACACGCCTTCGCCGCACTGCCAGGCGATGTTCGAAGCCGTCGTCTCCGGAGCGACGGACCCCGAGATCGAGAACGTCCGGGTCGTCCGCGTGCCCGCGCTGTCCGCCACCGCCTCCGACGTCCTCGCCGCCGACGGCTTCCTCCTCGGCACTCCCGCGAACCTCGGCTACATGTCCGGAGCGCTCAAGCACTTCTTCGACCAGGTCTACTACCCGTGCCTGGACGCCACCCGCGGCCGCCCCTTCGGCTATTGGGTGCACGGCGGCAACGACGTCACCGGAGCGGTGCGCGGCATCGAGTCGGTCACGACGGGCCTCGGCTGGCGCCGCGCCGCCGAGGCCGTGACCGTGACCGGCGAGCCGGACAAGGGCGACCTCGAGCGGTGCTGGGACCTGGGCGCGACGGTGGCCGCCGGACTCATGGGCTGAACGCACGGACCGTCAGGTCTCATCCAGCCGACGCCGGTCCTGCTCGTCCCACGCCCGGGTGTCCCGCGGCTGGGTGTAGGGCTCGGCCTCGGGCGGATGCCCACCGGCGATGGCCCGCTGACGCACCGTCTCCGCGTCGAACTCCAGACCGAGCAGGATCGCCAGGTTGGTGATCCACAGCCAGACGAGGAAGACGATGACACCTGCCATCGTGCCGTAGGTCTTGTTGTACGAGGCGAAGTTGGCCACGTAGATCGCGAAGCCGGCGGACGCGACCATCCAGATCAGCAGGGCCAGCAGACTGCCGGGCGTGATCCAGCGGAAGCCCTTCACCTTGGCGTTCGGGGTCGCCCAGTACAGGAGCGCGATCATGGTCGTCACCAGCAGCACCAGCACGGGCCACTTCGCGTACGTCCACACCGTCAGGGCGGTGTCACCGATGCCCAGGGTCGTCCCCACCTGCCGGGCGAGCCCGCCCGTGAAGACCACGATCAGCGCACTGATCACGGCCATCACCATCAGCACGACCGTCACACCCACCCGCACCGGCAGCAGCTTCCACACCGGCCGGCCCTCGGGCATGTCGTACACGGCGTTGGCCGAGCGGATGAACGCGGCCACGTAACCGGACGCCGACCACACCGCCAGCACGATGCCGACGATCGCCATCAGCGAGCCGATGCCGGCGTTGCCCTGCAACTGTTCGACGGCCCGGGTGATGATGTCGCGAGCCGAGCCGGGAGCCAGTTGCTGGACGTTCTCCAGCACCTTGTCCGTGGTCGACTTGCCGGTGAGGCCCAGCATCGACACCAGCACCAGCAGCGCCGGGAACAGCGCGAGCACACCGTAGTAGGTCAGCGCGGCCGCCCGGTCGGTCAGCTCGTCGTCCTTGAACTCCCGCAGGCTTCCCTTCAGTACCGCGCCCCACGACTTCCGTGGCAGGTCGGTCGGCGTGTCCGGCGCCGCACGCTCCACCTCGGGGCTCGGCCCGGGCTCTTCGGAATCGGGGGCGTGGGCCTCCCGGCGTTCCTCCTCGAAAGTCTCCGGGCGATCCGCCTCGGGCCCCGGGCGGGAGCCTTCCGGAGGCGGGGCCTCTGTCTCGTGGTGTTCTTTCCGTCCCGGAATATGCAGCTTCACCATGTGAGCCGGGTAACCCCTGGCGAGGGCCTTAAGCCGCGCTCGTGGAAGCCGGGTGCGAGGCGTCGGCCTGTGGTGTCCGCGAGGCCACCGAAAGGGGGTTGAGGGAGCGCTCCCACAGCGGCACGATGCCACCATGACCACGTCTCCCACCGTCCGTCCCTACCGCCCCGGGGACCGTCCGGCCCTCGACGACATCTGCGTCCGCACCGCCCACCACGGCGAGGACAGCCGCCCCCACTACGCGGATCCGGGCATCTTCCCGGTCACGTTCGCGGCGCCGTACGTCCATCTGGAGCCGGATCTGGCCTTCGTACTGGACGACGGGCGGGGAGAGGCGGTCGGCTACATCCTCGGCGCGGCCGACACCCCGCGCTTCGCCGAAGCATTCCGGACCAGGTGGCTGCCCCTGGTGGGCGACCGGTACCCGGAACCTGCCGGCCCGCCGCGCACTCCGGACGAGGCGATGGCGATCATGCTGCACCACCCCGAACGGATGGTGCTGCCCGAGCTGGCCGGCCACCCCGCTCATCTGCACATCGACCTGTTGCCCGCATGGCAGGGCCGCGGGCACGGGCGCCGCCTGATGCGGACTTTCCTGCAAGCGTTGCGGGACAGGGGGGTCCTCGCCGTCCACCTGGCGATGTCGACGGCCAACACCCGGGCCAGGGCCTTCTACGACCGCATGGGCTTCGAGGAGATCGACGTTCCCCAGCCGGGTGAGGCCACCTTCCTCGGGCGCACCACGAAAGCGCTCGACCGGCTCTGACCGAAGGGAAGTGGCGCAAACGCACATTGCCCATCCCGGCCATCGGGCGCACTATGCAGAGTGGGAGCGCTCCCACCTCGAAACATGATCGAAAGCGCGATGGAAACGCACTACACCCCCACATCCGAAAGAGGAGATCATGAATTGTCATGGTCATGACTTACGGGCGTCCCGGTTCAGGTCCCGCCTGACGCTCGCCCTGAGTGTGCTCGTCGCCGCGCTGCTCAGTCTCATCCCGTGGAGCGGCACCGCCGTCGCCCACGGCTCGGTCGTCGACCCGGCCTCCCGCAACTACGGCTGCTGGCTGCGCTGGGGCAGCGACCACCTGAACCCCGCGATGGCCCAGCAGGACCCCATGTGCTGGCAGGCGTGGCGGGCCGACGCCAACGCCATGTGGAACTGGAACGGCCTGTACCGCAACGGCTCCGGTGGGAACTTCCAGGCCGTCGTCCCCAACGGCCAGCTGTGCAGCGGCGGCCGGACCGAAGGCGGCCGGTACAACTCCCTCGACACGGTCGGCGCCTGGAAGACGACGGACATCACCGGCAACTTCACGGTGAAGCTGTACGACCAGGCCAGTCACGGCGCCGACTACTTCCTGGTGTACGTCACGCGGCAGGGCTTCGACCCCACCACCCGGCCGCTGACCTGGAACGATCTTCAGCTCGTCAAGCGCACCGGCAGGTACGCGCCCAGCCAGAACTACGAGATTCCCGTGAGCACTTCGGGACGGAGCGGCCGGCACATCGTGTACACGATCTGGCAGGCCTCGCACATGGACCAGACGTACTTCCTGTGCAGTGACGTGAACTTCCGCTGACCTGCGCCGCCCCGCCGGACAGCGCCGTCCGGTGGGGCCCGGGCCGCCCGGGCTTCATGAGAATTCTCCGAAAATCTTCGAAGTGAGTGAACACGCCAGTGCTCCCGCACGTATGGGGCGAGGGGATTTTCATGCCCGGCACGCCACAAGCGCAGGAGAGCACCCTTGGGACGCAACACGCGAAGACGCCCTACCGGCCCACGACGCGCGACCTTCGCCGCATTCGCACTGATCCTCGGCGGAGGCGGGCTGATGGCCGCGAACGTCTACGCCTCAGCCACGGACGGTGGTTCGGGCGGTGACTCCGCCCAGACGCGGTCCGGCACGGGGGTCCGGACCGCGGGCGCCACGATCGACTGCCCGGACGTCGGCAGCAAGCTGACCTCGGTCCCGGAACAGGCGCGGGGGGAGGTCGACAAGGAACTCGCCCTCCTGGACGAGCAGATAGCCAAGGCCTACCAGCGGCTGAGCGAATCGGCCCAGCAGGTGCAGCAGGACCCCGGCTTCGCCGACAACGCGGTCGTGAACCCGCTGAAGGAGAAGCGGGCCGCCACCCTCGAGCGCATCGCCATCGCCATCGACCGCGTGGGAGACCGCCCCGAGGGCCTCGACGCCCTCGCCGCCTGCAGCGTCCAGGACGGCAACCAGGCTCCCGCGCAGGGCGAAGGCAAGGACGCCGGCGCGACCGGCCGGCCCGGCCAGGAGCAGGGTCAAGCAGGCCAGGGGCAGCAGAACGGCCAGGGTGCCAACGGCGGACAGGCGGGCAACGGCCCCGTCGCCGCCGACTACGCGGACATCAAGAGCGTCCAGCCCAACGTGAACGACCCCCGCGAGGAGGGCGGGGCATCCCGCGGCTCCTTCGCCACCAGCTGCGGCGTCAACGAGAACGGGCTGTTCAACTCCGACAACATCATCGCCGCGCCGGGTGTCACCAACGGCGCCCACCACTTCCACGACTACGTCGGCAACCAGTCCAACAACGCCTTCGCCAGCGACCAGGACCTGGCGAAGGCCGAGACCAGCTGCGACGACCAGGGCGACAAGTCGTCCTACTACTGGCCCGTCGTCCGCCTGCAGAACGGCACCCAGGAGCAGGACGCCGACAAGCCCGGCGGCGGCATCGAGGGCAACGCCGGCGAGATCGTGACGCCGAAGCAGGTCACGCTGACGTTCGTCGGCAACCCGCGCGAGAAGGTCACGGCCATGCCGCGGCTGCTGCGCATCATCACCGGCGACGCCAAGTCGTTCGTCAACGGCCCGGCCAACGCCAACGCCTCCTGGAGCTGCACCGGCTTCGAGGACCGGCAGCTGAAGGACAAGTACCCGCTGTGCCCGCAGGGCAGCGACGTCGTACGGACCTTCAAGTTCCAGAGCTGCTGGGACGGTCGCAACATCGACAGCGCCAATCACCGCACCCACGTGGCGTTCGCGGACGCCGCCGGGAACTGCCCGTCGGGCTTCCGCCCCATCCCGCAGCTCGTCCAGCGCATCGTCTACGACATCGACGCGCCGAGCCTGCAGGACGGCGGCCGTACGACACCGCTGTTCGCGGTCGACTCCTTCCCCGAGCAGCTGCACAAGCCGGTCACGGACCACGGCGACTTCATCAACATCTTCGACGAGGATCTGATGGGGGAGATGGTCGACTGCATCAACGACGGCCGTAAGTGCGGAGCCGGAGCGGACGGCGGGCAGAACCCCGCACCGGGCGAGGAGCCCGAGGAGGAGCCCACCAAGACGCCGGAGGCCCCGCAGGAGGAGCCGACGAAGGCGCCGGAGGCCCCGCGGGAGGAGCCGACGAAGGCGCCGGAGGCCCCGCGGGAGGAGCCGACGAAGGCGCCGGAGGCCCCGCGGGAGGAGCCGACGAAGGCTCCCGAGGCACCGCAAGAGGAGCCGACGAAGGCTCCCGAGGCCCCGCAGAACGGCAACGGCGGCGACAAGCCCGGCGACCAGGGCGACGGCGGTGACGACGGCAAGGGCGAGGCCCCGAAGCCCCCGGCGGACAAGCCGGTCCCCGAACCGGAGCCCGGCGACGCGTCCACGGCCCCGGGCAAGGCACAGCCCGAGGTGAAGGCCACCGACTCGGCGGACGGAGGCAACGCCGCCGGGGAGGACGGCGGTGCGAAGGACGACGACGGCGAGGACGCGGACGGCCTCGGCGAGTCCCAGGCCGTCGGCACGGCCACCAGTGCCGCCCCGACCCCGTCGGCCCCCTCCCGCACCGAGCCCCAGGCGGTCGGCGAAGGTGGCCTGGCCGACACCGGAGCACAGCTCTGGCCGGCCGCGGCCGGCGCAGTGCTGGTCATCGCGGGCTTCGTCGTCCTGCGCCGGGTGCGGCGCGGCTAGCAGTCGCGCCCGGACATGAGCCGGGTGCGGTTGGGCTGGAAGCCACGCCCGGACGTAAGCCGTGAACGGCGGCGGGATCCCCACCGGATCCCGCCGCCGTCGCGCCTCTCGGACCGAAGCCCAGCTCCGGCCCCGTGTTCCGGCCCCGTGTTCCGGTCTCCTGCTCCGTCCCCGGGCTCCGGCCGCCCTGTTCCGGTCCCCTGCTCCGTCCCCGGGCTCCGGCCGCCCTGTTCCGGTTCCCTGCTCCATCCCGGGCTCCATCCCGGGCTCCGGCCCGTGCTCCGGGTCGCTGCGCCGGCACCCTTCGACGGCCGCCGGAGGACCCACCCTCTAGCGTGACCCCATGAACCTCACCGGGAACGGCACGAGCGGCGGAGCGGCCGCGTGACGCCGTGGGAGATGGCCGCCGTGCTCGCCGCCGGCACGGGCGCCGGAGCGGTCAACGCCGTCGTCGGCTCAGGAACGCTGATCACCTTCCCGGTCCTGCTGGCCGCCGGACTTCCCCCGGTCACCGCCACGGTGTCCAACGGGCTGGGCCTGGTCCCCGGTTCCGTCGCCGCGGTCTTCGGCTACCGCGAGGAACTGCACGGCCAGGGCAGGCGTGTCCTGCTGCTCGGCGCCGGTGCCGTGCTGGGCGGTCTCACGGGTGCCGTGCTGCTGCTGACCCTGCCCGCGTCGGCGTTCGAACGGATCGTGCCGGCTCTGGTGGGCCTCGCCCTGATCCTGGTGGCGTGCCAGCCCTGGATCGCGAAGAGGGTGCGCCACCGTCGCGAGGCAGGACGGGGCCCCGAGCGCCGTGACGGCGGTCCCCTGCTGTTCGCCGGGCTGACGCTGGCCAGCGTCTACGGCGGCTACTTCTCCGCCGCGCAGGGCATCATCTACGTCTCTCTGATGGGCATCCTGCTCGACGAGACGCTCCAGCGGCTCAACGCCGTGAAGAACGTGCTGGCCGCCGTCGTCAACACCGTCGCCGCCGTTCTGTTCGTGTTCTTCGCCGACTTCGACTGGACGGCCGTCCTGCTCATCGCCGCCGGATCAGCGCTCGGCGGCCTCATCGGAGCCAGAACGGGACGCCGCTTCAGCCCCGCCGTCCTGCGGACCCTGATCGTGTCGGTCGGCACCGTCGCCCTCGTCCATCTCGTGCTCCACTGACCCCGGCCGCCCCTCGTCGAAGCAGGGCCGGCCCGGCCCTGCGCGTACGCCGGACGCCCGGGGAGGGAGGCTCTCGGCCCTCCCGCCCCGGGCGCCCGGTGGAGATCAGTGGCGGCGCCGCTGGTCCCCGTGCTCGTCGGTCCCCTCGGTCTCGATACGTTCCTTGCGGACCTCGCCGGTGACCGTCTCCTCCTCCGTGACTTCCTCGGTGGTCAGGCGGACCCGCTCCTTCGGCACGGCCCTGGTCTCCACCACCGGCTGCTCTTCGTACAGCGTGACGTCGTGTTCCGCCTCGGTGATGTCCGGGCCGGTCATCGCGCTGTCCCGGTTGGTGTCGGTGATCGGCTCCCGCTCGACGCGGACCTCTTCATGGCGTACGGGGACGGTGTACTGCTGCTCTTCGGTGACGACGTACTTGCGCAGCCGCGCCCGGCCGGCCTCACGGCGTTCGACACCGACGTGCATTTCCTCCTCGGACCGCGTCATCGCGTCGTCGGCGGCGCCGACGGTGCCGGCCGTGCCGACGGTGCCCTGCGCCTGGCGGGTACCGGACGGGTCCTGCCAGGAGGCGTCCCAGTCGATCCCGTAGTACTGGTACAGGCGCTGCTCCTCCTGTTCGGACAGGTGACCGCCGGCGTCTATGTCGACGTTGGGCGCGTCCTTGACCTGGTCCTTGGCGTACGGCACTTCGAGGTGGTCCTCGACGAGGGCCGCATCGTGGATGGGTACGAAGGACTCGTTGGTGCCGAACAGGCCCGTCCGTACGCTGACCCACTCTGGCTCGCCGGTCATGTCGTCGAAGAAGACGTGCCTGGCATCGCCGATCTTGTCGCCCCTGGCGTCATGGACGGGGTGGTCCAGCACGGTGGCGATCTGCTCTCGGGTGATCATTCCAATATCTCCTGCATTCTTCATATGGACGGTCCGGCCGACGGGCTCGAGCTGTGGTCGTGTCCGAGTGCGGCCGGTCGTGCGGCGCGGTGCCTACGGTCCGGGGCTGCCGCTCTGCCCGCGTGCCTCCTCGGCCGCGATCTGGGCGGAGCGGCGGGCCTGGTCGGTGACGTGCCCGGCTTGTTCTCCGGCCTGTTCCTTGGTGGCGCGGGCGGCTTCGGAGGCGGTCTCCTTGACCTCCTGGGCGGCCTCGCGGCCGGCCTGGGTGGCGTCTTCCTTCAGTTGTTGCGCGGACTCCAACGCGGCCTGCTTCACCGGCTCGACGGCCTCTCCGGCCCGCTCTGCCGCCTGCTCCTCGGCCTGCGAGGTGGGCAGGAGTGAGGCGGTCAACAGTCCCGCGCCGAAGGCGATCAGGCCGGCCGCGAGCGGGTTGCCCTGCGTCTGCCGCATCGCTTGCTCAGGGGCCTGCCGTGCCGCCTCGCCGGCCTGCCCGGCGGCCTCCCGCGCGGTGCCGACGACCTTTCCGGCGGCCTGGCGCGTGGTGTCGGCGGCCTGACCGGTGGATTCCTGCACCGACCGGGCGGCCTGCTGGGTCCGGCCGGCGGTCTGCCCGGTGATCTCCGAGGCGCTGCCCATCACGCGCTCCCTGACCCCGTGCAGAGCGCCGCGGGCGCGCCGGGTGCGCCGCCGGACCATCCGGCGGGGGCGGGCGCGGTCGGCCAGCCGGGAGACGTCCTCGGACAGTCTCTCCCGCGTGCTTTCGATGTCGGCCCTTATCTGGTCGGGTGCCGTGCCCATCGCATGTCCTCCTTCAGCGTCTGCATGGTCTGCTCCGGCTTCGGCGATACGGTGCGCATCTGCGCGCGGCCCCGTCGGTAGAGGATCAGACCGATCACCGCCCACACGCCGGTGACGATCAGCGCGGCCCATCCCGGGTCCATGACGTTGGCCAGGGCGAACGTCGCCGCCAGGCTCAGGAAGACGGCCACCATGTAGCCGGCGAACCCGGCTCCGCCGAACATCCCGGCCGCCTTGCCCGCCTTCGTGGCCTCTTCCCGGATCTCGGCCTTGGCCAGTTCCGCCTCCTGGTGCAGCAGCTGCTGCACGTCCGACGTCACCGTCGAGAGCAGCTCCCCCACCGAGCTGTCCTCCTGGCCGCGGTGTTTCGGAGCGTGTCGGTACGGGGCGTGGGGCGTGAGCGACGACATCTCATGCCTCCCCGTGACCCGGCAGCTCCGGCGGCGCCGCGTCCTCAGGCAGGGTTCGGGTACCGGCGGTGCTCGGCTGCGCCGACCGGCCCGATCCGGAACCGTTGGCCTTGCTGCCGGCCTTGGCGAGCCGTCCCACGGCGAACCCGGCCACGACCGCTCCGCCGAGGAAGGCGCCGGGCCGCCGGCGGGCGAAGTCCTGCAGGTCGTCGACCACTCCGCCCACGCCCCGCGCGTCCAGGTAGTCGGCGGCCCGGTGACCGCGGTCGGCCGCCTGCGTCACGAGGCTCCTGGCGGGCGAGTCCGCGTCGGCGCTGTCCGCGAGACCGGACAGATCGTCCGCCCACCGCCGCATGGCCTGCGCTCCCCGCCGCGTCTGGCTCTCGGCCTCCTCGGTGACCCGCGTCCGCAGGTCACCGGCCATCGCACCGGCCTGGGCCCTGGCCTCATCGGTGACGGCTCTGACCTGGTCGGCGGCCGTGCCCACGACCTGGCCGGCCCCTTGTCTGGCCTGACCGGCCGTGGCCGACGCCTCCTGTTTCGCCGTTTGCCCGGCCTGCTGAGCACGACCGGTGCTCTCTTTCGCCATCTCGCTCATGGGTCTTCTCCCTCAGGCACCGCCCGTGGATTCGTTCTCGCCTGATCCGGAGCGCCCGCGGCGACGGCATACGCTGCCCACCACCGCGCGTCGACGCGCCCGGCCGGGTGCGGGGGCTCGCGGCCGGCTCTTCTTGCTCCGGCTGCCGTCCCGCACGCACCCTCCTCGATTAACCACACCGACTAGCCCAAAACAGTAAAAACGGATTTTTCGGGCCGAGGAATTCGGGACGCGGAGTGAAGCCGCAGCAAGCCGCCGCTGACATACGCGAGTTGGCGCAGCGGTGAGAGTGGCGTTTCAGTGAGACGCCGAACGCGCCTCGTTCCGTGCCCCCTCGGCATCGATGTGCGGCACCACCCGGTCCAGCCACCGCGGCATCCACCAGGCGTGCCGCCCGAGCAGCGTCATCACGGCCGGCACCATGAGCAGGCGTACGACGGTCGCGTCGATGAGTACGCTGACGGCCAGCCCCAGCCCGAGCATCTTGACCACGATGTTGTCGCTGACGATGAACGCCGCGAACACGCTCACCATGATCAGCGCGGCACAGGTGATCACCCGGGCAGTGATCTCCAGGGCGTGCGCGACCGACCCCTCGGCGTCCTTGGTGCGGAGCCAGGCCTCGTGGACGCGCGACAGCAGGAAGATCTCGTAGTCCATGCTGAGGCCGAAGACGATGGCGAACATCATCATCGGCACGTAGCTCTCGATGGGCACCTTGCCGTGGACGCCGAGACCGGGACCGCCCCAGCCCCATTGGAAGACCGCGACGACCACCCCGTACGACGCGGCGATCGACAGCACGTTCAGGACGGCCGCCTTGACGGCGACGAGCAGCCCCCGGAACACGGCCAGGATGATCAGGAACGCCAGACCCACCACGACGGCGATGATCACCGGCAGCTGGGAGGCGACGATGTCACGGAAGTCGACCTGGGTCGCCGTCGTACCGGTGACGTACCCCTTGGCGTCCGTGCCCTGGACGGCGTCCGGCAGCGTGTCGTCGACGAGACGGTTCGTCAGGTCCGTGGTCGCGGCGTTCTGCGGGGACTTGGCCGAGTAGACCGTGCCCAGCAAGATGTCGCCGTCCTGCGTGGGCGTCAGGGGAGTGACGACGGCGGCGCCTTGGACCTCGTCGAGTGACTGCTGGGCCTTCGAGGCCAGGGCGGAGCGTTGCGACTGAGGCACGTTCGTCTGGTCGATGACGACCGTGAGCGGACCGTTCGAACCGGGCCCGAAGGCGTCGGCCATCAGGTCGTACGCCCGTCGGTCGGTGAAGGAGGTCGGGTCGGCGCCGTCACCGATGTGCCCGAGCTGGATGGAGAACAACGGGATCGCGAGGACCACGACCACGGCGACACCCGCCGACAGGAACGACAGCGGCCTGCGCTCCACCCGCTGCGCGTACCGGTGCCAGGTGCCCTGCGGCGTGTCACCCGCCCCGGCTTCCGTCTCGGCGATGGGAGGACGCACGTGGAAGCGGTCGATGTGCCGGCCGATGAAGCCGAGCAGGGCCGGCACCAGGGTGAGCGCGCCGACGACGGCCGAGACGACGGTGACGGCCGCGGCGACACCGAGCAGGGAGATGAAGGAGACCCCGGACGCGGACAGGCCCGCCAGCGCGATGATCACCGTGCAGCCCGAGACGAGAACGGCATGGCCGCTGGTGCTCGCGGCCTGACCCGCCGCCCGCACCGGGTCCACGCCGTCGATGAGGTTCTGCCGGTGCCGGGTGAGCATGAACAGCGCGTAGTCGATGCCGACACCCAGGCCGATCATGGTCGCCAGGGTCGGTGAGACCGTCGCGAAGGTGAAGGCCGCCGCCAGCAGCCCGAGGATGGCGAGACCGCCGACGACACTGATCAGCGCGCTCACCAGCGGCACGACAGCGGCGATCACGCTGCCGAACCCGACCAGCAGCACGATGACCGCCACGCCGAAACCGATCAGCTCGCTCACCCGGTCGTCGGCGGACGGCCGGGCGAGCTCGCCGAGCGGTCCGCCGTACTCGACCTCCGCCCCGGCCGACCGCAACGGCTGCACGGCGGTGTCGACGCCGTCGAGGTAGTCGTCGCCGAGCGTCGAGGGCTGCACGTCGAACCGGACGGTGATGTAAGCCGTCTTCTTGTCGTCCGACAGCGGCCCCACGTTCTGCTGGCCGCTCGGCGTGCCCGGGGCGGACAGCGGGTTCTGGGCGGACAGCACGTGCGGGAGCTTCTCCAGATCGGCGACCGTGGTCGACATCTGGGAGCTCAGCGCGGTCAGGGGCTGCTGGTCGTCGTGCATCACGATCTGGCTGCTGTAGCCGCCGGCCTGGGGATCGTGCGCCTTCAGCACGTCCAGGCCCTTCTGGGCCTGCGCCTGGGGCAGGCTGAAGTTGTCGGAGTACGACCCCCCGAATTCACGGCTGACGACCTGCAGCGCCACCAGAGCCACCAGCCAGGCGATGATGACGACGACGAAGTGGCGTGCGCACCACTCGCCCAGCCGCCGCAGTACACCCCCGCGCGTGGCCTTCTGGACCCCTTCTCCGGTGCGGCTGTGCGGCATGGACGTGGTCTCCTGTGTAGGCCGGGAGGTCGATGCCGTCCATTAGATGCGCGCGGGATCACTCCGGCGTTTCAGGCACGCGGACGCCGCGGGACTCCGGGCGCCCGTTCCCCCGAAAGGCCCGCTCCCCTGAACGGCGCTCGCCTCCCGCGCGCCCCAGCACCCCCGACCCGAGCGCCACCCCGAGCCCTACCAGTGCGCTGCCCGCCGCCTGCGGGAGTCCGTAGGAGCCCGTGCCGACGAGCGGTGCGGTGCAGGCCGCCGCGACCGGGATGAGGCCGGAGAACAGAGTGGCGCGTTCCGCGCCGATCCGCTGCATGCCCATGTACCAGCACACGAAGCCGACCACGGTGACCACCACCGCCTGCCACAGCAGCGCGGCCGTCTCGACGTCGTCCGGACGCCGCAACCACTCGGCGCCGTCGGCCAGGAGCCCGATTGCCGCCGACTCCACGGCGGCGACCGCGCACACCGTGGCGGACAGCAACCGGGGCCCGAGCGGCCGCAGTACGGGAACGGCGAGTACGGCGAACCCGACCTCCCCGGCCAGGGCGCACACGGAGAAGGCGATGCCCACGCCGTCCGTGCGCCCCCAGCCCTGGACGGTGAAGGCACCGACGGCCACGAGCAACGCCCCGTACAACACGGCCCGTTGCGGCCCGCGCCCGTCCAGGAGGGGCACGAGCACGGCCACGGCCACCGGGGCACAGCCGACGAACACGCCGGGCACCGCCGGTTCCGCCGTGCGCTCGGCGGCGATGACGGCCAGGTTGAAACCGACCATGCCGACCGCCGCGAGCAGGGCGAGACGGCCCCACTGGCGGCGTGTCAGGGTTCGAAGCCGGTCGGCGGCGCCCTTCCCGGCCACCGGGAGCAGTAACAGACAGGCCAGTCCGTAGCGCAGGAACTGGCCGCCGGCGTACGGATAGTCGCCCAGCACGCTGTTGGCCGTGAAGGACCCTCCGACGAGGACACAGGCGAGCGCGGCGAGCAGGGCTCCGCGCGTGGTGGTGGCGTTCATGCGGGTGACGCTAGGCAGCCGGGCGGCCCGGGAAGGAGTCCACTTCCATGCCTGCTTGATGGACCACTTCCCGAGCCGCTGCGTCAGCCGATGTGGTAGCTGTCGCCGTAGACCTTCCAGTCCAGCGGCGGGTCGAGATCGAGGTTGCGCCGGTTCAGGAAGACACGCTGCGCCGTGTCGACCCGGCTCGTGTCGCTGTGCGCCTCCTCCTGCTTCATGGCCCACACCCGCGCGTCCAGGAAGGCGTGGAGGTACGTCACCTCGTCACCGCCCTGCGCCGGCGGCCTGGCCGTCCGCAGGGCCCGCCTGCGGATGTTGCGGAAACTCGTGGGGTCGCCGCCGTCGCCGTGCATGACGATGGCGTCGTAGTAGGCGAACTGGCCAAGCACCCGCAGCCCGTCGGCCTTCCCCTGCCGGACCGCCGGGTCGAAGTACACCCGGTCTCGCTCGTCGTCCTGGGCGCGCCGGAACCCGGCGTCCCGCGCAGCCCGGCGCCAGTCGCCGGGGAAGCCGGGGTCGAGTCCGTCGTGCGAGTCGGAGCCGTCGACCTCGCGCAGGGCCGGCAGGTACCTCGCGAGGACGTTGCCGGGCTTGCGGGCGGTGTAGAGCTCGACGAGGTCCAGCATGTCACCGGTGCCGGAACAGAACCCGACGATGCCGGCGGTGTACCCGCGGCCGTCGCCGATGTCCTCGATGTACTGGTACTGGGCCTTCCAGTCGAGCGAGGAGTTCTCCGCGCTCGACACGAGCTGCATGGCGATCTCCTTCTTCGCCGGGTCGTCCAGCCCGATCGCGGCCGCGGAGGCCCTGGCGCGCGACGGCTTCAGGAACGGGGTGGTCGCGAGGGCCGCGCCGAACAGCGCCAGGACGGTACGGCGGCCGGCCGGGGCAGAGGGATGTCTCACGGTGCCTCCAAGCAGAGTGGGGGTTGGAAGAGCGGGCCGTGCAGAACTGATAGGAAGGTTTCCTATCACTATGAAGGCGCAAGTGAAACAAGCGGGTTGGAGGTTCGTAGGGTCGAACAAGCCGGTTCCCGCGTCGCGGCTACGCGTGACACGGCGCTGAGGGACGGCCACCCGCTCGCGGACGAACAGCCGGCGGCCCTCGCCGGGCGCCGGTGGCAGCGCGACTTCTCCCGCTGAGCTGCGCCACGGGAACCAACAGCCCCTCTCGCACGTCAACTCAGTGCCCGCCTAGGGCCGAACGGTCGGACCGACCAGCCGGAGAGGGGAATCGCCGTGGACGAGGCGACGTCGCAGCAGGGGAGCGAGGCGGAGAGCGCCGCCCGCCGGGCACGCTTCGGGGCACTGCCGGAGCCGGTGCGCGTGGAGGACATGGTCGAGGAGCGGGCAGCCAGTGTGCCCGACCCGGCGCGCACCGCGTACAACCAGGACGAATGGCTCGTGCGCTACTGCCTGTGAGGCGTCCCGCCTGGGCGGGTCGTCAGGAGGTGCTCCTCGCGCCCAGGTCGCACAGCCACCGCACGACGTCGTCGGCGTCCTGGGCGCGGGCGATGTGGAGCGGGGTCAGGCCGTCGTAGCCGCACCAGCCGGCGGGCCGCGCGCCACTGGCCGAATCCACGGGCGAGCGGGGTGCCGCCGCCGGTCACCGCACCGGGCGCTTCGATGTCGGCCGCCGCCGCGATGAGCGCGTCCGGCACGGGCACGTCGTTGCTGCCGGCCGCCCGGTGCAGCGGCGTCTCCTCGTGCGCCCCGACGAAACGGGCGCGCCGGGATGCTCGGCGAGCAGGTGCCGGAGCCCGGGCAGATCTCCGGCCCGGATCGCCTCCGTGACGGCGACGGCCGGCGGGTCCCGCGATGTCGGCGTCTGCGAGCCGGCCTCCCCATGCCGTCCAGGGCTCCCGATTCTGCCGGCAGACGTCCGTCGCGCGGCCACCGGTGCGAAACGGCGGGTACGCAGTCGCCGACCGGTCGCACGGCCATGCCCCGGGAGTGCACATTCATCCGCAAAAAGGGCACCCGTCCGGACGACATGCCCGGACGCTCCGCCAGGCGTAGCGTCCGGGGTAGGAGCGGGAGGACACATGCCCGGGAGCAAGGAGCACCCCGGCGGCTCCGGTTCGCCGGACGATGCCCTGGGGATCGCGCTGGCCGACACCGTGCGCGGTACCGGCGCCTCGATCGGCGGCCTCTACCTGATCGAGGATGCGGAGCCGGTACTGCGCCTTGTTGCCCTGTGCGGTCTTCCGGTGGCCTTCAGCGCCCCCTGGCAGCGGCTGCCCCTGACCGCACCGGTCCCGGTCACCGACGCGATCCACGACGACGCACTGGTCAGCATCGCCGACCAGGACGAGATGGCCCGCCGGTACCCCCGCGCCGCCGCCGTCCTGCCCTACCCGTTCGCTCTGGTCGCCGCCCCGCTGACCGGCGTACGGCGCCCCTGGGGCGGTCTCGTGCTGATGTGGCCCGCCGGCCGGCCGCGCCGGGTCACACCGCGCGAACGCGGTCACATCACCTCCAGCGCCCGCCGCATGGCCCGCCTCCTGGACGACGCCGCCAGGCCCCCGTCCCTGCCCGAGCTGCCGCGCGTCGTCCCCGTCGACGCCACCCGCCACCCCGCGCAGACCGGTCTGGCCGCCGCCGACTACCTCGAACGCCTCCCCGAGGGCGCCCTGGCCCTCGACCTGGAGGGCCGCATCACCTTCGCGACCGCTGGCGCGGCACGTCTGCTCGGTCGCGGCGCCGACCGTCTCCTCGGCACCCGTCCCTGGCATTCCCTGCCCTGGCTCGACGACCCCGTCTTCGAGGACCACTACCGGACGGCGATCATCAGCCGCGCGCCGGTCTCCTTCACCGCGCTTCGCCCGCCGGACCAGCCGCTGACCTTCCAGCTCTACCCCGACAGCAGCGGCATCAGCATCCGCGTCCTGCCGAACGCGGAGCAGGCCGCGCACGCGCCGCCCACCGGTGCGCGGCCGTCCGCCGGGGCACCGACGGGACGCCTCTACCAGCTCGTGCACCTGGCCGCCGCGCTCACCGAGTCGGTGACCGTGCGCGACCTCGTCGCGCTCCTCGCCCACCAGATCCTGCCCGCCTTCGGCGCCCAGGGCCTGGTGCTGTCCAGCGTCGACGCGGGCCGGCTGAAGATCACCGGCCACCACGGCTATCCGGCCGACGTCATGGAGCGGCTCGACGCCCTGTCCCTGGACACCGACCTCACCCCCGCCGGCCAGGTCCTCGCCAGCGGCACCCCCGCCTTCTTCGCCGACCCCGGCGAGCTCGCCGCCGGCTACCCCAGCGCACCGCAGATCAGCGGCAAGCAGGCCTGGGCGTTCCTGCCCCTGATCATCTCCGGCCGGCCGGTCGGCTGCTGCATCCTGTCCTACAACCGGCCGCACCCCTTCTCCGCCGACGAACGCGCCGTCCTCACCTCGCTGTCCGGCCTGATCGCCCAGGCCCTCGACCGCGCCCTGCTCTACGACACCAAACACCGGCTCGTGCACGAACTGCAGCGCGCCCTGCTGCCCCGAGCCCTGCCGCGCCTGCCCGGTCTCGACGTCGCGGCCCGCTACCTGCCCGCCGGGCACGGCACCGAGGTCGGCGGGGACTTCTTCGACGTGCTGCGCCTGAACGACACGACCGCGGCCGCCGTGATCGGCGACGTCGAGGGCCACAGCGTCGCCGCCGCCGCCCTCATGGGCCAGGTCCGCACCGCCATCCACGCCCACGCCACCGCCGGCGCGGCACCCGGCCAGGTCCTCGCCCGCACCAACCGGCTCCTCGCCGACCTCGACTCCGAACTCCTCGTCTCCTGCCTCTTCGTCCACCTCGACCTGGGTGACCACCAGGCGTCCCTCGCCAGCGCGGGACACGTGCCGCCGCTGCTGCGCCACGCCCGGCACCCCGCGGTCGTCCTCGACATCGAGCCCGGCCCGTTGCTGGGCATCGACACCGGCACCGACTACCCGGTCACCACCGTGCCCCTGCTCCCCGGCACGACCCTCGCCCTCTACACCGACGGTCTGGTCGAACTCCCCGGCACCGACGTCACCCGCACCACGTCCGACCTCGCCGCGCACCTGGACACCGCCGACGGCCACGACCTGGAACGGCTCATCGACCGGCTCGTCCGCCACACCACCCCCACCGGACAGCACGCCGACGACATCGCGGTGCTCCTCCTGCGCGCCTCCCGGCTGGGCGACGGTCGGGCGTGAGACGTCAACCCCGGTCCGGGGAAGCGGCCGTGACCCGCCGGGCCACGTCGCGCAACTTGAGGTTGTGGTTCTGGGAGATGCGCCGCAGCACACCGAAGGCCTCGTCCTCGCTCAGCCGGTGGCGTTCCATCAGGATCCCCATGGCCTCACCGATGGCATGCCGGGTCTCCAGCGCGTGCTCCAGCTGGTCGACGGTACGGGCCGTGGCCAGCGCCACCGCGGCATGGGAGGCGAGCAGCCAGCCCGCGGCCTCGATGTCCTCGCCGAAGGCCCCGGGACGGCGCGAGTAGAGGTTCAGCGCCCCGAAGTCCTCTTCGTGCGTGTAGAGCAGGACACCGGTCATGCTGCCGATCCCGAGGTCGCGGGCCGCCCGGCTGTACCGCGGCCAGGACGGCTGCGGCCGGGTCATGTCGGCGATCCGGAACAGCCGCTCCCCGTCCACGCGACGCGCGGCGTCGAAGCACGGCCCCTCACCGAACTCGCCCTGCAACCGGTCCGACTCCGCGACCATGTCACCGCACACGGAGAGGGTCACGGCCCGGCCCTTCGAGACCGCCAGGATCCCGGCGGCGTCACAGCCGTCGATCACCTTCACCGCCGACGACGAGATCGCGTCCAGCGTCGCCTGGACCGAATCCTGCGCGCCCAGTTCCCGGGCGAGCCGCGCCATCTGCTCGGCGTACCGCTGCCACTCCACCGCAACCACCGTCCTGCTCGCCGGTCCCGACCACCGTACTCCGTGCCGCTTCGTTCGCCCGTTCGTCCCTTCGGCCGGGTGCCGGGGAGGCCTGCCTGGGGGTAGGAGGAACCGTGGTCACCGGTACGCCGTGAGCAGCAGAGCCACGTCGTCCGGCCGCTCCCGGGCCTGCCGGGCCGTGCCCACCAGCCGGTCGGCGAGGTGCTCCACCGAGTCCGCCGGGGTCTCGGACAGACGGCGGCGGACCGCCTCGATGCCCGACTCGATGTCGCTGCCGGGCCGCTCGACCAACCCGTCGGTGTACAGGGCGAGCACGCTGCCGGGGGCCAGGGTGAGCGCGGTGACGGGGTACACCGAGTCGGGCTGCACCCCCAGCATGACGCCGCCCGCGAGATCCAGTGATTCGGCCCGCCCGTCGGGGTGGCGCAGCAGCGGCGGGGGATGGCCGGCCCGCACGGCGAGGGCTCGTCCGGTGGCCGGGTCGAGTTCGATGTAGCAGCAGGTGGCGAAGACGTCCGACTCCAGCTCGCTCAGCAACCGGTTGGTGTGCGTGATGACCACCTGCGGCGGGCGCTCGCTCGCCGCGAAGGCGTGCACCGCGCTGCGCAACTGCCCCATCACCGCTGCGGCGCCGACACTGTGACCTTCGACGTCCCCGATGACCAGGGCCACGCCACGCCCGGTGGTGATCACGTCGTACCAGTCCCCGCCGATCGCCATGCCCTGCGTGCCGGGCAGATAGCGGCCGGTGGTGCGCAGGCCCTCGACGGCGGGCAGCCGGTGCGGCAGGAGTCCCTCCTGGAGGCCACGGGCGACGGCGGACTCCGAGTCGTACAGCCGCGCTCGTTCCATCGCCTGGGCGGCCAGGCCGCTCAGCGCGGTGAGGGCGGACCGCTCGTCCGGGGTGAACCGGTGCGGGGCGTCCCAGCCGAGGATGCAGGACCCTACGGAGCGACCGGAGGCGATCAGCGGCAGGAACGACCAGGCCTGCATGCGGTCCAGGGTGATGCCCGGGTAGGCGAGGGAGAGTTCCTCGGGCGACTCGAAGAACAGGGGGAGCCGCGTGGTCAGCGCGTGGACTCCGGGCAGCTGTGTGTCGAGGGTGACGCCCTCGAACGGGGTGAGGAAGCCCTCCGGGTACCCCGACTCCCACAGCAGGTACATCCGGCCGTCGCGGACGGTGTAAAGGGCCAGTTCCCGGGCGCCGAAGGCGGGCAGCAACTGCTCCGACACGGCCCGGCAGACGTCCTGCACGGTGACCGCCTCGGTGAGCACGCTCGCCATCTGCACCACGTGGTAGAGCGCTCCGGCCCGCGCGGCCGCCACCGGTGCGGGCGGCGGCGCGACGGCGTCGAGACCCTCGGCGGCGCCGGAACCGGCTTCCGGCCCCTGCTCGGCCCCCGTGGGCGGCCCGGTCGGGAAGACCCGGCCGGTCAGCCCGTGCACGTCCGGGTACAGCACGAAACTCAGCCAGTTCCCGTCGGGCCGCCGGACCAGGAAGGAGACCTGCTCCTGCGACAGCATCGCCGCCCGGTAGCGGTCCTCGTACGCGGGATCCCGGAGCCAGGTGACCACCTCCCACGGGTAGCGGCCGAAGAGGTCCTCCCGGCCGGAGCCGAGCAGTTCCTCGCAGCGACGGTTGGCATACGTCAGGCGGCCGTCCTGGTCGAGGGAGAAGAGCCCGTCGGGCAGCCGCTCGGCCGCTGCGGCGGCGGTGAGTCCGCCGCCCGCGTCGACGAGGGCGCCCACGAGGATCCGCGCGGATCCGGTGCCGCCCTGCACGAGATGGCCCCACAGTTCGACGGGCCGGTAGCCGGTCTTCTCCTCGCCCCGGGACTCGTCGCGGACCCGGAAGTGCCGGGACCTGACCCGGCCGTCGGCCAGCGCGTCGTGCCGGCTCTCGCGCAGTTCGTGCAGGTCGTCGGGGCTGACACGGGCCTCGACGTCCGCGATGGTGCCGCCGTAGTCAGACCGGTCCAGGCCGAGGAGCGCGAGGGCGTCGTCGTCCGCCGTGCAGCGGTCGCTGTCCAGGTCCCAGTCGATGAGCCCGACCCGGACCGGGTGGGCGGCCGAGGTGGGCAGCCGCACGCTGATCGGCTCGTCGTCGTACTCGACGTGGTGTGCGGCGGAGTTCGCGCCCGGCCGGCTCGCGACGAGGCGGTCGAGGCGCTCCTCCATGGCCCGCTCGGCGGGGCGCAGCGCGAGGCCGACCGCTTCCCCGTCCATCGGGGCCCGGGCCGCCGAGCGCAGCACGACCAGCACGCCGACCGCCTCGCCGCCGGTCCGGACGGGCTGGTAGGCGGAGCCGAAAGGGTAGGGGAGCCCGGCCGTGAAATGCGGGAAGCGGACCATGGTGGCGTGCTCGTCCGGCAGCCACAGCGTCTCGTCGCGCCGGTAGGCCTCCGCCATGGGCAGGGCACCGCCCACGGGCACCCGCCACCAGCTCTTGAGCAGCGAACGGGGCACCCCGGTGATCATCGCCAGCACCAGCGAGCGCCGGTCGCGGGAGCGCAGGTAGACCAGCCCGCCGTAGCCGTCGAGGTCCCGCACGGCCGCCACCAGCGGGGCCGTCAGGGCATCCTCGATCCGGCCCGTGTCCTCGTCCGGGACCCGGCCCTCAGCCCCGTTCCGGCCGGCGGCTGACCTCGGCCTGTCCGGTACGGCGGCTGCCTCATCCATGTCGCGTCCTCCCGGTACGGACGCACCGGACACCAATCGCTTCCCACCAGGATGTGCCATGGTCGGCGCTCCGGCGCGGCAAGTGCAACCTTTCGGCCGCCCCGGCCGTCTCCTCCTGCATCAACCACATGCAAGCCTCGGGGGCGGCAATGGTACGAATCAGAAGAGCATGCGCGACTCTCGCACTCGTCGGCGCCACGGTGGGTGTGGCGGCTGTCCCGGCCGGCGCGGCACCGGTGGCAGGCCCGCAGTCCACCACCCGGGCCACGGCGTGTCCGACCGGCTGGGGCAGCCTCGCCAAGACCGACGCCGGCGTCGGCGTCGCACCGATGACCGACGTCAGGACCGGTCGCCACACCTGCTACGACCGGATGGTCATCGACGTGCCCGGCGCGGGCAGCGGCGTCGGCTACACCGTCCAGTACGTCGACAAGCTCTACCAGGACGGCTCGGGCCGCTACATCGCCGTGGCCGGCGGCGCCGTGCTCGAGGTGCGGGTGACCGCGCCCGCGTACGACCCGGAGACCGGCGCGGCCACGTATCCCGGCCGGGTGGCGCGCCCCCTGCCGGGCGTGGACCTCACCGGCTACCGCACCTTCCGGGACACCCGGTTCGCCGGCAGCTTCGAGGGGCAGACCCAGATCGGTCTCGGCGTCCGCGCGCGGCTGCCCTTCCGGGTGCAGCAGCTGGACGACCGTGTCGTCGTGGACGTCGCCCACAGCTGGACCGCCACGGGCTGACGGCCCACGGGCCGACGCCCACGGGCTGACGGCCCACGGGCTGACGGCCCACGGGCTGACGGCCCACGGGCCGACGCCCATGGGCTGACGGCCACGGGCCGACCGCACGGCGCCCGGCTCTCAGGGGCCGGGCGCCCAGGTCCGGGCCGGGGCGGCCTCAGCTGCCGCGCAACCGGCCCAGTTCCTCGAGTGTCCGGGCCGCCGCACCGGCCAGCCGGGGCCGGCCGCGTACGAAGCGACGGGCGGCCCGGGCGGGCTCGCGGCCCAGCCAGTGGACGGCTCCGCCCGGCACCGGCCGCACCACCGCCCCTTCGTACACCCGCAGGTCACGGGTCTTGAGCGACTCCTTGTAGCGAGCCGGGCCGCTGCCCAGGTCGACGGTCTCGATGCCGTCGGCCGCGGCGGCCTCCAGCATCCGCAACTGCAGGAGGAGGCCGGGGGAGTACTTGGCGTACGCGCGGTCGTACGCCGGGAACCACCAGGACAGCACCGTGCGCGAGCGCAGCCCCAGGTGCGCGGCGACGGGCCGTCCGGCGGCGTACAGGACGGACAGCACGCCGCGGCACTCCGGCTCCTCGCTCTCCCCGAGCAGCGCCACCAGCCGGGTGATCCACTCCTGCGCGAACCGGTCCCGCCGGCCGGTCCGCCGGTACTGCGCCGACTTCCACTCCATCAGCGCCCGCAGCGCCGCCGGGTCCCGGGCGTCGTACACGAACCGTACCTCGCCGACCTGCCGGGCCAGCCTGCGCTCCTTGGCCCGGGTCTGTCTGAGGAAACCCGGCGACTGCGCCCGCAGATGTTCCGTGTACGCCGCGAAGCCCGCACCGATGTCGACGACCGGGGAGGCGAGTTCCTCGACCGCGTGCGGCACGAACACCCCCTGACCGGCTTCGAGGTTGTCGAACTCGAAGGACGACAGCCCGCAGACCCGCAGCAACCGCCGGGCGTCCAGCGTGATCCCGGGGCGTAACACGGCCCCCTGACTGTCGGACACCCCCAGCCCGATGGCCCGCCCCCGCCCCAGCACCCCCGTCTCGTACGGGAAGAACCCCACCGGGGACCCGTCGTCCAGCAGCACCGCCACTCTGGCCCCCGGCCTGACCCGCCCCACCGCCACGGTGAACGCCGGGTCGAGAAAGGGATTCGCCGGTGCGCCGCACTCCGTCCGTATCTCCCGCCACATCTTCTGGTCGTTCGGGCCGAGTTCGTCCGGCCTCAGAACGAGAACGCGCTTTCCAGGCAACTCTGCCTCCTGTGTCATCGGCATGGGGACACACGAAGGCCTGCACATCACCGCGCTTCGGCACCAGGGCAGTACTCAGGCCGCACGGCGCAGGCCGTTGTCGGTACTGCCGTCGCTCAGCAGCGGAACGTCTGCAACCGTTCGGCGCTCGGGACGGATCCGACCGCCCCCGGACACGGGCTCATTGCCGCCGCACGCACATCCGTACCGCCTCGGCCCGCCACGGCCACGCCGGTCACCACCGGGTCCACCCCTGCCGCCCCCGCGGCCCGCGGCGTGCGCGCCGCGAGCTGCCGAACCGACGGCTCGTCCTCACACGGACACGACTCTCCGGCCTCTTCGGTCGCGGCGCTCGAAGCGGCGCCCGCAGCCGTCGCGTCCACCGCCGCCGCGACCGTCACGGCCGGACGCCCGTCGCCCGCGAGCCCCGGAGCGACGAGTTGCAGCAACAGCAGGCAGGCCATCAGGCCCACCACCGCTGCCCAACGTCGCCGCACCATCAGACCCCTGACCTGCGTTCCGGCGGGGGAGAACGGAGTGGACTCGGCCCCAGGGGCCGCACCGGACCAGACCCCCGACACGGCCGGCTGCGCTTCCAGTAGGCCGAGCCCTGCTCCGCCCCGTCAAGCCCTGGTGTGACGATTCGTCCCTCCCGGCCGGTTGCCGCCGGAAATCCAACGGAAAGCGCTGCCTCCTGACGGGGGCTCAGCCGCCGACGCCCAGCACCTCACCGGGCTTCGGCGCCCGCAGGTCCAGAGGCTCGTCGAAGCCGCTGAACGACGTGGTGGTGTGCTGCGCGGCGCTCTTGTACACCGTCTTCAGCAGATACGGTTCGCCTTCGTCGGCCACGTAGAACGTGTACGTCCCTTTCTTGTCCGCCTTGTCGGTGACGATCAGTTCGATGGCCTTCGTGTCCCCGACGCGCGCGGATCCGCCCTTCTTCGCCGTGCCGAACGAGTCGAAGGGCCGGGTGCAGGAGGTGAGACCGTCGCCGCCCCTGGAGGCCGGGTCGACCGGTGTCCTCACCCACAGCTTCTGCTCACCGGTGACGCCGGGCTCGTTCTTCCACTTCTGCAGATAGGCCCGGTTCGGGCGGACGTAGTCGGTCTTGCCCAGACGGATCTGCTCCAGGGCGCCACCCCCGGACCAGGTGGTCTTGGACCTGCACCGGCCGTCCAGGTCGGTCACCAGGTGGCTGGTGACCGTGTCGCCGCTCGTGGTGCGGTTGGTGATGTCCACGGTGACGGTGTCCAGCTTCCGCATCCTCGCGTTGGCCTCGTCGAGGATCTCGCCCGCGGATCTGTCCTCGCCGGAGCCGCCGGCTCCGCACCCGGCCAGGGCCGCCCCCGCCAGCAGCCAGAGCGTGGACGTCGTCAACGTAGCCATGGCCCGCACGGAGCCCCCCTGTCGGTCGTGTCGGCCGGTGATCAGCCAGGGGAGCCTACCCGCCCGCCCCGGTGGCCTCCGCCCCGGTGGCCTCGGTCTCGTGGACCAGCTCGATCGCCCTGCCGAGCGTGTCGAGCCGGTCGTCGAGGGTTTCTCCGGCCGGGTAGAGACGGACCGTGTCCACACCGGCGTCGCACCACACGCGCAGGCGCCGCCGCACCATCTCCTCCGTGCCGATGAGCGTGGTGGCCAGCACCATCTCGTCGGTGACGAGGCCGGCCGCACCGTCCCGGTCGCCCGCCTGCCAGCGCCGCCGGACCTCGGCCGCGACCTCGGCCCAGCCCTGGCGGCTGTAGGCCCGGTTGTAGAAGTTGGTCGAGGCGGAACCCATACCGCCCAGGCTGAAGGCGAGTTCCTTCTTCCGGCCCGCGACCATGGCGGCCAGCGCCTCCTCGTCCCGGGCGAACGCGACCTCGGCGCCCTGGCAGACGTCGAAGTCGGCGCGCTCACGGCCGGCGGCGGCCAGACCCTCGTCCAGGGGAGCGAAATAGGCCTTAGCGGCCCCCTCGGGGACGAAGCTGGTACCGAGCCAGCCGTCCGCGACCCGGCCGGTCAGCCGCAGCATGGCGGGCGACAGAGCCGCCAGGTAGACGGGAACGGGGTGCTCGGCGCGCATGGACAGACGCATCGGCACCGCCTCCCCGCCGGGCAGCGGGATACCGAACTCGGAGCCCGAGTAGGCGATCTTGTCCCCGGCGACCACCTGCCGCAGGATCTCCACCGTCTCGCGCACCCGCGCCAGGGGACGGACGAACGGCACCCCGTGCAAGCCCTCCATCACCTGCGGACCGGACGGGCCGAGCCCCAGCAGGAACCGCCCTCCGGACAGGTTCGACAGGGTGATCGCCGTCTGTGCGAGGGCGACCGGCGTGCGGGTGCCGACCTGCATGACCCCGGAACCGAGCAGCATCCGCTCCGTGCGGGCCGCGTAGAAGCCCAGGGCGGACGGGGCGTCCGAGCCCCAGGCCTCGGCCACCCAGCAGACGTCGAGCCCCAGTTTCTCCGCCTCCACGACGAAATCGGCCTGCCGGGACCAAGAGCCCAGAGCCGCCGCCTCGACGGTCGTCGCCGCGCGCATCACGCCTCCAGCCGGTGCTTGATGTGCTCCAGCGTGGCGGTCATGCCCCGCTCGAACTCCCGCAGCCGTACGAACACGATCTTCTGCTCCTTCTCCGGCATGGCGTCGATCGCGAACGACAGCCCCGAGCGCCCCGGCCCCATCCGCATCCACTGCGACAGCTCGGTCCCGCCGTTCCTCGGCTCCAGTGCGAACCGCCACATCGCGCTCGGCTCCGCCGGATCCCCGACCGCCCAGGCGAACACCCGCTCCGGATCGCACGTGACCACCGTCGAGGTCGTCTCCCACTCGCCGAACTGCTCGTGCCGGCTCCGGCCGACGAATCGGGCCCCTACGACCGGCCCGGCCGCATCCCCGGCCCACCGCACGGACTGCAGTTCGTCGCTCATCTCGGGCATCCGCGTCACATCCGACACCAGCGCCCACACCCTCCCCGGCGGGGCCGCGACCCAAGTCGTCGCCTCGACCGTCGGTTGGTCCGCGTACCGTGCGCCCGTCCACTCCATCGCGTGTCGGCCTCCTCGTCGACAAGGACTGTCGCCAAAGAGTTGCGTAATGAGACTCACCAGGTCAAGCGGTGGGAGGCCGAAGGAAGGTGGGTGAAGCTGCCGATGTGGCCCGGTGCGCGGAACCGCGCCCGAAGGGCCGCGTACGCTACCGGTGGCTCCGCCCCCGGGATCTTCACGTCCGACGTGACCGGCGGTGGGGGAGCCGTCCAGGAAGACGGTGGTGGTGCCGACGCGTCGGCGGGCACCATGGTCACGGCGGGGAGCGGTCTTCAGGGCCCGCCCGCGCCGGCCTTCGAGCGGAGGGACGACATGGGATCGGCGATGGACGAGCGGTTTCACCGCCGGCAGAGATGGGCCGCCCGGGGCGCCCTGGCCGCGGCCGCGCTGGCGGCCTTGCTGCCGCTCGTCTCCGGAGGCCTGCGAGGGCTGCTGCTGCTCGTGGCGGGCCTCGCGGGACTGGCCGTGACCGCGGCCGCGCTCTGGTGGGTCCTGTCCCGGCGGGGAGTGGTCCGAATCGCGTCGGCCGCGCTGGCCGTCGCCGCGCCCATAAGCCTCATCACCCTCTTCGCCGCAGCGAATCTGCTCTGGGTGGTCTTCCTGTCCCTGCTCCTGTGGTGCGGGGCGGTCTGGAGCGGCCGCTACGCCCTGCGCAGCACGGGCCTGCGGGCCGTACGGGTCAAGGAGTACCGCACACCGCCGCCACTGCGCCCCTTCCTGCTGCTCAACCCGCGCTCGGGCGGCGGCAAGGTCGAGAGGTTCAACCTGCAGGAGAAGGCCGAGGCGTTGGGCGCCCAGGTCGTGCTGCTCGACCCGGACCAGCACCAGGACGTCACGGCCCTGGCCAAAGCCGCCGTTGCCGACGGTGCCGACCTCCTGGGCGTGGCGGGCGGCGACGGCACCCAGGCCCTGGTCGCCGCCGTCGCCGCGGAACACGGACTGCCGTTCCTCGTCATCGCCGCCGGTACGCGCAACCACTTCGCCATGGACCTGGGTCTGGACCGGGACGACCCCGCCACCTGCCTCGACGCCCTCACCGACGGTGTCGAACTCCGCGTCGACCTCGGGTTCGCCGACGACCGCCCGTTCGTCAACAACGCCTCCTTCGGCGTGTACGGGGCCGTCGTGCAGAGCCCCGGCTACCGTGAGGGCAAGGTGGGCGCCGCCCTGGAGCGCCTTCCCGACCTGCTCAGCCGGCAGAGCGGTCCGCGTCTGACGGCCACCGCCGACGGCATCACCGTCGCCGACCCGCAGGCGGTCCTGGTCAGCAACAACGCCTACCGCATGGACGACCCCTTCGGCTTCGGCCGGCGCGAGCGGCTCAACTCCGGGCGGCTGGGCGTGCTCGCCGTCCGGGTGGACAGCGCCGTGGAAGCGGCCGAGCTGCTGCTGTCGCCGCGCCCGGAGGGGCTCACGGTGCTCACCGCCCAGCGCGTCGTCGTCGACGCCGACCAGGCGGAGCTGGAGGTCGGCCTCGACGGTGAGGCGCTCACCATGCCCGCCCCCGTCCACTGCCGCATCGCACGCCGCGCCCTGCGCGTCCGCGTGCCCCGCGATCGTCCGGGGGTGCCGGAGGCGCCCCCGCGCCTCGACTGGCGCCGGCTGCGGAAGCTGGCGGCCGCGGTCGGCCGCACCGCCGTCCCCACGCGTTCCCGGCACACCTGAGCGCCCACACGGCGCTCACGCAGGAGGTCCCCCGTGCCACGCGGCATGGGGGACCTCCTGCGTCACGCCGTCGGTCACGCCCCCTTCGGCCCGGCCTGCTGCACCACCTCGAAGGACCACAGCGTCGAGCCGCTCGCCGCGGGCTTCGGGCGTTCGCCGCCCTCACCGCCGCCCTGGTGCGCGCTCTTCATCGGCCCCTCCATCCAGGCCTGGAACGACGCCTCGTCACGCCAACGGGTGTAGACGAGGTAGGTGTCGGTGCCCTCCACCGGGCGGAGCAGCTCGAACCACTCGAACCCGTCGGAGTTCTCCACTGCGTGCGCCCGGGACGCGAACCGCTTCTCCAGTGTCTCCCGCTGCTCGGCGGGCACGGTCAGCACGTTGATCTTGACTACGCTCATGGGTCCCATCTTGCCCGATGGCGGATCTGCCCAGGTTAAGGCCTGCCTCCCTTTGAACGCGTTCCAATGTGAGCTGGGGTCGCTCTCACCCATCGAGGGGGAGACCTTCATGAAGTTCGTGATGCCCGGTGGCAGTGGGACGGCGCGACCCAGGGACCCTGGGCGGCCGAGATCGACGGCTGTGATGTCGTGGTCAACCTGGCCGGCCGGAGCGTGAACTGCCGCTACACGCCCGCCGACCTCCGGCAGTTGATGGACTCGCGGGTCCACTCCGCCCGGGTCGTGGGCGAGGCGATCGCCGCGGCGGGTGAACCGCCCCGGCTCTGGCTGCAGATGAGCGCCGCGACCGTCTACGCGCACCGCTTCGACGCGGCCAACGACGAGGCCACCGGCGTGATCGGCGGCACCGAACCCGATGTCCCCGGCTGCTGGGGCTACAGCGTCGACATCGCCAAGTCCTGGGAGCGCGAGCTGGAGGCCGCGGACACCCGCACACCCGAAAGGGGGCCCTGCGCGCCGCCATGGTGATGAGCCCTCGTCGCCCGGGACGACATCGAGGGCCCGGTCAACCTCGCCGCCCCGGGCCCCGTGCCGCAGCGCGCCTTCATGCGCGCCCCTGCGGGCCGCGTCGGGCATCCCCGGGGGCCTGCCCGCGACCCGCTGGATGGCGGAGCTCGGCGTGTTCGTCCTGCGCTCGGACACCGAACTGCTGCTGAAGAGCCGCCGTGTCGTCCCCGGCCGCCTGCTCGAAGCGGGCTTCGCCTTCGAGCACCCCGAGTGGCCGCAGGCCGCGGACGACCTCGTACGACGTCTCCGCGGCCGTGCGGTGGGGTGACCGGTCAGCTCTGCCGCTTGCCCTGCTCGAGGGCCTTGCCGGTCATGTCGGTGACCTGTCCGGCCGGAGGCTCGTCCGCCTCCACCTCGGTACCGAAGTCGGTGAAGTCCATGACCGTGCGCACCGTGACCTTCTCGGGCGCGGACGAGGCTCCGGAGGACGACCGCTGCGTCGCCTCCGGGGTCTTGACGGTCATGTCGAGCTGCTGACGGCGCATCCGGCCCTCGTCGTCCAGCCAGACGTCCATCGGCAGGGTCGGACCGACCTGCTTGCGCAGGGTGTCGCCGTTGGGAAGATCGGCGACGTCGAGGGAGACGCGGTAGTGCGTGGTCTCCACGCCGTTGACCGTGGCCTTGCCCTTCTCGGTCACGTCCTTGTCGCTGATCGCCTTGGCGTACGCGGCGGACTGGGCCGGATCGCTCATGGACCCGTCACCGGCGCCCTGCTGCGCGATGACCTTCCCCAGGTCGATCTTGATCCAGGGCTTGCCTCCCGGCGCCTGCCCCTTGGGCAGCTTCTGGTACAGGACCTGGTCGATCACCCGTTGCTCGACCCGCTGCCCCTGGACCGTGAGCGTCATGACGCTGTCGCCGTCGTCCAGGTCCACGACGCCCTGCCCGTTCGCGGTCTGCGAGGCGCCCTGGGTCGAGGTCCGCACGCGCAGTTTGACCTTGGCGGTGTCCTCCTCGGCCGTCCTGTCGTAGGCCGAGCGCACCGCCTGCGTCCCCTGTGCCCGGGCGCCGCCGCCGGATTTCGCCGTGGTGTCCTGCGCACCGTCGCCCGGGTCGTCGTCGCCGCAGCCGACCAGCATCGTCCCGGCCAGGACTCCGGCGACGCCTAAGGCACAGACCCGCCTGCCGTTTCCCGCCCTGCTCATCGAACCAGCCCCTCTCAGGCATGTGTGGTGCGGCTCAAGTGCCCAAGCCGGACATGAACACACCTGTGGGTCCGAGGAGTTGGAGACGGGGACCCGTCAGTGGCGGCGGCCCTTGAGCCTGCCGAGCAGACGCTGGGCCTGGGCCCGCTTGCGGGGGTCGGCCGCGGCCCGGCGTGCCTGCTCCGCGGCCCGCCGTCCCTGCGGGCTCTTGGCGAACTCCTTGATGCGATTCAGCATTCCGGCCATGACGCACCTTCCTTCCTGTGGTGATGTCGCTTGCCTGTGTAGTGCGCCTACCCCTCCGGCGCGGTGCTCAGGCACACCTCCGCCCGGTCGGTGCGCGACCGAATGTGTTTGCCGCCGGAGTCAGAGGCAAGTCGGTGTCCATGACTGAAGAGAACAAGCGCGCGAATCACAAGGCGACCACCGTACGGACCGCCGAGTCCAAGGCCCGCGGCACGGCGGACAAGGCCACCGCGTCGGCGTCCCAGGCGGCGAAGGGCGCCGCGGGCAAGGCCAATGAGGCGGCGTCAGCCGCCAAGTCCGGAGCGGAGCGCTCCACCGAGACGGCGAAGGCGGCCGCACAGACCGCGGCCAAGGGCGTCGAGGCGGGCCGCCAGGCGGTCGTCACGGCCTCCGGGCACGTCGCCACCACGGCGAAGACGGCCTGGACGGTCATCGCCCACCGCAAGTTCGTGGCCGCGGGCGTCGGAGCGGGCCTGACCGCCCTGAGCGCGGCGTCCTACGCCGTCGGCCGCCGTGCCGAACGCGGCGCGCACGGCCCCCTCACCCGACTCACCGGCGGGCGGATCTGAGCAGGGCCGGCGCGATGGACGTGCCGGCACGGGGGGAGCAGGCGGCGCCACGGACCACCGGGTGGTCCGGTGGTCCGTGGCGCCGCCTTCCTCGTGATCCGAGCCGCCCCCACCCGCGTGGCCTGGCGCACATCCGACCCTCGCCGGGGCGCGCCCCTCGCGCGGCCCCGCCGTGACGAGAAAGGATGGGACCGCACACGAAGGATCAACCCATGCGGAGGAGCGGGCCCATGCAGCACGAGCGAGCGGGAAGTCCGGCCGGACCCGAGGATCTCGTCGACGTCGCTCGGCTGGTCACCGCGTACTACGCGCGCCGCCCCGACCTGGACGACCCGGGCCAGCGCGTCACGTTCGGGACCTCAGGACACCGCGGCTCGTCCCTGGCGAACGCGTTCAACGACGACCACATCGCCGCGACCAGCCAGGCCATCTGCGAGTACCGGGCCGGGCAGGGAATCGACGGCCCCCTCTTCCTGGGCGCCGACACCCACGCCCTGTCCGAGCCCGCGCGCGTCACCGCCCTGGAGGTGTTCGCCGCCAACGAGGTGACCGTGCTCATCGACGACGCGGACGGCTACACACCGACCCCGGCCGTCTCGCACGCCATTCTCACCCACAACCGCGGCCGCACCACCGGCCTCGCGGACGGCGTCGTCGTCACGCCCTCCCACAACCCGCCCGCCGACGGCGGGTTCAAGTACAACCCGCCCAGCGGGGGCCCCGCCGCCTCCGACGCGACCTCCTGGATCCAGGACCGGGCGAACGAGATCATCCGCGGCGGCCTGAAGGACGTACGGCGCGTCCCCTACGCCCGCGCCCTCGCCGCCTCCACCACCGGCCGCTACGACTTCCTCGGCACCTACGTCACCGACCTGCCCGGCGTGCTCGACCTGGACGCGATCCGTACGGCGGGCGTGCGCATCGGGGCCGACCCGCTCGGCGGGGCGTCGGTCGCGTACTGGGGCCGCATCGCCGAACAGCACGGCCTCGACCTGACCGTGGTCAACCCGCACACCGACCCCACCTGGCGGTTCATGACGCTGGACTGGGACGGGAAGATCCGCATGGACTGCTCGTCGCCGTACGCGATGGCCTCGCTCATCGAGCAGCGCGACCGCTTCCGGATCTCCACGGGCAACGACGCCGACGCCGACCGGCACGGCATCGTCACCCCGGACGCGGGCCTGATGAACCCCAACCACTACCTGGCCGTCGCCATCTCCTACCTCTACGCCCACCGCGACCGCTGGCCGGCCACCACGGGCATCGGCAAGACCCTGGTCTCCTCCGCCATGATCGACCGGGTCGCCGCCGACCTGGGGCGCGAGCTGGTCGAGGTGCCCGTCGGCTTCAAGTGGTTCGTGGACGGACTGGCGGGCGGGACCATCGGCTTCGGCGGGGAGGAGTCGGCCGGGGCGTCCTTCCTGCGCCGGGACGGCTCCGTGTGGACCACCGACAAGGACGGCATCCTGCTCGCCCTGCTCGCCTCCGAGATCACGGCGGTTACCGGGAAGACCCCCTCCGAGCACTACGCGGCCCTCACCGCCCGCTTCGGCGAACCGGCGTACGCGCGCATCGACGCCCCCGCGACCCGCGAGGAGAAGGCCCTGCTCGCCAAGCTCTCCCCGGCCCAGGTCACGGCCGACACCCTGGCCGGGGACGCGGTCACCGCGGTGCTCACCGAGGCTCCCGGGAACGGCGCGTCCATCGGCGGCATCAAGGTGACCACGGACAACGCCTGGTTCGCGGCCCGCCCCTCGGGCACCGAGGACGTCTACAAGATCTATGCCGAGTCGTTCCTCGGCCCGGACCACCTCGGCCGGGTCCAGGAGGAGGCCAAGTCCGTGGTGCTGACGGCCCTGTCCGGCTGACCCCGGACACAGCACGGCCCGGGCCACTCTCACACGGCCCCGGGCCGTGCACGCCGTCTTTCGCGCAGGTTGCGGGGCCCGGAGTCCGGAAGCAGCTGCTCGGCGGCCCTCGACGCGCCCTCCGGGCCGTTCGCACCGAACCACCGCCTGCGACGTCACCCGACTGGATCAGCCCGCGCCGGGTGCTCCACACGAATGAGGGGCCCGCGCCCCCGACGTGCCCGCGATACAGGACACTGGAGGAAGATCCGACCGGGAAGGACCGACACGTGATCATCTTCGGCACCAAGGGATATCTCTACCAACTGGCGATACTGACGCTGGTGTGCGGCCAGTGCGGAAACCCCGCCGCCCACACGCTCAGGAAGCGCGTCACGAAGTTCACCCTGTTCTTCGTCCCGCTGTTCCCGATCTCGACGAAGTATCTGACGCAGTGCACCTTCTGCGGCGCGGAACAGAAGGTGACGAAGGAGCAGGCGGAGCAGCTGCAGACCCAGAGCGCCAACGGGCCGAGCGGCCAGGTGTCCGGGCAGCCGCAGCAGCACGACCGGTTCTGAACCCGGCGGCCGGACGGTTCGGGCACGCGCCCGGACGGCGGTCACTGATCACCTCCGATGTGGCAACCGGAGCATCCCGGGTACTCGGCCTCCACGGGCCCGGAGCTGAGTGGGCCGATGGGCCTCCCGCAGTCGATCAGTGAATACGGAGGCAGCCAGATGAGCACCATCAAGGAAACCGTGGAAGTCGACGTTCCCGTCCACACCGCCTACAACCAGTGGACGCAGTTCGAGGAGTTCCCGAACTTCATGGAGGGCGTCGAGGAGGTCAGGCAGCTGGACGACCGCCACAACCACTGGACCACCAAGATCGGTGGGGTACGGCGCGAATTCGACACCGAGATCGTCGACCAGCTGGCCGACGAGCGGGTCACGTGGCGCACGACGAGCGGAGACACCCACCAGAGGGGATCCGTCCGCTTCGAGCGTCTCGACGACACCCACACCAGGGTGGAGCTCGTGATGGACGTCGAGCCCAGTGGTGCGGTGGAGAAGGCGGCGGACATGATGGGCACGATCGACCGCCGGGTGAAGGGCGACATGAAGCGCTTCAAGCAGTACATCGAGGAGCGCGGAGTCGAATCCGGCGCATGGCGCGGCCGCGTCGAGCCGGGCGGCCCCGGCAGCACCGGCGGCGCCGGCCCCGTCCTCTGACACCGGCCGCACTCTTCTGACATCAGCGGCACCCCGAACCCGGCCTCCCCGGTGAGGCCGGGTTCTTCTGTGCCCACAGGTCGCGCTCGGCGCGGTGAGCGCGTGGTTTTTCGGCCAACGTCATGACATGCACCTGTCCATATCGGCCTCCTGGTGGCACGCTGCCCCCTGACCGTCCGCAGTGACACCCCTGCCTGACCGGGTGGGCGGGCTTCCCGCCGCCCGGCCCCCACAGCAGAAGGAGACCGCGTGATAGGCCGACCCCGCAGCCCGTACCCGTCCGGCGGCAGTACCCGCGTCCGCCATTCCGTCCTCGGCGCGCTCGCCGGCGTCGCCGCGCTCCTGGCGACCGGCGTGACCGCCACACCCGCGAGCGCGGCACCGGACCCAGGCGTGATGACCGTTTCGGCGCAGGAACGCGCCCTGGCCTTCTGGACCCCGCAGCGGATGCGCGAGGCCACCCCGCTCGACCTGCTGACCGTCGACCGCTCCGACGTCAAGGCGCCGACACTCCGCAAGGGCAAGGCGACGGTCGTGGCCCCCAGCGCGCCCGCCTCCGCCGCGGGTCCGCTGGCCTTCCCGCACGGCGGCGGCCCCTGGTCCGGCGGGGGAGCGGTGACCAAGACCGCGGGACGGGTGTTCTTCAGCTACCAGGGCCGCACCGCGTCCTGCTCCGGCAACGCCGTCACCAGCGCCAACAAGAGCACCGTGATCACCGCAGGTCACTGCGTGAAGATGCAGGGCGCCTGGCACACCAACTGGGTCTTCGTGCCCGGCTACCACGACGGGCAGCGCCCGTACGGCACCTGGACCGCCTCCAAGACCCTGTCCACGCCGCAGTGGACGGCCAGTGAGGACATCAACTACGACATCGGCGCGGCCGTGGTCGCCCCGCTGGACGGGAAGAAGCTGACCGACGTCGTCGGCGGGCAGGGACTGGCCTTCAACACCGGTTACAACAAGGCCATGTACTCCTTCGGCTTCCCGGCCGCGGCACCGTACGACGGCGAGAAGTTCATCTACTGCAGCGGCACCACCACCCGCGACTTCCTGCTGTCCAACGACCACGGGCTGAGCTGCAACATGACCGGCGGCTCCAGCGGCGGCCCCTGGTTCACCCAGTTCAGCGAGGCCACCGGGACCGGCCTGCAGTCCTCGGTGAACAGCTTCAAGTACAACTTCCTGCCGAACTCCATGTACGGCCCGTACTTCGGCGCGGACGCCCAGAACCTGTACCAGAGCGCCCAGTCGTCCTGAGCCGGCGCCTCACCGGGAGCCGCTTCCCCCGCCACCGCGTGGCGGGGGAAGCGGCTCCGGATCATTCCTGGCCCGGACCTCCACGAGATCACCCGACCCCGCCCCCGCGGAGCACCGATGACCCGGCTCGCATCACGACGGTCCCGGAATCCGGCCCGGACACCAAGCCCCCACCGTCCACCGGGTGATCCCCCAGCCGATCGCGCCGACCCCGGACACCGGCGACCTTCCCGCCCTACGACGGTCTGTCTCTCCGGGAGGTGGCCATGGGGTTGGACCATCAGATCGCGTTCCTCCTGCGGGAGTCGGCGCAGCGGGACCCGGAGCGGCGCGCTGCGGCGCTGAAGGGGCTGGGGCGGATCGGCCGGACGGGGCACGCCCGTGTACTCGTCGAAGCGGCCGGCGACCCCGCCCCCTCCGTGCGCGCGGCCGCCGCCTCGCCCTGGGCCGGCTCGGTGTCCCGGAGGCCGGCGCAGAGGTCCTGCCCCTGCTGATGCGCGAACCGGATCCGGACGTCCGGCGCAGGGCCTGCGTCGCCGCCACGCGTCTGGAACTCGACGGACCGGCCGCCGTCCAGGCCTTCGCCCGGCTGCTGGCCGACCCGGACCACCATGTGCGGATCAACGCCCTGGACGGACTGGCAGCACTGGGCGCCCCCGGGGACGTCACCGCTCTGGCCGCCCTGCTCGGTGACCTTGACAGCGCCGTCTGGGGACGCGCCCGCACCCTGCTGTACAGATGCGGCGAGGACCCGTCCGTACGAGCGGAACTGATGCGCACCGCCCGCCAGGGCACGGGTGCCGCACGCGCTCGTGCCCTGGAACAGCTGCCGGAGCGCTGCACCGGGCAACTCCTCGACTAGTCCGTTACGAGGCCGTCCTCGGTCTCCAGCGCCGGACGGAGGCCACCGGCTCCCCGCCGCCGGACGACGGGAGGGTCCACGACCGGCTGACCACCCTCACCGGCGACGCGTCCGCGCGACTGCGCCGAGCCGCCGCCCGCCTCCTCCACAGCCTGGACACCCCACGGTGAGAACCGGCCGGAGATACACCCGCAACGGCGATTTTCGTCCACGTGCGGCCATGTACCCCGTGTCATCCGCCCGGCCGGTCCAGACTGGAACCCATGCGCGTGGTGATCATGACGGCGGGTTCGCGCGGCGACGTCGCGCCCTACACCGGATTGGGCGCGGGGCTGGTACGCGGCGGGCACGAGGTCACGCTCGCCACCCACGGCCTGTTCGAACCCCTGGCCGCCGGATCGGGGGTGCGCTTCCACCCGACCCCGGTCGACCCGCACGCCGTGTCGCACTCCGAGCGCGGCCGCGATCTGCACACCAGCACCACCGGTCTCGGCAAGCTGCTGCGTGCCGTGTCGATGGCCCGGTCCGCGGCCGAGGAGATGACCGACGCCCTGGTCCAGGCGGCCCGCGACGCGGACATCGTCCTGGCCGCGGGAGCCGTCGCACCGCTGGGCCGCGCCATCGCAGAGGGACTGCGCCTCCCCAGCCTCGGCCTGTTCCTCCAACCCCAGCATCCGACGCGCGAGTTCGGCGCGCCCATGCTCGGCGGACGATCACTCGGCGCGGTGGGCAACCACCTGGGCGGACGAGCCGTGATCGCCGCCGTCGACCGGGTCTTCACCCAGGCCGTGCACCGGCTGCGCACCCGGCACGGCATGGCCCTGCGCGGCCCCTCCGCCGGCCGCCGGGCCCACGAGCGAGCCCACTGGCCCGTGCTGCACGGCTTCAGCGAACGGGTGGTGCCCCGCCCGAAGGACTGGCGCCCCGGACTGGAGGTCGCCGGGTACTGGTGGCCGCACGACACCCGCGC
This sequence comes from Streptomyces sp. NPDC013187, assembly GCF_042899705.1. NCBI lineage: Bacteria > Bacillati > Actinomycetota > Actinomycetes > Kitasatosporales > Streptomycetaceae > Streptomyces > Streptomyces sp. NPDC013187. Next base: position 197,147 of record NZ_JBIBAF010000011.1, on the reverse strand, counting down.
ACTGCCCGGCGCGGTGGAGGAGTTCCTGGGCGCGGGGCCCCCACCGGTGTTCGTAGGTCTGGGAAGTGCGACGGTGCCGGATGCCGAGCGCCTCAGCGCCGAGATCGTGCGTGCGCTGCGGACGGCGGGACTGCGCGGCATCATCCAGCAGGGCTGGGCGGGTCTCGCCGCCCGCGGCGACGACGACGTGATCACCGTGGGGGACGTGCCGCACGCGCTGCTGTTTCCCCGTACCGCCGCCGTGGTCCATCACGCCGGAGCAGGCACCACAGCCGCCGGCCTGCGCGCGGGCATCCCCACGATTCCGGTACCCGTGCAGTTCGACGGCGGGTTCTGGGCGGCGCGTCTGGTCGCCCTGGGGACGGCACCGTGCGCCGTCCCCCTGCGGCACCTCACCGCCGGTTCACTGGCCTCCGCCCTGCGCCGCGCCACGAACGGTCAGCACCACCGCCTCCGCGCCCAGGAGTTGGCCCGTGGCCTGGCCGAAGAGGACGGCGTGGCACCGGTCCTGGCCGCGCTGGACCGGCTCACGCCGTGACCGGTCACCGGCGGGACGGCTCCACTCGCGGAAAGCGGCGGCGCAGCCGGATCGCCAGGGGAGCGGCGGTAAACACCGAGGAGTACGTCCCCACGACAAGCACCGACGAGCAGCGCGAGGGCGAAGTCCTTGAGCGAGGAACCGCCCAGCACGGCGAGCGCGGTGAGCATGAACGCCGCACCCATGCCGGTGTTCACCGTGCGGGGCAGCGTTTGCAGGATCGCCTCGTTCACGAGGCCGGGGAACGGCGCCCCGGAGCTGCGCCGCACCAGCTCCCGCACACGGTCGAACAGGACGACGGAGTCGTTCACGGAGTAGCCGATGACGGTCAGCAGGGCTGCCAGGAACACCCCGTCGACCGGCTTGCCGAGCCAGGCGAAGACCCCGAGCAGGATCACCGCGTTATGGACGAGCGCGACGACCGCGGCCGAGCCCAGCACCCAGCGGAAGCGTGCCGCGAGGTAGACGAACTGGGCCGCGAGGCCCACGGCGAGTGCGATCAGCGCTCCTCGGCGCAGCTCCTCACCGAGGCTGGGACCGATCAGTTCGTCGCGGACCTTGTCCGCCCGGCGGTCGAGGTCGCGCAGAGTGCCGGTGACCTCCGCCTCCCCGGCGTCGGTCAGTGGATCGGTACGCACCGTCAGACCCGTGTCGCCCGAGGACTGTACGACCGCCCGGGGAAATCCGGCGTCGGCCAGGGCGGCACGCACGCGGCCGGGATCGACGGGGCTGCTGGTGCTGTACTCGATGTGGCGGCCCCTGGTGAATTCCACGCTGAGATCGACGCCGCGCACCGCGATGCCCGAGCCGGCCAGCACGAGCACAGCCGCGGAGGTGGCGAGCCGGCGGCGCGGACGGCGCATCAGGAACGGGTTGCGGCGGGTGAGGCGGTCGCGGACCGCGCCGGTCCCGGCGATGCCGGTGAGACCGGGGCGGCGGCGTACGCCCGGACGGTGTCCCCGCCGCGGCAGCCGTCGCCTACGGCACGGCCCACCGCGTCATCCAGCACCACAACCTGACGGCATGGGAGTCCGCCTGGGCCGGAACAGCCCCTCGCTGGACGACATCCTCCTAGCCGGAGTCAGACGTGGTGCTCCTCCGCGGCACGACCGACTCGCAGATGACTGCCCTGCGGACGCAGAGCGCTCATCTCTGTCCAGCCCTTGGCGAAGCTGCCCGGGGGGATGACGGTGACGTCCGCGATGTGGTTGTCGTCGTCGATGGAGCAGACGATTCCGCGGCCTTGGGTCTTGCCGTAGAAGAGGATGCGGTCGCCGCTCAGTCCGGTGAAAGCCGTCCAGTCCTTGGCGAAGCTGCCCGCGGGTATGACCGTGAGGTCTCCGATGTGGTTGCCGTCGTCGATGGCGGCGGCCACACCGCGCCCCTGGGACGCGCCGTAGAAGAGAACGCGATCCGACATTGCCGCCTCCCGTGTATCCATTTCGTGGACATGGAACAGGGCAGGTCGTATCGCGATCAAATGTTGATGGTGAAATGGGTGCCGTGAAACGGGTGCCGTGAAATGGGAAGCGCGCGGGTGCGCGCTGACGCGCCATCAGAGAGTGAACGACCGGCTCCGCTCCTCCGGGACCGGCGTCAGCGCGGGATGCCCAAGGAGTCGAGGTGCTGGTGCATGACCGCTGCCGGGAGGCGGGGGTTGCTCAGGGCCCGGGCGGAGAGCTCCGGGTCGTCGCAGCTCTTCAGGACGAGGTCGACGGGCAGGGCGGGATGCGCGGCGGCCATGCCACGCACTCGTGCGTCGGGATCCGCGAGCAGCCGGACCACTACGTCGGCCGGAGCGTGCGGGTCGAGTCCCACCAGCCACCTCTTCTCCGGGTCCGGGTCGTCGGCGAAGCGCCGACCGGCGTCCTTACGCGGGAAGTTGGCGTGGCCCAGCAGGTCGCCCCTGGTGATGACCTGGCAGTCCAAGTAGGTCTGCAGCACGACCTCGCCGTCCACGGCCGACTGGTTCTCGCACAGCAGGAGCCTCACGGCGTAGTCGTCGTCCCGCGAGAGGAGTTCGACGGCGTCGGCGGGCAGGTGCGGGCTGAAGGCGGCGCTGCGGCGCAGCAGGATGTTGGCCGACCGGGCGCATCGGCGCAGCACGTCGGGGTCGGAGCAGAGGCGCACCCATTCGACGGGATGCAGCCGGTCGGACGGGTTGATGGTGATGTCGACGGCGCCCCGTTCGGTCTCCGTCAACTCGGGCCGGACCGACACGGCCAGCCGGACGCTGTGCGCGTCGTCGACGGCCAGCCTGCGGACGATGTCGACGGGCAGGTGAGGATTGGCCGCCAGTTCCCGCCGGTCCGACTCCTCGCCGCCGGCCGCGAGCCGTTCGGCGGTCGCCGTGCTCATGGCCCCGTAGCGAATCACCTCCTGCCTGGAGAAGGGGCCGGGGTCAGCGTCGAGCAGGAGATCGGTGAGGCGCGCGTCGTCGCGGCAGGCCTCCCGCATGGCGACGTGGCGTACATCCTCCACGGGGTCTTGGAGGAGGCGATCGCGGGTGCCTCGGGAAAGCGCGGCCCACTCGCGGCACGCTGCCCTCCGGAGGCTCGCGTCCTGGTGGTCGGCGAGACGGGCGACCAGATCCGGAGCGGTGTGCCGGGAGTCGGCCGCGCTGCGGCGGACCCGTGCGTCCTCGTCGGCGAGCAGACGCTTCTGCACGGCGACCGGAAGCGGCTCGACGGGAACGCGGAACCAGTCGGGGCCGTAGGCCAGAGTCGCGCGCACTCGTGCGTCGGGATCGTCGATGAGCCGGGAGCGCTGTTCCGGCGTCACCGAGGGGTTCTCGGCGAGCGCCGAGCGCAGTCTGTGATCGGGATGTACGACGATCGCGTCGACCACCGCGTCCGGCAGCGCACGCCAGGCCAGCGTGGCCCGGGCGGCGATGGCCTGCTGCGAGAGCAGCCTGGTCAGTACGTCGACCGGCGCCGCCGGGTTCCGCGCGATGGCATGGAGCGTCTCGCGGTCAGGACACGTGTCGCACATGCTTCCCCCTGTTCGCCGGCGGATTGACGCAGGCCCGCAGATTGTGCTGGTGACGTGCGTACGCGGTCAACGCCGGTGAGCCCAAGCGTGCCTGGCTCCGGTTCACCCGTGGTTCCGACGGCCGGGCTGTCCGGGTGACCCGCGCGGGGGTACTCGGCACCGGTGCACGAGGAGTGTCAACGGGTCCCGGCCGCGGGCGGTTTCGGTGCGCGCGCAGAAGTGGAGGGCGGATGACGGTCGACTTGCTCGGCTTCTTCGGCGTTGTGCTGGTGGCGTATGTGGTGCCGGGTCCGGACTTCCTCGTGGTGGTCAGATCGGCTGCCGACGACCCTGCGAAAGGCAGAGCCGCGGCACTGGGCGCGCAGACCGGGCTGTGTGTGCACATGCTGGCCGCCGCGGCCGGCCTCTCGGTGATCGCCACGCGCTCACCCGTGGTGTACGACGGGATCAGGCTGACGGGAGCGGCCTACCTCGTGTATCTCGGTGTGCGGGCCGTGCTCACCGCCCGCCGGACCGCCCGGGAAGGGCACCACACGAACGAGGCCCCGTCCGAAGCCCCGGAGGAGGCCGGGCCCGACAACCAGGGGCGTCTCCGGAGCGGTTTCACTCAGGGGTTGCTCACCAACGTGCTCAACCCGAAAGCCGCCCTGTTCTTCCTCAGTGTCCTACCGCAGTTCGTCGACGGTGACGGGTCGATGGCGCAGCAGATCTTCTTCCTGGGCATGCTGGACATACTCATCGGCGTCGTCTACTGGTTCGCTCTCGTCGTGGTCGCCGCGCGACTGCGAGCCCTGCTCGCCAGGCCGAAGATCCGCCGGCGCTGGGAGCTGACCACCGGCTGGATGTTCATCGCCATCGGCGTCTCGGTGGCTGCCGTCGCCTGAGGGTTCAGGGAGGACCCCGCTGGGCAATGGGCTAGGGAATGTCATGAGCACGACTGCCCTTCCCCCACAAGGAGGTCGATCATGCACGTCCGTTTGCTGACCGGCGGTCTCGCCGCTGCCTGTCTGGTGTCCGTGTCCCTGACGGGTGGTCAGGCCGCGGCCGCTGCACCCGCAACGGCCGACGGGCCTCTGGCCGCACGTGTCGTGACCTACGACGCGAGTGGCTCCGCGGAGTTCAAGAGTGCCGTCAACCGGGGCGCGGCGATCTGGAACGAGAGTGTCGACGCCGTCGAATTGCGGCCCGTCGCGGCCGGGCAACGCGCGAACATACGGGTCCTCGCGGACAACGGCTGGCCGCGCGCTCTGCCCACCACCCTGGGCAACGGCACCGTGTACATCGGGCGCCAGGCCGTCGACCAGGGTTACGACACGATCCGCATCTCCTCGCACGAACTCGGGCACATCCTGGGCCTGCCGGATCGCAAGCCCGGACCGTGCTCGAGCCTGATGTCCGGCTCCACCGCGGGCACGTCGTGCACGAACCCGTACCCGAACGCGGCGGAGAGGGCGGAGGTCGAGGGGAACTTCGGCGGCGCACTCGCCGGGCGGGCCCCGGTGGCGCGTGCCGGGGTGATCGTGGACTGAGGCGGGCCGCACCCGCTTCGGAAGGCCCCACGCCGCGCAGCACGGCTCACCGTCGATCAGTGGCGGTGGCAGCGCCGGCGGCTCCCCTGCCGGAAGTGCCGTACAGCAGGGGAGCCGGACGCGTTGCGAAGTGCGGTACAGCGGTTGGAGCGGGACGCGTTGCGAAGTGCGGTACAGCAGGGGAGCGGGACGTGTTGCGCAACGCGGTTCTACCGGGAGCGGTCGTGGTACTGGCTTCGGTTGCGCAGCCGGCCCGCACCCTCGGGAGGCATGCTGATGCGGCGACCGGCGTACGCGTGTCAGCAGCCCGCTCCTGTCTTGTGCCGTGGGGTCGGCCGTACTGATCGCTCTGGCCGCGCTGGACGTCCTCAGCCTGCACGCCGTGTTGCTGGCAGCGGCGGGAGTGGGCGTCGTGTCCCTGTTCCTGTGGGGCTGTCTGGGGCGGGGTGCGCACGGGCGGCGGCGTGGTGGCGGCGGTGGTGGCGGGGCAGGCGTCGGGGACGCCGACTAACCCGATCGGCCTGCCGGTGGAGCGGTCAGGTCGAAAGCTCGTCGGCCGGCGAAGGCACGGCACACGGGCGGAGGATCATGAGCGAGTCTTCCAGGGCCGCCACCATGGCGAAGGGGAACCGGTCGAGCTCGAGACAGAGCGCCACGTCGTCGGGATGGACTCCTTGTCGCACGCCCTGCGCCAGCTCGGCGGCAGCGCGCGAACGCCCGGCGCGGCGGAGGTACTCAGCTGCATCCGTCCCCGCCTCGACGGCCCGCCGGGCGATGTACTGAGCGCACGCCAGATCCTCATCGGCCTGTCCGTCCTCGCCCGTGACCACGAACGTGACCCGGTCACCGCCATGGGTGCGAGTCCGCAGGAGCCGAGCCGTCGCCTCCGCGACGACGAACCCGGCGCACAGCACCAGCGACGCCTCCTTGACCGCAAGGGCGCCGACCGTCCCGGCCGTGGTCTTCTGCACGACGGTGCGTCCGCCGAGGTCGAGAGACCGCACCAGGCCGGGCGAGTTGACGGTGTCGAACCCCGGAGCCGGCGGACCGTCCTTGAGCGCGACCCAGTCCGGGTGCCGGGCCTTGTGTGCCAGGGCTTCCTCCAGCGACGCGGCGAGAACGATCCGCTCCGCCCCCTGGCCGAAGGCCCACGCGGCAACCGTGAAAGCGCGCATGACGTCGACGACGACGGCCACGGACGGGGCTTCGGTCAGCTCGGCGATGCCGACGAAACAAGCTTTCATACGGCCATGATCGCGCAAGCCCGACCCGAAGCGCGTCCGAAGTCGCCCAGTTGTTTCCGTCCGCCTCGGTGTGAGTGGCTCGAACCCTCCAGCGGCCGGCGGGCAGTGGACCGATGCCCGGGCTGGGCATCCCGCCGCCGTGACACTCGGTGTCCAGCTCGGAACCTGCTTCGGCGGAGTCCGTCAGCACGGCTGGGCCGTCAAAACACCCACGAGCCCAAGACCGATCGACACCAGCGTCGACCGCAGCCGCTCGGTCCGTCGCCTGAACCTGCGGGTGAGATCGGGTACTTGCTCGGCGAAGGTCATGCGCTCGCAGGACTCCTCCTCGCAGACGAACCTCCGCACCCTCAACGACACCACCACGAACTTGCCCGCCGTCGGCAATCACGAGGAATCGCCGGTAGGAGCCGTGTATTCGCCGACCCAGCACCCGCACCCCGGACAGGCCACCCGCCCTGCGGTCGACGGGCCTCGAACCGGACGACCGTGGCGATCGCCTCGACCGATTCCACCAACACGCCCTCGTCCGAGGAGAACAGTCGACGAACGGCAGGCAGCGTTTCCCGACTGGCTGGACTGGTACAACTACCACCGACCCCACACCGGCATCGGCGGCCACACCCCAGCCAGCCGCGTCACCAACCTGTCCGGACAGCACATCTAGGCCGTCTCGCCCTTCGGCCGACCACGCCCGTTCCGAGGAGCGCCGGGCGGGGCAGGGCTGAGCGGGTCGTCGACGAGGCCTGCGATGCGACGCGTCTGGTCGACGGGGTCCACGGCCATCTCGTCCGCCGTCCTGGTGAGCGCCTCCAGTGCGGGAACGAGTCCGGCGCGGGCCTCGGCGGGCAGCCGCTCCACGAGGGCGCGAATCTCCGCGCGCCGGTGCGCGAGAACGCGCTCCACCACGTCACGTCCCGCAGGGGTGAGGCGTAGGACCACCTCTCGCCGGTTGGCGGGGTTGGTCCTGCGGTCGATGAGGCCGCTGTCCTCCAGCCGGCCGGCCATCCTCAGGGCGGTCGAGGGGTTGACGCCCAGGGTCGCGGCCATGGTGGCGAGCTTGACGGGCCCGGACGTCTCCAGCACCACGAGGGCGCGCAGCTGGGGAAGGGTCAGTGCGCTGTCGGTGGACGCCAGGGCCCGTGCGGAGATGGCGACGAGCAGCCTGGACGCCGCCATGACCGCGAGGGTGACCTCCTCGGCCTCCTGATCCGGATCCGCGTGGGAGCGCGCCATGGTCCCGTTCCACCTCTCCGACCGGCGATCTCGTCATCGCCCTCGAGGGCGAACCATTGCAGACAGCAATGGTAAGCGGTGGGACTTGCCGGATCCGGCCGAAATGTTCCGCGTAAAGCATCATTGCAGAGTGCAAGGGTGGGTACGCGGAGGCAGGAGGCTCTCCGGGGTCCGGCGCAGTGGCGGAGGAGACCTCGGTGATCAGGCCCCAGCACAGGATCCCGCCCGTACGCGGGGCACGCAAAAGGAACGGTTATCCCGATGACTCGCACATCGCCATCGACTGGACCTTCGAACGCGGCCACCACGAGATCTCCCTGGCCGTCGCGGAACAGGGCGTCCTGCCGGCCGTGCACGCGGCCGCCCCCGGCAGCCTGCTTCTCCCGGACGGCTTCAGCTGCCGCACCCAGATCGAACAACCACCGGGCCCCTGACCCACCCCCCACAACCACCTGACACACGCCCCCACCACCGGAAAGGTCAGCATCATGTCGATGAAGGTCTCCGACCACCTCCTGCAGCGCCTGCGTGAATGGGAGGTGGAGCACGTCTTCGCCTACCCCGGGGACGGCATCAACGGACTGCTCGCCGCCTGGGGCCGGGCCGACAACAAGCCCGAGTTCATCCAGGCCCGGCACGAGGAGATGGCCGCCTTCGAGGCCGTCGGCTACGCGAAGTTCTCCGGCCGGGTGGGAGTGTGCGCCGCCACCTCCGGGCCCGGCGCCATCCACCTCCTCAACGGCCTGTACGACGCCAAGCTCGACCACGTACCCGTCGTCGCGATCGTGGGGCAGACCAACCGCAGCGCGATGGGTGGCTCCTACCAGCAGGAAGTCGACCTGCTGAGCCTCTACAAGGACGTCGCCTCCGACTTCTGCGAGATGGTCACCGTTCCGGAGCAACTGCCCAACGTGCTCGACCGGGCCATGCGCACCGCCATGGCGCGCCGCTCGGTGACGGCCGTCATCATCCCGGCCGACGTGCAGGAACTCGACTACTCCGCCCCAGGGCACGCCTTCAAGATGGTGCCCTCCAGCCTGGGCGTGTCGCACTACGCCCCGGTGCCCGCGGAATCCGACATCGAGCGCGCCGCCGAGGTGCTGAACGCCGGTGAGAAGGTCGCCCTGCTCATCGGCCAGGGCGCTCGCGGGGCCCGCCAGGAGGTCATGGAGGTCGCCGACCGGCTGGGCGCCGGCGTGGCCAAGGCACTCCTCGGCAAGGACGCGCTCGACGACGACCTGCCCTACGTCACCGGCGCGATCGGCCTCCTGGGCACGCGTCCGTCGTACGAGCTGATGCAGGGCTGCGACACCCTGCTGGTCATCGGATCCAGCTTCCCTTACACGCAGTTCATGCCCGAGTTCGGTCAGGCGCGAGCCGTCCAGATCGACATCGACCCGCACATGGTGGGCCTGCGCTACCCGTTCGAGGTCAACCTCGTCGGTGACGCCCGCGCGACCCTGCAGCGGTTGCTGCCACACCTGCGTCCGGCCGAGCACGACGGCTGGCGCAAGAAGATCGAGAAGAGCACCGCCCGCTGGTGGGAGGTGATGGAACGGCGCGCCGCGGTGGACGCCGACCCGATCAACCCCGAGTACGTGGCCCACACCCTGAACGGCCTGCTGCCCGAGAACGTCATCCTGGCCGCCGACTCCGGCTCCGCCGCCAACTGGTACGCACGCCACCTGCGGTTGCGCGGGGACATGCGCGGCTCGCTCTCCGGCACGCTCGCCACCATGGGCCCCGGCGTCCCCTACGTGATCGGGGCGAAGTTCGCGCACGGTGACCGCCCCGCCATCGCGCTCGTGGGTGACGGGGCGATGCAGATGAACGGACTCGCCGAGCTGATCACGATCGCCAAGTACTGGCAGCAGTGGGAAGACCCGCGCCTGGTGGTGGCCGTGCTCAACAACCAGGACCTCAATCAGGTCACCTGGGAGATGCGGGCCATGTCCGGCGCCCCCCAGTTCCTCCCCTCACAGTCCCTGCCCGACGTCGCCTACGCCGACTTCGCCCGCTCGGTCGGGCTGAACGGCATGCGGGTGGAGAAGCCGCAGGACGTACAGAGCGCGTGGGAAGCGGCGCTGGCATCCGACCGGCCCTTCGTGCTGGACTTCCGCACCGACCCGGCCGTGCCGCCCGTCCCGCCGCACGCGTCCCTCGACCAGATCGAGGCCGCGGCGGCGTCCGTGCTCAAGGGCGACAGCGATCGCACCGCGATGGTCCGTCAGGGCTTCAAGGCCAAGGTGCAGGAAATGCTGCCCGGCGGCCGGCACCGCGAGGACCGGCCCGGAGCGGGTGAGGACCGGTGACGGACGCGGCGGTGGCGGAACGACTGACACCGCCGTGCGAGTACGGCTACACCATCCGTACTTCGAGCACATGCTCGCCGCCGGCGCCGTCGACTGCCGGCAAGCGGACGTCACCCGATGTGGCGGCATCGCGGTCTGGCTGCGCGCCGCAGCTCTCGCCCAGGGCCGCGGCCCGGAGATCTCCGGTCACTGTGCTCCCCATGCCCACGCACACGCCGCCGAGCCCGGCCTGGGCCTGACCTTGAACACCGAGCACGCGGAGCGGTACCGGGTGCGCTGACGGGGAGGGCCGCGGCGAGGCCGGCAAAGGTGGTCGCCCACCGCCCGACGCCGGGGCGCCCCACCCGGACGCATTCGAGGACATGGATCAATGGCGATCCGCCGGTCAGGATCTAGACGCGCTGGTCGACGAGTCGGCCGAACGAGGTCATGCAGGACGGGCAATGGCGATCCGTCTCCACCGGCTTCGCCGCGCTCGTCTCGAGTGGCAGGCCGCACAGGGCCACGGTTCCGTTCTTGGCCTTCACATGCCAGACGAAGGTGGTGCCGGGCTCGTCGAGGCCGGGGCACATCTCGTACATGCTTCCCCCATGGGACGGACGACTCTCCGACCAGGACATCGCATCCGCGGCCGCGGCACAGCGCGGAGGTGGCTGTTCGGGTGAACCCGATCGGCAGCCGACGGGGTCGGGCGCGGACGCTTCGGTCGGCGATCGTCAGTCCTGGCGCACGACGCGGTGGCGGTGGTGGACGACGCCCGAACCGAAGGTGCGGGACTCGACGAGTTCGAGGTCGACCCTGCGTTCGCGCTGCGGGAAGAACGGGATGCCTCCGCCGACCAGCACCGGGTAGACCATGGTCCGGTACTCGTCGATCAGATCCGACGCCGCCGCCTCGGCGGCGAGAGTCGCGCCGCCGATCGCGAGGTCACCCTCCGACGGCTCGGCCCGCAACCGTTCGATCTCCTCCGCCAGCCCCCCGGACAGCAGGCGGGCGTTGCCCTGCACCGTCGACAGCGTCGTGGAGAACACCACCTTCGGGAGCGGGTTCCACAACGCGGCCCACTCGAGCTGCGAGTCGTCGAGCGAGGGGTCCTGGTCGGCGGTTTCCCAGTACAGCATCGTCTCGTACAGCCGTCGCCCCAGCAGGTGGACGCCGACCTCTCGGATCTCGTCGATCCAGAAGCGGAAGACCTCCTCGTCGGGCACGGACCAGTCGAAGCCGCCGTCCGGCCCCACGATGTAGCCGTCGAGTGAGACGTTCATCGAATAGGTCACGCTGCGCATCGGCAGTCCTCCTCGGCCACGGGGTTCGACCGTACGACGTCCCGGTGTGCTGCCGCAGTGCCGTGCGCGGGCGTTCATCACGACCACCCCATGTGGCTGGCTGCCATCGGTCAGGCGGTAGCGCGACCCACCCGGCGGTTCGGCCCGCGTCGACTGCCTCGGCGAGCACACCTCCGCACCCGCGACGTGGCCCGCGGTGCGCACCACGAACAGGTCGCCCGGGCCTCGGTCGAAGACGATCTCGGCGGCCGCCCGGGAGCCGGAACACCCGAACAGCACGCGAAGGGTCTTGGTACGGTGCGACCGCCGCCGACGGCATCAACGACCGGACGGGGGCGGGGTGAACCCCGACTGCCCGGCTGGGGCATGTCCCGTCAGGACGAGTTCCTTCGCCCTGCGGTATTCGTCGTCCGTGATGGCCCCGCTGTCGCGGATCTCGGACAGTCTGGCGAGCTCGTCGACGCTGCTGGACCGGCCCTCACTGCCGGCGGCCTGCCTGATGCGAGCGTCGAAGGCCTCCTGCTGTGCTCGGGCCTGCGCCATCTCACGGCGACCCATGTTCTTGCCGCGGGCGATGACGTAGACGAACACGCCGAGGAAGGGCAGCACGACGGTGAACACCAGCCAGCCGGCCTTCGCCCAGCCGCTCAGGTCGTCGTCACGGAAGATGTCGACCACCACACGGAAGAGCAGGATGAACCACATGATCCACAGGAAGAACAGGAGCATGCTCCAGAAGACGCTCAACAGGGGATAGTCGTAGGCCAGATACGTCTGCGCGCTCATTTCTCTCCTCCGTCCCGACGCTCGCCGGGCCACCGGCGGATGCTGCCTTCAGCTTGGGTCCGGAAACACACGGTCGGCTTCACCCGGTGCGGGTGAGCGTGCGGCAGCCCGGTACCACGCGGTGGAGGCGACGTACTCGCCGAGCGCCAGGCCCGACACGGCCACCAGGAAGACGGCGATGAGCCAGGACAGGAACGTGAACACGGGACCGAGAGGACCGAACTCGTCGAGGCTGCGCTCCATCGCCGTGGGCACGAGTACGCGCGCGGCCAGACTCAGCAGGACCGTACCGGCGCCGGCCAGCACCGCTCCCGGAAGCAGGCTCCGCCAGTCGATCCGGCCGCCCAGCAGTAGGTGCTGGGACCACCACCACAGCAGCGTCGCGGACAACAAGGACAGCACCAGCCCGGTCACCGTGCCCGCGCCGAACCCCTGGCGCAGCGGCGCCTGGAACAGGAGGTAGGCGAGCCAGACCACCAGCCAGAGCAGCCAGCGCCAGAAGGCCGCTCGTATCGGTGCGCGCGGCAGCCGCCAGCAGCGCTCACACACCGCCTGGAGGGCCCTGCTGAACGCCGTGGCCGACACGAGCGTCACCACCGCGCTCACCGCTCCGGCCGTGTTGCGTGTCGTGCCCGTCGCGGAGAAGACCTGGCGCAGCTCGTCGAGGGTGTCACCGCGTATGCCCAGAACCGCCCGGAGGGAGTCGGCCAGCAGGTCCTGCATCCCGTCCGGAGCGAACGCCGCGACGGTCATCAGCAGCGGGAGCGCGGTGAGGAACGCCTGCGCGGCCAGCCGCACCGAGCCCTCCACGATGTTGAGCGCCGCCAGGCGGGACAGCATCCGGGCCGTGGCTCCGGACCGCAGGCTCGCCGCAAGCCGCGCTGCCGTGTGCCCGCGGAGCCTGCCGGAGAGGCCGGGTTTCACGGTCATGACTCACGGAACCGCCCGCTGCTCGGCCTGGTCCGCCGCCGGCCCGGCCGGTCCGGCGGCGGCCGCGAGGATCGCCAGAACGACCAGGACGGCCAGGGCGATACCGACGACGAGCGCCACTGCTCCGACGGCGGGGTGGTTCCAGAGCACCAGCGTCAGAGCTGCGGCCCCCATGACCACACCGGTGATCCACTGTCGGTGGCCGGCCAGCCGCCGTCCCGTGGCACCGGTGCGCACGCCCGCTTTCTCCAGTGCTCTGCCGGTGGCCGTCGTACCCCGGTCGGCCGCCGTCCGGACGCCACGGGCCAGGCGCCCGGGACCATACAGGTATGCGACCAGTGCGGTGATCACCGACACGACCAGCAGGGTGAGAGTGCTGTCGCGCAGAAAACGTACGAACGTGTCGTAGATGATCGCGGCTGCGTCGCCGGGCAGCACCGCCGGCGGGACCGAGTCCAGATAGACGCGCCGGACCACGGCCAGCGCGACGAGCAGCCCCACCATCATCACACCGACGCCCGTGGCAGTGATCATCAGCATGACCCGGTGCGCGGGAGCGGTCCAGACGGCGAGTGCGGCCAGCACGACGGTGAGGACGGGCAGCCAGGTGCCGAGGACGTCCAGCAGCCGCATCGCGTCCTGTGCCTTGCCCAGTTGCTCGGTCTCGAACAGAGTGATCGTCCGGTCCGAGTCCGGGATCGCCGCGGCCTTGTCGAAGCCCGCGTCGACGAGCCGCTCCCGCACCTGGTCGACGACTTCTCCCACATCCAGCTGGACGGTGCCGTTCACGGCCCCCACGGCGCCCTCGCGGTCACCCGTGAGCATGTTCACCACCGCGGCGTGTGAGCGCCGGTTGGCGCCCTCCCACACCTGCTGGAAGACGTCGCTGGTGATCACGCGGGTGACGGTGCGGTCCACGACGGTCCTGACCGCGTTGCGCAGCGGACCCTCGAGGGACGCGGCCCCATCGACGACGCGGGGCGGTGCCCCCGCGTCCTGAAGGGTCCGGACGAGTGCGTCGGTCACCGCCTGGACATCGACGTTGTCCACCACACGGTCCGTGAGCCGGTTGATCACGACGTTCTGCACGGATGATGCGGAGGCCAGCGGCGCCACGGTCGCCACGTACCTGTCGGTGTCGGAGACCGTGTCATGGACCCATGCCGCGACGACGGCCGGCGGCGCGAGAAGCAGGGCCAGCAGGAGAAGGACCGAGGACCCGGCACGCCGCGCCCGCAGGTGACGAACCGCCGCGTGCCGGCGCAGCCGCTCGTACTCCGCTCGTTCCTCGGCCGTCATGACGTGTTTCGCGTTCCCGGCCTTGCCGGAGTGCGGCGGATCCGGGGTCGGCGCGTTCATGGGGGTGCCCTTCCGCGTGGTTCCGGGTGCGCGCCGCCCCGGGCGCTGTAGGTCGTCGCCGCTCGGGAGACGGAGGTGGGGGCGCCGCACCGGGCGCGGCGCCTCCGTCGCGCCGACGGGCTGACTCAGGCAGCCTCGGAGGGGGCGTGCGACCCCGCTGGGTGCGTCGTGCGGAGCGCGGCCCGCCACGCCAGAGCAACCGCTGTCTCGGCCAGGCCGAGCAGCACGAGCCACAGGCCGAGCAGCCGGGTCAGGGCGCGGGCCGACTCCATGGGCAGGGCGAGCACCACGATCCCCGCGACGATGCCCAGCATCGCGGCGGCCAGAACGACGCCGCGGTGCGGCAGGTCCTCGGCGACGACGGCCGTGTAGAGGGTGAGGATCCCGGACACCAGCCAGACGACGCCGGTGACCAGCGAGAGCACGGTGATCGTCTGCAGCGGGTCGCGCAGGCACAACACCCCGCCAAGGACATACACCACAGCCAGGAGCAGTCCCGGCAGCCGTTCGCCGTGTTCCTCCCGGCCGAAGACGGCCACCAACCGGAACGCCCCGCTCACCAGCAGGTACAGACCGATAAGAACGGCCAGGACGTGCAGGGTCGCCTCCGGCCAGACCAGGACCAGCACGCCCGGGACCAAGGTCGCGACGGCCGAGCCCAGGAGCCAGGTCCATGAACGGCCCAGCCGTGCCAGCCCGTACGCGGTGCCGGATGCCGGAGCAAGGACGGCCCCGTCGGGCCGGTGTTCCTGCCCGGGGAGCGGTGTCGGACCACGCGACATGGTCATGGCTCCTCCTCGCGTGATCGATCGGTCCTTTCGGGACCGCCAGGGTGCGGTGCCCGAGTGGTGTGGCAGGGACGGTGCGCAGCTCTGCCGGCTCCAGAATCCCTCCGGCGCCGGGTGCCGGGGTCACCCGTCAAGGGTGATCCGCCGGTGCCGAGACGGCGCCGGGGCGCCCGTCCGGGAACCCGCGGGCGCGGTGACCGGCGCCGGTTTCTCGAACCAGTCGCCCGGCGTGGGGCCGACGAGTCGTCAGTCAGGACGTGGGCAGCGGAGTTGACGCCGTCCGGTACATCGGAGGAGCTGAGAGGGCATGCGGGCCGGTCACGTCACTCCGGCACCGGCCGCATCTCGACGACCCGCAGTCCCAGCGACTGGCAGCGCGCCAGCAGCCCGTAGAGGTGCGCGTCGTCCACGACGTGGCCGTACAGGACGGTCTGGCCGGCCATCACCACATGGCGCAACTCCGGAAAGGCCTTCGCCAGCGTTTCCGACAGGTGCCCCTCGACGCGGATCTCATAGCGCACGAGCTTGTCCTCCCACGAATGCCCGGGACAGGCGGACGGCGCCCTTTCCGCCATCGTGAGCCTCCGTCCGGGTTCGGACCTCACCCGAAGCAGGTGACCCGCCGGGTGACGGATGCCGGGATCAGTGCTTCAGCACAATCTTGAAAGCGATGATGAGCAGGCCGAGGAACAGGTTGACCGACGCGGTGACGGCCAGGAGCCGTGGCGAGGCACCGGCGCGGCGTGCCGCGGCCACGGACCAGCCGATCTGGCCGACCACGGCGACGCACAGAGCCAGCCAAAGGGCACCTCGGACGTCCAGCCGCAGGAGAGGGCTGACCGCCACCGCGACGGCCGGCGGGACCGCGGCTTTGACGATGGGCCACTCGTCACGGCACACGTGCAAGACGAGACGGCGATCCGGAGCCTGCTGCGCCAGGCGTGCCCCGAACAGCTGGGCGTGCACGTGCGCGATCCAGAACGCCACTCCGGTGAGCAGCAGCAACAACACCAGCTCGGTCCGGGGGAACTGGCCCAGGGAGCCGGCGCCGATCACCACGGAGGACGCCAGCATGGAACCGTAGACGCCGCCGGTGTAGTCCGCGCCGGCCCGGCGCTCGGCCCGGCGCTCGGCCCGGCGCTTGCTGCGGCCGCCCGGGGCGGTTGTGGTCCTGGGCATGAACGACTCCCCACGAACTCAGTGTGACGACCCCGTCGCCCCGCCCGTGGCATCGGCGCCCTGCGCGCGCGCACGGTTCCCGCGAGCTGCCGGCAGGTGCGGTGTGACGAGGAAACTGGCCAGAGCGACGCCGCCGGTGGCCAGGATCGCCGCCTTCAGACCCTGCAACTGCGCGGAGGCGTAGGACTCGGCGACGGCGTCGGCCTCGGACGGTGGCAGCCCGGCACGCTCGGCTGCCGAACGCACCTGATCCGTGGGGATGAAGGTGATCCCGGCCTCGAGGGCGACACCGACCTGCTCGCGAGTCTCTGCCGACAGCCTCGGGTCCTCCTCCACATGCGTGGTGAACGCGTGGGCCAGCGCGCCGATGAGAAGGGATCCGATGAGCGCGGTGCCCAGCGCGGAGCCCAGATTCTGTGCCGTGAACTGCAGCCCTCCCGCCTCGCTGCGTTCCTCCTCGCCCACCCCGGACTGCACGACGTTGCCCAGCTGCGAGGCGAGCAGCCCGACCCCCACGCCCAGCAGGGCCATGGCGCCGGCGAACTGCCCGTCGTCGATGGCCGGGTCGATCGTGGCCAGCAGCCACACGATGGCCGCCACCAGGGTCGTCAGGGCAAGCCGGACCACCCGGCGCGGCCCCACCACGTGCCCCAGCGAGGACGCGCACAGAGAGGTCACCAGCATGGTGGCGGACACCGGGAGCAGCCGCAGGCCGGTCTCGAAGGCGTCGAACCCCTGGACCACCTGCAGGTACAGCGGAATGGTGAAGAACAGCCCCAGCAGGACGAGGTTCTGGCTCAGCAGCGTCAGCAGGCCCGACCGCAGCACGGGTCTGCCCAGCAGGGACAGGTGCACCAGCGGATCGGCACTCCCGTGCTCCCGACGCCGCTCCCACCAGCGGAAGGCGGCCAGGACGGCGGCCCCGGCGCCCACGACGAACAGGGTCGGGGCGAAGCCGAGCACGGTGAAGGGCGGGTTCCGGGGCTGTACCCATCCCCAGGTACTGCTCTGCAGCACGCCGAGGACGCCCAGTCCGAGTCCGGCCGCGGAGAGGACCGCGCCGACCACGTCCAGACGAGGGCGCGGCCCGCTCGTGGTGGGCGCCGCGATCACCCGGCGGCACAGCAGCACCGCCACGACGACCACGACCTCGCCGGCGAAGACCAGCCGCCAGGTCAGATACGTCGTCACCCATCCGCCCAGCAGCGGGCCGACCGCGATTCCCGCACCGGCGAGCCCGCCGATGACCGCGTAGGCGATGGCCCGGTCGCGTCCGCGGTACGACTCCGCGACGAGGGCCGCCATGGCCGGCAGCACCATGGCGGCGCCGAGCCCCTCGATGACGGACCAGCCCAGCATGAGGACCCACAGAGCGGGTGCCAGAGCCGTCAGACCAGACCCGACGCCGTAGACGACCATCCCGAGCACGAACATGCGGCGACGTCCCACGATGTCCCCGAGCCTGCCGCCGATGAGCATGAATGCGGCCATGACCAGCGCGTACAAGGTGATGACGGCCTGGATGGCGGTGACCTCCGTGTCGAAGTCCGCGACCAGCTGACTGATGGACACGTTCATCACGGAGGTGTCCAGGACCATCAGGAACTGAGCCGCCCCCAGCACGATCAGAGCCCGCCACCGCTTCACGGTGTCCACCTCGCCGAGTCGGACCGGTACGCCGGCGCGGAGTCCGGCATGCGCCGGCGAACGCGTCGCCGACTGTTCCTCATCGCACCCCGTGTACGCGCCGCGCGCCTCACCCACGAAGGGGGAAGTACGGGCCTGGCAGCCGGTGATCCGGCGCGAGTGATCCGGTGCGGGCTCAGAGCATCCGGAGGTCGCGTGCGCGGCGTACCGCCTCGCCTCGCCGGTTCACCGCCAGTTTCCGGTAGACGCTCTTCAGGTGGGTCTTCACCGTGTTCACCGACAGGCAGAGATCGGCGGCGATCTCCTCCGTCGACATCATCCGGGCCACCCGGTCCAGGACGTCGTGCTCGCGTGCGCTCAGCTCCACCGCCACGAGTGGGGCGGGCGGCGATTGCGCCCGGGCCCGACCGCCCTGGGCAGGCGCGGCGGGTGTCAGCCAGCCTGCCGCCAGATCGTGCAGCGGAGCCGTGGCGATGAGAGGCCGGATCCATGCTCCGGCGTCCAGGAACGGACGTCGCAGCCGCTCACGGCGGGCGTCGAGCAGCGCCTGTGCCACGAGCTTGCGGGCCGCGGCTCCGTCTCCGGCCACGGCGGCGGCCCGAGCCCTGACCAGCGCTGCCCGCACCGTCACCGCCGGACCGGTGCGTCGCTCGGCGTGGACACTGTCCAGCAGGTCGAAGGCTGCCGCGGGACGCCGGGCCGCGAGCTGGATCGCCGCGGCCTCCACGGCGCACACGGGCTGGTCACCGGAGACGGCCCGCAGCACTTCGGCGGCCTCGTCCGGCCGCCCCTCGGCCAGGTGGGCGGCCGAGGTGACGAGCGCTTCGTGGCTCCGCGCCCACGGCGAGGCCACGGCGGCGGGGACGGCCGGGCCCGCCGCCTCGACAGCGGCGCGTACCTTTCCCCGGGCCATCAACAGGCGCGCCTCGGCCAGGGAGCGTCCCGCCGCCAGCACCGGATCAGCCGTCCCGGCGGGGAACTCGGCCGCCTCGTCGATGAGGGCTTGTGCCCGTCCCAGTTCATTGCGGTCCACCGCGACGGCGGCCAGGACCAGCCTTCCGAGGCCGGACCCGGACGGCCGGGGTGCGCCCGGCCGGTCCGCCTCGGACACCGCGGCCAGTACCTTGCGCTCGGCCCGGCCGGGCCAGCCGTCCATGTAGTCGAGCAGGGCCAGGTGCCCCATCGCCTCCTCCCGGGGCAGCGCGGTGGAGGTTCCGCCGGGAGCGCCGGCCACGCTGGTCAGGACGGCGCGCGCGTCCTCGTAGCGCCCGGCCCACAGGAGCGTGGAACCGACATGGGTCATCAGGAGGGCGGTCAGTTCGGGATGCTTGTCCAGGAGGTGGACCGGAACCTCCTGCCTGAGCTCCGCGGCCGATGCGGCGGCCCTCTCGACCTCTGGAGGAGATCCGGTCAGGCGGGCGGCCAGGGCCTCCAGCAGCGCACAGCTCAGCCGGGCGGCCGCCGCGTCGTGAGCGTCGTTCCCCGCGCGGGCGAGCTGCTCCTCGGCGTGGCGCAGGCCGGCCAGGCCGTGATCCAGATCGTGCCGGGACAGGTCCTGCGCGGCGCGTACGAGAAGGCCGGCCGGGCTCCTCGCCCCGGGCCCCATAGGGGAGAACAACCGAGCCAGGTCGTCCGAGTTCGGCCCGGTGAAGAGCAGCCCGATCGCGAGATCGCCCACGAGGGCACCTGCGGTGAGGTCCCAGTCGCCCGCGGCAGAGCTGTGGGCGAGGGTCTCCGGCAGGAAGCCGTGCCGGTGCAGCCAGCGCGCGGCCCGTCGGTGCAGTTCCGGCTCGAGCCCGGGCAGGCGAACGCGCAGATGGGCGCGGAGAATCTCCCCGAACAGCGGATGGAGCTGGTACCACGAGTGCCCGAGTCGCTCGACGAACGCGTTCTCACGGTGCAGCCCGGCGAGGATGGGCTCGGCGTCGACGCGGTCGGTCAGCGCGTTGGCCAGATCGGGACAGAAGCGCTCCAGGACGCTGACGCGCAGCAGCAGGTCCTGTGTCTCCAGGGTCTGCCTCTTGAGCACCTCGGCCAGCAGGAAGTCCGCCACCGTGCTGCGGTCCGCCTCGAACTCCTTCAGGTAGAGCTCCGGGTCGGAATCCTCCCGGGCGGCCAGCGCGGACAGGCTCAGGCCGGCGGCCCAGCCCCGCGTGCGGTCGACCAGGTTCCGCGCCGCCTGGACCGGGAGGCTCAGACCGTGCAGCTCCAGCAGCGTCGC
Organism: Streptomyces sp. NPDC013187; assembly: GCF_042899705.1. Lineage (NCBI taxonomy): Bacteria > Bacillati > Actinomycetota > Actinomycetes > Kitasatosporales > Streptomycetaceae > Streptomyces > Streptomyces sp. NPDC013187. The sequence goes on along the minus strand of NZ_JBIBAF010000011.1, from coordinate 177,101 downwards.
GGCCTCTTCAGGCGTGAAAGCCAGTTCGGCGGAGCGGATCTCCGTCAGATCACCGGCCGCCCGGTAGCGGTGCAACGGCAGCAGTGGTTCGGTGCGGGTGACGAGCACGAGGTGCAGTCCTGGGCCGGCGTGGTGCAGGACGAACTCCAGCTGCTCGGCGACCGTCGCATCGGTCACCCGGTCGTACTCGTCGAGCACGAGGACGAGCGGCCGATCCCGGCCGTTCAAGTCGCCGGCCAGTGCCGACAGAATCCTGTGGTCCACACCGGCGGCGTCCGAGGGCGCCCCGACGGCTTCGGACGCCGGTGCACCACAGGCCCGCAGGGCTTGCAGCACATAGGCCCAGAACACCCCGGGACGGCGATCGCCCACATCGCAGGTGAGCCAGGCGACCGGGGGGCCCAGTCCCGACGCCCAGTCCGAGGCCAGCAGGGTCTTGCCGGCTCCGGCGGGGCCGTCGAGCAGGGTCAGTGGCGTCCTCAGGGCCTGGTCGAGGTGGTCGACGAGCCGCTGACGACGCAGGAACGTGTGAGGCCTCGCGGGGAGGGCGAACCGGGTGCGCAGAAACGGATCCCCCATGGGATCGGCGCGCGACAGTGCCGGAACGAGGTGGACCGCCGGTCCCTGGGCGTTCTCATGGATTTCCGCCACGGCCCTCATCACCCCTGTCGGTCAGGGTCACGTCATGGGCAGCGTTCACGTTCAGCATCCCAGCCTTCCGGCTCAGGCGCGCGACGGACCGCACCAGCAGCCCGCTGACCTGCGCTCGCGGCGGCAGGTCAGCGGGATCGAGAGTGGCTCTTGGCGGAGTGTTCTTGAACCTCGTCAGCGGGGCGGACGTGGAGCGGCCGTAGGACGGTACGTGTCGTCGCGCCCGCGCCATGACGCGTCCTCCGGGGGCTCGAGGAGGCTGTCGCGCGGTACGACGCACAGGGCCCAGATGATGAAGCCCGAGAGCGCGATCATCACGACCGACCACACCGGGTACTGCGGCAGGGAGAGGAAGTTGGCGATGATGACGAGCCCGGCGATGGCCACGCCCAGGACGCGGGCCCACATCGCCGTCTTGAGCAGCCCCAGGCTGACGATCACGGCGAGTGCGCCCAGGGCGAGGTGGACCCAGCCCCAGCCGGTCAGATCGAACTCGAAGACGTAATTGCGGGTCGTCACGAAGATGTCGTCCTCGGCGATGGCCATGATGCCCCGGAAGATGTCGAGCAGGCCGACCAGGAAGAGCATCACAGCCGCGAAGGCGGTCAGGCCGGTGGCCCATTCGTCCTTCGCGCTGTGTGCCGGTTGAGTGTGTGTCGCGGTCATCGTGCGCCTCGTTTGCGATGCTCAGGGGCCGGAAGGAGCGAGGCAACGCCTTGAGTTCCAGGCCCCGCTCCGAACCGTTCGGTGTCCTCATCAGCGTGCCCACGGCACGGCACGGGCCGCCTCACCCGACGCGGGTGAGGCGGCGGCGGTCGCCGTCCCGTCGCCCCTCGTCGCCTACACCTCGTTACGGTGCGCCACCGGGCGCTGCCACCATGCGGAGGTCGCGTCGCGCAGGGTGTTGGTGCCGCAGTGCACCTCACCCATTCCGAGGTGGTAGGTGTACCAGTCGTCGATGTACGACACCTTCAGGCCGACCCGCTGGTAGGTGGCGGTGACGGCCTGCGTGAAGATGTCCTTGCCGTCTATGACAGGCCCCCACTGGCGTGGGGCTAGATAACGGTCGCGTGTCAGGAGCAGCCCGTTGACCGCCCCGGGAACGTACGCGCTGGTCGTCACGGTCGCCTCGGCCCCGGCACGGGGCGCGGCCGGATTCCCGGCGAGCCACTTCTGCTGGCCGTGGTCCCCGAGGCTGTTCACGAGGTCGGAGCCGGCGCCCATGCGGGTCAGGCGCGGTACGGGGATCTCCCGGCCGTCGGCGGTCAGAGCCTCCGAGTCACGGGTGTACAGCGCGGGCACCCGCACGATCTCCCCGTCGGTGACTCCGGTCTCGCGCTTGAGGATCTCCAGGTCGGCCGCGATGCGCCGCGCCGCCATCTCGTTGTCGGCCACCAGGTGACGGGAGGCGAGCGCCTGGTCGATCGTCTCCTTGGGCGCCGGACTGTCACCGCGGCCCGGAACGGAGAACATCTTCGTTCTGCCGTGGCCGTCGCGCTTGGCGTCCCGCAGCAGCTTCAGTCCCGCCTGCGGGTCCGCGACGCCGATGCGCCAGCCACGGGGCGTGTCGGCGGGCAGGAACTGAACGAACTCGTCGACGTGCCCCACGGCAAGCCACGAGGTGTCCAGCAGCAGCGGTTCCTGCAGCCCCTGGGAATTGAGCAGTGTCCGCATCACCTTCGACGGACGCCCCCCGCTGTCCTTGCGTTCGCCCATGATGATCCGCCCTGCCGGGAAGGAGCGTCCGCCGTGCGCGTAGGGCGGGATCGTCTCGAGGTTTCCCATGGAGTCGAGCGACCAGTCGTCCGGCTCCGCCCGGTCGGTCACCTGCACCACACCGACGTCCCGGCCGCGCATCCTCTCGAAGAGCTCCCGGCCCGCGTCCCGGTTCGGCTGAGCGGAACGCAGCATCACACGCATCACCTGGCGCCGGCCACCCGGCCCGGTCATGCTGACGTAGGCGGGTTCGACGAAGTCCTGCGCCCAGCGGTCGGCGTACTTCGTGAAGGTGACCAGCGGTGTGGTGATGCCCGCCTTCTCGACCTCCTTCTCGAGGGCGGTGACGAACGTCCGCTGCAGGCGGCTGTCCGGACCCTCGCCCTGCACCTCGGAGACCATCACCTGCCGGGTGTCCTGGAGGTGATGCTGAGTCAGCAGCGGCGCGACCCTCAGGGTCACGGCGTCGGAGGTCGACAGCTGGCCGGAGGTCACCGTCAGCCGGACCACCGCACGGCCGTCCCACTTCGAACTGTCCCGGACGACATCGGTGGCCTCGACACCGAACTCCGCACCGGAGCGCAGCTCGGCGGTCGTCAGCCGGGTCCCGGATGTCACGGGGGTCCACTTCCCGGCACGCTGGAGGAAGAGATGCGCGTGCGCGCCACCGGTGGCGATCTTCAGGCTGCCGGTCGCGCCGGCGGGCAGGTCCGGCAGGGGCACGGAACGGATCCTGGCGAGGTCGGCGGCGTCCTCGGTGCCGTTGACCTTCGTGTCGGAGCCGTCGTTGCACGCGGCCAGTTCGGCGTCGGACAGCGGCTGGCCACCGGGCCCGGTCACCGGACACCGCTTGGCGTCGTCATCGATGTTGGGCAGGTATACGGCCCCACGCTCGACGGACCAGCCGTCCTCGCCTCGGGTGTCGCTGCCGGCGGTGACGTCGACCCGCCCGTCGCGGTTCACGTCCGCCCGCAGGTCGGCGCGCCCGGCCTCGGCGGCGTAGGCGGAGCCGGCCGGCCCCGCCAGCACCGATCCCGCGGCGGCCATGGCCAGGACCACCGACCCGGCCGGGTACAGGCGCGAACGCATACGTCTCCGTGAACGCACAGCAGGTTCCTCTCGGTCAGGGGCTTCGCCCTGCAAGAGGAGGGAAAGAGGCTGTGCGTTCACTGTGCGGCGAGGGTTGCTCGGTAACGGAGCCGCCGACGGAACGGTCCGCGCGGGTCGTTCAGGCGATGGACGCCGAAATGAGCGCGGAGACGGCGAGATTGCAGGATGCCGTCACCCAGACCGCGGGGTGCGGCTCTGCCTCGACCAGCGTCGCCCCCAGGCGTCCCGGCGTGACGAGGTCCACCACCAGGAACGCCACCGCCATCATGACCAGCCCCAGCACCCCGAACGCCGCGGTCGAGACCAGCCCCTTGCCGAAGTCCTCGTACGTCGTCCAGATGGACGTGAACACGATGCCGCCGATACCGAGCAGCGCGGAACTGAGGACGGTGGCGGCGTTGCGATTGCGCTCCTCCCAGATCTGCCGGCCGAGCTTTCCCGGCGTCAGTACGTCGACCAGGACGATGCCGAGGAGCAACAGAACCAGTCCCAGACCGCCGTATGCAGTGGCCCGGCCGAGTCCGTTGACGATGTCGCTCATGGGGGTGCCAACTCCGAAGCGTAGAGATCATGAGTGATCGCGGTCAAAGAGAGGCAAAATGTAGCGCACACGTCCCGAACGGTGAACGGCGCCCGGTCCTCCGGGAGATCACCGGCATGAGGAGCCTTTTTCGGGGCCGGCCTCGGAATCGTTACGGTCCCGCCCCGCCCACCCCGCCGTTTCGTCCGGGTAGGTCATCAGGCACCGTAGGGTCCGCAGTGGCCAGGTGGTTCCTCACGGGCCACGGCGGATGAAGTGCCCTCCACCTGAACGGGAAGGAACCGACAGGACATGCGCGTCAACGCGGCCCAGGGCCCGGGGGAGGCGTTCCGATGAGCGGAACCGAGGAACGGGAGCCCGTCCTCTTCCACACCAGCGGGCGCGCCGCCCACATCACGCTGAACCGGCCTCGGGCCCTCAACGCACTCACGCACACCATGGTCCGCCGCATCGATGAGGCGCTCCTGGCCTGGGAGCGGGACCCCGCGGTCGAGACCGTTGTCATCACCGGCGCGGGGGAGCGCGGCCTGTGCGCAGGCGGTGACATCCGTGCCATCCACGACGACGCCCGCGACGGCGACGGCAGCGCCTCGGCCGCGTTCTGGCGCGACGAGTACCACCTCAACGCCCGCATCGCCCGCTACCCCAAGCCGTACGTCGCCGTGATGGACGGCATCGTGATGGGCGGCGGTGTCGGTATCTCGGCGCACGGCAGCGTCCGTGTCGTCACCGAGCGGTCCCGCATCGCCATGCCGGAGACAGGCATCGGTTTCGTGCCGGACGTGGGGGGCACCCATCTGCTCGCCGCCGCTCCCGGGGAGCTGGGCACTCATCTGGCTCTGACGGGAGCTCAGGTCGGCGCCGCCGACGCGATGCTGTGCGGCCTCGCCGACCACTTCGTGCCGACGGCCTCGCTGCGGGACTTCCTCGACGCCTTGGCCGAGCTGCCCGCGAGGGAGGCGCTGGCCGGCTGTGCGGGCACACCCCCGCAGGGCGTCCTGGCCGCCCAACGTGACTGGATCGACGTCGGCTACTCCGCCGACACCGTCGAGGACATCGTGCGTCGGCTGCTCGCGCACGGTGACTCTGCAGCCAAGGAGGCCGCCGAGACCCTGCTCGCCAAGTCGCCGACCGCCCTCAAGGTCACCCTCGCCTCTCTGCGCCGCGCCCGGACGCTCGGCCCCCTGGAGCTGGTCCTGAACCAGGAGTACCGAGTGTCCTGCGCCGCCCTGGACACCCCCGACCTGGTGGAGGGAATCCGCGCCCAGGTCGTCGACAAGGACCGCAGGCCGCGCTGGTCGCCGACAACCCTGGCCGAGGTCACCGATGCCGACGTCGAGCGCTTCTTCACCCCGCTCGATGCACGCGAACTGGCTCTGTCGCCGCGACTGCTTCCCTGAGGGAAGGGCCATACCGAACTTCACTGCATCGGGCCGGGCCTCAGCCGGCCCCTTCCAGGAGGCAGGCAGAAGCCTTTCGACGGGGCGCCGGGGGAGAGACATCCTTCTGCCTCTTGCGGCCTCCGACGCCTCATCGGCTTCACGGGATGTCAGAGCATGAGGAGCAGCCGTGTGTTGGCCACGAGCTTCCGGTTGACGCTCGTGCTCTGTACGAAGATGGTGAAGTGGTCGTTGTGGTCGGGCTTGACGCGCACTTCCGTGTCGGGCAGCCCGAGCAGGGCGCGGGCCTGCGGGCCGGTGTACACACGGTCCGTCTTCTTCTCCAGCACCGCGATCTGCTTACGCGCCTGGATCTTCTCCGACTTGCTCAGCTCGTAATACGCGCCTCCCGTGGTGTAGGTGTGCCCGCACTCGATGACCCACTCCCGGATCGCCGCGTCGCGGGCGACCGGGATCAGCTGGTACTTCGACGGATCGGCCGGGGTGAGGCCGGCGGCCTTGATGGTGTCCTCGTTGACCGCTTCCCCGCCCGTTGAGAACACCGCGCGCGATCCCCGGATGCCCTGGGTGCGGCCCATCATGAAGTTCTCGGTGGCCTGGCGGATGACCTGCCCGGCCTCCTCCAGGCCCTGCGTGCTGGTGGCGTCCCATATGGCGATGTTGTCCTTGGGGAAGCCGCACTGCATGGCCTCGCGCTTGCCCATCTGGTCGGGCACCAGCACGGCCAGCGTCCAGTTGTCCTGCTGGGTCCGGATCATCTCCGCCACGGCCTGGACCAGTTGACGTGGATCCCTGGCGGCGGCGTCCGGGCAGCGGTGGCTCGCGTTCTCCTGTCCGTCGGTCAGGACGAAGGTCAGGAAACTGTGGTCTCCGTACAGTTGGGCCGTCTGAGCCAGCTCGCTCTGCGACTTCAGCGCGGCTGCCAGGAGGGCCGTCATCCCACCGGTCCGGTACAGCTGCTTCAGCGACGGCATGCGCAGCACGTCCTTGTCGTAGATGACGCACTCCACCTTGTCGGCGAAGACGTACACCGTGACGCGGGTTTCCTGGTCCAGTTCCCTCGAGCGGCGGGCGAGATAGGCGATCTGCTGGTCGGCGACTTCGACGACCTTGCGGCTCAGGTGCGACATCGACGAGCTGGCATCCAGCACTAGAGCAACGTGGTTGATGTAGTTCTGGCTTTCGGACATCACAGCTCCCCCTCGTTCCGGCTTGGTGTACCTACCTTCTCACCCACCACTGACAATCGATCTTGGAAGAACCGTGCGGCCGGACCCGGGCGGTCAGCCGGTGCGGTCGGACCATCCCGGTGGCAGGTCGCCCGGTGCCGTGGAGATGACGGTGTCGTCGTCCGGGCCGACGAACTCGAAGAGGGTGATCTCGGCGAACTCCGGGACCACATGGATCGGGTACGTCGGGCCCTCGTCGCGGAACCTGCGCATCTCGTCGAGGTGGTCGTTCTGGTAGAGGACGGTGCGCTCGCCGTGCTCCTCGACCCAGCGCGGGAAGAAGATCACGCCGTGCAGGCGGCGCTTGCCGGGCATGACGTTCACGCAGACCGACGTGCCGGTGGGCTCGTTCCAGGACACCTTGTAGTGGTCGTCGTCCAGGCGGACCAGGTCGACCCGCTGGTCCTTGACCCACCGGCCGCCCACCATGCCGGAGTGGATCCGGTAGTCGATGGTGGTCGGGTTCTTCACGTACATCTCGTACTGCCAGCCGTTGGCGTAGGTGTAGATGAAGCGGTGGCCGACGATGCCGGAGAGCTGCTGCGGGGGGACGGGGCTGCGGACGGTGGTCTCGTGCGCTGCGCGGCTGTCCATGAGGGGACCTCCTCGTCGTTCATTGCCGTACGCAATCCACTTTGCCACAAAGCTATTTTGTCGCAAAACAAAGTTCAGGGCATCATGAACCCATGGACACCGCGACTGATCTCAGCCGCCTCATCGGGCCCCTCAGACGAGCCGTGCTGCTGCGCACCCGCCGCGCGGAAGACCTGCCGGACCTTCCCGAAGCGCAGATCGAACTCCTGAGAGTCCTGTCCGAGGCCGGACCCCTCGCGCCACGTGACGTCGCGTCCCGTCTGCGGGTGGCCTCCTCGACGGTCAGCAACCTGGTCCGCACCATGACCGCATCGGGTCTCGTCGAGCGCAGGCCGTCAGCGACCGACCTGCGCACCGTCACCCTCGTGGCCTCCCCGCACGCCCTCGATCTGCTCGACCGGTACGACCGAGTGAGCACGGAGGAGCTGAGGCACGCCCTGGCCGCTCTCACGCCGGACAGCCGCCGGGCCATCGAGGAGGCCCTGCCTGCGCTCAGGGAACTGCAGGGAGCCCTGGAGGGCCCGGGCGATCGACCCCGGCGTTGAACGGGGAGCCGTGCGAGGTGCTCGGGCGGCAGGAACCGTCCTGGTCGGACGAGTGCCGACGGGTGAGGAGTGAGGTCCGCGTCTCGGGGTAAGCGTTTGCCGCTGGACGGGAAGGGCTGCGAAACCTGGGGAGGTCGGAGCGGCCCTTCCCTGCACCCTGCCCACCGGCGATCTGCGGCGTGGTGGCCACGGGCCTCGTCGGCGCGGTCGCCCTAGCCCGGCGGGACGTCGCCGCCGTGCTGCCCGGGGCCGCGATCGCCATCCCGCTCGTACCACCCTTCGTGGCGTCGGGAGTGTGCCTGGGGGACGGGCCGCACGAAGACGGCGGCGCAGCAGTGGCTCGCGGACCAGCCGGACGCGTCCGTCACCGGCGCCGACGCCGTCTCGCGGACGATGCACATCCATGTCCGCCTTCCCGGTGACCTTTCCCCGGGTGCAGCCGCTGCTCGACCGGCTTCGGGGACGGATTCCCGACGGCGTGCCCGTCTTCGTGGACGAGTCCCATGGGCGGCGTGTCGATGCCGGACGAGTCGGTGACTGAACCGTCCCGCCGCAGTGCGGTGTTCCCCGCTCCGCCGGAGGGGCGTGCCGCGAAGCACGCGGGTGAAGCCTGAGCCACTGTCACCTCCCCGGGGCATGCATGAGGATCGCCGCCGCAACCGGCTGGGCCGGCGGCATCGACGCACTGGAGGCGAGAGTGACGAAAGAACGAGCCGGACAGGCGGGCCCCCACACCATCGACGTCCCGGTCCTCATCGTGGGCGGCTCCCTGGTCGGCCTGGCAACCTCGTTGTTCCTCGGACGGCTGGGCGTACCGCACCTGCTGGTGGAGCGCCACGCGGGCACCTCCATCCACCCGCGAGGCCGGGGCAACAACGTCCGCACCATGGAACTCTTCCGGGTGGCGGGTGTGGAGAAGGCGATCCAGGAGGCGGCCGCCACCCTGTCCGTCAATCACGGCATCCTGCAGGCGCCCACCCTGGCCGGCGACGCGGGCGAGTGGTTGTTCAAGGACATCGACCCGGGCGGCGGACTGGCCCGCTTCAGCCCCAGCGCCTGGTGCCTGTGCAGCCAGAACGACCTCGAGCCGGTCCTGCTCGACCACGCCCGCAGGCACGGCGGCGACCTGCGCTTCTCCACCGAACTGATGTCGTTCGACAGCGACCCCACCGGTGTGACCGCCGTGGTCAAGAGCCGTGAGACAGGTGAGCACACCACCATCCGCGCGGACTACCTCGTCGCCGCGGACGGCCCCCGCAGCCCCGTGCGTGAGCAGCTGGGCATCGCTCAGAGCGGACCCGGCGACCTGTTCCACAACGTCAGCCTCACCTTCCGCTCCCGCCGGCTGGCCGACGTCGTGGGCGACCGCCACTTCATCGTCTGCTACCTGACGAACCCGGAGGCCGACGGCGCCCTGCTGCCGGTGGACAACCGCGAGAACTGGGTCTTCCACGCCCCCTGGCACCCCGAGCACGGGCAGCCCCTGGAGGACTTCACGGACGAGTGGTGCGCCGAGCACATCCGCCGGGCGGTCGGTGTCCCCGACCTCGATGTGGAGATCACCGGCAAGGCGCCCTGGCACGCCGCACAGAGGGTCGCCCGCAGCTATCGGTCGGGGCGTGTGTTCCTCGCCGGTGACTCGGCTCACGAGATGTCCCCCACCGGGGCCTTCGGGTCCAACACCGGTATCCAGGACGCCCACAACCTCGCCTGGAAGCTGGCCGCCGTGCTCGACGGCTGGGCCGGGGAGGACCTGCTGGACACCTACGACGCCGAGCGTCGTCCCGTGGCCGAGGCCACCAGCGCGCGGGCCGCGGCCCGGTCGGCCGAACACAGCCACCCGGGATTCGCCGCCCCGCCCGGAGCGGGCGGTGGTGGCCCACGGCAGGGCATCCTCAACGTGGCCCTCGGCTACCGCTACCCGCAGGGCGCCGTCGTCGGCGCCGACCCCGCCGCCCCGGTGGTGCCGGAGAGCCTCGACCTGACCGGTGGACCCGGCAGCAGGGCACCGCACCTGTGGGTGCGCCGCGGGGACGAACGGATCTCGACGCTCGACCTCTACGAGCGGTCCCTCGTCCTGCTCAGTGACGCCGCTGAGCCGAACGAGTGGCACGCGGCCGCCGTGCGCCTCGCGGACGAGCTGTCCCTCCCGCTCAGGTCGTACCGGGTGGGCCCCGCGGCTCAGGCCGATCTGGTGACCGAGGAGGCCACCGACTGGGCGGAGCGCCACGGCACGGGACCGGGGGGTGCCGTGCTCGTCCGGCCCGACGGCTTCGTCCTGTGGCGGTCACCGGGTCCGGAGGCGGAGGCAGAGGCGGTGCTGCGCGAGGTCCTGCGCACCGGGCTGGCAGTCGCCTGAGCCCCCGTGGGCAGGAGGACGCCCGGGGCGCGGACGCGTACGTCACCTGAGCGGAGGACCGCGACCGGCGGGCCGAGGAGCACATGGACGGCGGACGTCTCCTTCGCGCATCGGGTCCGGGCGTCATCCTCCCTGTCACTCACGTACTTCATCCGAGTCGCGCGATGTGCGGGGACGGGCACAGGATCGAGGAACGCTGACGTCGCATCACTGCGGCCAACGTTCACTTTCCCCTCCGCGAAGGAGATGTGCGCAGGATGACCACCACATCCGAACGGGTTGCAGGTTCGCGGGCGCGACAGGCGTCGCACCATGTCTCGCAGTCCGTGTTCGACGGTTCCCGGCTCCGAGTCGTCCTCCTGGTCGACGTCCACGACGGCGCCCAGCAGGAGTTCCTCGATGCCTATGAACAGCTGTGCAACCAGGTCGCGTCCGTCCCCGGGCACGTCAGCGACCAGCTGTGCCAGTCGATCGAGAACCCCTCGCAATGGCTCATCACCAGCGAGTGGGAGAGCGCCCCGCCGTTCCTCGCCTGGGTGAACAGCGAAGAGCACGTGCGGATGGTGGAGCCGCTGCACAGCTGCGTGCGCGACACCCGGTCACTGCGCTTCCACGTCGTCCGCGAGACCGGCGGCCCGGCGGCGGACGCCGACCAGGCGGAGCGCCGGCTCCAGACGGCGCCCAGGATCGGCGACGGCGTCATCCGGCACGCGCTCACCTTCACCGTCAAGCCGGGCAGCGAGGAGACCGTCGCCAAGATCCTCGCCGACTACGCCTCGCCCGAGCCGCAGGTCGACGACACCACCCGGCTGTGCCGCACCTCCCTGTTCATGCACGGCAACCGCGTGGTGCGGGCCATCGAGGTGCGGGGCGACCTGCTGGCCGCGCTGCGCCACGTCGCCCGGCAGCCAGAGGTCCGGGCCGTCGAGGAGGCCATCAACCCCCATCTGGAGCAGGACCGGGACCTCAACGACTCCGAGTCCGCCCGGCTCTTCTTCACCAGGGCCGCGCTGCCGGCCGTCCATCACGTGACGGCGGGGCGGCAGGACCCCCGGGCCGAGCGGTACGCCCTGTACTACCCGGCCCGGCCGGACCTCGGCATGAAACTGGCCGAACTCCTGTCCCGACAGGACGAGGCGGCGGCGGACGACCCGCGCAGCCCGGTCCTGCGCAGCACCATCTTCCAGCGCGACGACGTCGTCGTACGGCTCATCGACGTGCGCGACGGGCTCGAAGCCGCCGACCCCGTCCAGATCCTGGGTCTCACCGACTCGGCGCAGGTGGCCGAGCTGACGACGCTCCTGGACGACGCGGGCACGGACGCCACCGCGTCGAGGGACGGCGGCATGGCGCGCCTCCTCGACATCGCGCGCATGGACCTCGTCACCGACCGCCGGTCGCCCGACGCCTGATTCACCGTCCCGTGGGAGAGGCGGTGCCTGCCTCTCCCACGGTCGTGCAGCACATCAACGGAGGAACGCGTGATCACATCTCGTCCCAGAATCGTGAGCATGAGCGACGTCGAGCCCAACCGCCGGCGAGGCGGTGACCTGCGTGCCATGCTCACTCCGGCCGCCGTCGGCGCCACCAGCGGTTTCATGGGCGTGGCCCTCATCGAGCCCGGTGACCGCATCGCCGAGCACTACCACCCGTACTCCGAGGAGTTCGTGTACGTGGTGTGCGGGCAGCTGGAGGTGGACCTCGACGGCGAGCCGCACCCGCTGCAGCCCGAGCAGGGGCTGCTGATCCCTCTCAACGTGCGCCACCGCTTCCGCAACGTCGGCGACGTGGAGGCGCGGATGGTCTTCCACCTCGGCCCGCTGGCCCCGAGCCCGCCGCTGGGCCACGTCGACACCGAGGGAACCGACGCCGAGTCCGCGGTGGTGGGGGCGGAGGCAGCCGCACGACGTCAGGTCCGGTCATGACGCGACGAGTGGTCGTCACCGGCATAGGCATCGTCGCTCCCGGCGGCATAGGCGTACCGGCGTTCTGGAACCTCCTGGAGACCGGGCGCACGGCGACGCGGGCCATCACGTTCTTCGACCCGTCCGGTCTGCGTTCCCGGATCGCCGCCGAGTGCGACTTCGACCCGGCAGCCCACGGTCTGGACGCACGGGACGTGGAACGCTGCGACCGCTACATCCAGTTCGCGCTGGTCGCGGGCGACGAAGCGGTACGGGACGCCGGTCTCGACGTGAGCGCCGAGGACCCGTGGCGCGTCGGTGTCTCGCTGGGCACCGCCGTCGGCGGCACCACCCGGCTGGAGAACGACTACGTCCTGGTCAGCAGCCGCGGACGGCACTGGGACGTGGACCACCGCAAGGCGGGCCCGGAACTGCACCGCGCGTTCTCGCCCAGCACGCTCGCCTCGACGGTGGCGGAGCGCTTCGGGGCGCGCGGCCCGGTGCAGACCGTCTCCACGGGCTGCACCTCCGGGCTCGACGCGGTCGGGTACGCCTTCCACACCGTGCAGGAGGGCCGCGCCGACGTGTGCATAGCCGGCGCCTCGGACTCGCCGATCTCCCCGATCACCATGGCGTGCTTCGACGCGATCAAGGCCACCTCCCCGAACAACGACGACCCGGCCCACGCCTCGCGTCCCTTCGACGCCGACCGCGACGGGTTCGTCATGGGCGAGGGCGGTGCCGTACTCGTCCTGGAGGAGCTCGAACACGCCAGGGCCCGCGGCGCCCACGTGTACTGCGAGCTCGGCGGGTACGCCACCTTCGGCAACGCCTACCACATGACCGGCCTGACCAGCGAGGGCCTGGAGATGGCCCGGGCCATCGAGGACGCCCTGGACTGCGCACGGCTCGACGCCACCGCGATCGACTACGTCAACGCGCACGGGTCGGGCACCAAGCAGAACGACCGCCACGAGACCGCCGCGGTGAAACGGGTCCTGGGCCCGCACGCCTACGACACCCCCATGAGTTCCATCAAGTCGATGGTGGGCCACTCCCTGGGCGCCATCGGAGCGATCGAACTCGTCGCCTGTGTGCTGGCCCTGGCCCACCAGGTGGTACCGCCGACCGCGAACTACGAGACGCCCGATCCCGAGTGCGACCTGGACTACGTCCCGCGCGTCGCTCGGGAGCGCGAGCTCGCCAGTGTGCTCTCGGTGGGCAGCGGATTCGGCGGCTTCCAGTCCGCGGTGGTCATGAACCGGCCGAGGGAGAAGACACGATGAGCGAACCCCGCATACGACGCGCGGCGGTCACGGGAATCGGTGTGGTCGCGCCCAACGGAGCCAGTACCGAGACCTTCTGGAAGTCCACCACGGAGGGCATCAGCGCCCTGGAGCGGATCACCCGGGAGGGCTGTGAGCACCTGCCGCTGCGGGTGGCGGGCCAGGTACGCGACTTCGACCCGTCGGCGGCGATCGAGGAACGCTTCCTGGTCCAGACCGACCGGTTCACCCACTTCGCGATGGCCGCGGCGGACCTCGCGCTGGACGACGCCCAGCTGCACCGGCCCGAGACCGACGAGGCGCCGTTCTCCGTGGGCGTGGTCACAGCGGCCGGTTCCGGCGGCGGCGAGTTCGGACAGCGCGAACTCCAGCAGTTGTGGGGCAAGGGCAGTCGCTTCGTCGGCCCGTACCAGTCCATCGCCTGGTTCTACGCCGCCAGCACCGGCCAGATCTCCATCCGCCGGGGCTTCAAGGGCCCCTGCTCGGTCGTCGCCGCCGACGAGGCCGGCGGCCTGGACGCCCTCGCCCACGCGGCGCGGGCCGTGCGGCGCGGCACCGACGTGATCGTGGCCGGTGCGACCGAGGCGCCGATCGCGCCCTACTCGGTGGTCTGCCAGCTCGGTTACCCAGAGCTCAGCACGGTCGACGACCCCACCCGCGCCTACCGTCCGTTCACATCCGCGGCCTGCGGGTTCGTGCCCGCGGAGGGCGGCGCCATGGTCGTGGTGGAGGCCGAGGGCACGGCTCGGGAACGGGGCGCCCGCGTGCGGGCCCACCTGGCCGGACACGCGGCGACCTTCACCGGAGCCTCCTGCTGGGAGGAGTCCCGGGAAGGACTCGCCCAGGCCATCCGAGGAGCCCTGGCCGAGGCCGACTGCGCTCCCGAGGACATCGACGTCGTCTTCGCCGACGCCCTCGGCATACCGGAGGCGGACCGCGCCGAGGCCATGGCCATCGCCGATGCACTCGGGGCGCACGGCACCCGCGTGCCCGTCACCGCCCCGAAGACCGGGATCGGCCGGGCCTACTGCGCGGCGCCGCTGATGGACGCCGCGACGGCGGTGCTCTCGATGGAGCACGGGCTGATCCCGCCCACCCCCCATGTCTTCGACATCTGCCACGACCTCGACCTCGTGACCGGCCGGGCCCGTACCGCCGAGGTACGCACGGCGCTGCTTCTGAGCCGGGGACTCATGGGGTCGAACTCGGCGCTCGTGCTGCGGCACGGCGCCACCGACGCCTCGCACTGAGGCGCCGCGGAGCAGGAGAGGAAGGGAATGGCATGACCGACCGCATCACTGTGGAAGAGCTGGCCGAACTCATGAAGAAATGCACCGGTGTCACCGTCACACCGGAGGAACTCCGCCGCGACGACCCGGCCTTCGAAGGTCTCGGCGTCGACTCGCTGGGGCTGCTGGGCATCGTGGGTGAGCTGGAGAACCGGTACGGCACGCCGATGCCGACCGACGCCGAACGCTCCAAGACGCCAGCGCGGTTCCTCGACCTCGTCAACAGTGCACTGCTGACAGGAGCATGAGATGACTGGACACACACAGAACGAGATCACCATCGCGGCGCCCTTGGACCTGGTCTGGGAGGTGACCAACGACCTGGAGAACTGGCCGCAGTTGTTCAGCGAGTACGCCTCCGTCGAGATCCTGTCCCGGCAGGGCCACAGGACGACCTTCCGGCTGACCATGCACCCGGACGAGAACGGCACCGTGTGGAGCTGGGTCTCGGAGCGCGAGCCGGACCGCGAGACGCTCACGGTCAAGGCCCGCCGGGTCGAGACGGGCCCCTTCGCCCACATGGACATCCATTGGCGGTACGAGGAGGTACCGGCCGGCACGCGCATGGTCTGGACACAGGACTTCGCGATGAAGCCCGACGCGCCGGTCGACGACGAGTGGATGACCGACAACATCAACCGCAACTCCAAGGTGCAGATGGCCCTGATCCGCGACCGCATCGAGAAGATCGCGGCGGAGCGCGGTGCGGCGCACCGTCTGAACGACTGAGCCGGACGGAGACCCGCCCCATGCACCAAGCTCTGATCGTCGCCCGGATGGCCCCCGGATCGGCGCCCGACATCGCCAAGGTGTTCGAGGAGTCCGACCGGGGGGAGCTGCCGCGGCTCGTCGGGGTGACCCGGCGCAGCCTCTTCCAGTTCGGCGATGTGTACATGCATCTGATCGAGGCCGAGCGCGACCCGGGCCCCGCCATCGCCAAGGTCGCCGGTCATCCCGAGTTCCGGGACGTCAGCGAGCGGCTGGCCGCGTACGTCAGCGCATACGACCCCGAGACCTGGCGTTCCCCGAAGGACGCCATGGCGCAGCGCTTCTACCTCTGGGAGCGTGAGCCGGCCGGGTGACCGCCGGACTGACCACCGGTCGCCGGGTCCGCAGCGTCGCGGACCCGGCGACCGGTGGTCTGCCGGATGGTTCACGGGGCACGAGGACCGAGGGACGGAGTCGGATCAGCCGGTCCTGCCACGAGCCACGGCGGGACGGGGTCGGATCAGCCGGGAACGTGGCAGTCGAACGCGTGCAGGTAGGGGTTGACCGGGCTGATGTCGTCGATGACCAGGCCCGCCTCGGTCAGCCGGTCCACCATGCTCTGGCTGGTGTGCTTCGCCCCGCCCACGTTGAGGAGCAGCAGCAGGTCCATCGCGGTGCTGAACCGCATGGACGGCGTGTCGTCGACGAGGTTCTCGATGACGACGACCCGCGTCCCGGGGCCACCGGCCTCACGGACGTTGCGCAGCGTGCGGGCCGTGCTCTCGTCGTCCCACTCCAGGATGTTCTTGATGACGTAGACGTCGGCCTGCACCGGGACGGCCGTCCGGACGTCGCCGGGCACCACGCGCGCACGGTCCGCGAGGTCGCCGCCCGCGCGCAGTCTCGGCAGGGCGTTCTCCACCACCCGGGGAAGGTCGAGCAGTGTCCCGTGCATCGCGGGGTACTTGTCCAGCAGGCTCGCGACCACGTGCCCCTGGCCCCCGCCGATGTCGGCGACCGACGAGCTCCCCGACAGGTCGAGGAACTGGGCGACATCGCGTGCCGACTGGACGCTGGAGGTCGTCATGGCCCGGTTGAAGACGTCGGCCGACTCCGGGGCGTCCTCGTTGAGGTACGGGAAGAACTCCTTGCCGTACAGGCCTTCCACCACGTTGCGGCCGGTGCGCACGGCTTCGTCCAGCTTCGGCCAAGCGTCCCAGGTCCACGGCTCGGTGCACCACAGCGTGATGGCGCGCAGGCTGTCGGGGTCGTCCTCGCGCAGCAGCCGGGAGACGTCGGTCTGCGCGAAGGTCCCGTCCGGCTGCTCGGCGAAGACGCCGTAGCAGGACAGGGCCCGCAGGAGCCGTCGCAGTGGGCGGGGTTCGGTCTTCACCGCGGCCGCGATGTCCTCCACGGCCAGGGGGGTGTCACCGAGGGCGTCGGCGACGCCCAACCGGGCGGCCGCGCGCAGGGCGGCGGCACATGCCGCCCCGAATGCGAGTTCCCGCAGCCGCATGGACGGCGCAGGGGCAGGCTGAGTGGTCGTCATGTGCCGCCTTCCTTCCTTCTTGGGTCATGTGAAGCACGAGGATCACGGGGCGTTCGTGCCCGCCCTGGGTTCACGAAGAGCGAGGCGGGCGGTCAGCACAGGCCGGTGGGCCGGGACGAGACGCAGGAGTTGTCCTGGAACGTGTTGCCCTGACCGGGGTCCGCGTTGACCAGGTCCGCGGGGGAGTTGCCCTGCAGCAGGTTGGCGCTGATCCGGTTCCGCTCGCTGGCCGTGCCCACCAAGCTCTTGTACAGGACGATGCCTCCGGACAAGGAGGAGTTGCCGACGTTGTCCTTGATCACGTTGTGTGTGATCAGGTTGTCGTCGGCGCCCGTCACCACGATGCCGGACCCCTGCAGGGCGTCCAGCCGGGCGGTCTTCGGGCAGAACTTGTTGTTGCGCTCGATGCGGTTGGCGCGCACGGTCACGAAGCCGGCCTTGGGCTTGTTCTCGTCGCCGACGACGAAGACCGCCGCGCAGTTGCCCGTGAGGTGATTGCCCTCGACGGTCAGGTTGCGCAACCGGCGGACGGTGACGCCGATCCGGTTGCCCTCCAGCCGGTTGTGCTCCACCACGGTGCCCTCGGTGTCAACGGCCCCCTGCTCCTCCTTCACCGTGTTGGCGAGGAGCAGACCCGCGTCGCCGTTGTCCCGGGCTGTGTTGCCGCGGAACACGCCACGGAGCGAATACTCGGTGGCGATGCCCCACACCCCGTTGCCGACGGCGGTGACATCCCGCACGGTCAGCCCGTCGGCCTCATGGGCGTAGACGCCGGTCTTGTCGAAACCGGTCACCGTCAGGGAGGCGATGGTGACGCCGTCGACGCCGTGGTCCTTCGTGCCCACCACACAGATACCGTTGCCTGCCGCGGCACAGCTGTCGGCTGCCTTCGAGAGGGGCGGTGCGGCGCTGGGGGCGGTCGTGGCGGTGCTCGTGTCCACCGCCGGCCGGAGCACCGTGCCGCGGCCCATGCCATGCAGGGTGAGCCCGGGCGTGGTCACGTTGACGCTCCCATGGTGGGTGCCGCGCGCGAGCAGCACGGTGTCGCCCGGCCGGGCGGCGTCCACCGCCTTCTGGATCGATTCTCCCGGTCTTACGACATGGACCGTGTGGGCGGCGGTGGGCGGAGCGGCGCCGAGCCCCGTCCCGACCAGCGCCGCCAGGCACGCCAGAGGTGCGATATGGCATTTCTTCATATCGCGCAGGTTATGTCCTATACGTCGCAAACCAGCGAGTTGGTCCATCCGGCGGCGTGGCCCCGCCCATCACCGGCCGACCACTGATCACCTCACCGCGCTGCACCGTGGCCCCAGCTGGTACGGGGGCGCCGGGACTGTGTGGCTCACTGGTGGGCAGGTTCCGATACCTGCCCTGGCCCGTCGGTCGCAGAGGGCACGTCAGGCGATCCACGCGTCGGTGTGCCGCCGCCGGTCCAGACCCACGGCCGTGAACTCGTCCTGGTCGGCGCCTCTCACGACTCCCAGCCGCCGCAGCGCTTGAGAGACAGGGCTGCCGGCCGGCGCGAAGGGCTCGCCCTCCTCCACGCGGAGGGGTCCGAGCACGACGCCACCGCCGTCCCACACGGCAGCGCCTTGCTCGCCCACACCGCCGAAGTACTCGGCCTCCACGTATGCCACAGGCCCAGCGGCTGACCAGTCGGCCAGGAGCTTCTCGAACCCGCCCGGGAGCCGCTGGAAGCCCAACGCGTTCGCGCGACTGCTGTCTGCGGCGCTTTCGCACAGCGCGTCCGTCATCGGCAGCAGCGACAGACCCTGCCCGATGGATGTCGTCCGGGCGGCAGTCAGGCCCCGTGTGGCCACACAGAGTGTCTCCCCGGCCGCGATCACTGCCCGCAGGTCGTAACTCATCTACAAGTCCTCCTCATCGAGGGCCCCATGGTGCCCCATGCCGCCGCAGCGGTGCCGCCGTGCCGGTCCCGAGGCCGAACACGGCGGCGAGCCGCTTTCGGAGGCAGGTGGTGACGTCACGTCACCCCCGGGGCAGGAGGAGCCGGGCGAGAGCGGCGGTTGTGAGGAGGAGGACGGCGACCGTGAGGAGGCCGACGCGCATGCCCGGAAGGGAGAAGGCCCCGCCGGGTCCGGAGAGAAGACCTCCGAAAAGGGCGACGGCGAGCGCTCCGCCGGTCTGGCGAAGGGAGTTGAGGAGCCCGGAGGCGGTTCCCGCTCGCTCCTGCGGGACGACGTCCATCAGCAGCGCGGTCACGGCGGGCACCGCGAGCGCCCCGCCGACGCTGAGCGGCAGCAGCAGGACGAGCACGAGCCACATCGGGGTGTGCGCGGCGAGCGGCAGCATGGCCAGCATCGCTCCGGTGAAGACGAGCTGCCCGGTGACGATGACCGGGCGTCGCCCGACACGCTCGGCGAGGCGAGGCGACACCAGGTTGGTCGCCGTCACGACCGCCGACATCGGCACGAACATCAACCCGGCCGCGATGGCGGACATGCCGCGCAGCTGCTGGTAGTACAGCCCGAGCAGGAAGATCCCACCGTAGAAGGCGGCGTTGATGGCGAAACCCGCGGCGAGGGGGACGGCCACCCGGCGGTCCCTCAGCATGGCCGGCGGAACCATCGGCCGAGGATGCCGGGCCTCCACCGCGCGGAAGGCGCACCCGGAGACGAGCGCGAGCGCGGCAGCGCCCAGGACGGGTCCGCTGGCCCAGCCCAGGTGACCGCCCTCGATCATGGCGAACGCCAGTCCCGCCAGGGCCAGTACGGCGGTGAGCTGGCCGGCGAGGTCCAGCGCGGCGGGCCGGCGCGGGGAGCGCGGAACCCGCAGCAACAGGCCCAGGACGACCGCGCCCACGGGAAGGTTGAGCAGGAAGACCGCCCGCCAGCCGGCCGTGTCGGTGAGCAGTCCGCCCAGCACTGGTCCCGCGGCCATCGCCACCGAACCGCCGACCGTCCACAGGGCGATGGCCCGGGCGCGCGCCCGCGCGTCCTCGTAGGCCTGCCGGATCAGTGCCAGCGAGGCCGGCATGACGATCGCGGCGGCAGCGCCCTGCGCCACGCGCGAGGCGATCAGCACCCCGATGTCGGGTGCCAGCGCACAGGCGAGGGAAGCGAGGGTGAACAGGGTGACGCCCCAGGCATAGGCGCGGCGGGCGCCGGTGCGGTCGGCGAGTGCGCCTGCCGAGAGCATCAGGGCCGCGAACATCAGGGTGTAGGCGTCGACGACCCACTGCAGTCCGGACATTCCGCTGTCGAGGGAGCTCCGGATCGAGGGCAGCGCGATGTTCACGGCGGAGACGTCGATGGTGATCACTGTGAAGCCGAGAAGCGAAGCGACCAGGGCGGCGCCGCCTCGCCGCGGCGCGGTGACGGTCCCGGAGGGCGGCGGGACCGGTCGGGCCCGGTCCGGCGTACGTCGCCCCGGCCCGGGTTCCGACGGCTCTGCCTCGTGCCCGGGACCGGAGGTGGTGGAGGTAGGCAGCGGAGGGGTGGCGGGCATGGTGAACTCCTGAAGTCCGCGAGATCGGTTGGGGGAGGGGTGGTGGACGGGGCGAGGGGGCGGGCGGCTGCGGCGCGCCGGGGCCGCGGTCCGGTGTCGAGCACCCCCTGGGCTCCGGCGGCCGGGCCGCCCGCTCCACCAGTAACTCTCCGCCAGACCCGCGGGCCCCGGCAGACCGCGCTCTGCCCAGGGTGCGGTGTTCCTGGCCCTGACACGGCCCCCCACGCCTCCTGACCGCCTGCGACAATGACCGGATGACAGCAGCAACGGATGCGAGGGGCACGGAGCTCGGCCGGTACCTGAAGGCCCGTAGAGCGCAGGTGCGCCCGGAGGACGTCGGTCTCCCGGCCGGCGCGGGCCTGCGCCGCACTCCCGGACTGCGCCGCGAAGAGCTGGCCGCGCTGGCCGGAGTGAGCGTCGATTACTACATCCGCCTGGAGCGCGGCCGCGAGACCAACCCCTCTCCGGCGGTCGTGGACGCCCTCGGCCGTACCCTCCGGCTGCGCGGCGACGGCTTCGAGCGCCTGCACGAGCTCGCGGAGCTGGCCTCCGGCCGCGCCTCCGAGCTGCCGGCCTGCTCGGACCACGACGTACGCGAGTCGGTGCTGCGGATGCTGGAGTCGGTGCGTCCGCTGCCCGCCTATGTGGTGAGCCGGTACAACCGCGTCCTGGCCGCGAACCCGCCCGGCCGGCGGCTGATGCCCGGGCTCTGGGACTGGCCCGATGACCAGCGGAACCTGACGCGCTACGTCTTCCTGCACCCGGTCGGCCGGACGCTCTACGAGCCGTGGGAGGAGACCGTCGCCCTGTCGGTCGCGCATCTGCGGGCGGTCGGCGGGGCCGACCCGGACAGCCCCGAGCTCACCACCCTCGTCGGCGAACTGATGCTGAAGTCAACGCAGTTCGCACGCCTCTGGGAGCGGTACGACGTCTGCGAACGCGGTGGCGGCCAGAAGTCGTTCCGGCACCCCAAGGTCGGTCCGATGACCCTGACCTACGAGGTCATGCGACTGGCCCGCACGGGCGGTCAGCGCATGATCGTCTACCAAGCGGCCCCCGGCACCCCGGACGAGGCAGCCATGCTCCGCCTGGACTCCCCGGGCGTCCGCTCGGAGCCGGCACCCCCCGCACACGCGCTGCCGGCGGAAGCCCCGTCCACGGCGGAAGCCTCTGCCCACTAAGGCTGTCTCGTAACTGCGGCTGGTGCGGGGACGGTGCCGACTGTTGGCGCCGGGCTTCTTCAGGCCGCCAGCAGCGGGCCGAGTTCTGCGGCCCACTCCGGATGGAGCGCGACCTTCTCCTCATGCAGGGCGAGGATGTCCCGTGTCAGGGTGGGCGCCATGTCGTCGGACAGGTCCGGGCCGATAGCGATCTTGGCCAGGTAGGGCGTGATCTGCGGGTCGCCGGCCAGGTGAACCGGGTCGTGCATGTAGCGCCGCAGGGTCGGCAGGTCGGTGATCCCCACACAGTAGGCATGGGTGAAGCCGTCGGGATCACCGAGGCATTGACCCACAGTCGAGAACGACACCGACTCGACAGAGGCCGTGCGCCGCAGCACCGCGAGTACGTGCTCCCGATCCTTTTCGGTAGCGGTCTCCTTGAACGTGAAGCGCAGCATGTGGACGATCACGCCTGTCCCACCCCTTCCACCCGGACTGAACCCGGGGGTTCAGAAAATCGATCTCACTGGTTCAATCACTACACTGAACCCATGGGTTCAGAAGTGTCAACCGGGGGCGGGCGTCCCGCCCGTGGACGGATCGAGCGGCGGCAGGCGATCCTGGACGGTGCGTTCGCGGTATTCACGCGACACGGCTACGCCGAGGCGTGCGTGAAGGAGATCGCGCATGAGGCAGGCGTCGCCAAGCCGACCGTCTACAGTCACCTGAAGGACAAGGAGAGCCTCTATCGCGAGGCCGTAGAGGCCGCCGCCGACCGGGTCGGTGCGCAGAGCCTCGCCGTCGTCGAGCAGCTGCGCGAGGCCGTCGCGGACAGCGACCCGCGCGCGTCACTCACGGCCGTGGCCCACGGCCTGCTCCAGGCGTTGAGCAACGAAGACGCTCGCGCCGTGCGGCAATTGGCCTCTGCACAGACAGCCCAATTCCCCGACCTGGCGGCGAGCGTACGCGAGCGCACAGCCTTGCGGGTACGTTCCGCCCTCGCTGACCGCCTGGCCCGCCTGACACTCGCCGGCCGCCTGCGCCCGTGCGACCCGGAGCTCGCCGCCGAGCACTTCCTCTCTCTTCTCACCGGCCCGTTGGAGTACCGCCCCACCGCCGCCCCGGACACCGTCGCTGACGCTGCGATTGACGTCTTCCTGCGCGCTTACGGAAAGTGACCCCCAACCTGTGCTCCGCCCATTGAAGAGGCGCGCCTTTCACTGGTCTAGGGCCAAATTGTGCATACGTACGGCAGTCCCGAAGGATCTTGCAGTTCTTCATCCGGGTGAAGCGCGCCGGTGCCCTGGTATCCGCCGTCAGTGAGGACGGTGGCCCTGCCGCAGGCGCTGTCGATGCCGGACTCGGTGAAGGCAGTGCGGTCGTTGCGGTTACTGCGCTGGCTGCCGCATCACAGCCCGGTGAACGCCTCGATCACCACGGTCCGTTGAGCGGAGAGTACCTGCACGACCAACCCAACGCCGACCAGCTCACCGAGATTACGAGACAGCCATTGGTGCAGCATCAGGCAAGGCTCGCCTCGGTGTAATCGGTGGAGTGCGAACGACGCGGGCACGTAGTCTCGCGTGGTGCACTTGCATCGGACCTTCGCGAACCCTCCGGCGCTGCCTCACGAGGTCGTGGTCGAGACGTTGGAGCGGGCTCTGCGTGACCGCGCGGCCGAGGGTGAGGCCGCCAGTGTCCTGGTCGGAAGCGCGTTGAACGATGACGACATGGAGTTCGTCGAGCACTGGTGCGTGCAGGTCGGGACACGGGCCGTGCCGGGCAGTCCGTTGCTCGGGCTGGCCGGCCTGTGCCTGGGACACACCGCTCGGCGCTTCGGGCGTCTCAGTGATGACGCGCTCGCCCTGGCGTCGTCGTTGGCGGAGCGCGCCGAGGCCGACCCGTCGGACGTGGACGGTCGGGCCGTCGACGGGTATGACGACGTACGGAGCTTCCTGCACCTGTGGTGAGGTGCCGCGTGCGCTGTCGAGCGCATTGCCGACGGTCGCACTGCCCCAGCTCGCCCAGGGGCGCTCCGGCGCTCCCCGGCCTCGCACTCAACGGGCGGGCGTGCCCTGCGCCCACATGCCGAACCACTGCTCGGCGTCGTGGTCCTCGAACCGCTCCACCTCGGTGAACCCCAGCCCCACCGCCAGGCGCATCGCCCGCTCGTTGGCGGTCTGGGTGCAGAGCACCACCGGCTCGCCGGGATGCGCGTCGGCGAACCAGCCGAGCGCCGCCGCGCACGCCTCGGCTGCGTAGCCGCATCCCCAGACTTCCGGCAGCAGCATGTAACCGAGTTCGGCCTCATCGGCCTCCGGCCGGACGTGACCCCGACGCTCCGCGCCACGCCGATCAAGCGTGACCATACCGATCATCGTCCCGTCGAGATCGATCACGAAAAGGCCGCAGCGACGCCCGGGCACCTCGGGAACCGCACGCTCGAGTTCGTCACGCGGTCGGGCGCCACCGATGTAGGTGCCCACCTCCGGCGACGCGAACAGCTCGATGAACGCCTCACGGTCCCGTGCCTCGGACGCGCGGAGCACGAGCCGTTCGGTCCGTAAGGGGGCGGGCGGCCGGCCGAGGGGCCCTGGTTCGGTCATGGCGGGCAACTTATCGCAAGAGGCGCTCACCAGCAGGGCACCGGATCATCGCTCAGCGAGCCCCGTCGCACAGCCCGTGAGGACCGTCGACTCATGCCACGAACACGGCTCGTGCCCTTGAGGAGCGTCCCCGCCACGCTCCCTCTGACAGTCATCGCGCCCCGGCCGGGGTCTGAGTCCGGCGTTCCTGCCGGCCGGCCGGGCCAGCACCTCCTGCCGTCAGCTGTCCGTGGACTGGGGCTGTGCCCCGGTTTCGGGTGCGCCGTTCCCGCTCTGCGCAGGCGCGCTGTAGAAGACGGACCTGCCCTGCTTGGAGCGCTCGGCCCCGCTCTTGGCCACGAGGCCTTCGAGGGTGACGCGTACGACCTTGGGCGAGATGTCGCGGCCGGGGTGGGCCTGGCCGAGCGCCGTGGAGATCTCGGCGGCGGAGCGCGGCTCCTTCTGCTCGGCGAGGTGGCGGCGGATGAGCTCGACCAGGGTCAGCTCGGTGGCCGGTGCGCTGTCCGCCGTCCTGGCCGCGGACTTGCGGGCCGTCTTCTTCGCGGGGGCGGCAGTCGACTTGCGTGCCTTCTGCTTCCCGCCGGCCGCGGCACCGGCCTTCTTCCGCCGCGGTGAGGGCACAGTGGCGCTCTTGGACTCGACCGCGGAACCGGTCTGGGCCTGAGTGATGCCGAGTGCCTGCTGCATGCTGACCAGCACGCTGTGGTCATGTTGCAGAGCGGCGAGCTGCTCCTGCAGGGAGGCGATGTCCGCGCTGATGCGTTCCTGCTCCTTGAGGTTCGCGTCAAGGTCGCCCGTCACCTGGGCGATGTACTGCGATGCGAGTTCGGTGGCGGGAGTTGATGTCTCGGGCATGGCACTGACCCTTCTTGTGTACCGCACGTCGTCTTGGTGGGAGATGGTACGGACAAGAGCAGGTGCTTGTTCCCGATGAGCAGCGTCCTTCTGCTCGACGCCGGCCTCCGGTCTGCGATGTCCGGTGCCAACGGGGCGATGTACAACACGAGTTGACACCTGTGGTGGAGTTGCAGCCGCCAGAAGACTTCATCGGCGCCCGCACAGGCGGGCGAACATTCCGGTGTCTGCGGGCGTGAAGGCGGGGCATACGGGCTGCATCCCCTTCGAGAGGAGCTCGTCATGCTCGGCATAGTCGCGGCAGTGTTGTTCTTCCTGGCGTTCCTGATCAACGCGGCTGAGATCAGCACCAACGATGTGTTCTCTTCGACGAACGTCATGTTGCTGGGATTGATGTGCCTGGGTCTGCAGGTGGCCGGCGTCGGTGCCGGCTGGGCCCGCCGACGCTGACCTCACGCTCCAGCAGGTCCGGTGGCGTCTCGACACCGGACCTGCGCCGGTCCTGAAGGTGGCTGGACGGGCTCGGAGCTCGAGGCGCATGCGCCCGCTACATCCCGGTCCCCCTCAGCCCGACGCCCGCCAGGTAGCGGCTGAGCGGCTCAGGGCTGTCGGCAGCCAGACCGATGTGGTGATCCGGGCGGACGAGGAACAGCCCGGTGCCCAGTTCCTGCGCGAGCGGCCCGCCGGTCACCTGGTGGATACGCAGACCCGCTGCCTCGGAGGGCGCAGCACAGTTCACCGCGAGCAAGGTGAAGTCCGGGCCTCTCAGCAGGTCGAAGAGGTTCCGGCAGGGGCCCTCGGTGGTGACGCACGAGAGGTCGGGCACGCGATCGCCGGCCTGGAGACCGGTCGCAGAACGACGCTCCCGCACGTCGGTCGAGAGCTCACTGCCGCGGTAGTGCGCCGACAGCAGGTGGCATACCCGCCCCCGGTAGCGTGCCTGCTCGTCGGCGTCCTGCGGTGTGCGGCCGGCCCGGTACAGGCGCGTGCTGAGGTCCAGCGTGTCCGCAGCGGCGGCCCGGCGCTCGGCCTCGTAAGTGTCCAGCAGCGTGTCCGGGGCATGGCAGTCGATGACCTGGCCCAGCTTCCAGCCGAGGTTGTAGGCATCCTGCACGCCGATGTTCAGCCCCTGACCACCGCCGGGCGGGTGCACGTGCGCGGCGTCCCCGGCGAGGAAGACGCGCCCCTGACGGAAGCGTTCGGCCATCGCGGTGCGAGGCCGGTAGAAGGAGAACCACCGCACGTCCGTGACGGCGTCGGAGGGCAGATGGGTACGAGCGGCGACCAGGCGGCGCACGGTCTCGGGCGTCGCGGTGAACTCCTCACCGATGATCTTGGCGTTCAGCTGGAAGTCGGTGGTCCCGGGCAGCGGGCACAGCAGCAGTTCACCTGCCGGGTCGGGCCAGATGTGCCAGTGATCGCGGTCCAGTCCCTCGACGCGTACGTCCGCCACCACGGCCGAACGCAGCCCGCTCTCCTCACCCTTCATGGCGATGCCCAGGGACTCACGCACCGTGCTGTGGCTGCCGTCGGCGCCCACCAGGTAGAGCGCCGACACCAGGTGACGGCCACCGTCCGAGTGCGTCACCTCGGCCGTCACCCGCGTGTCGGTCTGGGTGAGGGAGGTGAGCCGGACACCGCACTCCAGCGTCCCGCCCAGGCCGAGCAGCCGATCGCGCAGGATGTCCTGCGTACGCCACTGGGGGACCAGCCACGGCCGCGGGTACCGTGACACCGGGGCCTCAGGGTCCGGCTGGATCAGCTGCCACTCGCCCTGGCGCTCACCCTCGCGCCAGGTCTGCATGGGCGGGAAGGGGGAGCCGGCGGCCATCAGCGCGTCGGCGACACCGAGGTCGTCGAAAGCCTCCAGCGTGCGTGCCTGCAGGCTCTTGCCGCGCGACCCGGGCAGGAGCTGGTCGGCGGCCTCGATCACATGGGTACGCACACCACGTCTGGCCAGGTCACAGGCGAGAGTGAGACCGGTGGGGCCGCCGCCGACGACCAGCACGTCCACGGCCGGCTGCTTCGGTGTCTGAGGGGTCCGATCGGGCATGTCTCCCCGCTTTCTGCCGTTTGACCCGGCACTGGGTGCATGGAGCGGCACTCTGCCGCACTATGCGAAATGTCCCCCGTGGGCCGGGCGGCCGCGCCCCGGGCCCACCCGGTTCCGCCCACATGGCCGCACCGCCGCACGCGTTCAGGAGTACACATGGCCCACGTCGCCACCTGCCCCTTCGACTTCAGCGAGCAACTGGCCTTCGACCCGTCACTCGCACAGCTCATGGCCGGCGGCCCGGTCAGCCGTATCCGGCTGCCCTACGGCGAAGCCGACGCGTGGCTGGTCACCAGCTTCGACGGCGTACGTCAGGTGACGACCGACCCGAGGTTCAGCCGGGCCGGCATCGTCGGCCGTGACTACCCCCGGATGACTCCCGAACCGATCGTCTCCCCGGAGTCGCTCAACGTCATGGACCCGCCGCGCAGCACCCGACTCCGTCATGCCGCCGCCCGGGCCTTCACACAGAGCGGCGTGAAGCGCATGACGCCGGCCATCGAACAGGTGGCCCACCGCCTCGTGGACGAGATGATCGAACACGGCCCCCCGGCCGACCTGGCCCTCGGTCTGTCCGCACAGCTGCCCAACCACACCATCTGCGCCTTGCTGGACGTACCCGCCGCGGACCGGCCCCTCATGCTGCGCTACACCCAGCAGATGCTCACGACCGCCCCCGAAGCCAGGCAGGCGGCGGCCGAGGCCAAGCGGTTCCTGCGCACTTACTTCACCGCGCTCGTCGCCGAACGCCGGGTGGAAGGGGGTGATGACCTCATCAACACCATGGCGGCCTGTGAGCAGGGCGAGGAGCCCCTGAGCGACGACGAATTGGCCGTCCTGGCACTGACGCTCATCCTCAGCGGCAACGACACGGCGACCTGTCAGATCAGCAACATCGCGTTCACCCTGCTCACCCACCCCGAGCTACTGGACGTGCTGAGGCGCGGTCCCGAGCAGCTGCCCCGGCTGCTGGACGAACTCCTGCGGCACATCCCCTTCCGCAAGGGCGTCGGCATCCCGCGCATCGCCCTGGAGGACGTGAAAGTGGAGGGCGTGCTGATCCGCGCGGGTGACTTCGTCCACGTCTCCTACCTCGCGGCCAACAGAGACCCCGCGGTGTTCCCGGACCCTGACGCCCTCGACGTCGACCGTTCGTCCCATCCCCACATGACGTTCGGCTGGGGCAACCATCACTGCATCGCCAGCACGCTCGCGATCGCGGAACTCAGCACCGCCATCGGGGTCCTGTTCACCCGCCTGCCCGGCCTGCGCCTGGCGGTACCGGCCGAGGCCGTGCGCTGGGACACCCGGACCATCCGACGTTTCCCGTTGGAGCTGCCCGTGACGTGGTGAGACCACGACCGGGCGGATCCGGTTCCGCTCCCGTCTCCGCTCGGTGCAGGCGGGCTCGGTGCGCCTTCCTCACGACACCAGCAGCATGCGCGTCCACGCGAAGGCCAGGAAGGTGCAGGCGAGGGTGAACAGGCCCTGCACAACAGCCGTGACGGGCATCCTCAGGCGGGCGTGCACGACGGCGCCGACTGCCGCCACCACCGGAACGCCCCAGATGACGAGCCACGCCAGGACCGGTGTGTCGGAGGAGCGTGCGGTCGAAGGGGAGGACGGAGCGTGCGCCGTGCCCAAGCCGACCGCGACGAGCAGCACCACGGCGACGACGAGGATGACCGCGTCCGCGACCAGGAGCAGCAGGGCGACGGCGACGTCGATCAGCCGGGAGGGACGCTCGCGCCCTGGAGTCGCGAGAGCGTCGTGGTCATCCGTGAGCGGTGGGGCCATGACCTGACTGCACCACGGAATGACGCATTCGACACCTTCCATGACCGGGGAGGACCCGACTGTGACCATCGGCCGACGGCGGGGCCAGGGTGATCGCCGCGCACCCCGCGAACGACCCGGCCCCTGGGCCGCGGTCAGACGCTGACTCCGTCGTGCCTGCTTGCTCCTGTCGGCCCTGCTCGTGGGCGTCCTCGGGCTCCCGTCCGCCGGTGCGCCCGCCCAGGCCGCTCCGGTCACCGTGACCAACGTGACCCAGTTCCCCGACACCACCGGAGCCGTGGTCCACGCCCACGGCGGCGGCGTGATCAAGGTCGGCTCGTACTACTACTAGGTTCGGTGAGAACCGCAATCCCGACAACACCTTCAAGGCCGTCTCGGTCTACCGGTCGACGGACCTGAAGACCTGGGAGCCGCGCGGCAACGCCCTCACCCAGAGCAGCGCCCCCGAGCTGCAGCTCTCCTACATCGAGCGGCCGAAGATGATGCAACAGCGCCACCGGCAAGTTCGTCATGTGGATGCACAAGAGAACGGCAAGGACTACAGGGCCCGTGGACGGCGATGACGGACGTCGGCGACGCGACGGCCCACGGCTCCCAGACCGCCTACGTCCCGCCGATCCAGGGCACCTCGGGCACCTCGTACCTGTACATGGGCGACCGCTGGGGCGACTCCATCGGCCGCACGGCCAACGACTCCCGGTACGCTGGCTGCCGCTGACCTTCCCCACCAGCAGGACGATGAACCTGCCGTGGTACCCGCAGGTCGCCATCGACACGGCGGCCGGCACGATCACGGGGGTCGGCGGCGGCCCCTACTACAACTTCGTAGCCCGGCACAGCGGCAGGTGCGTCGACCTCAAGGACAACTCCGCAGCCGACGGCTATGACGTCGTGCAGTACGACTGCAATGGCGGGCTCAACCGGCAGTGGCGGCTCAAGGGCGCCGGGGGCGGCTACGTCCAGGTCATCGCCGAGCACAGCGGCAAGTGCCTGGACGTCGCGAACGGCTCCACCGCCAACGGCGCCCGCCTCATCCAATGGGTTTGCAGCGCCACCGCCGCCAACCAGCAGTTCCCGCGGCGCACCGCCTGAGGGCCAGCGAGGACGCAGAGCACGTGATTGATGGGATGAGTGCGGGCTGCGAGTGCGTATTTCCCGGTAGGAATCCGACCACCCGCGAAATCCATCCCATCAATTACGTGCACGCCCGTTGACATGAGTGGCTCGCATGGTCGACCTTCGTCCCTGGCACAAGGGCGCTCGGAGCCTCGTCTCCGAGCGCACCCCCCTTCCCCTTCGTCGCAGGGACGCCCATGTCGAGTCGGACCAACAGACGTCAGTTCCTCACGGCAGCCACGGTGGTGGCCGCCGCTGCCGGAGGCCCGTTCGGCGCTGGAGGCGCCCAGGCGGTGCCCCGCACCCGCACCTACACGCCCGACTGGGATTCGGTCGACCGGCATCCGCCGGCCCCGGAGTGGTTCAGAGACGCCAAGTTCGGAATCTACTTCCACTGGGGTGTCTTCGGCGTGCCCGCCTACGAGAGCGAGTGGTACCCGCGCCATATGTACATCGAGGGCAGCGCGGCCAACAAGCACCACGTCGCCACCTATGGCCCGCCCTCGGCCTGGCCCTACCGCAACTTCATCGACGGGGGGAAGGATCTCGCGGGCAACACCGTGCAGTTCGCGCCGAAGCTGAAGTCCGCGGGTGGCGACTTCGACCCCGGGGAGTGGGTGCAGCTGTTCGTCGACGCCGGCGCCCGGTTCGCCGGCCCCGTCGCCGAGCACCACGACGGTTTCTCGATGTGGGACAGCAAGGTCAGCGAGTGGAACTCGGTCGCCAAGGGCCCGAGGCTCGACCTGCTGCGACTCTTCACCGAGGCCATCCGTGCCAGGGGCCTCAAACTCCTGGTGGCCATGCACCACGCGTACCACTTCAACGGCTTCTTCGACCATGTGCCCGCACAGACGGACCCCAGCCTCAAGGAGCTGTACGGGCAGCTGAGTCCGGCCGAGGAGAACCAACTCTGGTACGACAAGCTCAAGGAGGTCATCGACCGCGCCCGCCCCGACATCCTCTGGCAGGATTTCAAGCTCGACGCCGTCGACGAGAAACAACGGCTGAACTTCCTGGCGTACTACTACAACCAGGCCGAGGCCTGGGGCAAGGAAGTCGTCGCCACCTACAAGGACGGCATGAGCGACCGCGGTCAGGTCTTCGACTACGAGCGCGGCGGTCCGGGAGACCTCACCGCCCCGTACTGGCTCACCGACGACAGCATCTCCAGCTCCAGCTGGTGCTACACGGAGGGCATCGGCTACTACAGCGTCCAGCAGATGCTGCACTCGTTCCTCGACCGGGTGAGCAAGAACGGCAACATGCTGCTCAACATCGCGCCGAAGGCCGACGGCACCATCCCGCAGGCGCAGAAGGACATCCTGCTGGGCATCGGCGACTACCTGAAGCGCTTCGGGGAGTCGGTGTACTCGACCCGCGCCTGGACCGCCCACGGCGAGGGCCCGACGAAGATGGGCGGCGGTTCCTTCACGAACCCGACCGCCGGCACGGCACAGGACATCCGGTTCACCCGGAACAAGGCCAACACCGCGTTGTACGCCACCGTCCTGGGCTGGCCCGGAAGTTCGCTGACGATCGGCACGCTCGACTCCGACCGGATCGACCTCGCCTCGCTGCGGTCGGTGAAACTGCTCGACGACAAGGCCGGTCACTACATCACCCTGCCCAAGCCCGTACAGGGCGCGACCGGCTTGCAGGTGAGCCTCCCGGCGGCAGCGCCGTTCCAGGCCCACGCGTACGTCCTGAAGCTGGAGTTCTCCGGTCAGATCCCCGGTCTGCGCCCCCTGCGCGGTGCCGTGGTCTTCCCGGACTCCGGCTACCGCGGGCCGGCCGCGGTCCTCGCTGTCGGCGACTACGACGGTGGCCAACTCGAGCTCGCCGGTCTCGGTCCCCGCAGCCTGTCCTCACTGCGGCCGGCTCCCGGCCATCAGGTGACCGGCTCCTCCGGAGACGACTTCACCGGCACGTCGTGGACCTTCACCACCGACATCCCCGACCTGCGGGGCACCGGCGGCAACGACAAGGTCGCCTCGCTGAGAGTGCAGTTCGCGCCGTCCTCGTACTTCCGGATCACCAATGTCACGGACGGCCTGGCCCTGGACTCCGGCGGGGACGTCGCTTCCGGCTCCAACCTCAAGCAGTGGAGCTGGGACAACAGCCCCAACCTGCACTGGCAGGCGGTCGACGTCGGCGACGGCTACTACAAGTTGGTCAACCGCGCCAACGGCATGGTGGCCGACGGCTGGGGTGCCGCCGCCGACGGTTCCCCCGCCCGGCAGGCCACCTGGAACGGTGGCGGCAACCAGCAGTGGCGGATCACCCACCGGGGCGACGGGCGCTACTCGATCGCCAACCGCACCACCGGTCTGGTCCTCGACGGCGGGGGCAACGTGCCCTCCGGCTCCGTCACCAAGCAGTGGACCTACGACGGCAGCACCAACCTGATGTGGACCTTCACGGCTCTGTGAGGCCCACCGGGGGTCAGTACGCCAGGGTGATGCGACGCCGGATCGCTTCGCCCTTCTCCACCTCGTCGACCAGAGCCACCGCGTAGTCCTCGGCGCTGATGAAGCTGCTGCCGTCCTCGGCGGTCAGCAGTTCGTCACCGCCGAGGCGGAAGGTTCCGGTGCGCTCGCCGGGAGCGATCTCGTCGGCGGGGGAGAGGCAGGTCCACTCCAGGTCGTCCACCTCGGCGCGCAGCAGACGCAGGACCTCCCGGTGAGCGAGTGCCTCACCCATGTACGGCGCGGGGAAGTCGGGGGTGTCGACCCGGTCGAGCCCCGAGGCGGTCGTGAGGCTGCCGACGCCGCCGACGACGACAAGACGGCGCACGCCGGCGGTACGCAGTCCTGCGCATATGGAGCGGTAGAGGGCAAGGAGCGGAGCGGCCGGGTCGGAGCCGTCGCGGGGCGGGGATACGGCGGAGACGACCACGTCGTGTCCGTCGGCGGCCTCGGCGACCTTGGCGGGCACGGAGGCGTCGAGGGCCAGCGAGGTCAGGGAGTCGTGCTCGGGCAGGGCCGCCGCCGCGCCGGAGCGGGTCGCTGCGGTCACCTCGTGGCCGCGGCCCAGCGCTTCCGAGGCGACCCGGGAGCCGATGGAGGACCGGGCTATGGCGGAGCGCTTCCGCCGGCAACTGACCCTGTACGTCGGCGAGGTGACGGGCACGCCGTCCCCGGGATGGCTCGGACTGCACCCCGGACGCCGATAGCGGAAACAGCGCGACCGGGCCGCCCACGTGTCCCGGACGCCCCGGCCCCGTTCGGGGTGGTGCGGCGTGTCCGACAGTCCTGCCCGCTGTACGGCGCCTGCGTCCGAACCAGACCGCGGCCGTGCCCGCCACCACGACCGCGAGACCGCCACGGGCGACCAGAGATGTGCTGCTCGACGCGCCCGTCTCGGCGAGCCCCGTTCGTGGTGGGGTGGTTGGCGCTCGTGTCGTTCATGGGGACGGGGGAGGGCGACGTGCCGACCCCGGGGTGCCACCTTCCGCCTCAGCGGCCGAGGTGGGCCTTCAAGAGGTTGGGATCCTCGTTCGTGAGGTACGCGGCGCTGGGAACGTAGACGGTGCCGCGACGGACGGCGACCGAGGTCGGGGTCTGCAGGCCGTCGGCCGCGGTGAGCACGGCGGTGTGGCTGCCGTCGGGATGGATGAGGTCGACTTCGTCGTCGTTGCGAGCGGCGAGGAGAGTGTCGCCGCGGCCGGTGAAGGCGAAGTCGTCGATGGAGGGCAGGCCGGTGGCCCGGACCTGGATCCTCCCGGCGCTGCCCTGCGCGGTGACGGGGATGCGCAGGACGGTGCCCTTGTCGGCGTTGGTGGTCCAGACGGCCCCGTCGTGCAATCTGACTCCGTTGCCGCCGGCGAACGAGCTGGGCTTCAGGGCGTCGCCCCCGGCCCATACCGCGGCGGTGCCTCCGTGTACGGAGGCGCGGTAGACGACGCCGTGGACGGAGTCGGTGACGTACAGCCGACCCGTCCGGTCGTCCAGGGCGAGACCGTTGGGCAGCCCGTCGGCGGGGAGGGCGGCGATGCGATGCGGGCGGGCGCCGGGGCCGACGGACCAGATGCCGGTGAGATCGGCGGTGCCCGTGGCGTAGGTGACGTAGAAGGTGCCGTCGTGTGCGCGGGCGATGCCGCCGATGAACGCCTTCCCGAGGTTGGGCGTGTCGGCTTCGGCGGGGGCCGGGAGAGTGGCGAGGACGTGCGTCCGGCCCGAGGGGTCGACCCGGGCGATCTGCCGTGCGAAGGACAAGGTCAGGTAGGCGGATCCGTCGGCGCCCAGGGTGATGTTCTCGGGCTGCTGGGCGGCGGCCAGGTCGAAGTGGGCGGTGATACGGGGTTTTGAGACGGGAGCGGTGGCGGCGGAGGCGGTCGTGGTCGCCGCGGAGGCCAGCAGGGCGGCTGCCGCCAGCGCTGTGAGGGTGGAGCGGGGGTCCATGGGGTGGTTCTCCAGGAGGGGGAGGAGCGGGGATCAGGGCGCGATGAGCTTGACGGTGCTCGCCCAGCCGGTGATGAAGACGTCCATCTGGGCGCGGGGCGCGATGCCGCGGGCCATGATGGCGGCGCCGACGATGGTGATCTGCATGATGACTGCCTCCCTTCGCGATCAGCGGGTGTGCGATCAGCGGGATGTGCGATCAGTGGTGTGCGATCAGTGGTGTGCGATCAGTGGGTGGCGCCGAACAGGGACCGGTTGGCGATGTCGATGATGAACGGGCCGACGTGGGCGGGGTAGCGGTCCACGATCGCCTTCTTGTACGCGTCGCCGTCGTCGCCGAGCAGCTCGCGTGCGTCGGCGAGGTAGCGGCGGACCTCCGCGTACACGTCCGGCCCCGTGGGCAGGCCGTGGCCCGCCAGAATCGTGTCGTAGCCGGACTCGGCGGCCAGCGCGTCGACCGCCTGCTGCCAGCCATTGATGTCGTTGTTGCCCAGGTAGAGGTGGACGTCGTTGTACACGAGGTCCTGCGCGACCAGGACGCCCTGCTCGGGCAGCTTGACGAGCAGTTCGTCGGCGGCCTCACCGCCGGAGACGGCCTCGAAGACGAACGGGACGCCGTCGATGACCTCGGTGCCGGGGGTGAGGTCGACGGTCGGGGTGAAGTCGCCGACGGGGATGACCAGTCCGGTCGGCAGCAGGCTGTCGCCGCGCGCGATGATCTGCTCGCGCACCACGGCCAGGGCGTGGACGGGGACGCCGAAGCGGGCGGCACCGTTGTAGTGGTCGGGGTGGGCGTGGGTGACGATGAGCCGGTCCAGCGGCTTGCCCAGCCCCTTGGCGTAGGCGATCGCCTCGTCCGCGTAGGCGGGAAGCAGCTGGGCGTCGATCGCGATGATCCGAGCCGGGGTTTCGATCAGCTGGGTGGTGGTGTGGAAGGTGTCCGCCGGGGACATGTAACTGTGGATGCGGACCGCGCCCTTGTCGAGGACCGTGACCGTGCCGTTCATGGGCTGCTCCCTGAAGGTCAGGGCGGCCTTGCGTCGCCCTTGATGTCCTCCACTCTCGCCGCGAAAGCGCAGGCAGGCGAGATACGCTGGAGACCTGGCATGGTGAATCGAGGACATTCGGAGAGTGCGATGCCCGCCTCGGATCCTGACGCGGACGACCCTTCCCGGGGCGGCGCCATCCCCCGGTTCGACTTCAACCCGCCCGAGCAGCGGATCCCCGGTTTCGAGATCATCGACCTGTCCACCCTGCACGAGCGGCGTCGGCGTCGGCGCAGTCGGCTGGACGCGGTGCACCGGGTCGACTTCCACACCCTCACCCTCATCACCGAGGGCAGCGGCGAGCACGCCGTCGACTTCGTGACCTACCCCCTCCGCCCCGGCACACTGCTGTGGGTCCGCCCCGGGCAGGTGCAGAGTTTCGTGCGGCCGGGCACCGCGAACGGCACGCATCTGCTGTTCACCTCGGCGTTCCCGTCGCGCGCCGGCAGTGCCGACCGGCTGGTCAGCGACTGGTACGGGACCACATGCCGGCAACTGGGCGCCATCCCCGAGTACGCTGTGCTGTCCACCCTGCTGGGCCAGTTGCGGGCCGAGTACGACCGGCCGGCGCAGACCGTGTCCCCGGAGATCCTGCAACTCCTGCTGACCACCGTGCTGTTGCAGATCGACCGGCTGCCCCACCCCGAGGGCGGCGGCGACCCGCGCGCGGGCGGAGAGGTCTACGCCCGCTTCCGCGCCGAGCTGGAGCGCTCCTACCCCACCACCCGGCGCGCCGCCGACTACGCCCACCGCCTCGGATACACCGTCAAGACCCTCACCCGCGCCTGCGCGGCCGCCACGGGACAGCCCGTCAAACACGTCATCGACGGTCGTGTCGCCCTGGAGGCCCGGCGCCTGCTCGCACACACCGACGAGCCGGTGGCGACGATCGCACGCCGCCTCGGCTTTCCCGAACCCACCAACTTCGGCAAGTTCTTCACCCGTCACACGGGCATGCCGCCGGGCACGTTCCGGCAGGTGCATCACAGCCGGCAGGTGATGCCCGGCGAGGGTGCGGCATGATCGGGAGGACGGGTGCGAGGAGGAAAGGGGTGGTGGAGCCGTGAACGAGCAGGCGGAGATCTCGACGCCGGGGGAAGCGGCGAACGACGCCCTGGTGCTGGCCTTCGGCCGGTTGCAGGGGGCTGCGAACCGGCTGGAATACATCCTGGGCCGGGCGCTGGAGGCGGAGTGCGGCATCAGCCACCTGATGTTCGAGGTGCTGCTCATTCTGGGGCGGGCGGGGGAGCCCGGGCTGTCCATGGGTGCCATCGCCCAGGAGCAGGTGCTGACCACGGGAGGTGCCACCCGCCTGGTGGACCGCATGGTGTCGGCCGGTCTGGTCGAGCGGGTCGAGGACCCCGGTGACCGGCGTGCGCGCCTGGTGCGCCTGACCGCGCAGGGGGAGGAGACCACGGTCGTCGCGGCCCGGGCGCACGTGGAGAACATCAAGCGCTACTTCCTGGCGCCCCTGCCGGTCGAGGACCGGGAGCGGTTCGCCGAGAACCTCCGCGTTCTCAGCCACAGCGCGCGGGACATGCTGCCCCGCCTCCCCTGACCGCGCGGCGGCTGGGCAGGCGGATGAATCCGCCCCACCGGAAGGCGGCGACAGCCGGTGTGAGGCCGTCGCCGCCGTCGGCGTGCCGGCGCCGGTGGCAGCCGACGTGGGAGCGCGTCAGCGCTTCGTGTAGATGAAGCCCAGCTTGTCGACCTCGGCACCGGCGCGCCCGTGGAACCCGGCGATCTGCCATCCCGACGGCGCGGTGCGCGTCACGCAGTCGGACGTGGTCGTTCCGCCGGACAGGCTCCTGCCGAGGTTCGTGGTGAACTCGGCGGAGAAGATCCGTGTGCGGCCGTCCTTCTCACCTCGGCACAGCCGGGCGGAGCTCAGGAACTCCCCGCTGCCCAGGTTCAGGGTCGACACCGTGCCGCCGGTTCCGCCGTGGCTGACGACCTTGCCGTTGCCGAGCGTCAGGCCGACACCGTCGACGCGGGTGCCGCTGCGCAGCGAGAGGCTGACCGGGCGTACGCCCGCCGGGACGGCGTCGATGTCGTTGTAGTGGTCGCCGTGCGGCCCGCCGAACTGGTCGCTGAGCTGGAAGTCCGCGGCGCGCGACCAGGAGAAGCCCACCTTGATCGGGTCGTGGTCGGACAGCATGAGCCCGTTGTCGGTGAGGAACTTGGAGTGCTCGTTGTTGTAGGAGGTGGCGTCGAGCGAGACGAGTTTGCTGTCGCGGTACAGGACCTTGTCCACGACCTCGCAGGTGTTGGGCACGGTGGGGCCGGTCTGGTCGCAGACCAGGGCGTCGCTGCCCTTGGCGGGCGGGGTGCCGCTGCGGATGAGTTCGACCCAGGGATCCGTCAGGCCGTTCGCGGCGGCGAACTCGGCGATGGTGTCGCCGGAGCGCGTGTAGCGGGTGTTGGTGTCGCCCATGACGACGACGGCGTTCCCGGCCGAATGGCTCTTGATGAAGGCCGTCAGCTGGTTGAGGTTGTCCGCCCGCGAGGCCAGGTCGCCGGGGTTCGTCCCGGCGTTGGTGTGCAGGTTGTAGAAGTCCACGTACACGCCCTCGGCGAGACGCTGGCGGATGAAGGTGAACCCCTTGGGCGTGAGGCAGTCACCCGAGTCGAACTGGCAGGACTTCCAGCGCACCCGCTCGAAGTCGTCGGTGTCGTAGGGGAGCTTCGCCAGGGTGTTGAGGCCGCTGCCGATCCCCGCACCGCCGCTGGTGGGGGTCCGGTACGCGTGCGCGGTGTCGCCGGCGTAGAGGAAGGCGTGGTAGTTGAAGTCCTCTTGGACGTTGACGATGTCGTACGGCGCGATCCGCCGGCCGATCTCCGTGGTGGCGGGCTCGCGCGGGGTGGGAGCGCTGGAGATGCTCTCCGGCAGGCCTGCGACGTTGTAGGCGAGGACGCTGAAGGAACCGGACGCGGGGTCCGCGGCAGCGGCGGGCGACGTGTTCGTGATGAACCCGCCGATGGCCACGGACGCCACCGCGATGGAGGCTGGAAGTCGGCGCATGAAAACCGGGGCTCCTGACAACGGGGAGTGGGGAGGCGGAACTTACCGTGGGTAACAATCCCTGCGGCCGACTACTCGGTTAAGCGAGACCGAATCTTGACCGACGGGTCCGGACCAGGCGGGTGCGGAGGTCGGTCAGGAGAACCCTGCTCCCTGGGTGACGCGCTCGCGGTCGATACGCCAGGGCGGTCGCATGCTTGGCGATCGTTTGACCTCCGGTGCAGGCCTGTGTTCACCGGTCGGGGCAAGGATCGGCACGACCGAGCCGCTCGCTCGGTACCGGCTCGTGTGGCGAGCGACACCTCGCCCCAAATATCTGACGTGTCAGGTACTGTTGTGTCAGGTGAATCGCCCGCACCAGGCGGGTGCCCCACCGCTCTGCCGAGGTCCACGATGAAGCTCAGCTACGTTTTCGACGCCTACTGCGGCTGGTCCCACGGGTTCTCCCGGACTCTCCGTGAGGTGGTCTCGCGGAATCCGGAGCTCGACGTCGAGGTGGTCTCCGGCGGCCTCTTCACCGGGCCCCGCCGGGTGCCGATCCGCGAGTTCGGATACGTCCAGGGTGCGAACGCCAAGATCGCCGAGCTGACCGGCGCCGAGTTCGGTGAGGCGTACGACCGGCTGATCGCCGACGGTTCGTTCGTGATGGACTCCGAGGCCGCCGCACGCGGTGTCGCCGCCCTGCGCCAGGTCGCGCCCACGCGGCAGGTCGAGTCGGCCGCCGCACTCCAGCGGGCCTTCTACGTCGACGGCCTCAGCCTCTCCGACGCGGCAACGTACCGGAAGGTCGCCGAGGAGTCCGGACTGGACGCCGACGCCGTGATCGCCGCCTTCGAAGCACCCCGGGCTCAGGAGGCGGCCGAGGCCGACTTCCGCCGGGCGGCCGCCCTGGGTGTCACCGGCTTCCCCACGCTCCTCGCCGTCGACGGTGACCGGGCCACCCCGCTGG
Organism: Streptomyces sp. NPDC013187; assembly: GCF_042899705.1. Lineage (NCBI taxonomy): Bacteria > Bacillati > Actinomycetota > Actinomycetes > Kitasatosporales > Streptomycetaceae > Streptomyces > Streptomyces sp. NPDC013187. The sequence continues at coordinate 137,748 of NZ_JBIBAF010000011.1, read as the reverse complement.
CCTACGGGAACGCCACCGCCACCGAGGTCGAACAGCGGCTCTCGTCCCTGACGGCCCACTGAGCTCCCCCCGTCCCCAGCCACCCCACACTCAAGGAACCAGCAATGAGCAGCGCTCTCTCCTTCAAGGTCCTCGACCTCGACTTCCCCGCGGGCAGCAAGAACAAGACCGCCACCCTCGTCACCGGCGAGAACGAGGCGCTCCTCGTGGACGCCGCCTTCACCCGCGCCGACGGTCACCGCCTGGCCGCAGAGGTCCTCGACTCCGGCAAGAAGCTGACCACCGTCTTCGTCAGCCACGGCGACCCCGACTTCTACTTCGGCGCCGAGGTCCTCGCCGACGCCTTCCCGGAGGCGAAGTTCGTCGCCACCCCGATCATCATCGAGCACATCCGGCACTCCTACGAGGGCAAGCTCAAGGCCTGGGCGGCCGTGGGCGAGAACCTGCCGACCCGTCTCGTCGACCTGGAGCCGCTGACCGGCGACCTCACCCTTGAAGGAAACCGCTTCGAGCTCAGGGGAGGCCCGGCCGATCTCCCCGACCGGCACTACCTGTGGCAGGCCGAGCACCGCGCGATCCTGGGTGGCGTGCTGCTCTTCCAGCAGGAGCACGTCTGGGTCGCCGACACCCCGGCCCCAGGTGACCGTTCCGCATGGATCGGCCTGCTCGACGAGATGGCCGCCCTGCAGCCGGAGCTCGTCGTCCCCGGGCACCGCCTGCCCGGCGCTCCCGCCGACGCCTCCGCCATCACCGCCACCCGCGAGTACCTCGTCGCCTTCGAGGAGGAGCTCGGCAAGGCGGCCGACGGCGCCGCGCTGACCGACGCCCTCGTCGAGCGCTACCCCGGCAACGGCATGCTGATCGCCGCCCAGATCGGCGCGAAGGTCGCCAAGGGCGAAATGCAGTGGGGCTGACCATGAGCGAGTTCACCACCTCCACCGCCCCCGCCGACGTCGTACGCCGCCAGTACCTGGCCTCGGCGGCCGGTGACCTGGCAGCCCTGCGCGCCACGCTCGCCCCCGACGTGGAGTGGACGGAGATGGCCGGCTTCCCCCTCGCAGGCACCTACCGCACCCCCGAGGGCGTCACCGCCAACGTGATGGAGAAACTCGGCCAGGACTGGGACGGCTGGGCGGCCCACGACGACACCTATGTCGTCGACGGCGAGAACGTCGTCGTCCTCGCCCGCTACACCGCGACACACAAGAGCACCGGCAAGCCGATCGACGTCCGGGTGGCTCATCACTTCGTGGTGCGCGGCGGCCTGATCGTCCGCTTCGAACAGTTCACCGACACCGCGCTCGTCCGCGACGCGATGACCTCGTGAGGTCTCTCTGATGAAACCGACCGTCGTGCTGGTCCACGGTGCCATGCACACCCCGTGGATCTTCGACCCGCTGCGCGAGCGTCTCACGGCCCGCGACATCGCCTCCCTCGCCGTGCAACTGCCCAGCAGCAACCCCGACAGCGCCGCCGCCCAAGGGCTGACCGAGGACGTCGCGGTGGTCCGTGCCGCCGTCGAGGGCGTCGAGGGGCCCGTCGTGCTCGCCGCCCACTCCTACGGTGGTGTTCCCGCCACCTGGGTCGCCGCCGAAGAGGACCAGGTCGTCGAACTGGTCTACATCGCCGCGTTCGCCCTGGAGCCGGGCACCTCGATGATGGAGTGGATGGGCGGCGACTTCCCGCCCACCTGGCACCGATCGCCGGACGGGCTCGCCGTCAAGGCGGGAGACGCGGAGGAGTCCGTCTTCAGCGGCGTCGACCCCGTCCTGACCGCCGAGGCCGTCAAACGCCTCAACTGGCAGGGCATGCGCGCCTTCACCGAGAAACTGGGCGCCGCGTCGGCGGACGTCCCGCAGACATACGTGGTGGCCACCGAGGACCCGGCCCTGCCGCCCCCCGTCCAGGAGCAGTGGGCCGACCGCGCCGCGCACATCCTGCGCGTCCCCTCGGGGCACTCCCCGCACCTGTCCCACCCCGACGAGGTCGCCGACGTCCTCGCGGCAGCGGTGGCACGGGCCGCGACCGGCGACTGACGTCGACCGGCCCCGACGGGGCGGGTTCCCGGCGTTCACGGACGCCGGGAACCCGCCTTCACGGACGCCGGGAACCCGCCTTCACTCATGCGGGCCGGACGGGACCGGTCAGCCGGCCAGGGGTGCTTCCGCTGCCTCGGTGAGGCTTGCCGCCAGCCACTGCTCGACGGCGGTGATGTGCACCGTCGCGGCCGAAGCGGCCAGCAGGGCGTCGCGGGACCGGAGTGCGCCGAGGATCTGCTCGTGGTCCCGGTGCGCGTGGGCCACCGCACGGCGGGCCTGGCCGGCGCGGACGATGCGCACCCGCTGGGTGCTGGTGGACAGCACGCGCAGCAGCATGGACAACACCGGGTTGCCGACCGCTTCGACGATCCTCGCGTGGAAGGTGATGTCGTGCGCCACGAAATCCTCCACGGTGGCCGACGACTTGGACCTCTCCAGGATGTCGCCGAGGTCCCGGAGGTCATCGGGCGTCAGCAACGTGGCGGCCATCCCGGTCGCCGCTGGTTCCAGGAGCCTGCGTATCTGGAACAGTTGCAGAGCGGTATGCCCCTGCGAGACGTCCGAGGCGAAGGAGAGCGACTCGAGGAGGAGTTGGGGCTCCAGGCTGGACACGTAGGTGCCGTCGCCCTGCCGCGCCACGAGGATGCGCATCGCGGTGAGCGCGCGGACGGCCTCCCGCAAAGAGTTGCGGGACAGACCCAGCTGCGAGGCGAGGAGCTCCTCCTTCGGCAGGCGCGAACCGGGTGCCAGCTCGCCGGCGACGATCATCGCCTTGATCTTGTCCATCGCCTCGTCGGTGAGTGCCACGCGCATGCCTTCCTGTGCCGGGGGATGGTGCGAGCGCCGCCTCGCGTCGCCGGGGCCGAGCCGGAGCGGTGCCCGGGCGTCGCTCCGGGGCGAACGGTGCCTGCCGCGGCACTAGTCCTGCCTCTCGCCGGAGGCGAAGCGGGAGATGATCAGGGCGACGATGATGATGGCGCCGTTCAGGAACTGGTTCCACAGCGCCGGTACGCCCGCCAGCGTCATGACGTTGACGACGAGCTGCAGGGTGAGGACACCCGTGAGGGCGCCGAACACCGAGCCCCTGCCCCCGTTGAGGCTCACCCCGCCGATGACGGTCGCCGCGAAGACCTGGAAGATCCAGCCGCTGCCCTGGGTCGCCGAGATCGAGCCGTAGTGGCCGCTGTAGAGGATGCCGGCGAACGCCGCGAGCAGGCTGCCGAGGATGAGGACGACCCACACGATCCGGTCGACGCGGATGCCTGCGGTGCGTGCCGCTTCGGCGTTGCCGCCGATGGCGTACAGCGCCCGGCCGTGCCGCAGCCAGGCCAGGGCGCTGCCGGCCACCGTGAACAGCAGCGCGCAGATCCAGATGGCTGCCGGTACACCGAGCCAGGACGCCTTGCCCAGATAGGTGAACGAGGACGGCAGGTCCACGATCGACTGGCCCTCGGAGAGGGCGACCTGGAGACCGCGCAACATCGTCAGACCGCCCAGAGTGACGATGAACCCGTTGAGCCGCAGCTTGAGGATGAGGAAGCCGTTCAGGGCGCCGATCGCCACGCCGACCAGGAGGCACAGCGGGATGGCCGTCCACTCGGGGAAGAGGCCGAGTCCGTTGAACCGCCCGCCGGTGGAGGGCAGGACGAGCCACACGGCGATGACCGGGGCCACGCCGATGGTGGACTCCAGGGAGAGGTCCATCCGTCCGCAGATGAGGATGAGGGCGGCGGCCAGGACGAGCAGGCTCAGCTCGGTGGACTGCTGCAGTACGCCGATGAGGTTGTCGGCGGTGAGGAAGGCCGGCGAGACGATGAAGCCGATCAGGCCCAGCACCAGGATGGCCGGGATCAGGGACAGTTCACGGAAGCGGCCGACGTCGAGCCGGCTCCGGGTGGTGTCCACCGAGGCCGGCGCCTTCGTGCTCGATGCGGGCTCCGTGACATCTGTGGTGGCGGACATGTCTACCTTCCGTGCTGGTGAGTGCCGGACGCCGTGGACGCGGCGGGTGGGGTGGTGGTGCCGGTGACGCCTTCGATGGCGGCGACGAGGTGTTCGTCCTTCCAGCCGCGGGCGAACTCGCCGACCACCCGCCCGTGGAACATGACCACGACCCGGTCGCAGGCCCTGAGGTCGTCCAGTTCGTCGGAGACGATCAGCGCGGCCTTGCCCTCGTCGGCGGCCCGCCGGATCCTGCCGAGCAGGAACTCCTTGGACTTGACGTCGACGCCGTTCGTGGGACGGATGGCCACCAGCACGTGCGGGTCGGTGGCCAGGGCGCGCGCGACCACCACCTTCTGCTGGTTGCCGCCGGAGAGGGCGGAGACCGGGGTGGCCGCTGCCGGGGTCTTGATGTCGAGATCGCGGATCATGTGCCGGGCGAAGGCGCGGGTGCGGGCGGGCAGGACGACACCGAACGGGCCGAGCTGGTCGGTGACGGTGAGCGTCGCGTTCTCGGCCACACTGCGGCCGTTGACGAGGCCTTGCAGATGGCGGTCCTCGGGGACGAAACCCACACCTGCGGCCAGGGCGGACGGGACGCTGCCGGCGCGTACCGCCCTGCCGCCGACCGAGATCCCGCCGGCCTCGGCCCGGTGCAGACCGGCGACGGCCTCGCCCACCTGTACGTTGCCGCTGGCCGCCGCTCCGGCGAGCCCGACCACTTCGCCGGAGCGCACCGACAGGGAGAGGTCCTCGCAGGCGCCGGGCACCGTCAGGGCGTCGATGCGCAGCAGCTCCGCACCATCCACCGGTGTCACCGGGGGCCCGCTCGCGAGGGTTTGGCCCACGGCCGCCTCGCCGGTCATGGCCTCCACGAGGGAGTGGTGATCGAGTTCGGCCACGGGCGCGGTCAGGATGTGGGCGGCGTCGCGGTAGACCGTGACGGTGGTGCAGAGGTCGTACACCTCTTGCAGGTGGTGGGAGATGAAGAGGAAGGCGACGCCCTGCTCCTGGAGGTCCCGGAGTTTGCCGAAGAGCCGGCCGATGCCGCGGGCGTCGAGCTTGGCGGTGGGCTCGTCCAGGATGATGAAGCGGGCTCCGAAGGACAGAGCGCGGGCGATCTCCACGAACTGCCGCTGCTCGACGGTCAGATCCCTGGCCCGCGCGGCGGGGTCGACGGCCACGCCGTACTCGGCGAGGAGTTCCTCCGCACGCTGTCTGAGCTGCTTCCAGCGGATGGGGCGCATCGCTGTGGGGCTCTGCCGGTTCAGGTAGAGGTTCTCGGCGACGGTCAGGTCACCGATGATCGTGGACCGCTGGTAGACACAGGCGACCCGGGAGCGCCAGGCGTCGATGTCGCCGAAGGCGGGGGCCGGTTCGCCCGAGAAGCGAAGGGAACCGGTGTCGGGCTGCTGGAGACCGGTGAGGATGGACACGAGCGTCGACTTGCCGGCGCCGTTGCGCCCCACCAGGGCGTGCGACTCGCCCTCGGCGATGCTGATGCGGGCGTCGCGCAGCGCGACGGTGGCGCCGAACCGTTTGCCGATGCCGGTCGCCTCGGCGACCGGTGACCGGGTTCCGGAGCCGGCCGCCGGGGTGGTGGCGGTGTCCGCCATGGTGTGTACCGTCCTTCGGGTACGGAGGGTGGGGCCGCGGAGCGCGGTACAGGCCCGGATCCGGGGTGGAGGCCCGGGCCGGGGGAGCGGGATGGCGAGGCCCCCGGCGTCGGCGTCGCCGCCTGCCGGTCAGTGCCCGACGCTGTTGCCCCACAGGGACTTGTCGTCCACGTTGTCCTTGGTCACCAGCGGTGCGGGCAGCTGGTCCTCCAGGCCGTTGGGCAGCTTGATGATGGTGGAGTCGTGGTCGGTCGCACCCGGCTCGAACGTCTTGCCCTCCGCCGCGGCCTTGGCGTAGTAGAGGGCGTACTTGGCGTAGAGGTCGGCGGGTTGGGAGATCGTGGCGTCGATCTGGCCCTTGCGGATGGCGTCGAACTCCTGCGGGATGCCGTCGTTGGAGACGATGCTGATGTGGCCCTTCTGCCCGGCGGGCTTGAGCAGTCCCTTCTGCTCCAGCAGGGCGAGGGTGGGCTGCAGGAAGACGCCGCCGGCCTGCATGTAGATGCCGTTCAGATCCGGGTGCTGGGCGAGCAGGGACTGGAGCTTGGCGGAGGCCACGTCGCCCTTCCAGTCGGTGGGCAGCTCGAAGACCTTGATCTTCGGGAACTTGGTCTTCATGCACTGCGCGAACGCCTCGGAGCGGTCGCGTCCGTTGATGGAGTCCAGGGCGCCCTGGAACTCGGCGACCTTGCCCTTGCCGCCGAGCTGCTTGCCGAGGAACTCGCAGGCCTTGGTGCCGTACGCCCGGTTGTCGGCGCGCACCACCATGTAGACGTCGCCCTTGTCGGGTCTGGTGTCGACGCTGACCACGGGGATCTTCTTGGACGCGAGCGAGTCGAGGGTGGAGGCGATGGCACCGGTGTCCTGGGGTGCCATGACGACGGCCTTGGCGCCGGTGTTCTCGAAGACCTGGACGTTGGCGACGAGCTTGGTGATGTCGTTCTGGGAGTTGCTGATCGGCAGGGCCTTGATGCCGCCGGACTTGATGTCCTTCTTCACGTACTGGGCGTAGGAGTTCCAGAAGTCGGAGTCGGAGCGCGGCAGGTCGATGCCGATGGACGGCTTGTCGCCGCCGCCCGAGGCGGCCGTGGCGGTGCTCTCGCGGTTGCACGCGGTGGCGAGGGCGAGTACCGCGAGGACAGCGGTGGCGGCTGCGGCGGTGGAGCGGGTGCGAGTGAGCTTCATGGCCGTGTTGTCTCCTTGGCAGGGCGGAGGACCGCGGGGCGTGGGTGAGGAGGTGCGTACCGGCCTGCCGGACGCGGGGGAGCAGGCAGGCCGGGCAAAAGGCGGCCCGGCACGGGGCGGTGCGGGCCCGCGCCCGATGGGGACGGACGTGAGGGACAGCCGGTGCCGAAGAGGTGAAGGCCCGCCGACCGGTACGGCCGACGGAAGTGCAGGGTGCAGCTGGGAAGCTTGAGAGTAGTCCTCCGATGTATCTCGGACGCCGAGGACGTTACGACGGCGTTGTCGATGCTGACAAGACTCCGAACCCACTGATTTGCGCGGCATGGACCAGGTCTGCTCGCCCACTCCGGCCCTCGCCCGGCATACCTGTGCATACCTGTAGGAGCGTCCATCGGGGTGTTCCGTCCCGGTCAAGGAGGCCACCGGCGCGTAGGGAAATACATCCGAGGTATCCGTTGCCAGCGGGTTTCTCTCGCGTCTACAGTCGCGCTGTAGTCATACATCCGATGACTGGGAGAGCACGGAAACCGGCCGTCGTCTCCCTCCGCGAACCGCCTAGGGCAAGGGAAGACTGCGAGTGAAACTGCTGAGAGTCGGCGCCACCGGCGAAGAAGGCCCAGCTGTCCGCACCGACGAGGGCCGGCTGCTGGACCTGTCCTCCGTGACCTCCGACATCGACGGCGCGTTCCTCGCCTCGGACGGTATCGACCGCGCCCGCACCGCCATCGCGGCGGGAGACCTCCCAGCACTGGACGCCGGCGGACTGCGGATCGGCCCGCCCGTCGCACGCCCCGGCAAGATCGTCTGCGTCGGCCTGAACTACCGGGACCACGCCGCCGAGACCGGTGCCGCGATCCCCGAGCGGCCGGTGGTGTTCATGAAGGATCCGGGGACCGTCGTCGGACCCTACGACCGGGTGCTCGTCCCGCGTGGCTCGGTGAAGACCGACTGGGAGGTCGAACTCGCGGTCGTCATCGGCCGACAGGCTCGCTACCTGGACGGCCCGGAAGCCGCCCGGGCCGTCATCGCCGGGTACGCGATCAGTCATGACGTCTCGGAGCGGGAGTTCCAGCTTGAGTACTCCTCGCAGTGGGACCTCGGCAAGTCCTGCGAGACCTTCAACCCGCTCGGCCCGTGGCTGGTCACCGCGGACGAGGTCGGCGATCCGCAGAACCTCGGGCTGCACCTCAGCGTCAACGGCGTGAAGCGGCAGAACGGACACACCCGGGACATGATCTTCCCGGTCGACCACCTCGTGGCCTACCTGAGTCAGTACATGGTCCTGGAACCGGGCGACGTGATCAACACGGGTACGCCCGCGGGCGTGGCCCTCGGTCTGCCCGGCGCTCCCTACCTCCGCCCGGGCGACACCGTCGAACTCTCCGTCGACCGGCTCGGCAGCCAGGGCCAGACCTTCGGCCAAGCGTGAAAGGCACGCCCGTGACCGCCATCGCAGCCCGGATCACCGCGCTCGACACGTACGACGTCCGCTTCCCCACCTCGCGGGAACTGGACGGCTCCGACGCCATGAACCCGGATCCCGACTACTCCGCCGCCTACGTGGTGCTGCGCACCGACGCCCCAGACGGTCCGGAAGGCCACGGTTTCACCTTCACCATCGGACGCGGCAACGACGTGCAGGTCGCCGCGATCGACGCCCTGCGGCACCATGTCGTGGGACGTTCCGTCGCGGAGCTCTGCGACGACCCGGGCTCGCTCAGCCGCGACCTGATCGGCGACAGCCAGCTCCGCTGGCTCGGCCCCGAGAAGGGCGTGATGCACATGGCCATCGGCGCCGTGGTCAACGCCGTGTGGGACCTGGCCGCCAAGCGCGCCGGGCAGCCGCTGTGGCGCCTGCTCGCCCACGCCGAACCCGAGTGGCTCGTCTCCCAGGTCGACTTCCGGTACCTCACCGACGCCCTCACCCCCGAGGAGGCCCTCGCCCTCCTGCGCAAGGGCCGCGCGGGACTCGCCGACCGCGAGGTGACACTGCTGGAGCGCGGCTACCCGGGCTACACCACGTCCCCGGGCTGGCTCGGATACCCGGACGACAAGCTCACCCGGCTGGCCGAGCAGGCGGTCGACGACGGGTTCACCCAGATCAAGCTCAAGGTCGGCGCCGACCTCGGCGACGACATCCGGCGCCTGCGCACCGCCCGCGCGGCCGTCGGCGACGGCATCCGCATCGCCATCGACGCCAACCAGCGGTGGGGCGTGGCCGAGGCGATCGAATGGACCAACGCGCTCGCCGAGTTCAAGCCCTACTGGATCGAGGAACCCACCAGCCCCGACGACATCCTCGGACACGCCGCCGTACGCCGGGCTGTCGGCCCCGTCAAGGTCGCCACCGGCGAACACGTGCAGAACCGCGTCGTCTTCAAACAGCTCCTCCAGGCCGGTGCCATCGACGTGCTGCAGATCGACGCGGCCCGGGTCGGCGGAGTGAACGAGAACCTGGCGATCCTGCTGCTCGCCGCGAAGTACGGGGTTCCCGTGTGTCCGCACGCCGGGGGAGTGGGACTGTGCGAGCTGGTGCAGCACCTGTCCATGTTCGACTACCTCACCCTGTCCGGCACCACCGACGACCGGGCCATCGAGTACGTCGACCACCTCCACCAGCACTTCGACACGCCCGTGGTCGTGCGCGACGGGCACTACACAGCGCCCCTCGACCCGGGCTTCTCGGCCACCATGCGCGAGGAGTCCATCGCCGCCTACCACTTCCCGGACGGAACTTTCTGGGTCGCCGACCGCGCCCGGCAGGAGAGTGACACATGAGCGAACTGTCAGGACTCAAGGCCCTCGTCACCGGCGGCGCCTCCGGTATCGGGCTCGCCACCGCACGCGCGCTGGCCGAGCGGGGTGCGACGGCGGCGGTGCTCGACCTCGCACCGTCCGGGGTGCCCGAACCGCTGTACCCCGTCAAGGCCGACGTCCGCGACGACACGTCGGTCCGCCTCGCCGTGGAGGAAACGGCCACACACCTCGGCGGTCTCGACATCCTGGTCAACAACGCCGGTGTCGGAGCCATAGGCACCATCGAGGACAACACCGACGAAGACTGGCACCGCGTCATGGACGTCAACGTCCTCGGCATCGTGCGCACCACCCGGGCCGCCCTGCCCCATCTACGACGCTCGGCGCACGCGGCGATCGTCAACACCTGCTCGATCGGCGCCACCGCAGGCCTCCCGCAGCGCGCCCTCTACTGCGCCAGCAAGGGCGCCGTCCTGTCGCTGACCCTCGCCATGGCCGCCGACCACGTCCGCGAAGGCATCCGCGTCAACTGCGTCAACCCCGGAACCGCCGACACCCCCTGGGTGGCGCGGCTTCTGGACGCCGCCGACGACCCCCAGGCGGAACGCGCCGCTCTGAAAGCCCGTCAGCCGATGGGGCGCCTGGTCACCGCCGACGAGGTCGCCGCCGCCATCGTCTACCTGGCGTCTCCGGCCGCCGCTTCCGTGACCGGTACGGCCCTCGCCGTCGACGGCGGTATGCAGGGGCTCAGGATCCGCCCGGCGGCCGGCTCATGAAGACGTCGACACTGGGCAGCACCGGTGTCCGGGTCACCGCGCTGTCGTTCGGGGCCGCGGGTATCGGCAACCTCTACCGCCCGATCAGCGACGAGGCGGCCCTCGCCGTGGTGGACGCCGCCTGGGACGCGGGCATCCGCACCTTCGACACCGCTCCCCACTACGGGCTGGGCCTGTCCGAACGCCGCCTGGGCGCGGCACTGCGCGACCGCCCCCGGGACATGTACACCGTGTCCACCAAGGTCGGGCGGCTGCTGGAGCCGAACCCACAGGGCGGCGGGGACGACGACCTGGCGCACGGCTTCGCCGTGTCCGACACCCACCGGCGCGTCTGGGACTTCAGCGCCGACGGGGTGCTGCGCTCCCTGGAAGCGAGCCTGGAACGGCTCGGCCTCGACCGCGTCGACGTGGCCCTGCTGCACGACCCCGACGACCACGCCGACCAGGCGTTGCGCGAGGCGTATCCGGCGTTGGAGCGGCTGCGCGACGAAGGTGTGATCGGGGCGATCGGCGTCGGGATGAACCAGTGCGCGCTGCCCGCCCGCTTCCTGCGGGAGACCGACATCGACGTCGTCCTGCTCGCCGGCCGCTACACCCTGCTCGAACAGCAGGGCCTCGCCGAGACTCTGCCGGAGGCCGCCGCTCGCGGCAGGAGCGTCATCATCGGCGGGGTGTTCAACTCGGGGCTGCTGGTCGCCCCGGAGCCCGGTGCGATGTACGACTATGCTCCCGCCCCGCAATCGGTGCTCGACCGCGCGCTGCGGCTGAAGGCCGTCGCCGGACGTCACGGCGTGCCGCTGCGCAGCGCCGCCCTGCACTTCCCGTACGGCCACCCCGCGGTCGCGAGCGTCCTGACCGGGGCCCGTTTCGCCGAGGAGGTGCGCGACACCGTGGAGCAGCTGCGGCAGCCGGTCCCGGCCGCCCTCTGGGACGAGTTGCGCGCCGAGGGACTGCTGACACCGGACACGCCGACCCCCGCCGGGATGCCGTCGGAGAAGTCGCCCTGAGAGCCGCCCCGCACACCAGAGCCGCGGGCACGCTGCCCGTGCCGTCCACGACCACTGCACCGAAGGGCTGGGCATCACCGCGCTGAGAGCCGAGGGGACCGGGAGAGAGCCCCGGGGGCCGGGGTGGCCCCCGAGGGTCAGGCGTGGCGCGGTCAGGCGACCGTTCCCGTCACGGAGCCTCCGTTCTTGGTCACGCGGTACGTCACGGTGGCCCCGCTCCAGAAGTGGAACGTGAGCGTCGCCTGCGCGCCGTCACGCAGGGCGTTGAGGTAATCGGCGGTCAGGGTGAGGGCGTTGCCGGAGTAGTTGGGAGAGAAGGCGCCGTTGAACTCCTGGTAGGGGGTCCAGGAGGTGTTGCCGGCGACGCTGCCGTCGGCGTACTTGGACTCCATGGTCGCCAGCTGGTCACCGCGGAACTGGGTGGGGATGCCGAGCCCGTCGGGGGTGGTGCCGCTCGCGCCCGAGAGCACCGGCCTGTCGTACGTGGTCACGTAGATGTTCCAGGGGACGCCCGCGGAGAAACGGGCCTGGATCGTCGCGTTGGTCCCGTAGGCGCGGTTGCCCGCCAGCCTGGTCAGGGCGGAGGCCGTGACGGTGAGCTGGTTGCCGGAGACGGTGTAGTCCCGGCCCTGGACGAGGCGTGTGTTGCCCTGCCAGAGGCCCCGGAAGGTGGTGCCGTTCGGGTTCAGGGTGAGCGACTTGGCCGTGATGGCGCTCGCCTTCGCCAGGAAGATCCGGTCCGAGGAGGCGGTTCCCGAGCGGGTGGTCCAGCTGGACTTGATCGCGGCGAACAGCGCGGGATCGGACCACTGCAGGGTGGTGCGGTTCAGGTGGTTCCAGGTTCCGGCGTCCCACAGGGCCGTGGTCACACCGGCGGTGCGGGCGTTGTGGCCGAGCTGCTCGTAGAACTTCAGCGCCTCGCCCCGCTCGATGCGGGAGGGGTGGTTGGAGTCGGGGAACTGGAGCAGGCCGTACTCACCGAGGTAGACGGGGATGCCCTTGGAAGTGAAGGTGGCACGGATCCTGGAGAAGTTGTCGCTCATGTCCTGCTGCGAGGTGGCGTCGAACTTGGTGCCGCCCGCGACGTTCACGCTGAACGGGTAGTAGCCGTAGTAGTGCACGGTGGCCACGAGATTCTTGTCGTTCAGCGACTTCATCTCGCCGGCCAGGGCGTCCAGGAAGACCTGGCCGGAATTGGTGTGCAGGGTGGGCAGGACGAGCAGCCGGCTCGTGTTGTTGCCTCCGGACTGGCGTACCACGGTGTGGAACGCCGTGTTCAGCTCGCTGTTGTACTGGATGCCCTGGGCGTCGGTGGTGTTGTCGAACTGCGGCTCGTTGTTGCTCTCGAAGAGCAGGGACTGCGGGTAGTTCCTGAAGGTGGAGGCGATCTGGGTCCAGGTGGCCTTGAAGCGGGCCAGCACGCCGTCGTGGTCGGTGGCGATGGTGTTGATCCACTGCCACGAGTCGTGGTGGACGTTGATCACCACGTACAGGCCGTCGGCCTGCGCCCAGTCGACCAGCTGCTTGACGCGGGCCATCCAGGTCGCGTCGATCGTGTAGGGCGCCGAGGAGGACTGGTGTCCGCTCCAGGTGACGGGGATGCGGACGCTGCGGTAACCCTGGGCCTTGATCGTGTCGAACAGGGCCTTGGTGGCCTTCGGGTTGCCCCAGGACGTCTCGTCGGGAATGGCGTCCAGGGTGTTGCCCAGGTTCCAGCTGGGCTGCATCGCGGCCACCGTGTCCATGGGGGTGGCGGCGAGCTTCGGGAGCCGTATCGGGAGCGAGCCCTTGTGGGCTGGGGCGGCGAAGGCCGAGGTGCCGGTCACCCCGATCATGGTGACCAGCGCCAGCAGCAGGCCGAGCAGGCGGCCGGGGCCGCGGCTGCGGCGACCGGTGAGGTGCTGCGTTCTCTGCATCATTGACCCTTTTCTTTCGACCGGGCGGGGGCCCGCCCTTGGGGGAGGTGCGTTCAGGTGGCCGAGGGAGGGCGCCCGGCGCGAGCGGTGCCTGGTCAGGAGCCTTGGGGGGTGTAGTCGAACCAGTCGAAGTGGACCGTGCCGGCGGCGGCGTACATGCCGATGACCCGTCCGGTGAAGCCGCCGGCCACCTCGGTGGACAGGTAGCGGCCGTCCAGGGTGCCGAGTTCGGCGAAGGTGCCGTCCGGTTCCTCGACGCCGAAGGTGAGGGTGTCGGGACCGGTGCGGGGGCCCTGCTCGGGGGCGGGGGAGACCCGGACGCCCAGCGTCACGGGGCCGGAGGGCGCCGGCCGGGAGGCCAGGACCGTGCGCAGGCTGCCGACGCGGGCGAGCACCCGCACCTGTCCCTTCGACGCCTCGATCTCGTAGTGGTGCTCCTCGTCCAGACGGACGGCGAGACCGCCGCGTCCCTGCTCCACGTCGATGCGGGTGCGTGCCTCGCATGCCAGGTGCTGCTGGCGGCGGCCGACGAACACGGCGTCCGGCTCGTCCAGGGAGTCACCACGGGCACGCAGGGTCAGCCAGCCGGAGCGTTCCTTGGTGGTGCAGTGCTCCACGGGGCGTTCCCGCACGGAGATCCACTGCGGCCGCAGCTCGCTGAGGTCGAAGTCGTCACGTACGGCTTCGGCGGGTACGGGGACGAGCGGCCAGGCCGGCGCGGGCAGTTCGGACGGGACTTCGCCGACGACCGGCCAGCCGTCCACCCATTCCACCGGCGCCAGGAACGTCTCGCGGCCCAGTACATGCCAGCCCGGTGTGCCGCCCCGCGGCCGGACGGCCAGCAGCACCATCCACCACGAGCCGTCGGGTGCCTGCACCAGATCCGCGTGTCCGGTGTTCTGGACAGGGCGGTTGGTGCCGCGGTGGGTCAGCACCGGGTTGTGCGGGCACGGCTCGAACGGGCCGGAGGGAGACGTCCCGCGGGCGATCGAGACGCCGTGGCCGCGCTCGGTGCCGCCCTCGGCGATGAGCAGGTACCAGTACGCGCCGATGCGGTACAAGTGCGGTCCCTCCGGGGCCATCGCGCCTGGGCTGCCGGACCAGAGCGGGTGCTGCTCGCCGAGCGTCTCCCCCGTCGACGGGTCGATGCGCACCTGCGACACCCCCGCGACCGTGCACCAGCAGGTGCCGTCCTCGTCCCAGGCGAGGTCCGGGTCGATGCCCTTGACCCCCGGCAGCCGCACCGGTTCGGACCAGGGCCCGGCCGGGTCGGTGGCGGTGAACAGCAGGTTCCCCTCGCCCTTGGCCACGTTGGTGACGATCAGCCAGAAACGGCCGTCGTGGTGGCGCAGGGTGGGGGCGTAGATGCCGCCGGACGACGCCATGTCCGGGGGCAGACGGAGCTGGCTCGGCCGGTCCAGGGCGTTGCCGATCTGCGTCCAGTGCACCAGATCGCGACTGTGGAACACGGGGATGCCGGGGAAGTACTCGAAGCTGGAGCACACGACGTAGTAGTCGTCGCCCACCCGGCACACACTGGGGTCGGGATGGAAGCCGGGGATCACGGGGTTGGTCACGGCAGCTGTCGGGAGCTGATTCTCTGGCACGCGGTCACATCCTTGTCGTCAGCGGTTCGTCGACGTGTGGTCGAGGCGGAGCAGCACGGCGGACGGAGCCGTGGGCAGCGTCAGCGTGAGGTCGGCGGTGCCGGGATCCCAGTGGGCGTCGGCCTGGCTCGCGGTCGGGTAGAGCACCTCGAGGCGAGACGCGGAGCCGTGGAGGTGCGGCAGAGCGAGACGCGTGGTGGCCTCGGCTCCCGGGCGGCGCCAGACCGTGAGGTAGGTGGTGGCGGGGGTGCGCAGAGCCAGGGCGAGCCACGGGTCCTCCCAGGCCGGCAGGCCGAGCGGCCAGACGGGGACGGCCCGGGCCAGGTCGTCGCGGATGGCCTTGTACACGGCGACGGCCTCGTGCACGAGGGAGAGGGCCTCGGGCCGCAGGTCCGGCAGCAGACCCGACAGGTGGACGCGGCCGAGGAGGGCGTTGGCCATGGTGAAGACCACCTCGTCCAGGGAGTCCTGCGGCAGCGGGTAGGCCCAGACGGCGCCCTGTTCAGGGGTGACCGCGGTGGGTGCGGAGGCCGCGATGGGCGCGTACAGCTGGAAGTTCTGCTGATCACTGGTGGACTGCAGCTGCAGCCGGGACAGCAGCGCGTAGTCCCAGCGCATGCCGCCGGACGAGCAGTTCTCCACGACCAGGTGCGGATGGCGGTCCAGGATGCCGTCGAGCCAGTCGAGGTGCGCCCGGTTGTGACCGAGCAGGCCGGCGCCCGGCGTTTCCCCGGGGTGGGCACTCGTACCGGAGCCCGGGTCGATGTTGTGGTCCAGTTTGAGGTAGCCGACGCCCCACTCACCGACCAGGCGGTCCACGACCTGGTCCAGGTGGGCGCGGGCGGCGGGGTGACGCAGATCCAGGTGATGGCGGCCGGTCTCGGTGACGCGTACACCGTCGCGGCGGAAGAACGCCTCGTCCGGGAGCGACTCGGCCATGGGACTGCGGACACCGATCACCTCCGGCTCCAGCCACAGACCGGGCACCATGCCCCGCTCCCGGATGCGGTCCAGCACCTCGTGGATCCCGCGCTCGCCGGGGAAACGCGAGGCGGCGGGCTCCCAGGCGCCCACGCTGTCCCACCAGCCGCCGTTCTCGCCGTCGTACCAGCCGGCGTCGATGACGAAGTACTCCGCGCCCGCGTCGGCTGCCGCGTCGATCAGCGGCAGCAGTTTCTCCGTCGTGGGGTCGCCCATCAGACAGTTCATGTAGTCGTTGAAGATGACGGGGAGTCGCTCGTGGTCGGAGTGCGGGCGGCGGATGACCCGCCGGTAGCGGGTGAGGGCGGCGAAGGCCTCGTCCGGGCCGCCGTCGTCGCTGAAGGCGAGGGCCACCGGTACGGTGGCGAACTCCGCGCCGGGCTCCAGCGGGTGCCGCCAGCCGTGGTGGGTGTCGTTCGGGCCGAACAGGGCCAGGTAGGCCAGCGTGTCGCGTTCGCCGCACTCCCAGTGCCAGCCGCCGCCGTTGTGCTCGATCTGCCACACCCAGGTGCGCCCGAGACGACGGTCCGTCAGGCCGCCCATGGGCAGGCGGCCGCAGCTAGACCACACGCCCCGCCCGGTCCGCGTGAACTCGCCCTTGCCGTTGTCGTAGACGACGCGATCGCCCAGGGCCGGTGAGGTCACCCGCATCGGCCGTCGCTGCCAGCGGCATTCGGCGACCCAGTCGTTCTCGGCCCACAGCAGGTCCGCCGCCTCGACGGCCTCCGGCCCATCGGCGAGAGCGCCCACGACGAGGGAGGAGACCGACTCCAGGTGGAGGGTGGCCTCCCCGCTGTTGCGCAGGGCCACTTCGGCGCGCAGCACGGGCACGCCGTCCGGCGAGCGGTAGGCGACCTCCGCTGCGAGACCGGTCTCGGGGTCGTGAAGTCGGACCGTGAGCATCTGCCACGCGCCGTCGCGCTTCACGCGGTGCTCGCGGTACCGCAGACGCGCGCCGAGGGAGGTGTCGATGAGGCGCCCGCCCGACCAGGCGCGGCCGTGGCCCGCGGCCGTCACCTCCACCAGGGGCAGCGGAGGCCAGTTGCGCCGCTCGGGAGGCGTGCCGCCGGGGCGGCCGATCCGCGTGAGGCGGGCGATGCCGTCCTCGCCGACGCCGATCTCGACCTCCAGGGCCCGGTGGCCCCATCGGATGATCTGCGGTGCGCTGGTCATGGTTGCCTTTCCGATCGGTCGGCAGGGTTCAGGCCATACGGAGCACGGCGCAGCCGCCGGGCGGCAGTTCCGCCACCGGGGCGTCCGTGAGCAGGTCGTGGGCGGGCTCGGGGAGCGGCACGGGTTCGGTGCCATGGTTGATCAGGAAGCGCCAGCGGCGGCCGTCCGGGGTGTGCCGGGTCACGGCCTCGACCCGGGGAGAGAGGTCCTGCACCTCGGGGCCCACGTCCGCCTCGTCGAGGGGCCGGGCGACCAGGGCCGCGTCATCGACGTCTTCGAGGAGCCGGGCGACCAGGGCCGCGTCATCGACGTCTTCGAGGCGGGTGGAGAGGTACCAGCCCTGTCCGGCGCCGTAGTGGTGACGGGTGAGAGCCGGGCTGCCGGCGAGCAGGCCGTGGGTGTAGGCGGCGAGCGGCTGCGCACCGGCGGTGCGCAGGGACTCGCTCCATACGGTGCCGTGCGACCCGTCCGACAGGGTGATCCGCTCGTCCCGCCGCAGCGGCCGGTACTCCTCGACGCGAATGCCCAGGGCCTCGCGCAGGGGAGGGGCCGGATACCGCCGAGACGAGCGTGCAGGCGGTCGTCGACGTATCCGCTCGCGTGCTGCACCAGAAGCGTGCCGCCGCCGGCGACGTAGCGGCGCAGGTTCTCGGCGGCCTCGTCGGAGAGGAGGAACAGGGCGGGCGCGAGGACCAGCGGGCACCGGACCAGATCGTGCTCCTGGTGGGCGAAGTCGACCGTGACGCCGGCGTCCCACAGAGCGCGGTGGGCCCGGCCGGGTGCCGCGTGGTAGTCGTCGAGACCCGCCGACGGCAGGCCGTCCACGCCCAGTGCCCACCATGCGTCCGCGTCGTGCAGGGCACTCGGCGATGGTGCCGCACGCGGGGCCTTCTTGTCCGCGGCGATGCCCGACTGGTAATCGGCGAGGTTCCAGGCACCGGTGCCGCCGCCCACTATCAGCACCTTCCCGGAGTAGAAGGCGTCGGTCAGCTCCTTGCCGAGGTTCATCAGGTCGTCGGCGGACGTGACGTCGTCCGCCGTGATGCCCTGCGCCTCCAGGATGTCGCGCCGGTAGAAGGTGGTACCGGCGATGGCGAACCTCGTGGATCCGCTCGGTGTGCCGTACAGCTTGTTGCCCCGAGCGCCGACCTGCCAGCCACCGGTGGGGATCGCGGCCAGGCCGGGATACTTCTTGATCTTGTCGCCCGACAGGTAGGGCGTCAGGTCCGCGAGCTGGGTGCCCGCGAGCCGGCCGACGTTGAAGGTGGCATTCCACCAGGTCGGCGGCTGGAGCCGGTCGGGCAGCCGCTTGGCGGCCGTCATGGTCGGGATGATGGTCGCGTAGTTGTTGCCGTCCGCGGGCTTGATGGTGAGGTCGACACCCAGGGCCTTGTTCATGGCCTGGTAGAAGGAGTTCCCCGAGGCGGGGTCCGTGGCCGGGTCGGCGCCGTTCGACACCCAAGGGATGTCGGGCTTCGCGGACCTGGGGAACGTAGGCGGGCATCGCCTTCTTCAGTCCCGACGCGGTGTTCGAACCGGTTGTTTGTGCGCCGTCGTTCCCGCAGGCGGAGAGCAGAGGAGCCATCGCCGCGGCCCCCGCCACCACGGTGGCCTTGCCGACGAAGCATCTGCGGTTCAACTCGTTGCTCATGAGCGGCCCCTTCTCCCACAGAGCGTCGAAGCGCTTCACCAGGCGGCGAACGTTAATGACATGCTTTTCGCGAAACAAGATGGTGATACCTGAGAAACTTCCCTCTCTTCAATGCATTGACAGGCTGCGAAGGCGGTGGCAGCGTCGAAGCGCTTCAACAATCCGAAACCGGCCTGCTTCCAGAGGTGTGCCTCGTGGTTTCTCCGTCGCTGACCGCCGCCGCTCGGCTCCCGTTCCGTGACCCCGCACTGCCCATGTCGAAGCGGGTCGACGACCTGCTCGGGCGGCTCACACTCGACGAGCGGATCGCCCTTCTGCACCAGTACGCCCCGGCCGTCGAGCGTCTCGGCGTCGCCGCGTTCCGCACCGGCACGGAGGCACTGCACGGCGTGTCCTGGCTCGGTGAAGCGACCGTCTTCCCGCAGGCCGTGGGT
Organism: Streptomyces sp. NPDC013187; assembly: GCF_042899705.1. Taxonomy (NCBI): domain Bacteria; kingdom Bacillati; phylum Actinomycetota; class Actinomycetes; order Kitasatosporales; family Streptomycetaceae; genus Streptomyces; species Streptomyces sp. NPDC013187. The sequence goes on along the minus strand of NZ_JBIBAF010000011.1, from coordinate 118,665 downwards.
CTCGGCGCGACCTGGGACGAGGATCTGGTGCGGGAGGTCGCCCAGGCCGTCTCGGTCGAACTGCGCGCCTTCCACCGCCACCGCCCTACGGCGAACGGCGTCGGCACCAACAGCCTGCAGGCATGGGCGCCCGTGCTGAACCTGCTGCGGGACCCGCGCTGGGGCCGCAACGAGGAGGGCTACTCCGAGGACCCGGAACACACCGCACGGCTCGGAACGGCGTACTGCCGGGGGCTGGCCGGCGACCACCCCACGTACCTGCGCGCCGCCCCCGTGCTCAAACACTTCCTCGCCTACAACAACGAGGACGACCGCTGCATCACCTCCTCCGGCCTGCGCCCCCGCGTCCTCCAGGAGTACGACCTGGCTGCCTTCCGGCCCGCCGTCGCCTCGGGTGCGGCCACCGGCGCGATGGCCGCGTACAACCTCGTCAACGGCCGACCCTGCCACGTCAGTCCACTCATCCGGACGGAACTGCGCGAGTGGGCCGTGCCGACCGGACACGAGCTCTTCGTGGTCAGCGACGCCGAGGCACCGTCCAACCTGGTCGACCCGGAGCACTACTTCGCCGACCACCCCGAGGGGCACGCTGCGGCACTGAAGGCCGGCATCGACAGCTTCACCGACCAGAACGAGGACAGTTCCACCGTCACCGGCCGCTTGCGGGAGGCCCTGGAACGCGGCCTGATCGACGAGGCGGACATCGACCGCGCGGCCCGTCGCCACCTGCAACTCCGCTTCCGTCTCGGCGAGTTCGACCCCGACCTGGACCCGTACGCCGGGATCGGCCCGGAGGTGATCGACTGCCCCGACCACCGCGCCCTCGCCCGGCGCGCCGCCACCGAGTCGGTGGTGCTGCTCAAGAACGACGGCCTGCTGCCCCTGCGGACGGAGCGCTCCTTCCGCATCGCCGTCATCGGCCCCCACGCCGACAGCGTGTACGAGGACTGGTACAGCGGCACCCTGCCCTACCGGGTCGGCATCGCGTCCGGGCTGCGTGCCGCCCCGGCGGACGTCGTCACCGTCGAGGGCACCGACCGGATCGCCCTGCGCTCGCACACCACGGGCACCCCTCTTGGCGGGACCACGTTCGACGTCCAGGACTGGGGCGGCGGCACGCTGACGCTGCGCGACACCGGCACCGGCCGCTACCTCACCCGCAAGGACGACGACGCGATCCTCGCGGACCCCACGGTCATCAAGAGCTGGTTCGTCAACGAGACTTTCCGACTGGAGCCCGATCCGCTCGGCGACGCCGACACCGTGCTCCTGCGCAACCTCCACACCGGCCGCTACGCCGCGGTCGACCCCACGGACGGTCGGGTCGCCGCCACCGCCGAGACGCCGCAGAAGGCCGAACGCTGGCAGCGCGAGCTGCTGCGGGACGGCACGGCCGAGGCCCGCGCCGCCGCCGAGGCGGCCGATGTAGCGATCGTCGTCCTCGGCAACCACCCGCTCATCGACGGCCGCGAGACCGAGGACCGCTCGGGCATCGCACTGCCCGCGGCCCAAGATGCGCTCTTGCGCGCGGTCGCCGCGGTCCGCCCGGAGACCGCACTGGTCGTCATGAGCAGCTACCCCTACGCCCTCGACTGGGCCGACGAGCACCTGCCCGCCGTGATGTGGACGTCTCACGGCGGGCAGGAATCAGGCACCGCACTGGCCGCCGTCCTGCGGGGTGACGCCGACCCCGCCGGGCGCCTGCCGCAAACCTGGTACCGGGGCGACGACGAGCTCCCGCACCCCCTCGACTACGACGTCATCAAGGCGGGCTGGACCTACCAGTACCACCACGCCGCACCCCGCTACGCCTTCGGACACGGTCTGTCCTACACGGACTTCACCCACAGCGACCTGCGGCTGTCCGCGGCTGAGGTGGCGGGGGACGGCACGCTCGACGTCTCACTGAGCCTGACGAACACCGGCGGCCGTACCGGAAGCGAGGTGGTCCAGCTCTACGTCCGGGCGTTGAAAGCCCGTTACGAGGCGCCGAGGCTGCGGCTCGCCGACTTCCGCAAGGTACGGCTCGAACCCGGGGCGAGCCGGGAGGTGGTCTTCCGGCTGCCCGCCGACCGGTTCGCGCACTGGGACGTCGCCACCGGCGCCTTCACCGTGGACCCCGGCACCTACGAGGTCCTCGTCGCCAGGTCCGCCGAAGACGTGGTCCTGACCGCACCGTTGACGGTGACCGGCGCGCCTCCCGCGCCCCGAGCGGTCGTCGGCCGGCGTACCCTGGCGGTCGACTTCGACGACTACACGGCCGTCACCCTGGTCGACGCCGACCGCGCCGCAGGTGACGCCGTCGCCCCGGCCGGCCCCGCACGCCCCGCCACCCTGCTGTTCCGCCGCGCCGATCTGACCGGCGCGGCCCGCTTCGCGGCGCAGGTCGCGCGCGTGGACGCCGGCGGCGGAGAGCCACGGCTGGAGATCCTGGCCGGGGACCGGCCGTTGACCGAACTCACCGTACCGGTCACCGGGGGCCCCTACATCTGGACCACAGTGGCGGCCGATGTGACGGCACCCGTCGACGGTGTCCACGACCTGCGACTGATCCTGCACGGCGACTTCCGCCTCTCCTCCTTCTCCTTCGGCTCGTCCGAGGACGGGGCCGTGTGATCAGTGCGAGGTGCTGCCGACCGTCGACGGCGACTCCACGGGTGACTCCGGCCCAGGACGCGGCGGCCGCCGTCGACGCGGCCTGGGACGCGGGCATCCGGTAGTCCGACACCGCTCCGCACTACGGCCTCGGCCTCTCCGAGCGCCGCCTGGGTGCCGCCCTGCGCGCCCGGCCGCGTGAGGCCTGCGTCGTCTCCTCCGAGGCGGGCCGGCTCCCCGTCCCCGACGATGGGCCCCGAGGCGTCGACGACGAGGTTTTCGTCGTGCGCGACGACCTGCTCCGGCAAGGGGACTTCAGCCGCGACGGCGTCCTACGGTCCGTCGGCGACACCCTGGAACCGAGGAGTTCCCTACGGTCCGCTGTGCGCCACGTGGGCCACGTGCGCCTTGGGGGAGGAAGGTGGACGGTGAGAAGGAGTCATCCGTCCCCCCTTGTGGTGCGGGCTGTGGCGTCGCCTCCCTCGGGGGCGGGCGCCAGGCGGTAGAAGGCGGTCGCCGTTCCGGCCAGGACGGCCTGGATCTCGGTCTCGGCACAGCCGTCGAGCAGTTCGTCCACGGTGGCGGCCCAGCGGTTCCAGCCGCCGGCGAGGTTCGCGACCGGCCAGTCCGAGCCGAACATCAGCCGGCCGGGGCCGAAGGAGTCGAGCAGAACGTCCCAGACGGGCCGGATGCCGGCGGTCGACCAGGTGTCGTGGTCGGCCTCGGTGATCAGCCCCGACACCTTGCACACCACGTGGGGATGACCCGCCAGCCGGCGCACCTCGCGTTCCCAGTCCGCCAGGTCACACGCGGCGATGGGCGGCTTGCCCGCGTGGTCGAGGACCTGGGGCAGGTCCGGGAACCGTTCGGCCAGCCGGATCGCCTGCTCGAGCTGGTGGCTGCGGACGAGCACGTCGTAGCAGAGCCCGCGGTCCCGCAGGGCCGCCAGGCCGCGCTCCACATCGGGCCGCTGCAGCCATTCGGGGTCCGTCTCGCCCTGGACGAGGTGGCGCACGGAGCGCAGATACGTGCCGCCGGGTCCGGCGCTCAGGCGGTCGAGCACGTCACCGATCGCCGGGGACGTCAGATCCGCCCAGCCGACCACGGCCCCGATCAGTGGCTCCTGTGCGGCGAGGGCGAGCAGGTCCTCGGTCTCGGGCACGTCCGCGATGCATTGCACCACGACCGTGCTGTGCAGCCGTCGGCCCGCGATCGGGTGAGTGGCGGTGGAGCGCAGATCGCCGGGGGTGAAGGTACGGCGGATCGTTGCCACGTCGGGGTCGTCGAGCCAGGGTTGCGGGCGCCGATCGAGGTCCCACAGGTGATGGTGGGCGTCGACGAGTGCGGGTGCTGCGGTCACTGTGGGTCCCCCTCCGGGTTCAGGTGCCAGACCTCCGGCATCTCCGTCCACTGGCGTGAGTCACCCCGGTCCGGCCAGGGCTCCTGGCAGGGGTCGGTGAGCTTCCACCACTCCTGGGTCTCGGGATCGGCCTCGAGTTCCGCCATGTCGGCCTCGAAGTCCTCGCCGTGGTACTCGAAGTAAGCGAACAGCACGTCACCGTGGAGGAAGATGCTGTAGTTGCGAATCCGTGCCCGGTGCAGGGCGGCCTCGACCCCGGGCCACACGGCGGAGTGGAGTTCGAGGTACTCCCGCCGGTGTTCGGGTCGGAGCCTGATGGTCTGGGCGAAGCGCTTCATGAGGTGTCCTCCTCCACGCCCGGGCGGGGCTGGTCGGCACAGGTGTCGAAAGGTGTGCGGTAGCTGGGTGTGCGGGTGCGGGTGCGAGACCGAAGCCGGTGTCTCAGCTGTATAGGGGTGGACGCCGGAAGCCGGACGGTCAGGTAGGCACTGTCGCAAGCCGTCTCCGCATGGGAGACGACCGGCTCCGTGTGGCCGTAGTCGTACATGTCCCCGATTCAACCGTCGTCCGCGCACGTTGTGTACCGGAGCGCCGTGATGCTGTGCTCAGCGAAGGCACCCGCCTGGGCCTCGGCGTCGTGGTAGCGCAGCCGGGCCTGTTGCAGGCCGCCGTGTACAGCACCTGGGGCCGCCCCAGGTCAGCTGGACGAGAGCCTCGGTGACCACCGGACTGCACAGCTGCCACACATGGATGTCTGCCTCGGCCACCTCCAGGTAGCGGTAGCGGTCCATGCGCCGCAGACGGTGGCGGACCTGGGCCTGGGCGGTGGCCAGGGTCCGCTCCGGGTACCCGGGGTCGTCACCGGCGTGGAAGGCGAACCACGCCTTCTCGTGCCCGGGCTCCTCCTGGGCACGGAACGGCCGGACCCCGCGCCAGTCGATGCCGTCGGCCTCACCCAGCCCCTTCAGCCGGGCATGGTCGGCGTCAGGGGCCCTGTGGTGCCACAGGGCCACCGGCACCGGCGCGGTGACCGGGTTGTCGGGTAGCGCCGGGCGAGGCGGGAGGCTGAACAAGGCACTGCGCAGCGCGAGTGCGTCACCGATCGCCGGCGAACCGGTGGAAGCGGTGGAAGCGGTGGAAGCGGAGTAAGCGGAGTAGGGCATTCACGTCCGTGTGCGATCATTCGCCCGTGAAAGCACCCTCCAGCCCGCCTTCGGGTGAATCGCCGACCGAGCGCGACGCCAAGTCGCCTGTTTTCGCAGCCGAGTTCAAGGATGCCGTCACGCTCCGGGCCTTCGGGCTCGTGCTCGGCGGCCTGCTCGTGCAGCTCGCCTTCATCGTCTCCTACGTCGGGGCCTTCCACTCGCCCACGCCCCACCGGATAGCCGTGGCGGTCGCCGCTCCACAACAGGCTTCCGCGAAGATCGTCGCCCAGCTCGACGCCCTGTCCGGCGACCCCGTCAAGGCGACGGCGGCACCGAGCGCCGAGACGGCCCGGCAATGGGTGCTCACGAGAAAGACGGACGCCGCCTTCCTCTTCGACGCGGCCGGTACCAAGGACACCCTCCTGGTCGCTTCGGCCGGTGGGCCCTCGGTGTCGCAGACCGCCACACAGATCGCCCAGAAGATCGAGACGGCGCAGAAGCGGCAGATCACCGTCTCCGACATCCGCCCCCCGAACGCCGGGGACGGCCGAGGCATGACGTCCTTCTACCTGGTGGTGGGCTGGGTGATCGGCGGTTATCTCACGGCCACGATCATGGGGATGGCGGCGGGTGCCCGCCCTGCCAACCGGCAGCGCACCCTGATCCGCCTCGCCGTGCTCGCGTTGTACGCGGCCGTGTCCGGAATCGCCGGAGCGGCAGTCGTGGGGCCGGTGTTCGGCGCACTCGACGGTCATTTCTGGGCCCTGAGCGGCATCGGTGCCCTGGTCGTCCTCGCCTCGGCGGCGACCGCGCTCGCCCTGCAGACCCTGCTGGGCCTGCTGGGTACCGGCGTGGTCATCCTGCTGTTCGTGGTGCTGGGCAATCCGAGCTCCGGCGGCGTCTACCCGGCGCCGCTGCTCCCCGCGTTCTGGAGCGCGATCGGACAGGCCCTGCCGCCGGGGGCCGGTACCACGCTGGTCCGCAACACGGTCTACTTCTCGGGCCATGCCGTCACGGCGGCACTCTGGGTGCTCGGCGCCTACGCCGTGGGCGGCGCGGTACTCGCCTGGGCGGCTTCGTGGCGGAACGAACGCCGACACCCGAACGCCCCCGCCGCAGAACCCGGGACGCTGCCGGAGCCGTCCCCCACCGGCTGACGCGCTGTCCGTCGACACCCACCCGTCCGCGACGAATGCGTCGGAGTCGAACACCCGCACCGGTGTTCACCGCGCCCCGTACACCGGTTCCGGAGTCGCCGCCTCCGCCAGGAGTTCCAGTGCGGCCTCCCCGGCCTCGGAAGGGGACCAACGGACGCCCTTGTCCGCCGCGGGGCCGGGGCGCCACCCCTCCATGACCGTGATGCGACCGCCCGCAGCCTCGAAGACCCGCCCCGTCACCCCGGCGGAGGCCGCGGAGCCGAGCCACACGACCAGCGGGGACACGTTCTCCGGGGCCATGGCGTCGAAGCCGCTGTCGGGGGCCGCCATGGTCTCGGCGAACGTCGCCTCCGTCATCCGGGTGCGGGCCGCGGGGGCGATGGCGTTGACCAGGACGCCGTAGCGGCCCATTTCGGCCGCGGCGACCAGGGTCAGCCCGACGATCCCGGCCTTGGCCGCGGAGTAGTTGCCCTGGCCGACACTGCCCAGCAGCCCTGCCCCGCTGCTGGTGTTGACGACCCGGGCCGCGGGGACGCGGCCCGCCTTCGCCTCTGCCCGCCAGTGGGCCGCCGCGTGCTTCAGCGGCAGGAAGTGCCCCTTGAGATGGACGCGCATGACGGCGTCCCAGTCGTCCTCGTCGAGGTTCACGAGCATGCGGTCGCGCAGGAATCCGGCATTGTTCACCAGGGTGTCGAGGCGGCCGTAGGTCTCGACCGCGGTGCGGATCAACGAGGCCGCGCCCGCCGTCGTGGCGATGTCCCCGCAGTGGGCGACCGCCTGCCCGCCGCGGGTGACGATCTCGTCGACGACGAGCTGGGCGGGCCCCGCCTCGGTACCTGTCCCGTCGAGGCCGACACCGAGGTCGTTCACGACGACCTTCGCACCCTCGGCGGCGAGAGCGAGGGCGTGCGCCCGGCCGAGTCCGCGCCCCGCCCCGGTGACGATCGCGACACGTTCGCTGCACAGTCCAAACATTCTTCGGGTCCCTTCATCGAGAGGCCTGGAAGGCCAGGGAACGGGTGGGCTCGGTGGGCTCAGTCGCCGGCCGTGGCGGCGTCGAGGAAGGCCGGGCGTTCGCCGCCGCCGTGGACGAGCAGGCTCGCACCGCTGATGTACGCCGCGCGTTCGGAGGCGAGGAAGACACAGGCGTCGCCCACCTCCGCCGGGTCGGCGAGCCGGCCGAGCGGCACGGTGCTGCCGACGGCCGCGATGCCGTCCTCGTCGCCGTAGTGCAGATGCGACAGCTCGGTGCGGACCATGCCGAGGACCAGGGTGTTGACCCTGACCCGTGGGGCCCACTCCACGGCCATGCTGCGGGCCAGCTGCTCCAGCCCCGCCTTGGCCGCGCCGTAGGCCGCCGAGCCCGGTGACGGACGGCTGCCGCTGACACTGCCGATCATGACGATCGACCCGCCGCCGGGCTGGGCGCGCATCTGCTCGTAGGCGGCGAGGGAGGCGGTCAGCGGGGCGAGCAGATTCAATGCGACGACCCGGCTGTGCCGTTCGGCCCCGCCCTCCTCGAGCATCCGGTACGGCGTGCCCCCGGCGTTGTTGACGAGCACGTCCAGCCCCCCGTACTCGCCCCGCACGTGAGTGAAGAAGGCGCCGACGGCGTCCGCGTCACGCAGGTCGACCGGGAGGAAGCGGGCGGTGCGCCCGGCCGCTTCGACGGGCCGGTCCGCGGGGCGCCGGGCGCAGGTCACCACCTCGGCCCCGGCCTCCAGCAGGGCCCGGGTGATGCCCGCGCCCACGCCCCTGGTTCCGCCGGTGACCACCGCCACCCGTCCGCTCAGATCGGTGATCGTTGCCATGGGGGACCTCCCGCGAGGCGTACTCCGCTGCTACCTTCATACCTAACAAACGTTTGGTGGAAAGGTAGCTGATCCGCCCATGGGTGTCTCCACCGCAAGCCCCGAAGAGGGCATCACCGTCATCACCGTGGACTTCCCACCGGTCAACGCCCTCCCCGTCCAGGGCTGGTACGACCTGGCCGCCGCGGTGCGCGCGGCCGGTTCCGATCCCGCCGTGCGCTGCGTCGTCCTCACCGCGGCGGGGCGCGGGTTCAACGCCGGCGCCGACATCAAGGAGATGCAGCGCACCGAGGGGTACACGGCGCTCGTCGGCACCAACCGCGGCTGCTACGAGGCGTTCGCAGCGGTCTACGACTGCGAGGTCCCCGTGGTCGCCGCGGTGCAGGGCTTCTGCGTGGGCGGCGGGATCGGCCTGGTCGGCAACGCCGACTCGATCGTGGCGAGCGACGACGCGACCTTCGGGCTGCCCGAGCTGGACCGGGGTGCGCTCGGCGCGGCCACCCACCTGGCCCGGCTGGTCCCGCAGCATCTGATGCGGACGCTCTACTACACCTCGCGCACCGTGACGGCCGAGGAACTGCACCGCCACGGCTCGGTGTGGCGGGTCGTCCCGCGCGAGCGGCTGCACACCGCGGCCATGGAGCTGGCCAGGGAGATCGCCGCCAAGGACGGACTCCTCATCCGCTTCGCCAAGGCCTCGATCAACGGCATCGACCCGGTGGACGTCCGCCGCAGCTACCGCTTCGAGCAGGGCTTCACGTTCGAGGCCAACCTCAGGGGCGTGTCGGACCGGTACCGCGAGGCCTTCGTGTCCTCCCAGTCGCCGAAAGCGGTCACGTCGTCGGAAGGGGAGACGCGTTGAGCGACAAGACGATGACCGCCGAGCAGGTGGCCGGCCGGCTCCGTAGCGGCATGACTCTGGGCATCGGCGGCTGGGGATCGCGCCGCAAGCCGATGGCCTTGATCCGCGCGCTGCTGCGCTCCGACATCACCGATCTGACCGTGGTGTCCTACGGCGGTCCCGACGTCGGCCTGCTCGCCGCGGCAGGACGGATCCGCACCCTCGTGGCCCCGTTCGCCACCCTGGACTCCGTCCCCCTGGAGCCGCACTTCACCGCGGCCCGGCAACGAGGTGCGTTCGACCTGGTGGAGCTGGACGAGGCGATGTTCATGTGGGCCCTGACCGCTGCCGCGCAGCGGCTGCCCTTCCTGCCGGTCCGTGCCGGTCTCGGCTCCGACGTGATGAGGGTCAACCCGCACCTGCGCACGGTGGTCTCGCCCTATGCGGACGGCGAGGAGTTCGTCGCGGTCCCGGCGTTGCGCCTGGACGCGGCGCTGGTGCACCTCAACCGGGCGGACGCACAGGGCAACGCCCAGTACCTGGGGCCCGACCCTTACTTCGACGACCTGTTCTGCCAGGCAGCCGACGCCGCGTACATATCCTGCGAGCAGCTCGTCGGCACAGCCGACCTGCTCGAGGACGCGGTCCCGCAGACGCTGCTCGTCAAGCGGGCGTTCGTGACCGGGGTCGTCCAGACACCCAACGGCGCGCACTTCACCTCCTGCGCCCCCGACCACGACCGCGACGAGCCCTTCCAGCGCGCCTATGCCCAGGCCGCCCGCGACCCGGAAGCCTGGCAGGCCTTCACCGATCGCTACCTGTCCGCGGACGAAGAGACGTACCAGGCCGCGGTCGCGGCATTCCATGAGGAGCGGACGTGAGCAGTCCCAGGACGATCAACACGACACGCGCCGAGTACTGCGTGGTGGCCTGCGCGGAGGCCTGGCGCCACGCCGGGGAGGTCCTGGCCGCACCCATGGGCACCGTGCCCACCATCGGCGCCCGCCTGGCGAAACTGACGTTCGCACCCGACCTGCTGCTGACCGACGGCGAGGCACTGCTGATCGGCGACGTCCCGGCGCTCGGTGCCCGGGCCCAGGTGGTGGAGGGCTGGCTGCCCTACCGCCAGCACCTGGCCCTCGTGGCGACGGGCCGACGGCACGTGATGATGGGAGCCAGTCAGCTCGACCGTTACGGCAACCAGAACATCTCGTGCATCGGCGACTGGTCCCGTCCCACCCGGCAACTCCTGGGTGTCCGGGGCGCGCCCATCAACACTCTGAACAATCCGACCAGTTACTGGATACCCAAGCACTCTCCGCGCGTCTTCGTGGAGCAGGCCGACATGGTGTGCGGAGTCGGCTACGACCGCGCCGCCGAGGCCGGCCCGTCCGCCACCCGCTACCACCACGTCCCGGAGGTCGTCAGCAACCTGGGCGTCTTCGACTTCGCCACCCCGGACCACTCGATGCGGATGCGCTCGCTGCATCCGGGGGTCACGATCGAGCAGGTGCTCCAGGCCACCGGTTTCGCGCTCACCGTCCCGGACGACGTGCCGTACACCCGTGACCTCACCACCGAGGAGCTTCGCCTGATCCGGGAGGTCATCGACCCGAAGGGCGCCCGCGACCGCGAGGTGCCCGCATGAGCGGCACCGCGATCGCCACGGCCCTCACCGAACTCGTCGGAGTGCGCACCCCCATCGTCCAGACCGGCATGGGATGGGTGGCCGGACCCCGCCTGGTCACCGCCGCCGCCAACGCCGGAGCCCTGGGCATCCTCGCGTCCGCCACCATGACCCCGGATCAGCTCCGCTCGGCCGTGCGCGAGGTCAGGTCCCGCACCGACGCGCCCTTCGGAGTCAACCTCCGGGCCGACGCCTCGGACGCGGGGGAGAGGGTGCGGATCATCCTCGACGAGGGCGTGAAGGTCGCCTCGTTCGCGCTCGCGCCCCGGCCGGAACTGATCGCCCGTCTGAAGGACGCGGGAGTCGTCGTCATCCCCTCCGTGGGTGCCCGGCGGCATGCCGAGAAGGTCGCGGCCTGGGGAGCCGACGCCGTGCTCGTGCAGGGCGGCGAGGGTGGCGGCCACACCGGCAGCGTCGCCACCACCGTGCTGCTGCCACAGGTCGTGGACGCCGTCGACATCCCCGTGATCGCCGCCGGCGGCTTCCGGGACGGCCGCGGACTGGTCGCGGCCCTGGCCTACGGCGCCGCCGGCATCGCCATGGGCACCCGCTTCCTGCTCACCTCCGACAGCACCGTCCCCGACGCCGTCAAGGCCCGCTACCTCGCCGCGGGCGTCCAGGACGTCACCGTCACCACCAAGGTCGACGGCCTGCCCCACCGAATGCTGCGCAGCGACCTGATCGACGCGCTGGAGCGCTCCGGCCGTACAGCCTCCCTGCTGCGCGCCCTCCGGCACGCCTCCGCCTTCAAACGGGACTCCGGCATGAGCTGGACCGGCCTGGTGCGCGACGGCCTCGCCATGAGACACGGCAAGGAACTGACCTGGAGCCAGGTCCTGCTGGCCGCCAACACCCCGATGCTCCTCAAGGCCGCGATGGTCGACGGCCGCACCGACCTGGGCGTGATGGCCTGCGGCCAGGTCGGGGGGCTGATCGACGACCTGCCGTCCTGCGCCGAACTCGTCGACGCGATCATGGCGGAGGCACACGCCACGCTCGGCAGGCTGCCGACCGACGGCCGTACCGTCAGACACAGTTCGCGCTGATCTGCCGCCCACCTCATCCCGCCGGTCCGTCCGCCAGTACCCGGGCTCGGCATGCGGCCGGAGTACCCCAGACGGCACGCAAGGGGCGGGCCTTGCGGATCCACAGGGACAGGTCCGGTTCCTCGGTGTAGCCGACGGCGCCGTGGAGTTGCAGGGCCGTACGCGCCGCCCCGTACGCCGCCTCGCAGGCCGACACCTTCGCGGCGGCCACCTCCCGGCCTGCTGCCGGATCACCCGCCGCCAGGGCCAGAGCGGCGGCATGGACCAGAGGCCGGGCGAACTCCAGGGCGATGAGGGTGTCGGCCAGGCGGTGCTTGACCGCCTGGAACGAGCCGACAGTCACCCCGAACTGGGTGCGCTGCCGTACGTACTCCACCGTGCGTTCCAGCAGCGATCTTCCCAGCCCGAGGGCCTGCGCGGCGGTGACCAGCGCCGCGACATCGGCGGCGTACGCGGCGGCCGCCGTCACCGCGGGCCCCTGCGCGAGCACGGCTCCACCCAGCGGTCGGGCCAGCCGCCGCGCCGGGTCGGCCGACGACTGCACCGGACCGTGCGAGGCCGCGAGCCGTACGGTGTCGCCGTCCACCACGAACACCGCGTCGGCGGCGTCGGCGTCCAGCGCGTACGGGCTGCCCCCGGGCGACAGGACGCACAGGGACGCCACGGCCTTGCCCGACATCAACTGCGGGAGCCAGGCATGCGCCGCGTCGCCCCCGAGCCTGCCCAGCAGGGCACCAGCGGCGGCCGTCTCGGCCAGCGGACCCGGCACGGCATGACGGCCCAGCTCGCCGAAGGCGACGGTGAGTTCGACGGGCAGCGGTCCCAGACCCTCGTGCTCCTCCGGAACGGCGAGGGCGAAGACGCCGGCCTCCGCGAGCCTGGCCCACAGGGCGCGTCCGGGTCCGTGGTCGCCGGCCGCCCAGGACCGTACGACGCCGGGTGTACAGGCGGATCCCAGCATGCCGTCCAGCGCGCGGGCGAACTCCCGCTGCTCGTCGTCGAGGAGAAACCGCATCACCGGCGTCCCTTCGGCAGGCCGAGCAGCCGCTCGGCGATGATGTCGCGCTGGATCTCGTTGGTGCCGGCGTAGATCGGACCGGCCAGGGAGAAGGTGTACCCCTCGGCCCAACTGCCGTGCGCAACCGCCTCGGTGGACTCGTCGGACAGCTCTCCGCGGGGGCCGAGCAGATCGAGGGCGGTCTCGTGCACGGCGATGTCCAGCTCGGACCAGAAGACCTTGTTGAGGCTGGACTCGGCGCCGATGGATCCGCCGGCGGCGATGCGTGAGGCGTGGGCGTAGGTGAACAACTGGTAGGCACGGGCGCCGATGACCGCGTCGGCGACCCGGTCGCGCAACGCGGGGTCGTGAGAGCCGGAGCCTGAGGTGAAGTCCGCTGTGGAGCCGGGGTCAGTGGTGGAGCGCCACAGGGCGGTCAGCCGGTCGGCCGCGGCGGTGAAGCGGCCGGGGCTGCGCAGGGTCAGCCCACGCTCGTTGCCGCTGGCGCTCATCGCGACCCGCCAGCCCTGCCCCGGCTCCCCGATGACGTCCTCGTCCGGCACGAAGACATCGTCGAGGAACAACTCGGCGAAGGCGGGCTTGCCGTCCAGCCGTGCGATGGGCCGTACGGTCACCCCCTCGGCGTCCAGCGGGAACATCAGATACGTCAGACCCCGGTGCGGCCGGTCCGTGTGCGGGTCGCTCCGGAACAGGCCGAACGCGCGGTCGGCGAAGGCCGCCCGGGAGGACCAGGTCTTCTGGCCGCTGATGCGCCAGCCGCCCTCCGTCCGCACGGCGGTGGACCGCAGCGAGGCCAGGTCGGACCCCGCCTCCGGCTCGGACCAGGCCTGCGCCCAGATGACCTCGCCGCTCGCCATGGACGGCAGGAGTCGCGCGCGCTGCTCTTCGGTGCCGTGCTCGAAGAGCGTGGGGGCGAGGAGGTTGATGCCGTTCTGGGCTACCCGGCCGGGCGCGCCGGCCCGGTAGTACTCCTCTTCGAAGATCAGCCACTCCAGCAGGGAGGAGCCCCGGCCGCCGAACCGCTCGGGCCAGGAGACCACCGACCAGCGGTCGGCGAACAGCGTGCCCTCCCACTCCCGGTGGGCGGCGAACCCCGCCGCGGTCTCCAGCGACGGCAGCGGAACCGACGGCACACGGGCGGCGAGCCAGTCCCGCGCCTGTGCCCGGAAGGTGTTCTCGGCGGCGGTGAAGTCGAGGTCCATCAGCGGCGCGCTTCCTTCATCGCGCGCACGTCCATCCCGCCGAGCGAGTCGTCGCTCGTCTCCGCGTTGTGCGCGTGTGCGAGATGGTGCAGCCCGAAGACCGAGTCCAGCCCCGAATGCAGGCCCTGAAGGTCCTCCGCCTGATTGACGGCACGCTTCGTCAGCGCCAGCCCCATCCGGGGCATCGCCGCGATCCGCTCCGCCAGGTCCAGGGTGTGCCGCGCGAGTTCCTCACGGGGCACGACCCGGTTGACCATGCCGACCTCGTAGGCGCGCCGCGCGCTCATCCGGTCGCCGGTGTAGAGGAACTCCTTGGCGATCCGTGGCGGCATCACCCACGGGTGGGCGAAGTACTCGACCCCCGGGATCCCCATGCGCACCACCGGGTCGGCGAAGAAGGCGTCCTCCGAAGCGACGATCAGATCGCACACCCATGCCAGCATCAGCCCCCCGGCCACGCACGCCCCCTGCACCGAGGCGATGACCGGCTTGGGCAGCTCGCGCCAGCGCCGGCACATGCCCAGGTACACCTCGGACTCGCGGGCGAAGCGGCTCTCGGCCCCCGCCTTCTGAGAGTGGTCCCACCAGAGTCCCGCTGTGCGGTCGAACGGCAGGTGCGCGTCCCGCTCCGGAGTGCCGATGTCGTGACCGGCGGAGAAGTGCTGCCCCGCTCCGGCGAGGATCACGACCTTCACCTCGTCGTCGTCCGCCGCGCGGTAGAAGGCCCGGTCCAGCGCGTAGGTCATCGCGGAGTTCTGGGCGTTGCGGTACTCGGGCCGGTCCATCGTCACCAGGGCGACGGCGCCGCGGCGCTCGTAGCGCACGGGGTCCGGGGGTGCGGTGCGGGCGGTGGACATCGCCTCCTCCTTCCCTAACAAGTGTTTGGTAGGTTAACGTACGGGTCGTCGGCCGTCGAGAGTCGCCCCAGCGCCACAGCCGAGGAAACGGACGGCGGCGGCATCGGTGGCACGCTGCCCGAGGAGGTAGGTCATGACCGCGGCCCCACCGCCGTACCTGCCCGGCCACCACCTGCTCACCGGCCGCACGGCCGTCGTCACCGCCGCCGCGGGCGCCGGGATCGGCGGCGCGACCGCCCGCCGGCTGCTGGAGGAGGGCGCCCGGGTCGTGATCTCCGACGCCCATGCCCGCCGCCTGAAGAAGTCCGAAGCGGCGCTGGCCGCCGAGTTCGGCCCCGACCGCGTCACCGCACTGCGCTGCGACGTCACGGACGAGGACCAGGTCACCGCGCTGTTCGACCATGCCGAGGAACACCACGGACGCCTGGACATCGTGGTCAACAACGCGGGCCTCGGTGGTACCGCCGATGTCGTCGACATGACCGACGAGCAATGGAACAAGGTCCTCGACGTCACCCTCAACGGCACCTTCCGCTGCACCCGCGCCGCACTGCGCCGGATGAAAGCCGCGGGCGCCGGCGGTGCCGTCGTCAACAACGCCTCGGTGATCGGCTGGCGCGCACAGCAAGGCCAGGCCCACTACGCCGCCGCGAAGGCCGGTGTCATGGCCCTCACCCGCTGTGCCGCGGTGGAGGCCGCCGCCTACGGAGTGCGGGTGAACGCCGTCTCCCCGAGCCTGGCCATGCACCCACACCTCGCCAAGGTCACCACCCCCGAACTGCTGGAGGAACTGACCGGCCGCGAGGCCTTCGGTCGCTGTGCGGAACCGTGGGAGGTGGCCAACGTGATCGTGTTCCTGGCCAGCGGCTACTCGTCGTACCTGACCGGCGAGGTCCTGTCGGTCAGCAGCCAGCACCCGTGAGGCGAGAATGGTCCCGTGCCGAAAAGCAGCGACAGCGACCACAAGAAGTCCACGGTGAGCCCGCCCGAGCGGCGCGAGGAACTCCTGGCCATCGCGGCTCGGGTGTTCGCCGCGCAGGGCTACAACGCCACGACCGTCCGCAAGATCGCCGACGCGGCGGGGATGCTGGCGGGCAGCCTCTACTACCACTTCGACTCCAAGGAGTCGATGCTGGACGAGATCCTCTCCGGCTTCCTGGACGAGCTCTGGTCCCGGTACGACGCCGTGCTGGGCGCCGGGCTCGGCCCCAGGGAAACCCTGGAGGCCCTCGTGACCGAGTCCTTCCGGGAGATCGACCGGCACCTCGACGCGGTCGCCATCTACCAGAAGGAGTCCAAGCACCTGGGGACCCGGCCGCACTTCGCGTATCTCGTCGAGTCGCAGCAGAAGTTCGAGAAGGCGTGGCTGGGCACGCTGGAGCGGGGAGTGGCCGCCAAGGTCTTCCGACCCGACCTGGACGTACGGCTCACCTACCGCTTCGTGCGCGACACGGTCTGGGTCGCGGCGTCCTGGTACCGGCCGGGCGGCCGGCACAGCCCCGAGGAGATCGCCCGCCAGTACCTGTCGATGGTGCTGGAGGGCATCGCCTTGCACGACTCCTAGCCAGTCCTGCAGATCGCAGACACAGAGAAGGAGACGTCATGGCCGAGGCATACATCGTCGAAGCGGTGCGCACCCCGGTCGGCCGGCGGGGCGGCGGACTGTCCGCCGTCCACCCGGCCGACCTGGGCGCCCATGTGCTGACCGCGCTGATGGAGCGCTCCGGCGTCGACCCGGCCGCCGTCGAGGACGTGGTGTTCGGCTGCCTCGACACCGTCGGCCCACAGGCCGGTGACATAGCGCGCACCTGCTGGCTGGCCGCCGGACTGCCCGAAGAGGTGCCCGGTGTGACCGTCGACCGCCAGTGCGGCTCCTCGCAGCAGGCCCTGCACTTCGCCGCGCAGGGCGTCCTCTCCGGCACCCAGGACCTGGTCGTCGCCGGCGGCGTGCAGAACATGTCGCAGATCCCCATCGCCTTCGCCACCCGGCAGGCCGCCGCACCGCTGGGCCTGACCGAGGGCCCGTTCGCCGGCTCGGCGGGCTGGCGGGCCCGCTACGGCGACCGGCCGGTCAACCAGTTCCTCGGCGCCGAGGAGATCGCCCGCAAGTGGGACATATCCCGTGAGGCCATGGAGGAGTTCGCGTTCCGCTCCCACCAACGGGCCGTCCGGGCCATCGACGAGGGCCGCTTCGATCGGGAGACCGTCGCGTACGGCGACGTGGCCCACGACGAGGGCCCGCGCCGCGACACCAGCCCGGAGAAGATGGCGGGACTGCAGCCGCTGGTGGAGGGCGGCCGGCTCACGGCCGCGCTGTCCTCCCAGATCTCCGACGGCGCCTCGGCCATGCTGGTCGCCTCGGAGCGGGCCGTGCGGGAGCACGGTCTGACCCCCAGGGCCCGCGTCCACCACCTCTCGGTACGCGGCGAGGACCCGATCCGCATGCTGACCGCTCCGATCCCGGCCACCGCGTACGCCCTGAAGAAGTCCGGGATGACGCTCGACGAGATCGACCTGGTCGAGATCAACGAGGCCTTCGCCTCGGTGGTGCTGGCCTGGCTGAAGGAGACCGGAGCCGACCCAGAGAAGGTCAATGCCAACGGCGGCGCCATCGCCCTCGGCCACCCGCTCGGAGCCACCGGAACCCGGCTGACGACCACCCTCCTGCACGAGCTGGAACGCACGGGCGGCCGCTACGGACTGCAGACGATGTGCGAGGGCGGCGGCCAGGCCAACGTGACCATCATCGAACGCCTTTGACCCAGGCGCAGGCACGGGAGGACGTGCAGCGGTGCGGGCGGGCTCCGGCGGCCGTTGCGTGCCGGGACCCGCTCGGCATGCTGACGAGAGTCCGTCGGTGCACGACCGGCCCCGGCCGCACACCGCCGCGCTCGGCGAGCCGCAGTGACCGGCGGTGACGAAGCCACCGCGCACGGCGAAGCCGATGGAGCAGCGGACGTTGCCGGTGTCATACGGGTCACCGCAGGTTCAGGCCTGTCCTCGGCCACCGCGCGCTGAGGCGGCAGTGCCCGAGTTCAGGCCTGTCTTCCGCCACCGCGCGTGGAGGCGGCAGTGCCCTGCAGCGGCGCGTCTCCCCGACTTCGCCGATCACGTCGGGGGCGCCGACCACCGCCGCCGGGCCGCATCCCATACTGAACGGAGGCTCGGAAAGGGCGGAAACGGTTGGACTGGTCGGCATCGCTACTCGCCTTCGCCGCAGGCGCCCTGATCGCGCTGGTCACCGCACCGGTCGGAGTCTCCGGAGCCGTGTTCCTGCTGCCGGTCCAGCTCAGCGTCCTCGGCGTCCCCAGCCCCGCCGTCACTCCGACGAACCTGCTGTACAACGTTGTTGCCGGCCCCGGCGCGCTGCTGCGCTACCGGCGCGACGGAAACCTCTACGGCCCGCTGACCCGCCGCCTGATCGCAGGCACGCTGCCCGGCGTCGTCCTCGGCGCCGTCATCCGCGTCTTCGCCCTTCCCGGACCGGGCGTGTTCCGCCTGCTGGTCGCCGTCCTGCTGCTCCCCCTGGGGCTCTGGCTGATCATCCGCACGCTGCGCACACCATCCACCCGCACCCCGACCGAGACCTCGCCGCGCACGATCACCACATTGGCGCTGGCAGTCGGCACGGTCGGCGGTATCTACGGCATCGGCGGCGGCTCCATTCTCGGGCCCATTCTGGTCGGCCGGGGCATGCCCGTCGCCCATGTCGCCCCGGCCGCACTCGCCTCCACCTTCCTGACCTCGCTGGTCGGCGCCGGCACCTACGGACTGCTCGCCCTCACCGGTGGCGACGACATCGCCCCCGACTGGCTTCTCGGACTGGCCTGCGGACTGGGCGGGCTGACCGGCGGCTACCTGGGTGCCCGCCTCCAACCCCGGCTGCCAGAGGGGTTCCTCCGCCTCCTGCTGGGTACCCTGGCCGCCGCGATCGGCGCACTCTACGCAGCGCAGGCGCTCGCCTGAGCCGGCAGCACGGGCACAGCCGTGCGGCGCCCTGTGTCTCACCTTGCTGCCCGGCGGCCCGTCCGCGGGCAGCGGTCAGGCGGTCAGGGCTTGCTCGGTCGTGGGGTGGCAGGGGATGAGCGTGTCGACGCCGACCAGTTGCAGGACGCGCAGGACGGAATCCTGGGCCCCCGCGATGCGCACCCAGCCGTCTGCGTCGCTCAGCTGCTGGTACGCCGCGACGAAGACGTTGATGCCGCTGGAGTCCATGAACGTCACGGCGTTGAGATCGGCGACTATCCGCGGCGGCACAGCCCCGCCCTCGGCCTGCAGGGCCTGCCGCAGGACATCCTGGACGTCATGGTCGATCTCACCCCGCAGTGTCACGACACGGATGCCCTCGACCATGCGGTGTTCGACGGAGAGCCGTGCCGGCCGGTCCGCTGGTTCGATGTGGGCCACGGTCTCCTCGACTGCGATTTAGGCTTGTCACCGGTTCAGGACGTGCGCGGATGATTCTGCCCCACCGACGGCCCGGATGCACCCACGGGATTGTTTCGAACATCACCCGAGCGGCATGCATGCCGGCAAGGGGGGTAGTCGCGCGCGAAACGGGGGAGTGAGGCGAGGCCAGTGGCAGATGATACCGACGGCGACGGCTGTACAGCACGCGACGAACACTTGGTGCGCGTCGGCTTCGCCCTGGGCGGCGACGACGGCTGTATCGCGGACGCACGCCAGCACGCGGCCGCCTTCCTCGACCAGGCGGGCGAAGTGTACGGCCTGCCGGTGACCGCGCGCGCGAAAGATCTCACCCAGCTCGTGGTGAGCGAGCTGGTCACCAACGCCTGCAAGTACGCTCCGGGCCCCGTCCTGGTGGAGCTGGGGCTGACCGCCGGCGTCGTGGAAGTGGTCGTATGGGACAGCGATCCCGAGGTCCCGGCGGCCCGGGCCGCGGATCCGGGCAGGATCGGCGGTCACGGCCTGGAGATCGTCAAGGCGGTATCGGAGGGCTTGTCCGTCGACCGGGAGGCGGTCGGCAAGCGCATCACGGCCCGCATCGCCCTGACCGACCCCTCTGACCCCTCCGGCGCGTCGGGTGCCTCCGGCTCCGGGCCTGCGGCAACGCCGGCTCCCACAGGGCGAATCGATCCGGATCCGCGCCCACCTCGCACCGGGCACGACGTAGCATCTTCTCGGCTGGCCACCATGCCTTCGGACAACTCGCCCCCGCGGCACCTACCAGGCGGTGCACCGGCCGGAGAGGCCTGACGAGCCCGACCCGGCGCCACCCGGACTGACGGTTTCGTACTGCTGGGCACCAGGATTCCGACCTCAGCGAAGCACTCCACAACGCAAGGGGCGGCCATGACAGAGGCGTGGTGCTGGACGGTGGTGGAGTCGGGGGCATCGCCCGAATCACTGGGCTGCCGGCGGGCCTGGCGGACGCCGGGCATGACGTGACCGGGGCCGACGTGATCGTGGGCGCCTCCGCCGGGTCGGACTCCGCCGCCCAGCTGAGCAGCGGACGGCCCTTGGAGGAGCTGTACGCCCGGCAGGTAGACGATGCCCGATGGTGAGCACGCAGGAGTGGGAGGCGAGCGGCCCCAGACTCGGCTGAAGCCGGTGGATGCGCGGTTCCTGCGAGAGGACTTCACCGAGTGGCTCAGCGGCTGGCGACCGGGGTGGCCGCAGGAAGTCGGTCTGCCAGTCCTGGCCATCGATTCGCCACCCACGGCCCCTGAAACCGCCACCTGATGACCGGGGCGTCACCGAGACGGGGAGAGCCGGCTGCGGACCCACGCCGGATCGGGGTTGGTGTGTGAGCGGCCGTCCACGACGACAGTCGGCACGGTCTCGTTGCCGTCGTTGACCTCCCTGACCGCCGCGGCTCCGGCCGGGTCACGCCAGATGTCCACCCAGTACAACCGGCGAGCGCTCCACCCCAACCGGATACGCAGGCGCAGGCAGTACGCGCAGCCCGGCCGCCAGAACACGACCGGTCGGCCGTCGACCGCGCTGCGTTGTCGTGCCTCCCGCGCACCGATCGACCTCGGGAAGATCAGCGGCGACTTCACGCCGGCGAGCAGCAGGAACACCAGCAGGAATCCGGCTGCTGTGCCCGGGCTCCCTGCGAAGACCAGTCCGGTCGCGGCGACCGAGCCGCAGAGCGCGAGCAGCATGGGCAGGATCCAAGCACGCATCATGGTGACGCACGTTACCGATGAACAGGGCCGACCGGTCAGGGTCGCTGCGTCCCGACGGCCTCCGCGATGCGCAGAGCGGCCTCGGCGGGCGTGAGGTGCGTGGTGTCGACGACCTCGGCCGCGCTGTGCAGCCAGGTGCGGGCCGCCTCGGCGTAGGGCGCAAGGTACTTGAGACGAAACGGGGAGGGGACGACATGCTCCCCCTCGATGCGCCGTCGGAGGGTGTCCTGGTCGGCGTGAAGGACGAAGTGCCGTACCTCGATGGAGTGTTGGGCGAGCCCGGCGCTGATCTCCCGCCAGTACTCCTCGACCAGGACGGTCATGGGGATCACCAGAGTGCCTCCGGTGTAGTCGAGCACGCGACGGGCCGTCTCGACCACCAGCGGCCGCCACGGCGGCCAGTGCTGGAAGTTGTCCGTGTCGGGCAGCGCCGGCGTGATGTCCATGAGCGTCTCGCCGACCTTCTCGGCGTCGAACACCCGTGAATCCGGAATCAGCTTCTGCACGAGTGCGCTGGTCGTCGTCTTGCCCGCGCCATGAGTGCCGTTGAGCCATACGATCATGGAATCAGACACTAGCGCTCCGCCTGCCGCGATAAAGCGGATCTGGTCACTGGGGAGAGGTGTGCTCTTCCCGCCGTGGTGGTATCGCCGCCGTATCGAAAAGCGGATCTCGCTGCGATTGTCGGCCTCGGCCTCGCCATCGTGCACAGCGTCGTCCGCACCCCCGACGGGACCCTCGACCTCGTCGCCCGCCCCGCCGGCGGTCTCC
Organism: Streptomyces sp. NPDC013187; assembly: GCF_042899705.1. Lineage (NCBI taxonomy): Bacteria > Bacillati > Actinomycetota > Actinomycetes > Kitasatosporales > Streptomycetaceae > Streptomyces > Streptomyces sp. NPDC013187. Next base: position 97,023 of record NZ_JBIBAF010000011.1, on the reverse strand, counting down.
TCGTGGACGGTTCGGTTTCCCGGAATGCCCTGAACATCCCCAGCTGTGCCGGGCAATGACACGTGACGGGCCGATAAACCGCATTCAAGTGATTGTCACTGCTTCGAGGTAAGCATCTCGTCTCGCCGGCGGATGCGGCCCCTTCAGCGGCTAGCTTTCTGCAGGTGGACGGATTCCCGTGATCCTTCCCGCTCGTTGCCCACTCCCTCCCTGTCCCCCGGTCGGCGCACCCCTGTGCACCGGACGACCCGTCGTGCAAGGAGCATCTGCCCTCGATGACCGTCGACAGCATCCCGGAAGCCCAGACCACGTCCGACCCGCCGCAGCAGTCCCTGAGCACCGCCGCCGCCCGCAATCTCGCCAGCACCACCAAGTCCGCGCCGCAGATGCAGGAGATCACCTCCCGCTGGCTGCTGCGGATGCTGCCTTGGGTCGAGGCCGGCGGCGGCGCCTACCGGGTCAACCGGCGGCTGCGCCACACTCTCGGCGACGGGCACATCGAGTTCGTCCAGGAAGGCGCCACGGTCCGGGTGATCCCCCGGGAGCTCGGGGAACTGGCCCTGCTGCGCGGGTTCGAGGACACGGACGTCCTCACCGCCCTCGCCGACCGCTGCACGCAGAGCGACTTCACGGCGGGAGAAGTCCTCGCCGAACGCGGCAGCCCCGCAGACCGGCTCCACCTGATCGCCCACGGCCGGGTCAGCCAGACCTCCGAGGGCAAGTACGGCGGAGAGGTCGCCGTCGGGGTCCTGGCGGACGGCGACCACTTCGGTGAGAGCGCCCTGCTGGACTCCGAAGCCCGCCACGACTGCACGACCACCGCCGAGACCTCCGGCACCCTCCTCACCCTCACCCGCGCCGACTTCAGCGCGGTCATGGATTCCGCCCCAAGCCTTCAAGCCCACGTCGACCGGTTCAGCTCCCGCACGCGGCTGCGGCAGAACAAGCACGGCGAGGCCGAGATCGCCCTGTCGGCCGGTCATGTCGGCGAAGCCGAACTGCCCGGCACCTTCGTCGACTACGAACTGCAGCCGCGCGAGTACGAGCTCTCCGTCGCACAGACCGTCCTGAGGATCCACACCCGGGTGGCCGACCTCTACAACGGTCCGATGAACCAGAGCGAGGAGCAACTCAGGCTCACCGTGGAGGCGTTGCGCGAGCGCCAGGAACACGAGCTGATCAACAACCGCGACTTCGGGCTCCTGCACAACGCCGACTTCAAGCAGCGCGTCCAGCCCCGCTCCGGCCCGCCGACCCCGGACGACATGGACGATCTTCTCTGCCGCCGGCGCGGCACCAAAATGTTCCTCGCCCACCCGAGGACCATCGCCGCCATCGGACGCGGCTTCAACGCCTGCGGCCTCTACCCCGACCATGTCGACCTCGGCGGGCAATCCGTCCCCGCCTGGCGCGGTGTCCCCATCCTGCCCTGCAACAAGATCCCGATCAGCAAGGAACAGACCAGCTCCATCATCGCGATGCGCACCGGCGAGAAGAACCAGGGCGTCATCGGCCTGTGGCAGACCGGACTGCCGGACGAGTACGAACCGGGGCTCTCCGTGCGGTTCATGGGCATCAACGAACAGGCGATCATCTCCTACCTCGTCAGCACCTACTACTCGGCCGCGGTGCTCCTGCCCGACGCGCTCGGAGTGATGGAGAACGTGCAGATCGCCCCCAGGCCGCGCTGAAGCCCCGATCCGCGGCAGGGGCACGACTGTCGCCCCCGCCCGCCACGGAGCGCCCACCCCACCGCAGCAAGGAGCCGCCGATGCCCGATTCCGGGCCCCTCGGAACATCCCCCCCTGAGCGACGTCCGACATCGCCCACCGCCTTGCCGGACACCCTCGCGTCGGCCCCCGACCGTCAGATCACGCCGACCGCCCGGCACTTCCTGGCGGCACTGCATCCGCCGGTCCCGATTTCCGGCCTGCCGACGCCACCGGCCCCTACGGCCGCCTCCGCCGTACCAGCCACGGCTGACGCGGCCGCGGGCGGCTCCGCCCTCCAGCGGATCCTGCGTGGACCGACCGGACCGGGCACGAGCTCGCTCTCCTCGGCGAGCAGGGACACCGCCACGCTCCCGGATGCAGTGCCCCCGGCCCCCGCCGAGCCCGCCGCCGGACAAGCCGTGCCCGGCCTCTACTACCACCCCGTCCCGGAGCCGGACCCCGTGCGTGTCGAGGAGGTGAGCCGCCGGATCAAGGCCTGGGCCGAGGACGAGGTCCAGCTCTACCCCGAGGAGTGGGAGGGGCAGTTCGACGGCTTCTCCGTCGGCCGGTACATGGTCGCCTGTCATCCCGACGCGCCGACGGTCGACCACCTGATGCTCGCCACGCGGCTGATGGTCGCGGAGAACGCGGTGGACGACTGCTACTGCGAGGACCACGGCGGGTCACCCGTCGGACTCGGCGGGCGCCTCCTGCTTGCGCACACCGCACTCGACCACTTCCACACCACCGCGGAGTACACGCCGGCGTGGCAGGAGTCGCTCACCTCGGACGCCCCGCGCCGGGCATACCGCAGCGCGATGGACTACTTCGTCCGCGCGGCCACGGACTCCCAGGCCGACCGCTACCGGCACGACATGGCCCGGCTGCACATGGGCTACCTCGCCGAGGCCGCCTGGGCACAGACCGAGCACGTCCCGGAGGTGTGGGAGTACCTGGCGATGCGCCAGTTCAACAACTTCCGCCCCTGCCCCACGATCACCGACACCGTCGGCGGCTACGAACTGCCCGCGGACCTGCATGCCCGGCCGGACATGCAGCGGGTCATCGCCCTCGCCGGCAACGCGACCACCATCGTCAACGACCTCTACTCGTACACGAAGGAACTCAACAGCCCCGGCCGTCATCTGAACCTGCCCGTGGTGATCGCCGAACGCGAGCAGCTCTGCGAACGCGACGCCTACCTGAAGGCCGTCGAGGTCCACAACGAACTCCAGCTCGCCTTCGAGGCCGCCGCGGCCGACCTCGCGGAGGCCTGCCCCCTGCCCCCCGTGCTGCGCTTCCTCAAGGGCGTGGCCGCGTGGGTCGACGGCAACCACGACTGGCACCGCACCAACACCTACCGCTACAGCCTGCCCGACTTCTGGTAAGGAACGGACATCTCTGTGACCACTGAAACGACCTCCCCCCTCTCCGCGAAGATTCCGGCTCCGGCGACGCCGTACCAGGGGGACATCGCCCGCTACTGGAACAACGAGGCGCGGCCGGTCAACCTCCGTCTCGGTGACGTGGACGGGCTCTACCACCACCACTACGGCATCGGCGCCGTGGACCACGCCGCGCTCGGCGACCCGGCCCACAGCGAGTACGAGAAGAAGCTCATCGCGGAGCTGCACCGGCTGGAGTCGGCTCAGGCAGAGTTCCTCATGGACCACCTCGGCCCGGTGGGACCCGACGACACCCTCGTCGACGCCGGCTGCGGGCGCGGCGGGTCCATGGTCATGGCCCACCGCCGCTTCGGCTGCAAGGTGGAGGGCGTCACCCTGTCCGCCACCCAGGCCGACTTCGGCAACAGGCGCGCACGAGAACTGCGGATCGAGGACCACGTCCGCTCCCGCGTGTGCAACATGCTCGACACGCCCTTCGACAAGGGCAGCGTCACCGCCTCGTGGAACAACGAGTCGACGATGTACGTCGACCTGCACGACCTGTTCGCCGAGCACTCCCGCTTCCTCAAGGTGGGCGGCCGGTATGTGACGATCACCGGCTGCTGGAACCCCCGCTACGGCCAGCCGTCGAAGTGGGTCTCCCAGATCAACGCCCACTTCGAGTGCAACATCCACTCCCGCCGCGAGTATCTGCGGGCCATGGCCGACAACCGGCTCGTGCCGCAGACCATCGTCGACCTCACCCCGGACACGCTGCCCTACTGGGAGCTGCGGGCCACGTCCTCGCTGGTCACCGGTATCGAGAAGGCGTTCATCGAGTCCTACCGGGACGGCTCGTTCCAGTACGTCCTGATCGCGGCCGACCGCGTGTGAGACCGACCTCGCGGGGCCGGGGGCCGTCTGTACGGACCCCGGCCCCGCGAGGTTGCCCCAGAAGTCACCCGAACGAACAGGACCTCCACTCCGTCGGTGTTGATGAGGCCGGACACGTCTTCGGACTCAGACACGTCGGTTCAGAACTGAAACCTGGAGGTCCGATCATGGGCTGGGCCAAGCGATCCGTGCTCGCACTGCTGACGGCGGCCGCAGCGGCGTCGGTTTCCGCCTGCGAGCCGGAGGAGGACAGCGGGGAGGCCGCGGCGTCGTGCGTCTACGTGGTGACCTACGACGGGCGCACCTACCGGGATGTGGCCAATGTGGAGTTCACCGTGGGCAACGAACTGGGCACGGCGACCCAGCCGCCCTGTGACGACACCGGCGGCCGGAACAAGGGCGAGGAGCCGTCCACTACGGAAACCGCCTACGCCGTGGACGGCATCTCTCCCACCGTGGCCATCGCCGTCGGAGACGCACCCGACGACGTGAGGTTCGTTGCGGTCCACCGCGGCAACGAACTGCCGCCGGAGGTGGAGAAACTGATCGCTGACGCCTGGTGACCTCTGCTTCTCAAGGGGTGACAGCGCTCGCGGAGAGCGTGGTGGGGGCGGAGACATCGCGGTGCACCTGGTACTGCCAGGCGCCCGGCTCGGAGCGCGTCGGCTCGACGAACGAAAGGAGCAGACGCTCCAGTTCCTCGGCGCGTTCCGGGCGGGGCCGGGCGAATCCGTCGATGCCGACGGGGCCGCTTCCCTCAGGTACGACACAAACAGGGGCTGAAGGGATCGCGGCACATGGTGCTTCAGCGCCGTAGGCGCCATAGTCGACGGGATGATCGGAAAGCTTCACGCTATCGTCATCGATTGCCCCGCCCCGGCCGAGCTCGCCAACTTCTATGGGCATCCCAGCAGATGCACATCGACGTCATGGTCGCGGATCTCGACCTGGCCGAGCCACAAGTACTCGCGTTGGGTGCCACACTGCTCGACGGGTCGGACAAGCCGGTCGGTTACCGGGTGTACGCCGACCCGGTCGGTCATCCCTTCTGCCTTGTCACTCCGCTGGAATGAACCGCAGGGCCCGCCGTATCGGTCGCTGACCCGGACGGCCGCCTCACTGGTCCCGCCCGGTGCTCAGAAGGCATAGCGCACCCGCAGCCACGGCGCATGGCGGTCGATCAGGGTGCGCAGTGTCTGTACGGCCTCGCCCTTGACACTGTTGCGGTAACGGAGGTTCAGCGCGCCGTTCTCGGAGCGCTTGGCCTGTTGGAGTTCAGGCCGCCACAGGGCCTCCTCGGCGCGGGGGTGCCATCCGACGTTGACCTCGTGCAGCTCCTGGTTGTGGGTCAGCATGATCACCTCCGCGGCGGCCTGCTGCTTCACCCGCCGGGGCAGGACGTCGTCGAGGTGGGTGAGCAGCTCGGCCCAGGCGTCCTGCCACCCGGGGCGGACGACCACGGGGGAGAGGTTGAAGTGCACCTCGTACCCCGCGTCCAGGAAGTCCGCGGCGGCGCCGATCCGCTCGGCGACGGGGGAGGTGCGCACATCGAGCAGCCGGGCGTCGTCCGGCGGCATCAGCGAGAACCGGATGCGGGTGCGGCCACGCGGGTCGAGGGCCAGCAGGTCGGGGTTGACGAACTTGGTGGCGAAGGACGCCTTGGCCGTGGGCCACTGCCGGAAGGCGTGCACCAGGTCCGCGGTGTTGTCGCAGATCAGCGCATCCACGGAGCAGTCGCCGTTCTCCCCGATGTCATACACCCACGCCTTGGGGTCGCACTGGTTCGGCTCGTGCTTGGGCCCCTGCCGTGCCACGTGCCGGGCGAGGTGGGCGATGATCCTGTCGATATTGGTGAAGACGGTGATGGGGTTCGCGTACCCCTTGCGCCGGGGCACGTAGCAGTAGGCGCAGGCCATCGCGCAACCGTTGGAGGTGCCGGGAGCGATCCAATCCGCGGACCGGCCGTTGGGGCGAGTGGTGAGGGTCTTCTTCTCACCCAGGACCAGCGTTTCCCCCTTGATGCGCACCCAGCGCTCAATGTTGCCCTGGTTGCCGTGCAGCCCGGGGATGCGCCAGTGGGAGTCGACCATGGTCACCCGGGCGTCGGGAAACCGGGCGCTGATCTGCCTCCCGCGCGGGGACGCGGCAGCCGCGGGCTCGGCGTAGATCTCCCGCACGGGCAGCAGCCGGCCGGCCACGGCGGAAGTGCGGAACGCGGAGGGCCGGTCGGGTGCGGCGGGGCCGGGGGAGAGGGCGTCGAGCCCGAACAGTGCGTCGGGGTCGTCGTCCGTGCTGCCGGACGGGTGGTGCATGAGTGCTCCCGTACGGATGGGTTCGAGAGGGGGAGAAGAGGCCGCCTCCCTTCACTTAACTGTACGGGGCACACACCGTCCCCGCCCAAGTGACCGCCCACCACATGGCAGACCCCTTCCAGGTCGCCCTCTTCAGGCCGACCCGCCCTCAGTCCCCCCGGCACGCCCGTCCTCGACGCCCTGGGAGACTTTCTCGACCTCAGGTGGATGAACGGCCGCACCCAGTACGTCAAGGGTCAGGTATCGCGCATGGTCTCGGCCCGGCCTGACTTCAGGTGCCGGTCCAGGAACCGGCACCCGTCCTCCAGCTCGAACGACGGAGTGCCGGTGTGCCCGCCCAGATTGGAGTGCAGTGTCTTCTCCTTGCTGCCGAAGGCGTCGAACAGGTCCAGGGCCCGTTGCCGGGGGTTCCCTTCGTCGTCCCACTTAAGGAGGAACAGCAGCGGGATGGTGACCAGCGGGGCCTCCTCTCGCTGGGCACGGGGCACGTACCCCCCGGCGAAGAAGCCTGCGGCCGCGATACGCGGCTCGACCACCGCCAGCCGAATGCCGAGGGCGGCCCACCCCCCGGAGTACCCGACCCGGCCGTCGATCCCGGGCAGCTCAAGAAGGGCATCCAGAGTGGTTCGCCATTCCGGGACCGCCTTCGCGACCAGCGGCCCGACGAGGGACTCCAACATCCCGTCGACCGGCTCGCCTGCCCGCATAGCCCGCCGGAGGTCTGCGCGGGCCTGCTCGGCGGCGGCGGAACGGGGACGGTCACCGCACCCGGCGGCGTCGATGGTGGCCACCGCGTAGCCGCGCCCCGCGGTGTACCGGGCCCGGGCCACGAGCCGGGGATCGGCCTTGGGCAGGCCGTTGTTGTGCGCCATCAGGACCAGTGGGGAGGGCGCGGAACCCGGCGTCCACAGGGTGCCGGGGATCTCACCGAGGGTGAATCCGCGCTCGAGGACACCGTCGTCGAGACGCTGTTCCGTGGTGAATTGCATGGTCGTGCCTTCCGGAAGTGCGCTGGAACGGCGCTCCCGGACGACCTACCGCCCGACCGTGACCCCTGAGGGGAGCACCCATGTCGATTCTGCGTTCACGGGTACCACCTCCTCGTTCTCTCGCACGGCCTCCGGAAACGTAGCATCGGCCGCCACGACCCACCAACGGTTTGCGCGGGCTCCCGGACCGCCCGGGCGCCTGGGTGCCCTCCGACGGCAGCGCATTTCCAGCCTGTATCTGCGGGCGCACATACTGAGCGAGGCCGGCCTCAAGACCGAGGGAGCAGGAGAACCATGGCGGACGTCAGAGTCACCTACGACAGAACGGTGGATGCCGCATATCTGTACTTCACGGATCCACAAGCCCGCCCGCAGGCAGCGCGCATGTACCCCTGCGACCCGGTCGAGGTAGGCGGCGTGATCAACATCGACTTCGATGACCGGGGACGCGTGATCGGTATCGAGGTGTTGGCGGCCAGTTCGAAACTGCCGAAGCATCTGCTCGACTCGGCGGAACGTCAGGACCCCGAGGACGCATGAAGTGCCGCCTCCCGCCCCGCGACGGCCGTGGAACTCACCGCAGTGTCGACTGCTCGGTAGGTGCCGGCCGGAGCTGCTGCGGCGCCCTGGCCCACCGTTCCGAAAGAGTCGGCAGCACCTCTTGGTGGCGCCATCGGCGGCCACGGCTCGTCGAGGTCGAGGAGTCGGGGCCGCCGCCCGGATGGTGAGGCGGTCGGTGGGAACCTCGGGTGGGGGAGGGGTGGCCCACGTGCCCCCGGTCAGTCGGGCCCGGTCCAGTCGAAGGGGAAGTACTTGCTCGACTTTCCCGAGCGTTCCCAGGAGAAGCCGAAGGCGTCGGCGCGGTCCGCGGTGGCCCGTCCCCAGGTGGCGACCTGGCCTGGCCCCACCTCGGCGCCCGGGGCGTTGTGAACCTGGACGCGGGCGCCCTCCGGTGTCGTCGGGCCGGCGAGTGCTTCCGCGGTGGCCGTGACCCGGCCGGGGATCTCGGCTCTCCAGGTGGCGAGGTCCTCGTCGATCTCCACACGGATCGGCGCGAAGTCCATCCCGCGTATCTCGGGCCGGAGCATCTCCCCGAACCGTGCCGGCCAGCCTCCTGCCTCGCCGCCGAAGACGGTCCCGAGCGCGGCGCGCTGCCGGTCGTCGGCGCGTTCGTCGAGGAAGACCGCGGCATACGCGTCGCTGTGCTCGCCGGCCCAGACGTTGCCCACGAAGACGCCCAGCATCAGGACGTTGAGATCGTCCAGGCGGACGTCGCCGTAGTTCCCCTCACGAATGTGCCAGACCAGCACGCCTTCGCAGTCACCGTAGGTCGGGGGCTGCGCGAACGTGCAGGGGCACGGTATTGCGCACTTGCATACGTCGAACCAGTCGCCCACCAGGTGCCAGCCGGTCCCGGCGCTGACCTCTTCCGTCATCTCGCGTCCCTCCCGTCGAGCCCGAAGGAGCTCCATCGGAGTGGCGAGACCGCATGTCCCGAGCCCGCACGCGGATCGCGAGGCGGCCTCTCTCCCAGCTTGCCGCAGGAGCTCACATGTTGCTCATCGAAGGCGCAGACTCCTGCAGCCCCGGCAGCAGCCAATCCTGGAACGGCGCAAGCCCGGCGAGGACGAGGAAGACCACACCCACCACTCCCGCGAGCAGGGGCCCCCGCGACCACAGCTTCTCCACGAAGATCACCACCGCCAGCCCGGCCATCGCCGCCACGTTCATCACCCCGAGCGGTACGAGGACGACCATCAGCCCCGCGCAGCACCCGACGCAGTAGCCGCCATGGTGGAGGCCCACCCGCAGATCGCGGGCCGGCTGCCGGAACCCGGCGTAGCGCACCAGCTGGCTCATGGGGTCGCGGCAATGCCGCAGACAGACGTTCTTGAGAGGGCCCAGCTGGTACAGCCCCGCCAGCAGGAAGGCCACCGCTCCGACCCAGCGTCCCGCCGCCGGATGATCGGCCACCACGCCACCGGTGAAGTCCAGAGCGACGTAAGCGAGCAGCCCGAAGGCCGTCCACACCAGCAGATACCCGCCGACGAACTCAAGGACGTGCCCCGCCCGGCTCCACCCGGACGACCGGCGCCCGAGCCCCCGCACCCAGGTGAGGGCCACCGGTGCCATGGACGGCACCATCATGGCCGCCGTCATCGCCACCCAGAGCAGCAGGAACAGTGGCAGCGCCAACCCCATCGTGCCGGGCTCGACGCCCATGTCCTGAGCCTGCCCCACGGTCAGCACCCAGGCCGGCACCGTGATCAGGACGACCAGCGACCAGGCGACCGCGAGCTCCCGCACCGGCAGCAACCCCCCGCCCGGCCCGGTGGGGGCGGGCGACCGCGCGGAGACGAGGACGGAAGTCCGGAAACGCCGCATCGGTGCACTCCCTGCGTACTACATCAGGACAGCACGCCCCCCATCACACCGCGACTCCGCACTTCGAGACGTCCCGATACACAAGGCCCATCAGCAGGCGGCCGGGAGCGGGAAGCGAGCGGGCCCTGTTCCCCGACTGGTGAACGATCTCGACGACGCCGACGGCCGCACGAAGCATGGAGGCTGCGACGGGGACGCTCAAAGCCCCGCAGCATGGTCGGGAACGTAGGTCTGAAGATCGCGTGGCGGGCGCTGATAGCCGGTCGAGGGCGGTCGGTCGGGCAGCGCCAGCACCGGCGGGGGCGCCTCGTGGTAGGGCACCGAGCCCAGCAGGTGGGCGATCATGTTCAGCCGGGCCCGGCGCTTGTCGTCGCTCTCGACGACGTACCACGGCGCCTCGACGATGTCGGTGTGCACCAGCATCGCGTCCTTGGCGCGCGAGTACGCCTCCCAGCGGGTGATCGACTCCAGGTCCATCGGTGACAGCTTCCAGCGGCGCAACGGGTCCTCAAGACGCTTGCGGAAGCGCTCCTGCTGCTCGGTGTCGCTGACCGAGAACCAGTACTTGCGCAGCAGGATGCCGTCCTCCACCAGCATCCGCTCGAAGATCGGGCACTGCCGCAGGAAGAGCTGGTACTCCTCCTTGGTGCAGAAGCCCATCACATGCTCGACGCCGGCCCGGTTGTACCAGGACCGGTCGAACAGCACGATCTCTCCGGCGGCCGGCAGGTGCTCGACGTACCGCTGCAAGTACCACTGACTCCGTTCGCGTTCGGTGGGCTTCGGAAGCGCGGCGATCCGGGCGATCCGCGGGTTGAGGTGCTCGGTGACCCGCTTGATGGTGCCGCCCTTGCCGGCTGCGTCGCGCCCCTCGAACACGACGACCAGCCGGGCTCCCTCCGCCCGGACCCACTCCTGGAGCTTCACCAACTCCATCTGAAGACGCAGCAGTTCCTTCTCGTACACCTTGCGTGGCAGCTTCGTCGCCTTGCTGTCCGTCATGCCGTCTCCCGCTCCGGGGTTCCATCAGGACGCCGTGCAGGCACCGTACTGTCGGGCGGGCCCGCCCGCACGGCGGACCGCAGACGTGGGCCCGCGGGATCGGGGGGCGTCCCACGGCGCGCCGGACAGGGCCCTCGCGGGCGTCCTTCGAGTGGCCATCGTGGACGGAACCGAGGGACGCTGTAAGCGAGGCGGCGGTTCCCGCGCCCGGCTGCGCCACGGCCGTCGCGAGGGGCGCCGACGGGCAGCGTGTGCGGCGGACGGGAGAAGGCCCATGAAGGTCGGAGTGCTGACCGGTGGCGGTGACTGCCCCGGCCTCAACGCCGTGATCCGCAGCGTCGTGCGCAAGGGCGTCCAGGAGTACTCGTTCGACTTCGTCGGGGTACGCGACGGCTGGCTGGGTCTGCTCAAGAACGATGTCGTTCCCCTGGACATCTCCAGCGTCCGGGGGATCCTCCCCCGGGGCGGGACCATCCTCGGGTCCTCCCGCACGAACCCGTTCAAGCACGAGAACGGGCTGCGACGCGTTCGGGAGACCCTCGCCGCGCATGATGTGGACGCACTCGTCGTCATCGGCGGAGAGGACACCCTGGGGGCGGCCACGGAGCTGAGCCGGCAGGGGATCGATCTGGTCGGCGTGCCGAAGACCATCGACAACGACGTCACGGGCACCGACTACACCTTCGGTTTCGACACCGCCGTCGGCATCGCGACAGAGGCCATCGACCGTCTCCACACCACCGCCGAGTCACACATGCGAGCCCTCGTGGTGGAAGTGATGGGGCGGCACTCCGGCTGGATCGCCCTGCACGCCGGCATCGCCGGCGGCGCCAACGTGATCCTCATCCCGGAGCGGCCCTTCGACATCGAACAGGTCTGTGAGCAGGTGAAGAGCCGGTTCCAGATCAACTACGCGCCGATCGTCGTCGTTGCCGAAGGCGCCGCCCCCAAGGAAGGGCAGATGATCCTCAAGGACCAGTCGCTGGACGAGTTCGGTCATGTACGACTCTCCGGCATCGGGGAATGGCTGGCCCAGGAGATCTCGGCACGCACCGAGAAGGACGCCCGCACCACGGTGCTGGGGCATATCCAGCGCGGTGGCACTCCGAGCGCCTTCGACCGATGGCTGGCCACCCGCTTCGGGCTGCACGCGATCGAGGCCGTCAGGGACGGGGACTTCGGCTGCATGGTCGCTCTCGAGAGCACACGCATCGTCCGGGTTCCCTTGGCGGACGCCACGGCGAAGAACAAAGTGGTGGATCCGTCGCTGTACGACGAGTTCGAGGTGTTCTTCGGCTGAGTCGTCAGTCTCCGTGCGGTACGACCGCGACCGGACAGCGGGCGTGGTGCAGCACGGCATGTGCGATCGGGCCCAGCCGGCCCTCAGCCGCCCTCGGGTCGGTGCGGCGCCCCACGACGAGCAGGTCCGCTTTCCGTGAGGCGTTCAGGAGCGCTTCCGCGGCATGGAGCAGCATGAGATCGGTGGCCACCGCCACTCGCGGATACTTCTCCTGCCACGGACGCAGTGCGTCGGAGAGCCCCAGCACCTCTTGGTCTTCCCAGGTGGCGCGGTCTTCCTCGGTCACCACGAAGGTGCGCGGGGAGACCGATTCCGCGGGAAGGGCCCAGGCCTGCACCACGCGCAGGCGTGCCGTGCGGGCGTCGGCGGTCCTGAACGCGAAGTCGGCCGCTTCACCGGCCGGCCGGTGGGCGTCGAAGCCCAGCACGATGAGGCCGGTCCCGCGAGGCGTGGACGTTCCGTGGGCGAAGGTGCCGGCAGGGCGAGGGACGAGCACGACGGGGCATGCGGCCGCTGCCGCCATCCGCAGGGCGACCGAGCCGACCACCAGGTCCTGGAAACCGCCTGTTCCGCGCTTGCCCAGGACGAGGAGTCCGGCATCGCGTGCCGCGCCGAGGAGTGCGACGCCGGGCGGCTCGTCCGCCTGCTCACCCTTCACTTCGAGGTCCGGGTAGCGGGCGGCGAGGTCGTCGACCGTCCGCTGAACCACCCGGGCGCCCATCAGCTGCAAGCGCTCCAGCGCCGGGCCTGGAACGGTGGCCCCGGCGAGCCGCGGAGCCGCCTGCAGCAGCCGTAGCGGAACACCGCGCAGAGCGGCCTCCCGCGCCGCCCACTCGGCCGCTGCCGCCGCCCACTCGGACCCGTCGATGCCCGCCAGAACAGGGGGACGCATCCCGGCCTCCTTCGTCCGGCCCGCACCCTTCAGGGCGCTGTGTCTCCTCGTCTCCACTGTTCCACGCAAGGACCGCTCCGGCGCCCGGGCCGGAGGGGCATGTGTGGCAGAACGAGGCGCCCGACACCGCTGTCCGCCGGTCGGACGGAATGGAAGGGCGAGGCGTCCTGCGGATTCCACCACCCGCATGCGGAAGGTCACAGTCGGGCGGTTCGTCGGGTCAGCCCGCCGCCGGGGCGCGCAGCGGCTCGCCGACGCTCCTGAGATGGCGCAGGGCCTCCCGGTGCGAGGCGATCAGTCCCGTCTGGTGGTACGGGATGCCCAACTCCGCGCAGTACCGCTCGGTGATGGACTGGGCCCTGGCGAGTGCGGGTGTCGGCATGCTGGGGAAGAGGTGGTGCTCGATCTGGTAGTTGAGCCCGCCCATGAAGGCGTCGACCAGTGCGCCGCCCCGGACGTTGCGCGAGGTCAGAACCTGGCGGCGCAGGAAGTCCAGCCTGCTCCCCTCCTCGATCATCGGCATCCCCTTGTGGTTGGGCGCGAACACCGAACCGAGGTAGATCCCGAACAGGCCTTGGTGGACAGCGAGGAAAAGGAGTGCCTTGGCGGGGGAGAGGACGGTGAACAGGCCGCCGAAGTACACCACGAAATGCGCCACCAGGAGCGTCCCTTCGAGCGCGGGCCTTTTCATCGAAGGATTCTTGAGAGCTCGAAAGCTGCTGAAGCTCAGATTCAACCCTTCCAGGGTCAACAGCGGGAAGAAGAGCGCCGCCTGGTGCTTTCCGACGAAACGCGGCAGACCCCGGGCCGTCCGCGCCTGACGGCGCGACCAGACGAGAATGTCCGGCGAGACGTCCGGGTCCTTTCCCTCGTGGTTGGGGTTGGCGTGATGCCGGGTGTGCTTGTTCATCCACCACCCGTAGCTCATGCCCAGCAGCAGGTCGGCGACCAGCAGTCCCCCCACCTCGCTGGGCCGCCGACGGGAGAAGACCTGTCGGTGAGCGAGGTCGTGGGCGGCCAGCCCGAGCTGACCGAAGACCACGGCCAGGGCGGCGGCGACGAACACCTGGCTCCAGCTGTCCCCCAGTGCGACAAAAGCGCCGACGCACCCCGCGAGAGCCAGGGCGACCAGTCCGAAACGGACGGTGTAATACAGCGGCCGGCGCCGGAGAAGCCCGGCCTCGGATATACGCCGAGACAATTCAGCAAAGTCACTCCCCCTGTTCCGCTGCTGTCGTTCTTCTCGCGTCGGTGGGTCCATCTGCAGCGCCATCGATTTGGTCATGAAACTCAGTATCCAGAGCATTCTCCGCCGGCATAATGACGTCCACCCCCTGAAGGGGGGTGGAGTCAGCGCCACCATGGTTCCGGGGGGAGACCGCAGACACGGCCAAGTCCAGGGCGGCGCCCGCCATGGCAACCGGCCATCCACGGTTCACCGCACCCGGGGCGGCAGCATGCCCGGAACGAACGAACCTCTCCCCCTGTGCAGCCGACGACCCCGCGCGTCGCTGAGGCGGGGAATCACCCGGTCAGATGGGTGACCACCGAGCGCATCGCATGCTGCAGGGCCGGGACCGTCTCCTCAGGTGCGTCGAGGGTTTCGAACCCATGATGGCCGTTGGGGACATCGACCACTTCGAGTCGCGCTGCGCACTTTTCGGCCGCGGTCACGAACGCTTCGACGGTCGCGGCGATCTCGGGTGTCTCCCGCCCGGCACGGAGGAGGACGACAGGCAAGGGCCCCGCCTCTTCGACCGCCCTGGCGGGGTGGAAGCGGCTTTCTGTCAATCCCCAGGCGGGGAGAGGAGCGAGGATGGGGTAGGAGGCGGCCAGGCAGCGCAGCCAGGCGGGAGGCTGTGCCAGCCAGTCCGTGGTGAGGAGGCCGCCGCCGGAGAAGAACCACAGGGCGATCCGGTCGGCGTCCACCCGGGCGTCGGCCCGCACCCGTTCGATCGCGGCGGCGATGTCCGCGGCGGCGCGTGGGTAGTCCGAAACGTCGTGAAGACTGTGGTCGAGGGTCGCGCCGATCATGCCTTCGGCGGCGGCCAACCGGGCGTAGCCCACCAGGGTCGGCCACTCGCGTGGGCGCGGCCGCGCTCCGGCGGGCACCGGCCCACCGTGCACGAACAGCACGGCCGGTCGCGGGCCGTCGCCGTCGGGGACGTACAGATCGACGTGACCCTGGCGGTCGCGAGGCAGCTCGGGGACGTCCAGGGGGAACGGGCGCAGATGGGCGGGCATCGGCGCATCGTCACCGGCCGGTCGCAGGCGGTGCCCCTCACCGGCCGCGGCCCGCAGCAGGACGTCTGCCAGTGCGGCGGGACACGACAGCATCGGCCAGTGCCCGGTGGGAAGTTCGAAGAAGGTGACCTGGGGTTGGGTCAGGGCGGCCAGCGCGGGGTCGCCGAAGTCGACGAGCCGCTGCACCAAGCCGATACGGGCACCGTTCCCGGCGCACAGCACGCCGGTGACGGGAACCGAGGCGACCGCTCCGGTCAGCCGCAGCGGCTGCAGCAGGGTGCCCAGCGGCTGTGGCGCCGCTAGCGCGGTCAGCCGCTCCAGGTCCGCCTCGTCGACCCCATCGGTACTGCCCCAGCGGCCCCACTCGTCATGAGCCGGTGGCGCGAGAACGCCCTCGCGTTCGCCTGCCTCGGCGCGTTCGGCCAGCCGCGCGCGCAGCGCCTGGTCCGGCACGGCGGCCAGCGCCGGAACACCGTTCTGCGGCATCGCGCTGTCCAGGTACACGACGCGTGCGATGCGCTCCGCCCGCCGATCGGCGGCGCCGAGCACCGGGTGGATCCCGTAGTCGTGCCCCACGAGCACGATCTCCTGCCCGGATGTCACGTCCACCGCGTCGATCGCCGCGATCACGTCCTCGATGTGCGTCTCCAGCCCTACGTGTGCCGGCGTGGCCGGCCGGGCCGGGTCGACGCCCGTCAGCGGGACCGCGTGCGCCGCGCTGCCCGCCGCGACCAGCCGCGCGGCCGTCTCCTGCCAGACATGAGCCCCGGTGAACACGCCCGCCACCATGATGAACACCTGCACAAAGCCCTCCCCGGACTCGTCCATGACGTCCGCGTCGGTCGCGTACGCCATCGTCCGCGGGTAACGGCGTCTGCCCGGCCCGCGCCCCGGTACGGTAGGAACTCCCCCTGAGGGAGGTTCAACTGTCCGCTTCACCAGAGCCGTTGTGGAGCATCGGAGAGCTCGCCGAGCGTGCCGGTGCCACCGTGAAGACCGTCCGCTTCTATTCCGACCAGGGCCTGCTCCCCGAAGCCGCCCGCACCAGTGGGGGACACCGCCGCTACGGCCATCAGGCACTGGAGCGACTGCGGCTGATCCGCTCCCTGCGCACCCTCGACCTGCCCCTGCCCGAGGTACGCCGCATCATCGAGGACGAGGAGGCGGCCGGCCGGGCACTGGAGGGCGCCCTGGACAGCCGACTGCGTGAACTCGGCAATGAGCTGAAGGCACTGCGCTGGCGGGAAGCGTCACTCCAACTGGTGCGGGACTGCCCGCCGACGCAGCGTGCCGGTCGGCTGAGGCTGCTCGGCGCGCTGAACACCCCGCCGAGCACCGCACCACTGGCCAGGTTCTGGCGCACCTGGCTGCCGGCACGGATGCCGCGCCCGGCAACTGCGGCATTCCTGGAGGCGGCCGTCCCCCAGCCGCCCGACGAACCGCACCCGTCCCAGGTACTCGCCTTCGCCCGGCTGCACGCGATGACGACGGCTCCCTGTCCAGGCGGCCGGCAGCCCCAGCCGGAGATACACCGAGCAGCGGGGGCCCACGGCGCCGTCCTGCTGTACGCGGGCCTCGCCGAAGCCTTCGAACTCGCCGCCCCACACGTGCTACGGGCACAGGACCCGCAGCCGGGCGAGGCCCTGGACGCCTACGTCGCGGCGTACGCGAGCGCCTACCGCAGCCGCGACACCCACGAGTTCCGCCGCATGCTGGCGACCCGTCTGTCCTCCGAGGCGCGGCTGGACCGGTACTGGGAACTCGCCGCCGTCGTCCTGACCCCGCCCGGCAGCCGCCCGCAGCCGACCCCGGGCTCCGCGGACGACTGGCTGCGCGCGGCACTGCGGCTGGACAACGCCGGAGCAGCGTGAGTCACGCCCCACGAGGCGCTTGGCGCATTCCTCTCGTACAGCGGCGATTTCGCGGCATTTCGGGAGGGCGGGACAACCGGCCCCGACCCCTTGGAGCAGGGCTGCTCAACGCACCGGGAAGCCACAGGAGTAGCCCTGTTCCTTGAGCCAGGGGAGGATCCGCCGCAGCGCCTCGACGGTCTGGGACCGGTCGCCGCCCGCGTCGTGGAAGAGAAGCGTCGGCCCGTTGGGCAGTTCCCGCTCCACGGTGGCGACGATGGCGTCCGTGCCGGGCCGCTCGAAGTCCTTGGTGTCCACGTTCCAGCCCAGCGGCCGCATGCCCCGGGACGCGGCGAGCTTGCGGCTGTACGGGGTGAAGGCTCCGCCGGGCGCCCGGTAATACATCGGCCGGACGCCTCCGGACGCCTTGGTGATCATGCGTTCGGCGTCGAGGATCTGCCGTGACTGATAGGCCCGGGAGTTCTTGTCCATGGCGGTGTCGTGCGACACGGAGTGGTCGCACAGCCGATGCCCGTCCGCGACGACCTGCTTCACCAGGTCCGGGTGCGCCTGCGCCTGCGTACCCACCATGCAGAACGTGGCCTTCACCCCGTACTCCCGCAGCACGTCCAGCACTTGAGGGGTCCACACGGGGTCGGGGCCGTCGTCGATGGTGATGTTGACGCCACGCGCCCCCTTTTCGGAGGCGTGCGCGATGCTGACGGCCACCGGCTTGGTGTCACCGCCGGGCGAGACGGACGCCGTCGCGTTCGGTGCCGAACTGCCGGTGGCGCCGGCCTGCGCGGTCCACACCGAGGCACCGGTGGCGAGCACCGTCACCCCGAGCGCCGCCCCGATGACCTTGCCGTACCAGCCCCGCTCACCACCGTGCCGCGCCATGTCCGCCCCGCTCTTGAGAAGTTCCTCGCCCGATCCCGGCCACCTTGCGGCCACCTGACAGGACGAGGGACGACGGCTGGGGGATCCCTCCGTTACGGATCTCGGACAATTCCGCAGGGGGTCACGGACAAACCGGCTCCGCATCCACCCCGGCGGAGTGCGGTCCCTGTCCCGTGGTCGAATTCGCGGCCTTGATCCGCCGCACGCTCACCCCAGCACCATGGCCACCGCCAGCGCCCCCACGAGTGAGTCGATCCGGTCCAGCAGCCCACCCGCTCCCGCCAGCCACCGACCCGAGTCCTTGACCCCGGCACCCCGCTTGACGAGGGACTCCACCAAGTCGCCCGCCGGTCCGCCGACCGCCACCGCGGCCGCCGCCGGCCAGCTCCACGCCGAGAACAGCGCGAGTACGGCGAGGCCGGCCGCCGCGCCGCACAGCGTCCCGCTCCACCTTTTGGCCGGGGACAGTGGCGACAACCGTGGCCCGCCCAGCCGCCTGCCGGTGAAGTACGCCACCACGTCGGCGATCGACACCGCGGCGAAAAGCGCCAGGCCCAGCGCCCCCAGCGGCGCCAACACGGCCAGCACGCCCAGCCAGACCAAGCCGAGCAGACCGGTGCCGAGCCGTCGCAGTCCGTCCTCGGCGTCGCCGGCCAGCAGCGGTACGGCGGCCAGCGCGAGCACCCCGACGGCGCCCGCCCGCCAGACGTGGTCCGGCGCCCATGCGGCGGCGACGATCAGCCCGGTGACGGCCGCGGCGAGCACCGTCCGGTCGACGCGGGGGAGCCGGGCCAGCGCCCCGAACTCCAGCACCGCGACCACCGCGACGACTCCGGCGAGCAGGGCGATCCCGGGCCGCCCCCACCAGAAGGCGGCGGTCACCACCGGCACACCCACGGCCCACGCGCACCACCGGACCAGCAACTCCCGCCGCCGCGACGCCCCCACCGCCACGCCGCTCACCAGCAGCGCGCCACCCAGCCACGGCGCCAGCGCGGCCACCGAGGTCACTGCGCCGCCCCGACGCCCGGCACGGCACTGGGATGCGCGCGCAGTCGACCGAGGGCGGCCCGGAAGGCGTCCACGATGCGCGCGTTCTCGCCGCTGTCGCGGACCGCGACGCGCACGGTGCGCCCCTCGTAGGCCGGCGACAGCGGCGACAGGTCCCGCAGGTACACACCATGGTGCCGGCACTCTGCGACCAGAGAGGCGGCGCTCGGCCCGCCCTGTGGCAAGGTCAGCGTCAGGAAGTTGGCCACCGACTCCTCGACCGTGACCGAGGCGTCCACCGCGGCCAGGTCGGCGGCGAGCCGACGGCGCAGCTCGTGCGTGCGCCGCAGCGCGGTGGCGTAGTACGCCGGGTCGCGCAGCGCCGCCACGGCCGCGAGCTGGGCCGGAAGCCCCACCGCCCAGGGCGGCGTCCACCGATTCAGCTCCGCCGCCGTACCCGGCTCGGCCACCAGGTATGCGGCCCGCACGCCGGACAGGGCATACGTCTTCGACATCGAGGTGCAGACCACCACGCGCGGGTCCCGCGCGGCGAACGGGGCGAGCGACTCCGCGGGATCGACGTAGCCGAGGTATGCCTCGTCGATCCACCACCGGGTCCCTGCGGGGGCGGCGGTGATCACCTCGCGCAGCTCGGCGGCCGGTGCGTGGCGGCCGGTCGGGTTGTTCGGGTTGACCACGACCACGAGGTCGTACGCCCCGTCGGCGACGGCCGCCGACAGCCTGACCGGATCGATTCGCCAGCCCTCGTCGCGCCGCAGCCGGAACCGGTCCACGCGGCAGCCGATCACCCGCTCCGTGACATGGGCGTACTCGCCGTATCCGGGGTCCATCAGCAGGACCCGGCTCGTCGACGTCAGCCACCGGCCGAACGCTCGGAAGATCAGGTCGGAGGAGCCGGCACCGACCGCGAGCGTCCCCGGGGGCAGGTCGCGAACCGCGGCGAGCTCCGCGAGCAAGCCCTCCGCACCGGTCGGTGGTGAGGTGCGGGCGACCCACCCCACGTCCTCGGCGAGCGCGGCACGCGCCCCGGGGGCCGGCGGGAACCAGGCGTCGAGCACGTCGGCCGTGACCACCTCGTGCCGCCGCTGGAGGGTGCGGAAGTCCGTGCCCACCGCGGTGAACGAGGCCCCACCGTGCTCGCAACCGTCCGGCCGGGGCGCGAACGGCACGTCCAGCCGCCAGTCCACACAGGCCGCCAACCGGGCCAGGGTCGCCGCATGCCGGGCTGCGGCACACCGCGACAGCTCCGCCACCTCCCCGGTCAGTACTTCGAAGTCGACCGCCCCGCTGCGGACGGTACGGCCGACGGGACGCAGACCCGCCGCCCGGTACATGCCGACCAGGTCGGCACGACCCATCGCCACCACCCGCCGTCCGCCCCGGGACGCGATCCAGCGCAGCGCCGCGTACATCAGCAGTGCGCCTGCCGCCCCTGCCCGTGCGTTCGGCTCGACGGTGAGCAGCCGTACCTCGAAGACGTCGGCCTCGTCGAGGAGCGGCAGCTCCGCCCGGGTCAGGTACTTGTCCAGCCCGTACCGGCCGGCCCACGGCGGCGTCACACTCACGAACCCGGCACGACCCCCACCCCGTGCCGCGACCAGGTAGACGTTGTCGCCGTCCAACCCGTCTACCAGCCGCCCCTCGGCATTGGGCACGTGCTGTCCCAACTCCTCCGCGTAGACGCGGTGCCGCAGTTCATGAATCCAGGACAGGTCGGCGGCTGTGGCGGAACGCAGGCTGAGGGCACGGGCCATCGGAACCTCTTCGTACGGGGACAAGGCGGTCCAGTGTGGCTACGACCGGCCTGCGGGCAGCAGGGGCGGACAGCTCGGACGGTTTGAGTACGCGTACTCAGGCGCATCCGCTCGCCGGAGTCCACACCGCTGCGGTCCCGGGCCCGGACCACGGAGTGTGAAACTGCAGGCATGCTCATACAGTTCCTCACGGCGGCCGGTGTGCTCGCCGTGCTGACCATGGTGCCCGGGCCGGACATGGCCGTTGTGACGAAGCGGGCGGTTTCCTTCGGGTGGCAGGACGCGCTGCGGACGGTCGGCGGCATCACAGGCGGGCTGCTCATCTGGGGTGTGCTCACGGTCGTCGGCCTCGCTGCGGTTCTTGCCGCCTCCGCCACCGCGTACACGGTCGTCAAACTGGCGGGCGCCGCCTACCTGGTCCTCCTCGGTGTCCAGGCGCTGCTCGACAGCCGACGCGTTCGGGCCCGGGTCGCCGGCGCCGTCCCTGGCGCCCCCGTCGGCAACCCCTGGCGGACCGGCCTGGTCAGTAACGTCTTCAATCCCAAGATCGCTGTCTTCTACACCGGTCTATTGCCGACGCTCGCCCCTTCCGGGCTGTCCCCTCACACCGGTATGGCGCTGCTGGTCCTTCTCCACGCGGCGCTGACCGCCGTATGGCTCGGCGGCTATGTGATGCTGCTGGCCAAGGCCCGGGGCTTCTTCCAGAAGCCCGCCGTGCGTCGGGCCATGGACCGCGTCACCGGCGTCGTCCTGATCGGGTTCGGCCTGAAGGTCGCGACGACGCAGCCTTGACCGACCGTGCCGTTCGGGATGACCGGGGCGGGTGCGGCGGCATGACTCATGCCCGGTGAACCGCGTATCCCAAGTACGTGACGACCGGCCTGCCCTTCGGCTCGAGCACCATGTCGACGAGCTCCGGCAGCTGATCGTCGGTCAGCGTGCCACGCCGGCGCCCACGCGTCGCGCGCACCAGACTGCGAACGTCGCGCGGCTTGAACGACGAGACGTCCTTCGCGGACAGCCCCGCCCGGTCGAGGGACTCGGCAAGCTCCACGGGGCGGCGCAGCCGGTGAGCGGCGTAACGGCCCCGGGGCATGATCCGTGTGCTCCGCCGTCCGACAGATAGGTGCCGTCGGCGAAGGACCAGGTTCTGCCGCCGTTCCTGCTGATGTCCAGCCAGATCCAGCCACGCAGGTCCCAGCCGGAGCCGACGAGCCGACCCCAGCCGTATCGATAGCCGTTGTAGTAGCCGGAGCGGACCTACGGGAAGCACCGTGGTCAGAACCCGGCGAGGGATCGGAACTTGAGCTCCTGACACTTGTCAGGGCAGCGGCTGTCCGTGGTCTCGTCGCGACCTGCCGTCGTGCGGCCTCGTCACGGTGCCTCGTCCCCTCGGCGCCGCTCCTGACGCAGCACTTCGTCGAGGTCGCCGAGCCGGTCCAGACCCTGCACCACGCGCCGCATGCGGGCGTTGCCGGACAACCGATGCCGGTGCCGGTGCAGAAAGGCCCAGTACCCGGCGGTGTAGGGGCACGCGCGCGGACCGGTGCGGTCGGTGGGCCGGAAGGCGCAGCCGTCGCACAGATCGCTCATGCGGTGGATGTAGGCACCCCCGGAGGTGTACGGCTTGGTGGTCATCCGGCCGCCGTCCGCGTACTGGGACATGCCGACCACGTTCGGCACCATCACCCAGTCGTAGCCGTCGACGAAGCAGCGGTGGAACCAGTCGGTGACGGCGGCCGGGTCCCAGCCACGCTGCAGGGCGTGGCTGCCCAGCACCATCAGGCGGGGGATGTGGTGCGTCCATCCGGTGTCCCGGACCTGGGCGAGGGCTTCGGACAGGCAGCGGGCGGTGACCGCGTCCGCGTCGAGTTCGCTGAAGTAGGCCGGCAGTTCTTCCGTGTGCCCGAGTGCGTTGCCGTGCCGGTAGTCCTCGCCGAAATGCCAGTACAGCTGCCAGACGTACTCCCGCCAGCCCGCGACCTGCCGGACGAACCCCTCGGCACTGTTCACCGCGACCGCGCCCTCCCGCCAGGCGCGCTCGGCGCGTTCCACGCACTCGGCGGGGTGCAGCAGCCCCAGATTCATCGAGGACGACAGCAGACTGTGGGCCATCACCGGGTCACCGGCCAGCATCGCGTCCTCGTACGGTCCGAAGGCGGACAGCCGGTGCGCCACGAAGCGGCGCAGCGCCGACAGGGCCTCCCGCCGGGTGGCGGGGAAGCGGCGGGGGCCGTCCCGCCCGACGAACCGCACCCCGTCCTCGCGCTCCCACCGATCGAGGTCTTGACGCACCTCGGCGTCGATGTCGTCCTCCCGCGGCCGGTACGGTCCCGGTACGTCCAGTGCGGTGGCACCGCGCGGCGGCGGCTCACGGTTGGCATGGTCGTGGTTGAACCGGCCCCCGGCCGGACCGCCGCCGTCCATCAGCAGGTCGTGCCGCTCACGCACCCAGCGGTAGAAGTTCTCCTGGAGCAGCCGCCGCCCACCGAGCTCCTCGGCCCAGCCGGCGAACTCCTCGTGCGTGACGAGGAAGCCACGGGCGGGCAGCACCCGCACCCCCGGCAAGGAACGCACCAGCCGCAGTGCCGCGTACGAGGTGGGGTGGCACACGGTCACCGGGGTGTCGCCCACCGCCCGGCGCAGACCCTCGCGATAGGTCTCCGCCCGCACGTACGTCACCCGCTCACCCAGCTGCGCCGCACGGTGCCGCATCGCCGAGAGCACCAGATGGGCCTTGGCGCGGTGAAAACGCCTGCGCCGGAAGACCGACCTCGCCTCGATCATCACCACCGGCGCCCCATGGTCGGGGCCCTGCGCACCGGCGGGAGTCAGGAAATGCGGGCCGAGCTGGTCGCCGAAGAGCCAGTGCGGGGTGGACATGGCAGGAAGCCTTCCGCCGGGGTGAGGCATGCGTACGGGCGATGAGATTTCGCCCACCGGAGCGGTACCGGATGCGGTCGGCCGCCGAGCGTCCCCCGTTCGGGTGCCGATACACGATCAGCCCCAGCTGTGACCGGGGCCCATCGAGTCAAGGCCGAGCGCCCGCGCCGAGGGCCCGCCGGTAGGCCAGTTCGTCGTCCTGCCCGAACACGACGAACACGATGCGGTCGAAACGTCCGGGGTGCGCTTCGAGCCAGTCCGCGACCGTCCGAAGTGCGACGGAGGCGGCCTCGCTCTCGGGGTAACCGAACACGCCGGTGCTCACGGCGCAGAGGGCGACGGTGCGGATCGCCTCCACACGGTGTGACGGGCGGCAGGGAGGGCCGATCCGGGGAACTCCTTCTTCGCCCGGCCGGGTGCGGACCGGTCGCGAACAGCCCGTTGCCGTGCGGCAGTTCGGCCGTAGCCGGCACGGCGACGTCCCAGTGCTCGACGATCTTGCCGTCTGCCACGCGGAACAGGTCGTAGTAGGCGACCGGCACGCCGAACTCGCCCTCGGACTGCGTCAGGACGAACTCGCCCTCGGCGATGACCTTGTTCACCTTCTCGTAGACGAGGTCCTTGCCCTGCTCGGCCCACCGGGCCGCGGCCGCGCCGAAGCCGTCGAGGCCGTCGGCGGCCTCGGGGTTGTGCTGGTGATGATGGTCAAAAACCGACATGGTTCGTCGAAGGAGATCCCCGAGATCCCCTTCGCCGCGCCCCCGGGCCTCGGAGCACCTGAGCCACGAGTTCCAGGCGCTCGCGCGGCTGCCGCTTGAGGTCCACAGGGCGGCCCTGCGTCACGTGCCGGCGGTCCTCCTGCTGCGGCTCGCCCACCTCACCGCCCCGGCCGACGGCCCTCCACCGGAACCTGACGAGACGTACCTGCGGTTCCGGGACGCGGTCGAACGGGACTTCACTCGCACCCGGAGGGTGGAGGACTACGCGCGCATGCTCGGCTACTCGGCGCGGACCCTCTCCTGGGCGACGGCGGCGAGCGCCGGGCTCAGCGCGAAGGAGTTCGTCGACCGCCGGGTGGAGCTGGATGCGAAGCGTCTGCCGGCGCACGGCGACCGGACCGCGGCCCAGATCTCGGACCAGCTCGGCTTCGCCAACCCTTCCCAGTTCAGCAAGTACTTCACGCACCGCACGGGACAGTCCCCGATCGAATTCCGCAGGGCGGTCCGCGGACATGGCAGCCAGAACAGGACGGGGCGTCCTGCGCGGCGGCGAGGATCACCCGGCGTGCGCTGCTGAAGACCTGGATGCCCGAACGTTCGCCGAAGCGGCCGTGTCCGTGACGAAGTCGGCCGGCGCTTCGGTCAGCGGGGGCCAGGGCTGGATCGGCATCTTGGCGCTGGAGGCGGTTGCGGTCCAGCCGGGCCGCAGGCCGGGCTGGGGGGAGGGGCGCTGAGCTTGGACTCGAGCGGGTTTCACGACATGCTTGCGGGTCAGGCGGCGCTCTTCTTCCTGCGCCGGCGTCCTGTACGGCTGAGAGCGTCGATGAGGTCTTGCCGGCTCATCCTCGACCGGCCTGGGAGGTCTTGCTCGGTGGCCCGCTCATACAGCTCTGCCTTGCTCAGCTGCCGCAGCTCGCTCTTGCCCGCCCCTCGCTCGCGCCGCGATGCGGACGACGCACGGGCGGTCGTAGGCGGCGCCTTCCGGGCGGCGGTCTTCTTCGACGTCCCTGCGGCAGGCTTTCGTGCCGTCCCACGTGCCGAGCCCGGCTGCTTCCGCTCGCCGCCGCGCGCCTGGTCGATGCTGCCCTGCAACGCCTGCATCAGATCGACGACATTGGTCGCCGCCGGCGCCTCCTCGGCTGCGGCGACCTCCTGGCCCTCGGCCTTCGCCTTCACGAGTTCGCGTACCTTCTCCTGATAGGTGTCGCGATAGCGGGAGGGCTCCCAGACCCCGCTGAGGGAGTCGACCAGCTGCAGCGCCATGTCCAGCTCCTTGCCCTTCCCCGCACGGCCGGAGGGCAGTTCGGGCAGCTCCTTGCCCGGGTCGCGGACCTCATCGGCCCAATGCAGGGTCTGAAGCACCAGGAGCTTGTCCTCCGCGCGCAGCGCGGTCAGGTACTGCTTGCCGCGCATCACGAACGTCGCGACGCCGACCCTGTTCGACTGCGCGAGCGCCGCCCGCAGCAGTTCGTAGACCTTGAGGTATTCCTTGCCGCGCGGCGCGAGGTAGTAGGTGCGGTCGAAGTAGACCGGTTCGATCTCCTCGAGGTCGACGAAGTCGGTGATGTCGATGGTCTGGGAACGGCCCGGCGCGATCTCCTCCAGTTCCTCGGGCTCCACGATGACGTACTCGCCCTCGCCCACCTCGTAGCCCTTGACGATGTCGCCGGTGCCCACCTCGTCACCGGTGCGCTCGTTCACCCTGCGGTTGCGGATCCGGTCGGCGGTGCCGCGCTGGAGCTGGTGGAAGTGGACGGTGTGGTCCTCGGTCGCGGAGTACAGACCGACTGGCACGCTGACCAGCCCGAAGGTGATCACACCGGTCCAGATCGCACGTGCCATGACCGCCCACTCCATCCCATGCCGCCGGCCGGCCAGTGGGGGCTCGTGCACCGCGCACGCATCGGCACGGTCGAAGCCCCACTGGTGTGTCTCTTATGAGACACCGCAGGTCAGATGTCCGCACCTTGGGATCACGGCCCGGCCAGCAGGGCGCCTGGCACAGGCTGGAAACCGGCGCGCTGCCGCATGTCCACGCAGGTCACGGGACTCCGATCAGTTGAATGGGGTGATCGTCTCGTACGACCTCTGGAAACGCACGGGAATGCCGGACTCGGCGCTTCTGCGGTCGAGTGGTTCCCCTGGTCCTGGTGAACTTGTCCAGTACCGCGGCATGGGACGCAGCTTCTTGTTCAGTGATCGTCCGGAGCCGTCCAGTGCACGGGGACGATGAGGTCGGGGCGGGTGGCCTCGAGGGTGTGGTGCCAGTAGTCGTTCTGGAACTGCGGGCTCTGCGCCCCCAGGGCACCGATGCCGAGGCGGAGCAGGCCGACGTCCGGACCGTCGAACTCGTTCGGGACGAAGTCACCACTCAGGCGGACGGTCAGTCGAGTACGCGGAGCTCGATGCGGGACTGGCAGTGCGGGCACCCGGGTGGCGGCGTGGGCATGATGTCGGCCGACCGCGGGCAATGCTGAACCATGGCTACGGATGGTGGCGTTGCGGCCGGAGTGCAGGTCAGCTCTCTCAAGGTCGATACACCTCAGCTGATTTCGCCGGGGACCACGTACAAGATTGTCCGGTTTCCCTTCGGAGCGGAAGAGTCGACGGACCGATTTGAGATGCACCAAGCCGTCCAGCCGGACGGTTATGTGGTGAGTGACTGGGCGACGGACGACCGGAGCGGCCTGATCTGGCCGTCCAAAGCGGGTTGGGGACACCTGCACGCGATGATCCAGTGGGAACCCGCCAGCGGCACGGCCGGCTACACCGAGCTGCGCGACCAGTACGTCCGTGACCCGTTGGGCCTGACGCCACATCCCAACGACACCACGGCGACCGAGCACCGCACGCCGACGCCCGGCGGCCAGTACTACGTCAAGAACCATGGCGTGTTCGTTGTCCCGGGTACTCCGGTTGCGCTCCGTGTCACGCACAACGACGCCACCCCGCGTCTGTTGACCCTGGTCGAGTTCAAGCTCGTCATCCACGACGCTGCCTAGCCCGGTGCGGTTGGCCCCTAGAGCGAGGGGGCTGTGGCTCGTCCGCGACCACGTCGTCAACCTCGGAATCCCCACCGGGCCAAGCCCTCGACCTTGTAGGCCTCTCGGCGGTCACGGCCTACTTCAGTGCGGACTTCAGCGCATCCGCAGTCGGCCCTGAACTGGTGAAAGATGCCTTCCAGCGAAACGTGACGCCGTCGCCGTCGACGTAGACGAGGGTGCCGCCCTTCTGGACGGTGGTGATGTCGAACGCGACGGTGTTGACCTGGTAAGTGTTGGCCTGCACCGTTGGCTTGCCGCCACCGTCGTTGAAGCCCGTGGGGTCGATACTTCCTGCCCCCTCGCTGTTTCCGGCCTCGATGGTCTTCCCGTCGAGCGTCTTCCACCGAAAGCCGCCCTGGGCGGCAGTGGTGGTCACCGCGTGCTTGGCCCGATTTCCTGCTTTGAACGCGACGACAGCGAAGAGATCGCGCTCCGGAGCATGGGCGCCGGCTTTGTCGACGTAGACGACGGTTTCCGGCGTGATCTGCACGATGCCCTTCCCGTCGGCGTCGGCGGTGTCGGCGGTCTGCCCGAACTGGAGCGCGGTGCGCGGACTCGGCTGCGGATCGCTCTTGCCGTCACCGTCAGAACAGGCAGCGAGGCTCAGACAAGTTGCGGCGAGCACGGATGCTCTGGCGACATGGCGCAAGATTCCCCCAGGACCGATACAGATGCAGCGGGCAATTGTTGCGCCACGCTAGCAAGGCACTGGTCCGCTGTTGCCCTGCAGAGCGGTGAGTGACCACGGAGGGCTGCCGGTTCAGTGGCTACGGCTGGTCAAAAGCCGTCTTCTGGTGGGGCGGGTCGCCGACGCGCACAGTCCCGGGTTCCACGACGTCCAGGTATGCGCCGACGCAGGAGAGCCGGCCGAGGCCGAGGACGGCGATGCGGTGCTCGTCAGCGACTGTGCGCATGATGCGAGGGTCGGGTGGGAGGTCGCCCTGGCCGAGGGTGGGGACCGCGCAGCGGGGTGTGGGCACCAGGGGACGGAGGAGGGCCTCGCGATGCGCGGGTGGACACCGATCCAGGTGCCCTCGACGAAGCCCGGCTCGCTCGGCGTGTCGATGACGAGGTTGGGCCGGAAGCGGCGGGGGGCGAAGTCCCCGGCCGGCTGAGCCGAGCGAAGCCGGAGCAGGGTCGCGGTGGTCACGAGGTGCAGGGCGCCGTAGGCGAAGAACGTTCCCGGCGCCGCGCTGCCGGAGGTGATGGTGGCACCGGTGGGGTCGGCCCGGCGAGGTCCTCGCCGTCATCGGCGACAACGGCGCCCGCAAGACCAGCCATGAACACCTGGTGGACACACTGCCGCGACCTGGCCCTTGGCCCTCACCGGACCGCGCTTGGCGGCCGCGGACGAACGGCAAGGTCGAATGCTTTCACCGCACCCTGCTCGACGAGTGGGCCTACCGCCGGCCCTACACCTCAGACACCGGACGCCAGGCTGCATTTCCCGCCGGCTCGACTGGTGTAACTACCACCGACCCCACTCCGGCACCAGCGGTCGCACACCTACCAGCCGCGCCATCAACCTTCCCGAACAGCACATCCAGGGCATGGGAGGAGAATGGGGAGGTCAGGCGAAGGTGTCCCAGGAGGTGCGGTGATGGGCGAGGTGCGGGTTTCCCCGCGGGACTCCGAAGTCCGCGTGTCACTGGGCGACGAGGTCGTGGTGGAGCTCCCGGAGAACGCCACCACCGGCTATCTGTGGTCGGTCCAGCACATCGACGGCGGCCTCGAGGTGACCAGCGACGAGTACCGGGCTCCGGGGCAGGTGCTGCCCGGGGCCGAGGGGCAGCGGGTCGTGCGGGTCCGGCCTACGGCGGCCGGCGATGGAGTGGTGCGGCTGGTGCTGAAACGGCCTTGGGAGAGCGCCGTGCAGGACCAGCACAGTGTCCGGATCTCGGTCAGTGATTGAGACGGCCAGGGCCGCCCCTCGACGGAGGCGGCCCTGGGGGAGGTGGCGCGTCAGCTCACCACAGGTAGATCTCGTGGACCATCCCGTCCGTCTCCTCACGGAAGGTGATCGGCCGGCCCGTCTGACGCGCCTGGGACGCCAGTGTGGTGAGCGCCGTGAAAGCGCCGTCGGATCCGTTGTGGATCTTCTTCCACGTGCCGCCCTTGACGTGCAGGTACGCGTTGCGGGCCTGGTCCATCGACCACATTCCGTCGACCATGACGTTCTGGGTCCAGACACCTGTGACGGAACCGCCGGCCTCGACGGCCTGGATGGCCTGCTCGGTGGCCCTGGCGTCCGGGTGCACCAGCGGTCGGGCCTCGCCGGCGACCGTCTCCTCGAACCGCACCGCCATGGCGTCGGTCTTCGGCTTGCCGAACTCGGTGACCGGGATGGCGGACATGCCCACCTCCACGCCCGGCGGTGGCATGACCGGCTTGCCGGCGCCTCCGTCCACCGCGGCGGCCGCCACTGCGCTGTATCCGGTGCGGGCCCTGGCGGAGGGCGCCTCAAGCGTGTTCATCTGCTGCGGGGTCATCCTGTACTCCTGCTGTCTTGTGCCGTCTCGTTGCCCACCGGGTCTCACCAGGCGTAGAGCTGCTGGACGCTGCCGTTGTCCTCGAACAGACCCACCTTGGTGCCGGCCGACTTGGAGGCGGCCAGCTCGGCGAGCATCGCCGCGTCCGTCGGGGCCACATTGCTGCCGAGACTCAGCCAGCCGCGGAGTTCCCCGTACGCCCACACGTTGGCGTCGGCCTCGTTGCTCCACAGCCCGAGGATGCGCTGGTCGGCCAGCCAGGCGCGCAGACTGACGCCCTGGACGCCGCTGGTGTGCCAGCTCTCGATGCCGCACTCGCCGTAGCCGATCCGGAAGAAGCCGCGCTCCCCCCAGTCGGTGCCCCAGCTGTTCTTGGCGATCCAGCAGGACTGTGCGTCGTCGTAGCCGACGAGGCAGACACAGTGGCCACCGGCGAGCTCACCGCTCTGATGCCGGTAGACGCCTCCGCCGTAGCTGAAGAAGTCCTGGTAGACGAAGAAGCAGGCGGTGACGGTGCCGTAGGTGGCGATGTGGCGTTTGATCTCCGCCGGATCGTTGGTGACGTTGGACCAGTTCACCACGCTGGCACGACGGTTGGGCCAGTCCGCGTTGAGCTTGCTGCTGTCCTGGTTCCCGGGCGTGTAGGGGAAGTAGTCCTCGAAGGTGATACCCGAGGCACGGGCCTTCTCCAGCAGCGGCTCCGGAAGCCAGCCGGTCTCGCAGGTGGCGCCGTCCTCACGGCCGTAGCCGTAGAAGGCGTGGGCCTCGGAGAGGTCGATCGGCAGGTAGGGCGCACGGTCGACGTAGCGGGCCACATGTTCCATGGTCGCCACGGTGCCGAAGGCGACGCAGGATCCGCAGGTCCCCTGGTCCTTCACGGGAGTCGTGTAGTCCAGGCCTCCTACATTGCGCAGGTCGAACGCCGAGGGCAGTTCCGCTGCCTGCACCGCGGTTTCCCGCGCGGCGGTGATGTGCTGTTCCCGGGCGGCCATGATCTCGCCGTGCTCGGTCTCGTCCACCGGTACGCCGAGGCGCCTGACGCGCTGTTCCTCGGTCAGGCGCGTCACGGAGTTGCTGGTCGACCGCCAGGGGTTCCCGGCCTGTTCCAGATGGGTTCTGAGTTCTGCCAGGTTGATGGGTTCGTTCACGGGCATGCGAACGCCTTTCGCACTTCGGGGGGATGTCCAGACGAAGGAGGCCGGGAGAACCGGGGCCGGCGAGCCCGCCCCGAACGGACGGCTCAGTGACTTCGCCAACGGGAATCAGTGCACACCACCGCAGCAGGATCCGCCACCCGGAGCGCCTGGCGTGTGCACGGAGCGTTACCGGCTCAGCGGCGTCCCACGAGCCCTGCCGGCCCGGCGGCGGACACCTCGACCCGGCCTGCGACGGCGGCCGGGAGCGCCGTGGCGGACCGCACCGGCGGGTTGAGGTTGACGGGTCCGGACTTGACCTTGACCGTACTGACCACCCGACTCTGGGTGTCACCGATCAGCTGGCAGGAGTCGAACGCCCCTTGCCGGACGTAGATCCGGGGACCGTACTCGTCGGTCCAGAGGGTGCCGTCGGGGGCTTCTCCGTAGATGTACGACCAGGTGTTGTTCGTGTTCAGGACGTACGCCTCACCACCGGGCGGGATGTTCCACCAGCCGCGAGTCCCCCAACGGCCGTATTCGGCGCAGGTATCGGGGCTGAAGAAGAGAATGCACGTCGAGACGGTCAAGTGGTAGCGGTTGCGGATGCGAAGTTCCATGGTCAGTGCTCTCCTTCCTGGAACCGGATGCGCAGCGGCCTGAGATCGACGGGGTCTTCGCCCGGCGGAAGCCGGTGGTTCGACACCCCGTCCGTCTCACCGCGCAGGGACGGCATCGGCGCGTCGCCGAAGGCGGACGGCGGGTCGGGGAGTCGTTGCTCGCCGGATCGCTCCTCCCCTCGGAACTGCTGGTGCAGCGGCCGGAGATCCAGGGGATCGTCGGCCGCCGGAAGCTGCTCGTCCGTCTGCGGCGCACGGCCGGCGCCCGCCCCCGAGGGCTCGGCGCCTTGAGCCGCGTGGAACGCCTCCCACAGGTCGGTGTCCGCCCGCTGTGACGATGCCTGCATGTCGAAGGCGTTCGTCGGATCGGGCTGACTGCGCAGGGCGTTGTCGCTCATCTCTTCCTCCTGATGTCGATCGGCGCTCAGGTGGTGGAGAAGCGGGCGGGGATCGCTCAGGGCCGGAGCAGCGCCCGTGACGGCCGGCCGGCGTGTGCGGTGACGCTCGTCTCGGAGACTCTGCCGTCCGGGGTCCTGCACTGGATGGTGTAGACGCCGTCGCCGCGGACGGAGAGCGTGAAGCTCCCGTCGGCGGCCGACAGCACGGCGACATCGGGATACGGCTCCGGACCGCCGGTGAGATACACGCTGGCGTCCGGAACGGGATTGCCGGTCGCGTCCTGCACCACTCCGGTGATCAGGCTTGCCCGCTTCTCGCTGCGCGGCTCCGGCATCTCCACCACCTTCGGCGACTGCCTGACGCCCTGAGGCGCCCCGTCACGCGGTCCAGGCCAACAGGTTGTCATAGACGGGCCGGGTGATCCTGGTCCCGGAGTTGGTGGTCGCACCGCCGTAGGCGTGAACCGCGATGCCATAGCGGCCGCCGTTGAACATGCGGTACACCGCGCTGCCGCTCTGGCCGCCGGCGGTGTCGATGTCGTAGTACACCTTCAGTGGATTGACCGAGCTGACGGCACGGCCGTCGTACCACTGCGTACCCGGAGGCTTGTCGCCCGGGTAACCGGAGATATTGCCGACGACCTTGAGCAGGTCCGCGTCAGGCCACGCCCCGAACCCGAACCAGCCGGTGGTCGAGCCCAGTTCCGTAGGGATGATGATCGCGCCGTAGTCGTAGTTCTCGTCGCCGGAGTCGGTCCAGCCCGTCACCGAGCGGAAGCTGGTGCTGGTGACGGATCCGTAGGGCAGCGCGGTGCCATTGCGGCCCGGCATGACCTGGATGCTCTTGACCCAGCCGTCGCGTCCGGCGACACCGCTGTTCTTGATGTGCACGACATGGCCGGCGGTCGCCAGCGTGTGCGGCCCGATGAACCACCCGGTGCCGATCCAACGGGAGTTGTCCGCGGCGGTGATGAGCAGTGATGCGTGCGCCCGCCACGGGTAGGTCGTCGTGTTCGTGACCTGGACGCGGTCGTCCGGTCCGTGGACGGTTTCGGCCACCGGGTGTGCAGGGCCGAACGACGCCTCGCCGATGTCACGCAGTTCGGCGGTCGGTGCCGTCCACACCTCGGCCGAGAGTGTTTCGTATTCCGGACGGCGATAGCCCTCCAGCTGTTCCAGTCCGTCGGAACCCGGCTGGGCGGGCGTTCCTTCCACGCCCTCCGACGGGCCGCGGAAGAGGGGCTGCTCCGCGGCGATTGCCGACAGCCCTTCGGGCTGGTTCGAGACGGACGTGTGCTCGTCACGTGTCATGGCCTTGTTTCCTTCCCTCGGAGACCGCGCACCGCGATCCACCGACGGCTGGAGTCGACGGCTGGAGTCGACGGGTGGGGGGGGCGGAGTGGGCGGATGTGGGCGATGAGGTCGCACGGCGGAACCCCTCGAACCGCAGCGGGCTCAAATCGACGCATTAGACACATTAGGCCCATACGGGTGATCTGGCATCGCGGCCACGAACGGGAGGACAGAAGGTCACGCCAGTGGATCACGACCCCAGGTCGAAAACTCGACCACCTCCGTTCCCGCTGGCGCGCCCCCTGCTCGCGGCGCGGGCCCACGCTCCTGCTGCATCTCCTCCCCGACCCGAACGGGGACGTCCCGCTGCGACACTCCGGCCCACACGACCCATCAACTCCTCGCCCCACCAGGCCTGTCCAGACACCGCACGGCCGCGAGGAGTCCTCGTCGCCTACGCCGGTCGGTTGGCGGGCCGCGCCCAGGACGACTACGTCGCCTTCGGGATCAGCCTCGACGACGGCACCGGCCACGGGGGCCAGGGGTCGCACGCAAGCTCCGCTGCGAAACGAGTCGGTCCCGCCGAGCGGTTTCTTGCGCAACTGTCTGCACTCGGCCGTGATCTGGCGGTATTGCCGGCGCCTACCATATGGGCCCTCGACCGCGATACAGCCCAGGAGTCAGCATGTCCATCACCACCGAGACGGCCTTCACCACCGATGACGTCACCTACCAGCTCACTGCTGACAAGATCCGGGCTGCCACCGCCCGCCTGACACCCGCTGACTCCGCAGATCCACACCCCAACCGCAGCTGGTACGCCCTCGTCGGTACCCATCTGTACTACGTGGTCGACCTCGTCGAGGAAGCCACTGGGGCTGCGAACGTGAAGGTCAAGACGGCTCGTCTCGCTGTCAACGAACTCGGCTTCCCCGTCTTCGCCCTGGCGTGGAACACCTTGCTGACCCAGGGCCATCCGGGCCACACCGGCTGACCGCCGCGCTCAGCCGGTCACCGAAGTGCATCAACTCCCACCCACGGCTGCCGCCCGCCAAAGGGCGCAAGACGGCGCGGCCAGATCTTCTCCGCTCCCAGTACAGGGCCCGCTCCACCCCGGGCCACCACCGCATGAGGCTCTCCCCGGACGGCGAGACTCCTGGCGAGGGTGCCTCCCTAGCCCTGGACAGCGTCGACGAACGCCACTCGCCCGCCTCGCCCAAGCGATCGAGGTCCGTCTGCGCACCCGAGTGCAGGCGAACCTGAACGCCTCGTCGACCAGCACCGAAGGCTTCGGCGTCCACGGGGACGACCACGACACGACAGTGGTCCAGCTGGACGGCGCGAAACGATGGCGGATGTACGGCACCACCCGCCCATTCTCGTCGTACCGCGACATCGAAGGCCCCGGCGAGGCACCCACCTAGCCCGCCGACGACCTGGTCCTCACCCGATGGCGTG
This sequence comes from Streptomyces sp. NPDC013187, assembly GCF_042899705.1. Classification (NCBI taxonomy): domain Bacteria; kingdom Bacillati; phylum Actinomycetota; class Actinomycetes; order Kitasatosporales; family Streptomycetaceae; genus Streptomyces; species Streptomyces sp. NPDC013187. The sequence continues at coordinate 62,356 of NZ_JBIBAF010000011.1, read as the reverse complement.
GGTGTCCGAGCAGCTGCTCACAGATGAGTTGACCCTTGAAGCACGGGGGGTGCGGGCGGAGCACCAGCGGCGTGGACCGAGCCCAGCGCTCTACCACGACACGCGGTGCGCCGCGGGCTTTCCCGGGATTGTCGCGTGACCCGCCGCCCGCCTGGGAATACTCGTCCCGCACGGCGGGAGACCTCTCTCCGCCCCGCGGCCCGCGACCGTCGCGGCGGCCGCCGGACGCCGTGCCGAAGTGGAACACGGACACGGGGGATCACAGTGGGGAACCTTGGGCTTGCCGAGACCATCGCCGCCTTGCGGGAGGAACTCGCCGAAGCCGTCGCCGCCGGCTCGGACGCGAACTTCCACTTCGGTGTCGGCGAGGTGCAACTGGAGCTGAGCGTCGGGGTCACACACCAGGCGACGGGCACGGGCCGCGCCAAGTTCTGGGTGCTGGAACTCGGAGGCGACGGCCAGTACCGCAGCGAGGAGATCCAACGGGTCCTGGTCACGCTGGAGGCGCCGACCGACCGTACGGGACGGCCGGTGCGTGTCACGCGGGCCTCCCTCGCCAAGCCCTGACCCGGACACCTGGACGACCGAGGTGACCGCCCCCATCGAGCGCGCGGTGGAAATCCTCCGCAGACGCCGGACGGGCCCCTGGAGCGTGGGCTCCGGGTGCCTCGTCGGCGGCCGGTTGGTCCTCACCGCCGCGCACAACGTTCTCACCGACGGCTCCGTGGACGACGTGATCAGCGTCCGGCGGGGGGACCGGTTCGAATTGGCGGCGGAGGTCCTCGCCGCGCACCCCACACAGGACCTCGCCGTCCTGCGGGTCGCCGACCACCCCTCCCTCACGGACCTGCCCGCCGTCCGGTACGCCCGCATCGACCGCGGACGGACCGCGCTGGTCGACTGCTGGGCCATGGGCTACCCCGGCTGGAACGAGCACCCGCAGTCCGGCACCGACGTGCCCCTGCGCGACAGCTCCCAGATCAACGGAGTCATCCCGCCCGGCTCCCATCTGCGGCGCGGCCTGCTGGAGTTCCGGACCCAGTCGACGCCCGAAGGGGCGCCCGGCAGGAACGGCTCACAGTGGCGCGGCATGTCCGGGGCGGTCGTGTTCAGCGACGACCCCTTGCTGGGCGCACTGGCCGTGGGAGTCGTCAGCGAACACCACCTCCCCGAAGGGTCGTCCACCCTGACCGTGGTACCCCTGACGGGACTGATCGAGCTTGGCCGGGGGACACCGTGGTGGTGGGACCTGCGGGCGGACAACTGGGTCGCCCTGCCACGCATCCCGGCCGGAGCCCTGCCGCGCACCACCCGGCACATGAACCTGGGCAGGGCCCGCGCCAACTTCACCGACCGCGAGCGGGCCATCGTGAGGGCAACCGGCCTGCTCGTCGACCAACTGGAGGACAGCGCCCCGGTGGTGGTCCTCCACGGCATGGCGGGCGTCGGCAAGACCGAACTCGCCACCCAGATCGCCCACCGCCTGGCGCCCACCTTCTGGCACGCCCGCATCCGGATCGACCTCGGCGGCGAGGGCTTCGACGTGTCGACTGAGGCGGCCGTCATCGAGCTCCTGCAGGCGTTCGGGCTGTCCGGCGACAGCCTGCCGCCCGACGCGCGGGCGCGGCGGCAGCGGCTCCAGGACCAGCTGCGAGCCGGTCCGAGCCTCCTCGTCCTCGACAACGTGGCCGAAGCGGCCCGCGTCGTCCCCTTGCTGCCCGCGGCACCGGGCAGCGCCGCGATCCTCACCAGCCGCTCGGCCCTGCCCTCCATCCAAGGCGCGGACCGGGTGGAGGTCGAACCGTTGCCCGACACGGAGGCGCTGCGGCTCTTCCAGCGCATCATCGGCACCGAACGCGTCGCCCGCGAGCACGACGCCGCGAATACCATCGTTACCCTCCTGGGAGGACTGCCTTTGGCCATCTGCATCACCGGAGGGAACCTCATCGCCCCCTCCCAGCGCAGGCGGCCACTGAGCGAGCACGCCGGACTGCTCGCCGACGAACGGCGGCGCATCTCGCAGCTGGAGGGCCAACTGGACGGCGAGGACATCGGAGTACGCAGCAGCTTCGAGATCAGCTACCGGGCACTGCGGGAGGACACCCGCCGGTTGTTCCGGTACCTCGGCCTGCTCGCGGGAGCCGACTTCGTGCCCGCACTGGCGGCGCGCTGCGCCGACATCGGAGAGGAGAAGGCCGGACGTCTCCTCGGCGAGCTCGCCGACCGACAACTGGTGGAGGTGGACGGACCTACCGGCGAGCGCTACCGGCTGCACGACCTGCTGCGCCTGTACGCCTGGGAGCACGCCGAGCGCACCGAACCGGAGGCCGAGCGGCACCAGGCCTTCCGGCGTTCCGCGGACTGGTACGCGACCCGGCTGGACACCTGGATGAGCCGCCCGGGAGCCCACGAGAACCTGCCCGCCGAGGCGATCGACTGGTTCGCGGAGGAACACCTCAACGTCCAGGCCAATATCCGTCGTGCGTACGAAAGTCACGAGTGGGAGCTGGTGCTGCGTCTGGTGGAGCCGCTGTACGGGCTCCTCTTCTACCGCAGCCAGTGGGAGGAGATGGAGGCCGCCAAGACCATGGCGGTCGAGGCAGCCCGCGCGCGGCACGAAGAGTCCGCCGAACTGGGGTCGCTCATCCATCTCGCCGAGGCACGGCGCATCCTGGGGCGCCGTGAGGAGACGACCGGGCTGTACGAGCGCGCACTGGAGATCGCCCGCTCGCGGGGCGACGAGGACAAGGAGGGCTGGATCCTGACCCACTTCGGCGACCTCCAGTGTGACCTGGAGCGCCCCCGCGACGCACTGCGCCGCTACACCGAGGCCCGGGCCATCTATCGGCAGCGGGGTGACAAGGGCGCCGAGATCTGGCTCTCCACCCACATGGCCGACGCCTACCGCCAACTGGACCGGCCGGAGGAGGCGGCACGCGTGCTGACGGACGCCCTGGAGGCGAGCCGGCGCCGGGGCGACCCCGCCGAGATCGTCTGGTGCCAATGGCATCTGGCCCTGGCGTACGACCAGATGGGCCGGTACGCCGAGGCCGAGGAGACTCTCGCGCCGGCCACCGAGTTCCACCGGCACCGCGGCGACCAGGCAGGCCTGGCGACAATGCTGACGATCGCGGGAGACATCCACTTCCACGCCGGCCGGCCTGCCCTCGCCCGGGAGGCGTACGGCGAGGCCCTGGAGCTGGTCCGCTCCCTCGACATCCCGCGGCGGGTGGCAGAACTCAAGGCAGCTCTGGAGCGCGCCTCCGGCTGAGGCGGCCCGACACCCGGATTGATCAGCGTCTTCGACCTCTCCCCGCTCATCCAGGCCGGCGGCAACCCCCAGCACCGACGGCGGTCCGCTCGGGCCGGTCCGTACCGGCCCGTGAAGTGACGTCGGCGGGCTGGCCCCTTCCGGAGGCCGGCGCCACGACAAGTTCGACAAGCGGATCGAGGGCTGCACCAAGGTCGTCCTCCACCCCGACGAGTGACACCGCTCCCGGTCGTCCTGCCCAGGGCCGAGCAGCACACGTATCACCGGCGCCGCGGCCTCGGGATCTCCTACGGCGACCCCGAGGCCGCGGCATGCCAAGGGGTAGGGGTCAAGACGAAGCGGGGGCCGACACCTCGCCGAGATGGCCAGGGCGGCCGCCATCGGACCGGCTGAAGTGGGTGGTGTGCGGCCGCGGGCGCTGCGCAGCGCGGACGCACGCCCCGACCGAAGTTGGCAGGGTACGCGGGGCGAACCTGGAAGCAGACGCCCTGAACAGCCCCTCAGAAGTCTGTATCGCCACCAGACCCGCTCTCCTTGCCCCGCTGGGCACTTCTGTCGAGCGGCTTGCCCCTGTGGCTGAAGGAGGACACCACGGCACCGGTATGGATCGCCCCACTGTCTGTGCTCGCCAGCTCCCTCCTGATCGCCCTTTTCCAGGTGCCCGTCACCCGCACCGGGCAACGACTGACCGGAGCCGTACGCTCCTCATGGCGCGCCAGCGTCGCACTCGCCGGATGCTGCCTGGCCTTCGCGGCAGCCGCCGGGCCCGCCAGCCCGGTAGTGGCCGCCGTCGTCGTCCTCGCCGGACTGGGCCGGCACGTGCTGGGGGAGCTGTATTACGTGGCAGCCCGGTGGGGACTGTCCATCAAGCTCATGGCACACGGCGCCCAAGGCCAGTACCAAGCTGTCGCGGCACTACAGAAGGCGCCGTGGTGGCGACCGGGCCCGCGCTGGTCGTCACGCTGGTCAGCGGCGCCGGGGGAGCAGGCTGGGGCATCCTTGCACTGGTCCTTCTCACTTGCTCCCTACCGGTCGCGCCTGTGTGCCGACCGGCACTGCGCCGCACAGCCACCCACTCGGTGAAGGACAGTTCACCCGCGTAAGAACACCGCCGGTGGTTGGGTCTACGTTCAGCCCGTCGTCCTGAAGGGGGACCAGGTAGCGGTTGTGAATGCCTTGTGTCTGCTGCAGATTTCACCCGGGGGTGTGGCCGTGGCCACGTCGATCGTGACGTGGTCGCGGATGCGGGCGAGGATGCCGAGGTGGTCGCTGCACACCTGCAACCACCACCGCTGCTTGTCGTGGAGAAGGGCTGGAAGTGCCAGTACTCCGAGGGAGACGTAGTGCTTCCGGTGCCTCGGGCGGAGGCCGTGCTGTCCCGGCCGGCGGATGCTGAGCGCCCGAACCTGCGTGTCTGTCTGAGCTGATCGAGTTGTTCTCCTGGCGGAGCCGCTGGTCAGGTGACCGCGGCTGAGGGTTGGAGTTTCCAGAAGATTCCGTCGCGGAGCAGGATCCGGCTTCAGCCTGCGAGGCGGTGGGCAAGGTGGAGCAGATCCGCCAGGTGCAGCACCCGTCCATCGAATCCTGGGAGGGGGACATGGAGCGGCTGGGTCCAGTGTGCGGGAATTGCATCCAGCCCGTAGTACGCCCCCGCGAGGCCTCCGGTCACCGCGGCGACGGTGTCCGTGTCACCGCCGAGGTCGATCGCCGCGCGTATCGCGTCTTCGAAGCTGGTGCTGTTGCGTAGGGACCAGACGGCGGAGCCCAGGCAAGACCAGACGGCACCGTTGAACTCGGTCGCCTGATCGGGGTGCCAGTCGGCTGCGAGGACTGTGGAGTAGCGGCCGCGGTGCTCGGGGTGGACCAGCGCCAGGATGTCCGGGAGCGCGGTGAGGGGGTCGGTGTCCTCGAGCGTGACGCGGATGAGTTCGTGGAAGATCGCGGTGCCTTCCCAGGCCGCGCGGTCGCCGTGGGTGAGGGCGGCGATGCGGCGGGCCGCATCCATGGTGGCTTCCTGGCCGGCTGCTGCGAAGTGGACCGCGGAGGCCGAGGCCCGCATCAAGGAGCCGTTTCCGGCTGCTCGTTGATTGAACTGGGAATGGATCGCGGCGGCGAGGCCCCAGGGCATGCCGTTGGTCAGGACGTCTTCGGTCTGCAGGCCGATGTCCTTGGGGTCTGATGCTGCCCACCGCTGGAAGCGGGCGAAGATGTCCGGCAGATCCAGTCCGCCCCGTTCCAGCAGCGATTCCGCGACCAGGACGGCCATCTGTGTGTCGTCAGTGGCCTCGCCGCGGTCCCAGCCGCCGCCTCCGCACATCTCGCCACCGGCACCAGGCGCGGGAAACCGTACCGATAACGCTCCCTGGGGACCGAACTCGAAGGGGCCTCCCAGGGCGTCACCCACCGCTGAGCCGACGACCGCGCCAGCGGCCCGCTGAATCCGCTTCATTCGCGCAGGTTATCTGCGCCGCGCCGACGGCCGCACGGCCCTGTTTCCTTTTCCGGCTCCCCGAACCATCGGAGGCGAACGCGTCTCGGCTATGGGGGTGCGTCCCCTGAGACACCTTGGGTCTGAGACACCCGTACAGGTCACATAACACCGTCCAGCGAAGTCGCGTCGGGCAGCTGCGCGGCGCCGTCCACGATCTCCGGGAAGGCGGGGCCCGACTGGGTGCCGCGCTGGGAGCGCAGCACCACTCTCCCGGCGTCGACGGATACGGGCGCCCGGAAGCCGTCCCATTTCAACTCCGCGGCCGGCCGGGACGTAGGCGGGTCTCGGGTACGGGCGAACTCAGCATCGGGTCCGGCAGCGTCCAGGTCACACCTGATGCCTTCCACCGCGGTCGGCCGCCGTTCGGTGCCAGCACCGGCGCAACGGTGCCCGCACCTCGGCCGTGGGCACACCGGATCTGCAGATCTTCAAAGGCAGGCACGGCCAGTGCACGGCACGGACATCGCGGTGATCGTGACCAACGGCAGGTGACCAGGTCGGCGGTGGACTTCGCCGAAGAGCAGCGGCTGCGCTGGTGGACCGCCAGACCCTGGCCGTGTGGGCTTCAGGATCCCGGCAACTGTGGGAGCTGCTGCGGGCCACGATAGTTGGCCCTTCTGGCCATCTGGATGCTCAGATCCGGCCCCCACGAGTCAGTCGCCGTGGAGCCCCCACTCGTCGAGGCCGCCGTAAACGTGTGCTTCGAGGCACTGCGGGGCGTCAAGACCCACGGCCTCGCCCGGTACAGGGCGATAAGCGAGTCCATGCCCCGCCACCAGGTGTCGGTCACGCCCTGCACTTCGGGAACCGGCTCGAATCCGCCGAAACCCAGTGACTCGACGGCTTCGCCCGTGATTCTCGTGATGGTCTTGGCCCAGCGACGGGCATGGGCGGCCAGCGCCAGGGAGTCCACCCATCCGTCCGTGTCGGCATGCAGGGGTGTCCAGCGGTGGGCATCGATCCCGAAACGTCCCGTTGGGGCCGATCGCGCATCCATAGGGCATCGACACCCGGCAGTCCGTGCGGGGAACGACCAGCCTTCTGCGGACATCAGCTTCGGGCAGTAGGAGTCCAAGATGCGCGGACCGCCCTCGTAGAACGGGACCGGCGGCAGGGCGAGACCGCCCCAGCGGTCCTGGAATACGGCGACCCGGTCGATCTCCGCGGCGGTGATCCCCCCTCATCCACGCCTCGCGTGTCGCAGGACGTCCTGCCGGTGCCCGTGGATGCCCTCTACCTCGACAAACCACTGGGCCCTGCGACTCAGACCGAGGGGCCCGACAGGGATGGACGACATCGGCCTGTCAGCCATCACTGCTCCTCGCCGTCGCCGGTGTGGAGCACGGTCGCCGCGATCTCCCGTACGCGGTCCAGGCTGATCCCCGTGCGCTGTTCTGCGGCGAGAGAGTGGTCGGTGGGCTCGAGCTCCACCAAGGGACGCCCACCGACCGGGCGGGTGCCGGCGCGCTAACCGGGTCACCACCGGGCGCGCAGGACGCCGTCGCTGTCCGGGAGGGCAGCACAGAGCAGCGGGTGCTGTCCGGCGAGGGACAGGGGCAGGGCGCAGGCGGCGCGGGCATCGGCCACGTGGGCGCTGAGCTCCTGGTAGTCGGTGTCGTCGACGATCGCGTGGCTGATCGTCCCGTCCTGCGCCTCCCAGACGAAGTCGATGGATTCATCCTGGGGCAATGCGGCGAGGACGGCGCCGACGTCTGGGGTCAGGTCGGGCCAGACGGTCAGCAGGGCGCGCGGGCCGAGACCGGCGCGCACTGTGTCGAGGTTCTCCGGCGTGATTCGGTGCCAGCGTGCGGCGTTGCGAACGTAGCTTTCCTCGAGGAGCAAGGCATGCCGTGAGGCCAGAGCGGTGTGCACGCGTATCCAGAAGTGCTCGTCGGCTGGCTCCGTCACTTCCGCTTCGTCGACCTCGGCCGCGTAGGGCGAGGCCGTAAGCGGTTCCGGGAAGAGGCCGAGTGCCCGCGTCCGGGCCACGGCCTCCGCACAGGGCCGGTCGCTGCCCACGTACACATACTGGTCCCACCCGACATGCACGGTGAAAAAATCCCCCACCTCCAGTCGGCACCAAGCGCCTTGGTCGCGGAGCATGACCCGGACCAGTTCCAGGGCTACCGGAAGCGGGACCTCGGCCCCATCGTGGTAGCCGGTGAGGTCGGGCGGGAAGAGCCCGCCGAGGCCGTGCCCCTCAACCGGCGGCTCCACACCGAAGTGGACGAAGCCGGTGACCGCAGGTTCGCGGATCTCCAACCGGTCGATGTCGGATGCCTCCGCGAAGGCGGCGATCGCCGCCAGGTACGCCGCTTCGACGGGTCCGTGGTCGCTGACCGCGTCCTCGGCGCCGGTGTAGTGGCCGTGCTCGTCGCGGTCGGCGGGGTCGTATTTGGTGATCCGGTGGACGAAGGCCGGCGGCACGCTACTCCCCGGACGAGGCGGAAGGAGTGCCCAGCTTAGCGATTGACTGCCCGTCCGGCTGCGTGTCCATGTACCCCGAGGTCAACTCAGGTGGCCGGTCTTGAGTGCCCCGTGCCGCGACGCCTTCACCGCACCGGAACTGCCGGACGCGGAGGCCGGGACGGCCACCGGGGCGAGCGCCGGGGCGGCGATTGCAGTGGTGCGCATGAGGTTTCCGATCACGTACCACAGGCACTGCCCGCCGGGACCGGGACGCCACGATGCGCTCCTGGTTCACCCCACCCGGGGACCGCTGCGCCGATGTCGACACTGGACACTCGCTGGAGCTTCCGGGCTCCTTCGGCGCGCGAATCCCATCGGGCTGGATAAGCGAACGGGGTGACGGCGACCTCCGGCTAAAGGAACAGGGCGTCAGGGCCCAAACCCTCCGGCCCCGTCACCGGTTTGTGCGACGATCTGCAGGCCCCCTCTCGGGCTCCGCCCTGCCACAGTAACGATTCCCCGGAGAGTTCATGCGCCGCGCCCACCTCCTCTGCGCTTCTGTCCTCCTGCTGTGCACCGCCTGTTCCGGCAGCACGGACAGTGACTCGCAGGAGAGTGCGGACAAGACCAAGGATCACGGGGCGGCCGTGCGTGCCGCGATCGACAGGACGAGCGCGGACAGCGCCCGTGTGGACGAGAAGATCGAGCTGAAGTCCGTCGGCAGCCCCAGGACTTACGTGTTCGCCATTGCCGGCGCCTTCGACCTGGCGGGTGACAGGGGCCGGCTCACGGTGGAGTTCGAGGACAGCGGCATGGACCCCGTCGAGGAGGTCTTCGTCGGCGACACTGTCTATGTGCGGGGCTCGCGGGAGGTGGGCGAGGACAAGTGGGCCTCGGCCGTCCGCAGCGAGGCACTCACCCGCTATTTCCTGCGGGCGCCGCTGAACGACCCGGAGCACCTGCTGCGCCAGGTGAAGGCGATGCGGCAGGTGTCGAACGAGGGCAAGGAACAGGTGAACGGCGCCCCTGCGGTGCACTACCGGGGCACGATCGACCACGCCACCGCGACGCTGCGGATGACGGCGCAGACCAAGCGAGGGCTGAACGACCTGCGTGAGAAGCTGGGCGACGACATGCCCGTCTACGCGGACGTGTGGGTCGATGGGAAGGGGCGCGCCGTTCAGGTCCGGCTGTCCTGCTTCGGCGGTGTGAAGGCCATGACGACGATGACGCTGTCGAACTTCGGGACGCCGGTGAAGGCCAAGGCGCCGTCGGCCGAGCAGATCGTCCCTGTGACGGCGGGTGAGGATGTCCTGCTGGCCTGAGCAGGAGGCGAACCTGGCACGGGCTCCGGGGAGGACGTCAGACCAGAGGCCCGCGGCGGGGACGAAACCGGCAAGGGGCTCAGTCTTCCTGGGGCAGGTGCGGAGCAGGGCCGGCGGACTCGGTATCTGCTGCTGTGCCGCCTCCTCGACTGAGCGCCCCACCACAGCCGGACCGACCGCCCGACCGGCGCCTGCATTCGGCAGCGGCCGGGCACAGGCCTGCCGCACGCCGTCTTCGTCAGGCCCAGCATGCTCCAGCACCCGACATCCGGCTGACAGGCGTCCAAAACGCCTACCGCCGCCGGTTGCGGGGCATCAGTCCGGCGCGGCGGGCCAGTTCGTCCTCCGCTTTGGTGCCACGACGCGTGCCCGGCACGGAGCGGACGACGTAGCGGAAGGGCAGCCCGCCCGGTTCGGCGACCATGCCGCCGAACCGGGTGTCACCGGCGAACCACACTCGCTCCGGCGGGCGGGACCCCCGCGGACGGGGGCCGTCCCAGCCGTCCGCGGGGAGGGGGAACGAGCAGTGGCTCTGGCCGTCCGGCTGGAGCAGCACGACCCGCCCGTCCGTACCCCAGCGGCGGCCCTGGACCCGTTCACCCTCGGCGGCCACCACCCGGACGTCCTGAGTCCGCACGGGCCAGACCTGCCAGCCGTAGGTGGACATCACCAGCCGCTCCCGACGTCGCGCCCGGCGCCACAACAGCGTCAGGCCGGCCGTGACCGCGATGACGGGGATCATGCAGGCGGCGGTGACCAAGCCCGGGGCGGAGCCGGGGCCCGCAAGAGAGAGGACGGCAGCCAGCAGCAGCACTTCGGCGGTCAATGCGAAAAGGCCCCACCGCAGGCCGCGTTCACGCCGCCGCAGGACGTCCTGCACGCCCGGCGTGTCCACCGCCGCTCCGGGCAGCACCTCGTAGCCGTACTCCGCAGCGATCATCACGTTCCCCTTCCGCAATGGCCGTGGCGCGGCGGTTCGCGGGCCTCCGTCGGGGCCAGAGCCTACCGGCCGAAACCGGCCGCCAACGGAGGCGTTCGTCGACCGTGTCATGACCAGACACCGAGTACGCCCCGGCACGGCTCGGAGTAGCAGGGCTGTGAACGGCGCGCGCTGTGGTGCTGCTCGTCGGATGTCTCCCAGACGGTGGTGAACAACGCGCATTCGAGCAGGTGCGCAGCGGCACGAGGAGGCTCGGCGGCGGCGTGCATGAAGGAAAGGCAGACCTGATGGCGGTGAGGCGTTCCGGTTCCCATCCGTCCAGATCCAGGCGGCAACCGAACTGTCCGGGACGTGGCCGCTCCTGCGGCCGACGGCAGTGGCCGTCTGCCGCATGCGCTCGAAAAGCACGCGGTCGAGAATCAGGGTCCCGCGGACCTCGTGCAGCCGGTATTGCGATGCTGACGAGGAGAGGAACTCAGTCGATGACGGCCAGGCGATCTTGAACAGTGAGCGACACACCCGTCCTCTCCCGCCCGGCGTGGAAAGCGCCAGGCCGAGCATCGAGCCGAGCATCGATCCGACGTCAGCAGGGCACCACACCGCTCGACGTGTTCTGACGCCGTCCGGCGAGAGCAGGGCCGTGCATGTCGTGATCGTCCCCTACCGGCGGTCAGCGTTGCCACCGACTCCTGTCACCTGCGTCCTGCCCCGCCGACTGAAGCACCGCTCACGGGACAGCCCTTGATGAGTGCCTGTTCCTGCTCCTCGCTGGGGCGTTCCGCGAGCGCGCCAAAGTCTGTCGACAGGCACGTGCGCGATGGAGAGAATCCGGGGCCATGGTCTCTTTCATCGAACCCGCGCTTCCAAAGCTCGGGGCGCGTCGCCCGGATCCGGCGGCAAGCTGGTGAGGGGCCCTGTGTTCCCCGTGCTGTGGCTCTGCGGTCCGCCAGGAGTCGGGAAGACCACGGTCGCCTGGCAGATGTACTCCCACCTCAAAAGGGCCGGGATCGAGATCGGTTTCGTTGATGTTGACCAGTTGGGGATCTGCTACCCCGAGCCTGCGGCAGATCCAGGGCGGCACCGTATGAAGGCACGCAACGTTGATGCGGTGGTGGCCGGTTTCCGGGCGGCCGGCGTCCGGTGTCTCATCGTTTCGGGTGTCGTCGATCCCGCCTGCGGAGTGCACGTCGACCAGATTCCGCAGGCCGCGGTGACGGTCTGCCGCCTGCGTGCCGACCGGGAGGTGCTTCGGCAGCGGTTCACCGGTCGTGCGAATCCTGCCGAGTTGGTCGACGGGGTGCTGCGGGAAGCCGACGCCCTGGATGCGAGCACCTTCGCAGATGCCTGCGTCGACACCAGCCAATCGCTGGTGAACGAGGTGGCGCGGCGTGTCGGGGAGCGAACCGGCGGATGGCCGGCCTCGGCTCTCGGCCGGTCAGCTGACCCGCCCGAGCCGTCGGCGGTCACCGCTGCGGGCAGGAGCTCGGCCTTGGCACAGGCGGAGCCTTCCGCTGATCTTCCGGTTCTGTGGCTGTGCGGCGCGACCGGCGTCGGCAAGTCGACGGTCGGCTTCGAGGTCTACCAAAGAGTCCTGGGCGCTGGTGCCACCGCCGCGTACCTTGATCTCGACCAGCTCGGCTTCTGCCGCCCGGTTCCGGATGATCCCGCCAACCACCGGGTCAAGGCCCGCAACCTGGCCGCCGTCTGGCGGACTTACCGTGCGGCCGGGGCCCAGTGCCTGATCATGTCCGGCCCGGTCGAGGACGAGGCCACGGTCAAGGCGTACTCCGAGGCACTGCCTGCGACCGAGCTCACGCTGTGCCGACTGCACGCCGGACGGAAGCACCTGACGGAACGCATCATGTCCCGTGGACAAGGCGGCAGTTGGGCCCAACCGGGCGACCCGTTGCGGGGGCAGTCCGTCACACGCCTGCTCCACGTCGCCGACCAGGCGGTGGCATCGGCCGCCGGCCTGGAAGATGCCGGGATCGGTGATCTGCGCATAGACACCGACGGATATACCGTCGAACAGATAGCCGATGCGATCACCGCCGACGCCGTCTTGCCGGAGCCGCGCACCTAATGATTCTCGTAGTTGACGGGTTCTGCAGCGGTCCGGGCGGAGGGGCTGACCGTACCCGTGAGAACGATCAATCCCGGAGGGAGGACCGCGGCGTCCCTCATCAACGTGTGCCGTCTCTGCAGAGGCACCCGACGCGTACGCCTTGTCGGCGCGCACACGATCGGGCCGGGCGCGGGGGCGGCCTGTCCCGATGGGGGGGCACGCGGGCCTTCTCCAGGACGGGCTCGAACTGCGGGGGGCCCGGGCTGCGCAGCGGCGTCCACGTCCGGCATGGGGGTTTTGTCCTTGCTCGGTGATCAGGTGGAGCTTGGCGGTCAGGCCGGAGCGCTTCCCAGGGCGTGGTCGTCCGGCTCGGTGGCGATGCCGCCGGCCGGCTCTTTTTGGGAGGTCCGCCTTTTCCTCGCCCGGGCCGCGTGCGGGTGAGCCCGACACGCCGTGGAGTCCACGTTGGGATCCCAGGTGATCAGGCCTTTGGTGTCGGCCCGTGCCTGCAGCGCGGTGAAGATCCGCCGCCGGGTGCCGTCCCGCTGCCGGCGACGGAACAGGTCGTACACCCGACCCCAGGGTCCGTATGAAGGCTGATGGCGGCACTCATGGAAACCTGTCGGCATGGATACGCAGAGCCCGCCTGGAGGGCGCTTGGGTGTGGTGGTCCGCTGCCGTGGAGGATTCGCAGGCGGGGCGCTGGGTCCGTGATGCCGTGGGACGGCATGTGATGGCGGACATCAGGGGCGGTTCCGGGTACGGATGAACGCGTCCGGGTCGTCGGCCGCCGCGGCGCCGGAGCTCCCGGTAGCACTCCTGTCATCAGGCGCGGGCGCGCTCCGAGGTGGGAGCGTGGCCCTCTCGCGGAGCGGTGCCTGCCGCGCCGATGAGTTTCGGGGACGGGGCCGGTCTGCACAGGTATGGAGACTCACACGCTCGAAACAGCCGGCGCGGACCTGGTCTATGACGTTCGCGGGCCGCTGCCGGCGGCAGAGGGACGCGCGCCGTTGTTCATGATCGGGCAACCCATGGACGCCAGTGGCTTCGTCGCGCTCGCCGCGCGCTTTCCTGAGCGGACCGTGGTCACCTATGACCCGCGCGGCCTGGGTCGCAGCGCTCGTAAGGACGGGCGGGTCGACCACACGCCGCAGGCTCAGGCCGACGACGTGCACGCTGTCATCGAGGCGCTCGGGGACGGGCCGGTTGAGATGTTCGCCAGCAGTGGGGGAGCGGTCACCGCGCTCGAGGTCGTGGCGAAGTATCCGGCAGACGTGACGGCTCTGGTCGCGCACGAGCCGCCGCTCATCACCCTCCTGCTGGACGGCCCGGCGGCCGTGACGGCATCAGTGTTCCGCGGATCGGTGGCGGACATCCGCGCACCCGGCCAGCTCATGTCCTGGCCGACCGCGCATACTCCTCCTGTCAGATCCGCCTTACCTGCGGCGCCGGCAGATCCCGCACACCATTTGGGCAGAAGCGCGACCAGGCGGGGCACCGCCTTCGCAGAGGTTCGACCGGTGCCCGCCCGCCCGGCTTCGACCGTGAGCGATACAAGGCCAGGCACAAAGTCCGATGCCGGATCGGGCTCCTCAGACAGGCCGGAGGAGTCGCGACGCGCTACGAAAAACTCGCCGTCCGCTGCGAAGCCATCGTCCAACTCACGCTGATACGCCATGCGTTGTCACCGCATCTCAAGCACGGCATCGTGCCGCGGCAGGCAACGTTCGCCCTGGGCGGTCTGCGTACGATGGCGCCATGAACGAGGAAGTCATTCCCATTCTTCGCGTCGAGGACGCTGCGGCGGCGCTCGCGTGGTACGAGCGGCTGGGCTTCGTCAAGCAGTGGGAACATCGCTTCGAACCGGGGCTTCCCGTGTTCGTCGAGGTCGCCCGGGGCGGGGTGCGGTTGTTCTTGTCGGAGCACAAGGGCGATGCCCGCCCTGACACGTTGGTCTACCTCCGCATGCGTGATGTCGAGGCCATCGCCTCCGAGTTCGGTGTGCAGGCGAAGGACGCTCCGTGGGCGCGTGAGATTGAGCTGCGCGACCCTGACGGCAACCGGCTTCGGATCGGCACGCCGACAAAATGACACTCGCCGGCAGCCCACCCGTCTCCCCGAACGGAGCGCTCGGCACAGACGGCGCACCCGGTCGCTAGCCCGGGACCACCGTGTCGCTCATGCTCGGCTTCCCCTCACCCGACGCGTTCCAGGCGCAGACCAGGATCACGTACGCGTGACCCGCGGTGACCCCCGTGATCCTGGCGGAGCGGGCGGAGCGGGCGGAGGCCGGGTAGCCGATGATCCGGGAGTGGTTCACCGGGGTGCTCTTGTCGTACACCCATACCGCGTACCGGACGATCGAGCCGCTGTGCGAGTCGGTCGGAGCCGACCAGCGCACGTCGATCGAGCCCGCGCCGGCCGTCGCGGTGAGCCCCGGCGGCCGCCCCGCCGTCGTCGGCGCCGCCTTGCCCCGGACCACCGAGGACCACGGGGAACGGTTGGCCGCGCCGTCACCGGCGACCGCGCGGACCCGCACCTCGTAGGTGTGGCCGTCGTAGGGCTGGTCGGTGAACTGCCAGGACAGGTCGTAGCGCGGGGCGCTCACACCGGGCACCACGTCCTGCCAGTCCGCGTTCGAGTCGGTGGTGACCTCACGCCACTGAACGTCGTAGGTGTGCGCGCCGAAGACCTTGTTCCAGGTGGCGGTGACGCCCTGCCGGGTGCCGTCGAACTTCATGCCGGACGGCGTGGCGAGCGACCGGCCGGGTGCGCTGTCCGGTACGTCGGGCGCGGCGGCGACGACGGTACGGCCGTGCGCTTCTACTTCAGCGTGTGACAACGCGCGGGCGGTCACCTGCCCGGGTGGCCGCCCGACCCGCTCGTCTCGCGGACCTACTTCAACCAGCCCCTGACGGCTCGTAGGCGCCGTCCAGCCGCTTGCAGACCACCCTCTCCATGCCGACCGGCGCCGACGTCAGCCACTCGCGGACGACATCGGCTCGGTGGTCGACGGGCACAGCGCCCACGGCGCCGACAGCCGACCGGCGACGAACACGGACTCCAGCGCGGCCCTGCGCCCCCGATATGGCCTAGAGGTCGTGTCCGTCCCGGACAGCCGCAGCAGATCGAAGGCGACGAAGTGGGCCAGCCACTCCTCCGCTGCCCGGGCCGCCGCGGCACCACGTCGACTACGTCCACTCTGCCGTCGACGACCACTCTCTTCGGGATGGGCATGTCGGTAGTCTCCTGGCGCCGCCGCCAACTGCTGCGTCGCATCCGGCTCGCCCCCGTGACCGTGACCGCCGTACTCCTCTCCCGCTCGACGACCAACCTCCCGGTCACCCTCGCCCAGACGGCCACCTTCCTCGGCGTCGCCCTGCTCCCCGTCTTCGACGTCCGGCTCGGCGAGCACTGGTGTCTGAGCCTGCCCGTGATCCTTCTCGGCGCCATCGCCTTCTCCGCCCTCGGACTGCTCGTCGGAGCCGTCTGTCAGAGCGAGGAAGCGGCCTCTGCCCTCGCCAACTTCCTCGTCATGCCCATGGCCCTGCTGTCCGGTACCTTCTTCGACCTCGCCCAGGCGCCGACGGGGCTGCGGCAGACCGCCGAACCGATGCCCTGAGCCACCTCAACACCGCACTACTCGCCACCCTCTCCAGCGAGCACAACCCCACGACGACGCCCATCCATCCGACCATGGCCCTCGCCTGCTTCGGGGCCGTGACCGCCGCTCTCGCGGTCCGCCTGTTCCGATGGGACAACCAATGACGGGCATCGTCAGGGCTCGTCTCCACTCGGGTCGCGGTCGTTGTGGCCGTGGCGTTTTGGCTGCGCTGTGTGTCAGGTGATGCTGGGTGCGGGTGGGGTCCAGCGGTGGGTGCGGGGCATGGTGGGGGTGACGCCGTAGTCGTTCTTCAGTTGTTCGGGGATGGCGTAGTGCATGACGCGTCCGCGAGTGAGGGAGGACAGTTCGAGGATGGTGGTGAGGTGGCCGAGGCGGTCTAGTGCCCAGGCGCCGAGCGGTGAGCGGTCCTCGATGGTCTCCAGGATGCCGAGCAGGTGGGGGACCGCTTTGACGACGGTGTCCCAGGGGGTGCGCGGGACTTGGAGCCAGTCGGCGCAGGTGTCGCCGATCAGGTGGCGGATCAGGGCGGAGACGATCGGGTCGAAGAACGTGCCGGGGACGACTTCCTCGTACAGGTCGATCAGCTGCCGGGTCAGATGGGTGCCCTCCGCGGACGGGCCCATGTGCCGCATCATGTACAGGTCGAGGAACTGGCGGGCCTTCTCGAGGGTTTTGGGGACGGTGTCCTGGTCGACGCCGAGCATCGCTCCAACGACTCGCCAGGCGTAGAAGTAGGCCTCGGCGCCCTCGGTGGACATGTGGATGCCGAGGCGGTGCAGGGAGTCCAGGACGAGCAAGGAGAAGAACATCTGCCCGCCGATCATGTCCTCCTGGCAGATCGGCACGCCCTGTGCGGTGGTGTCCCAGCGGTTCTCGCGCTTGAGGTGGTGGCGGATGGAGGCGTGCAGGAGGCGGACCTTCTGGGCGGCCGGGATGAAGCGGCTGCCGGTCTCGAAAGCGCCTGGCTGCATGAGGTAGACGGTGAATTGGCCGGTCTCCGCCATCCGCTTGGAGGGGTACTTCAGTCCGTGGGTGGCCGACAGCAGCTGGGCCACGTGCGGGACGACGTAGCAGGCTGGCATGGAGGCGAACGACAGCGCGGTGGAGATGTGCACGTTGTTGTCGATGAAGAACAGGCGGGCCTTTTCCATCTCGGTCCAGTCCACCCAGGCCGGCGGGGCGCTGGTGACCTGGAGGTATTCCCGGGCCACGTCGGGCAGCCCGTCGGGCAGGGGAGCGCCGGCGGTGGACACGTACCGCATGAGGGTGTTGAACGTGCCGACCTCGCCGCGCTCGAACAGGGTGGCGACGGTGGCGTCGGCGAGTTCGTCACCGGCTTGGCGCAGGGCGTCCATCGATGCCTCGGTGTAGCTCATCACAGGGCTCCTTGGTCGTGCGGGGCGAGCGGGGCGCCGTCGCGGGCATGTGGCGGTGCGGTGCGGCCGTGCTGCGAGGGCGTCAGTGGTGGCGGACCGCCGCCGACTGAGCAAGGGCGGTCAGGGCAGCGGTGGCGTGACCGTGAAGGTCCAGGTCGTGCAGGCAGCGTGTGGCTTCTTCGACGCGCGCGGTGATCATTTCTTCGATGCGGTCCGGCGCCTTCAGCCGCTGCATCAGCGCGCGCACGGCTTCCAGACCGTCTCCGTTCAGGTCGCGTCGGCCGAGCAGGGCACGCAGCTGTTCCCGCTCCTCGCCACTGGCGATACGCCATGTTTCCGCCAGCAGGGCGGTGGGCCGGTGGCCGCGCACATCGTCGAGGTTGGCCTTGCCGGTGCGTTCCGGATCTCCGAACAGGCCCAGTAGGTCGTCCCTGAGCTGAAATGCCTCGCCCAGCGGCAACCCGTACGCGGAATACCCCTCCCGCAGCCGCTCACCGGCGCCGGCCAGCGCGCCGCCGATCAGCAGAGGCTGCTCGACGGTGTACTTGGCGGTCTTGTACCGGATCACCTTCAACGACGCGGAGGTGTCCGGCATGGCACCGGTGTGCAGAATCTCCAGGCACTCTCCGGCGATCAGCTCGCGGGCCAGCGCCACCCACAGGGGGCGGGCCCGACCGAGGTAGGCGGCCGGCAAACCGCTGGAGACAAACAACTGACCGGCCAGCGACATCAGCAGATCCCCCACCAGCATCGCCAGCGAGCGGGCCGCGTTCACCGCACGCGGCCGGCGCCGCAACGCGATCCGCAGGGCGACATGCGCCGTGGGGCGGCCGTGACGCAGCGCACTGTCGTCGATGAGGTCGTCGTGCACGATCGCGGCGGCGTGCACCAGCTCCATGGAAGCCGCCGCCCGCACCAGAGCATCACTGTCCGGCTGCCCAGCCGCACGCCAGCCCCAGTAGCAAAACGCCGCCCGCAGCCGCTTGCCCTCCGCGACCGCCTGCTCCAGCTGCCGGGCGACGGGCTCCAGAGCCGGATCGACCGCCGCGAACTGGTCGGCCTCCCGGGCGACGAAGTCGCACAGCACCTCATCGACGCGCGCTTTGAACGCAAGCGGCTCCCAGCGTTCAGACACCATCGCCGGCCTGCCGGGCCATGGCCTGCCGGGCGAGCACCTCCAGATGGGCCGGTGGCGCGGCTGCGTACTGGTCGAGCACCAGGCGACCGCGCGCGATCAGGTCCTGCTCGGCCTCAGCCGCCAGCTCCGCCGTGTCCGAGCGACGCAGCAGCCCTCGCACCGTGCCGAGCGCCGAACCCAAGGTGCTCACCGCCAGATCGGCCAGCCCCGCCACCAGCAGCACCACTTGCTGTTCCGGACTTCCACGGTGTTCCGCTCCCCGTGTCATGCCTACCCCCACCCACGGAAGAATGTGAAGGCGCCGGTTGAGCGCCGCGTCTTCCAGCGTCGTGTCACACCAGGTGGAGAGGGGGGAGAACTCACCAACGAGCGATCACACCGTATGGATGTACGGCCAGCACATCCCCACCCGCCGCCCTTCACCGGACAACGGATGCGTCCGGGCCGCCGGAGTCAGCAAGCTCATGGCATGCAGCCCCACCGCCGTCACGGCTGACTACCTCCGCCAGCCCGACACCGTCCCGCTGCCCGGCACATCACGGTTGCAGTCTTGGGGTTAGGAGGCGAGCTGGGTGGAACTGATGACCACGGTGTCGATTGGCACGTCCTGCATGCCCTGCCTGATTGTCGTGTGGCCTTTCGCGATGATGTCGACCACGTCCATGCCTTTGACGACCTTCCCGAGAACGGTGTAGCCGGCGTCGCGGCCGGGACCACGACCAGGCTCACCGCCTTCGCCGCCGCATACCGCGACGCAAAGCGAAAGTGGAGCCGGGCTTCGTCAATGCCGCGCCTGTTGTTCCCTCGTGAGGGTGGCTGGCCTTTCGGCCGTGTGTCGGCGAGTGGTTGGCCTTGTGCGGGAGGCGCCGCAAAGCCCCAGATGGGCAAACGCTCCGTTTCCAGACGGAGGTGTGATCCGGGGTCCTGCTTTTCGTTCTGTTTGTCCGCCGTGGACGTCATCATCAGGTCGGCGGTCGGGTGAACGGTGAAGGGATGCAGATGAGCACTGGTAGCACGGGAGCTGCAGCGGGCGAGGAGTTCACTGCCCTGATCAGCACGGTCGCGGGAACGGGTACCGCGGGGGCGCCCAAAGGGGACAAGGAGCTGGCCGTTTCGGCTCTGTTGAGCGGTCCGTACGGGATGACGGTGGACCGCGACGGGACCCTCTACGTCGCCGAATACAGCGGTCACCGGATCAGGAAGGTCACGACTGACGGGAAGATCAGCACGGTCGCGGGAACGGGGAGTGCAGGGCGCGGGGCAGAGGGTGTGTCCGCCGTCTCAGCCCCGCTGAGTTACCCGCGCGGGATTGCCGTGGACAGCGCGGGCGATCTCTACATCGCCGACTCCGGCAACCACCGGATCCGGAAGATCACCATGGCCGATGGGAAGATCCACACGTTCGCCGGAACCGGCACCGCGACCTACGGCGGTGAGGGCGTCTCCGCCACCACCGCCCATCTGAACACGCCGTTCGGTGTGGCGGTGGATGGCGCGGGCGACGTCTACATCGCCGACTACGGCAACCACCGGATCCGGAAGATCACGGCTGCTGATGGGAAGATCAGAACGGTCGCCGGGACGGGCGCCCCGGCCTTGGCCCCTGACGGTACCGTCGCCACCTCCGCCCAGCTGAAGAACCCCACCGCCGTGGCGGTGGACAGTGCAGGCGACCTCTACATCGCCGACTGCGGCAACCAACGGGTCCGGAAGGTCACGAAGGCCGACGGGAAGATCAACACGGTCGCCGGCACAGGTGCCGCGACCTTCGGCAGTGACGGCGTCCAGGCCGTCTTGGCACCGTTGTTCTCGCCTATGGCAGTGGTAGTGGACAGCACTGACACTCTCTACATCGCCGACACCAACAACCACCGGGTTCGGAAGGTCGCGGCCGATGGAAAGATCAGCACTCTCGCCGGCACGGGCGCCGCGACCTTCGGCGGTGACGGCGAGTCGGCCGCTTCGGCCAAGCTGAGCTCCCCGCACGGGCTCGCTGTGGACTGCGTCGACACCCTCTACATCGCTGACTACACCAACAACCGGGTCCGAAAGGTCACGTCGGCGAAGCTGGCCGGGCTGCCCGATTCGGGCACGGTGGTCTCCTGGGCCAACGTCCGCAGCAGGCTGCGGATGTCGGTCGTGCGTGAGTCCACCAAGGACGGGGCCGAGGTCCACCAGATCCTCTCCGCCCCGAGGGATCACCAGCGGTGGCGGCTCATCGCGGCGGGCCAGGACGACGGCGAGGTCCTGTACCGGATCGAGAACGTGCGCAGCGGCAAGGTCCTGGAGATTGTGGGAGCGCAGGAGACCAAGGGGGCGGTGGTGGCGCAGCGCGCCTATGAGGGCGCTGACGCGCACCACCAGCACTGGCGGCTGATCCCGGTGGGCGCGGTGACCGGCACTCCGCGGGTGTACGAGATCGCGAACCGCAACAGTGGTCTGCTCCTGGGAGTCGACACCAACGCCCGTACGGTGATCAAGCAGTACGAGGCGGCGGGTCCTCCCAGGGACCGTCAGTGGCACCTGCTCCCGGTGTGACGCACGAGGAGGCAGGGGCGGTCATGCCCCTGCCTCCTCGTGGCTTGAGCGCTACTGGGAGCCGGACGGTTCCTCGGTGGTCGTCTCGGTCGTCTTGGTCTTCCCCAGCTTCTGCGGAGGCTCTGCGGCCGCTTGGGGCGCCTTGGGGGGCGGTGCGGCCGTGGGTGACTCCGGAGCCTCGGGGACCTTGGCGTAAGCCTCCTTGTCCGGCTTGTCCTGGAGGTCCTCGTTCTTTTGCAGGCCGCCTTCCCTCTTCACCGTCTCACTCGCCTTTGACATGCCGGCGGACGCTGTGCCGGAGACCGAGTCGGCGTGGGCGTGCTGGGACTGCGTACGGGCCGAGTCCCGGGTGGTCTGGATGAAGGAGCCGAGGATGCCCATGATGACCCGCGCTTCGGGTGACTGCTCCTGTACGACTTTCGCCCGGGAGGATGCCCCGTGGATCGATTGGACGAACAGGCTCGTGTTCTTGTCGTCGTATGTGTCCTCCTGGGCGTCCTCGAAGTCGACGTCCGCACCCGGCTGCGACTCGGCTGCGCCGGCCTTCACCGAGAAGAGCCCCGCGCTGTTCTGCGCGAAACCGAGAATATTGTCGAACACCATGGTCATTACCCCTGGTCGTCGTCGTGGCGGTGCTGCCGGCCGGTCAAGGTCCCTTGTACAGGGCTCGTGGACTGAAGGTCAGGGGCTCGGCTTCGAACATCGTGTGGTGGACGTCCAGGGAGGACACGACCTCCATCCGCCCCTTCATGCGGTATCCGCCGCCGGCCAGGTTGATGTCGGCGATGTCGCGGGCGACCACCTGGGCGAGGCCGGGGAAGGCCCCGGGCTGCGGGGGAGACAGGACCGGAACCGGCACGGCGTATCTCACCGCGAGGAACCCGGCGAAGGTCACCGGGATCTCGTACTCGTAATGCCTGTGGGCACGCCGCTGCGTGGCGATGGTTTCCACACGGGAGTCCTTCGGGACCTTGCCGGAGATCTGGGATTTTGAGGTCCAGCTGGTCGTCAGGGAGCCGCCGACGGTGGCCGCGAGGCCAAGTGCCAGCTGCGCGTTGAGCGAAGCGCTGCCGGTGGCGCTGCCCTGGGTGGTGAACGCCACCGAATTCGTCATGGAGTTGGACGCGGAGTTGCCCGTCGAGTTCGTTGTGGCTGTTTCGTTGGCGTTGGCGTTGTCGACCCCGACGCTGTCCTTGCTGTTCTTGTTGGTCACCGTGTTGGCGTTCTTGTTCGCCATGTCGTTCCGCAGCTGCGTCCCGAACTGGGCTTGAAGGTCCATCTTGAGCTGGTTCTGCAGCTGCAGCTGCAGCTGTGCGCCGATGCTGCCGCCGAAGGTGAGCTTGGCGTCCCCGTGGAGTGACCACGTCACTCCGTTCGACACGGTGAATTCGACCGAGTCGGTGAAGGTCATCTCGTGCGTGTCGCTGCGGTTGACGTAGGCGCGTGAGGAGAACGTGTCCGGCGGGGGCGGAGTGACGTCGCCTCGCTCTTCGATCAGCGGTTCCCCGAGATTCATGTAGGCCAGCCAGCCCAGATCGAACGCGGAGCCGGCGAAAGTGCCGGAGCTCGACTTGTTGATGGAGATGCCGACGGGCTTGTGCTGCACGCCGTTGTTGTCGGTGTAGACCAGGTTGGGGTGGTTCAGGAGGGACGGCAGGTCGATGCTGAGTTCCCGCAGGTTCTTCTTCGTCAGCGGATGGCGCTTGAACCGTTCCAGGTTGTAAGCAGTGGAAGGCATTCCCAGTCCTCGGCTGATTCTCTCCGAAACGCGCTCGATGGAACCGAACAGGCATCTGCGCGCTTTTCGAAATTCGAAGCTATCAGCGGCCTCATTTTCCGGGAAGAAGCCTTGGCATATCACGCTCAATCGAGTGAAAGGAATGCACCGGCCATTCCCAAGTCGCCGAGAAACACGGTAAGTTGAAGCGCTGCCGGCCGCTCGATCAGCGGCTTCGAAAGGTCTTGCACACGATTGTTGCAGACGTGATTCATGTGGCGGTAGGGGGTGTTTGATTCGGCCGTCCATAAAGGCCGGATTATTTCGATCCAGGGCGGTTGAAACCGTCGCTAATGTCGCACGGAAAAGCGCTGCACTGTGGCTGGCTTATGGTTCTCCACTTCAAGAACAGGTGAGGTCCCGCGATGTACACCCAAGAACGCACGACGATGTCGAACCTCGTGGTCGGCGGCCCGGTGGCGGTGAACAGCTATGACAACGCGATCGTGGCCGCGCTCGTCGAGAACCGGCCGGTCATGCTCGTCCACGCCTTCAACGGCGGCTTCCTGCGGCCCGCCGACCTGAAGGACAGCGTCCACGACAAGGGAGTCAAGCTGTCCACCGCGCTCGACTCGGCCACCAAGGAAGCGCAGGGCCACCTCTGGTACATCACCCCGGCCGGCTTCTTCGGACAGCGACCGCTGTACTTCATCGAGAGCGCCGCGGGCCAGGTGACACCCAAGCCCACCGGCGCCGGCCAGGCCGATGCCGGGCGCGGCGACGACGGCGCGCCCAAGCCGCAGCGTCGGCGCATCACCGTCCACCAGAAAGCCCCCGAGGCAACGGCCGACACCGTCCAGGTGGGCCTGCCCGACAAGGTCGGTGACCTGTGGCGCGGGAAAAACGGCGCGCCCGAGGACACCCAGCTCTGGGTCGTCACGCTGACGCCGTGGGGCGGGATCACCTTCGTGCCGATCACCCACCCCGACGCCATCCTCGGCTTCAAGGACCACGCGGTGGCAGCCGACAGCGAGGTGCGCGTGACCTACAACTGGGGCGGGGACTTCACCGGGACGGTCATCAACACCTTCTACCCGCGGCTGCCCAACGAGTGGAACGTCCCCTACCACCACGTCTTCACATGAGCCGCGGCCGCCTCTCCGTCACACCTGTCCCGAGTCCACGCCCCTACCGCCTGGAAGAGGCACCACGATGCCCGTGCCCACGCAAGAAATGAAACTTCAGATCGTCAACGCGGCCACGGGGAAGATCCTCGGCGCCAGGTCCACGCCGGGAACGGACGGGGCACTGGTCGTGCGCGACTTTCCTGACGGTGGCCCGAGCCCGGAACCGTGGCAGCTCACGCCCGTACAGGCCACGCAAGGCGGACAAACACAAGGCGAGCGGGCCTATGTGATCCGCAACGCGGTCAGCGGCAAGGTCCTCGACAATCCCGCCGCCGCGGACCGCGGTGTCCGCCAGTGGGACGCCACCGCAGGCAAGAAGGACCAGCACTGGCACGTCGTCCCTGTCGACGGCGAAGCCGGCCTCTACTTCATCGAGGGCGCCACCGACGGGGTCGTCCTCGACCTCGCCGACCCCACGGCGGACGACATCCGGGTGGTCCTGCGCGCGTACGACGACAGCGCGGAAAGCCAGCGCTGGCGGTTCATCACAGCCACACCCGAGCGCACCAGCGACCCCGTCCTGCGCTGGGCACCACTGAGCCACTGGAACAGCCGCCAGTCCTGGCGACTGTCCCGCTCGGCCGCGCTGCGGCCGGCCCCCGCAGCGACACCCTCCTTCAGCGACATGCTGCTGGTCGTCAAGCGGTTCGGAAGCGACCAGGACGCCGGCGCATGGCAGAGCGCCGGAGCCACCCGCACTCCCAGCGCGCAGTCGGGCTGGTGGGCCGGGCTCGGTGACCGGTTCCTCGCCGACACCACCGGAGCAGGGCAAGCGGACATCGTCGGGCTCAAACCTGCGAAGGGAGCTGTGACGGCCGCCGGCGAAGGCGACGGCACCTTCGCGGACGACGAACGCGTCCTGCACCCATCCGTACCCTCCCCGAGCCCCAAGGACCTGTGGACCCTCGCGGACACGACGGGTGACGGCAGGCCCGACGTCGTCGTCCTCGCCGCCGACGGTGTCCGGGTGTTCCTGCAGGACGAGAACAAGAAATTTGCGTCCGCGGGCGGCGAGCCGGTCATCAAGGCGTTCGGCCACGGGCAGCCGGCCGGCGGGTGGGTTGCCGACAAGCATCCCCGCTTCGTCATCGACACCACCGGTGACGGCCGCACGGACGTCGTGGGCTTCCACGACGACGGCGTCTGGATCTCACTTCAGGACGAGGAAGGGAAGTTCGCCCCACTCGCCGCGGAACCGGCTCTCCGGGCATTCGGCCACGACGAGAAGGCGGGCGGGTGGGTTGCCGACAGGCATCCCCGCTTCCTTGCCGACACCACCGGTGACGGCCGCACGGACGTCGTGGGCTTCCACGACGACGGCGTCTGGATCTCACTCCAGGACGAGGAAGGAAAGTTCGCCGACCCTCTGTGGGTCCTCGACGACTTCGGGGTCGACCAGGGGTGGAGCTCGGTCGAGGAGCATCCCCGGGCCCTGGTCCGGACCGCCGACGGCGGAGCTGTGGACCTCGTCGGGTTCGGCCCGCAGGGCGTCGTCGTCGCGCGTGGGCGCGGCGACGGCACGTTCGAGCCCTCCCAGCTCGTCCTGAACGACTTCGGGCTCGCCCAGGGGTGGACGGGCAAGAAGCACCTCCGGTTCCTCGCCGACGTCACCGGCGACGGCAACCCGGACATCGTCGGCTTCGGCGACGAAGGGGTCTGGGTGTCGCGCAACTGCGGCGACGGCCGGTTCGAGCAGGCGCAGCTGGTGTGCCGCGGCTTCGGCTACAACGAGGACGCAGGCGCCTGGCGGGTCGGCCACCACCCCCGCTTCGTCGCCGACATCACCGGTGACGGACGCGTCGACATCGTCGGCTTCGGCGGGCCGGGCGTGTACGTGGCCCGAAACCTCTTCCGCCGCTTCAGAACCCGATAATCCTCCAAGGCCCTCCACCGCTGCAGCACGGCGACCGGCCATCGGCGGCGAGGGCGGCTACCAGGCCGTCCAACTCGACACCAATGCCCGCGAACGCAACATCACCGTCGCACCCGGCCGGCGCTGAACCAGCCTGTCGGTGCATGGCGCGCCGCCCGGCGGCTCGCAGGCCGGCGACCGCACCGCCTACCGCCTGAAGGGCCGTGGTGCGGTTGATGACCAAGCGGTCCCTCGGTGTCGTACCTGCCGAACCGCAGCGCCCGGGCGAGGTCGGGGAGCCGGCGAGCGCTCCGACCATTGCCTCGAATCGTCCCGCGGACCCGTGATTCCTGCCAGCCCCTTACCAAGGGCTCGCTGGGGCGGTGACGGGGCCCTTACAGGGGTGCGTTGGCCGACGCCGGCTCCCGGCGGCTGTCGACGCTCCGCCACAGAACCGCGGGGCACGCCTGCCCTGCGGTCACGAAAGGCAGTTGAACAAACCCAAGGTGTGGCTCCCCTGGTCAGAGTTCCGGGGGCGAAAGCAGGAGGGGAAGAACATGACGGTTCCTTCGACGCCGGGTATGTCCTGGGGCCCAGTGGCCTCGCTCGGCGGGCAGCTGACGGGTAATCCGACGGTGGCGCTCTCCTCGGACGGCCGGCTGGAGGTGTTCGCCTGCGGCCGCGCGGACAACGCGCTGTCGCACTGCCACCAGCAGACCTGGGGCGGCTGGTCGGAGTGGGAGAACCTGGGCGCCGCCACCTTGGCCGGCGATCCCTCCGCCCTGCACACGGCCGCGCGGCGCATCGGGGTGTTCTTCAAAAACGGGCAGGGTAACCTCGCACATCCCTGGCAGACGGTCATCAACGGCGGCTACGGCGCAGGGAACGTGCTGGCCAACAACATCGGCGGTAACCCGGTCCCCGGGCTGCACGCCGACGGCCGCCCGACAGCCTTCTTCCGGGGCACCGACAACGCCCTGTGGCATGTGTGGGAGACCACCAAGTCCGGCTACGGCAACTGGACCGGCCCTGCCGCCCTGGGCGGCACCCTGTCGGGCGACCCGGCGGTGGCGACCGACGCCCGCGGCCGTCTGCAGGTGTTCTTCCGCGGTACCGACGGTCACCTGTGGGTCGTCCGACAGCGGGACGTCAACAACAACGCCTGGGAAAGCCCCCAGAACATCGTGCAGAACGTCGGCGGCGACCCCGTCGTCGGCACCAACGCCGACGGCCGCCTGGAGGTGTTCTTCCGGGGCACCGACAACGCACTGTGGCACCTGCCGCAGACAGACGACTACAACGGCTGGGCCACACTGAGCAGCCTCGGCGGCACCCTGACCGGGAACCCGGCCGTCGCCCGGGCCGCCGACGCCAGGCTTGCCACCTTCCACTGGGGCGGCGGCCACCTGTGGGTCAACGAGCAGACCATCGTCAACGGCACCGACTGGAGCGCCTGGGAGCAGATCGCGCAGAACATCGGCGGCGAGCCCGTCGTCGAGGCCGACGGACACGGACGCCTGGACGTGTTCTTCCACGGGACGGACCACGCCGTTTGGCACCTCGCCCAGATGTTCGGCCAGCCGGCAGCGGGATACGCGACGTCCCCCTGACGCCCGCCCCAGCCGAGGGACCAGCGGGTCAACGTCTCCAGCGGGTGCTCGGCAGCAATGATGAGGAGCCCCGGGCAATGCCCCGGGGCTCCTCGTCGCACTACTACGGTCGCCCGTTTCAGCGAACCTGGCCTGCCCGGCCTGAACCCACCCGGACAGGGCAGGGCTACGACGGCAGTTGGCCGACGTTGGGCGGGAATGCCGTGAAGTCGACCCGCATGTCGCCTGCGGTGAACGTCGGCGGCTGGACAGCCGAGTAGAGGACACCGCCTGTGGGCGAGCCGTCCGGATTCGTGTCCTGCGGAGGCGGCGGCCGGCTGGGCATGGCCGCGGTCGCCTCGAGCGGCTTCTCCGTGACGAAGTCAAAACGGACGGGAGCCCCAGCCTGGCGCGGGCAACCCGCCCGGCACCCTGCGTATCCCGGCGATGGATGCGTCTCCGGTCGCAACAGGCCGGCTGACTGCCGCTACCGGCTGGAGGGCGGGGTGGAGCGGGCGGCGGGTGCGCTGGCCGGGATCGCCTTCCGCGTCCTGTGGATCGGGGCTCCCCGGTGGCCGTACACGCCGTGTTACATCGCGTTGGGCTGGGTGGCCGTCTTCAATCTGCCCGACTTCGCGCGCACCGGCGGTGCCGGCGTCGTCGTCCTCGTCATCGCCGGCGGTCTGCTCTACACCGGGGGCGCCGTCGTCTACGGACTCAAGCGCCCGGACCCATCTCCGGCCTGGTTCGGCTTCCGCGAGGTCTTTCACGCCCTGACCATCGCCGCCTTCACCGCGCACTACACGGCCATCCTCCTCGCAGCCACCCAGTAACGGTGTTTGCGGGCAGAAGTCGGGCCCGGGGGTGCAATGTGACCTGTCCGGGTACCGGGATCGGTACTGGTCTTCCGCGTCTTTCTCGGCGAAGTCCTGAGCGTCATCGAGCAATGGAGGAGTCGCTGTGACGGTAGGAGGGCCGGATGGTGGGCGGGTCTCTCGTCTTCTCCGGGGCGGGAGTGGCCGGGGCAGGGTGATGACGTTGGCGGGGACGTTGGAGGCGGCGGAGGCAGCGGCGCCGGTGGAGTCGCTCGATGTGGTCGCGCGCATGCTCCAGGAGCGCCTCGGGGCGGTGTCGGTGTCGTTTTTGATCACTGACTTCACCGGCAGTTCGGTCGTGCGGCTGGGGGCGGCGGGCAGCGTCGACACAGACGAACCCGCCCGGCGTATCACGCTGCGGGGAACCCTGTACGACGATGTGATCCGTACCCAGCGGCCGGGCGCGGAGGACGAGGGCGAGGGCGCTCTGGTGCGGATCGTGGCCCCGGTGACCAACCGCGGGGACGCCATCGGGCTCCTCGAACTGTTCCTGCCGGCGGCGCCTGACGCGGAGGTGATGCGGGAGATCGGTGAGACCGCGCACGCGCTGGCGTACATCGTCATCGCGAACCGGTCCTTCACCGACGTGTACCAGTGGGGCCGCCGGACCAAGCCCCTGAGTCTGGCCGCGGAGATCCAGCACCGGCTGCTCCCGGCGTCGCTGGCATGCGAGGCGGCGCAGTTCGCGGTGGCTGGGGCGCTGGAGCCGGCCGACCACGTCGGGGGTGACACCTTCGACTACGCGATCGACCGGGACACCGTCCAGCTCTCCGTGACCGATGCCATGGGTCACGATGTCGAGGCCGCGCTGCTGGCCACCCTTGCGGTGGGCGCCCTGCGCCGGGCACGGCGGGCCGGTGCCGATCTCGCCGAACAGGCCCGCCAGGCCGACCAGGCTATGCGCGAGCACGGCCACGGAGGCTACGTCACCGGCCAGCTCCTGCGTATCAGCCTGATCGACGGCGCGACCGAGTTCGTCAACGCCGGGCACCCCTGGCCGCTGCGGATGCGGGACGGCCAGGTGCGGGAGATCTCTCCGACTGTCGATATGCCGTTCGGCTTCGACGCCCCTCATACCTACCGGGTCCAGTCGCTGGACCTGCGTCCGGGCGACCGGCTGGTGATGCTGACCGACGGCATGCTGGAGCACAACGCAGGCAGCCTCAACCTGTCCGACCTGATCGTGCGCACCCGCCCGCTGCATCCCCGCGAGGCCGCCCGCACTCTCATCGCGGCGATCGTCGACGCGAACGACGGCCACCTGCAGGACGACGCGACCGTCATGTGCCTGGACTGGCATGGCATTAACCACTTCCAGCGAGACGCCGCCACCGGCGCCGACCTCACCGACGCCTCACAAGCGTCAGGGACGGGACGGACCACTCCCGGGCGGTGACCCTGGGCGTTTGGTGGCGACCCGGCCAAGCAGCGGGAGGCCCTTGCTGCGCAACGTCGCCGTCAGAAGGTCGGGATGTCGGCGGGGAGAGGTCGGGGCGGGCACGGTGCCAGCGTGCGGGCTGGCGCCACCGGTCGGAGGCAACGCGGGCGACATCGACGCCGACTTCCACCACCAGCTCGGGCTCCACCAGCGTGACGTTCAACGTCTCCCGGTTGCCCCACCTGGCGGAGAACGACCAACCAGTCCACGGATGACCGTGACCATCGTCGCCCTGGCCGCCGAAGCCAAGGTCCCCCGCAACGCCCTCACCCAAGGCCACCAGGATCTGAAGAACGACGCCTACGCCAAAGTCCGCGCCCGCGGGCATACCCCCGACAGCGAGAAACGGCTGTGCCAGCAGGTTCGGCGCCGAAGAGAACTGCGAGCGGCGGACGCCGAAGAGATCGCCCAGCTCAAGGCCGACGTCGAAGCACTGGTCGGCACCCTGCACCAGGTCACGATGGAAAACAGCCACTTGAACCAGCAACTCGCCGATCGCCATGCCGTCGTCCGCACATTGCCCGCGCAGGCCACCCTCGGCACATGACAAGCCCTTTGCCACCACCGACCGGCTGAGATCTTGGCCTCAACCCGCCCGCATCGGTGCCAACACCCTGGCGTTGGCTGAGAGTCCCGATACCGGTGGCCTACAATCAACTGTCTGTGGAAGATAATTCTTTGGAAGATGAGTGATGGCTGGCGCTGATCTGAAGCTGCTGTACCGGGAGCTGGTCTCGCTGGAGATCGAGTTGTGGGACGGCATCGAGGGGCGGTTGCGGGCGGAGTATGACCTGGCGCTGACCTCGTTCGAGGTGCTGCACCTGCTGTTGCGGCGGCCTGGGCGGCGGATCCAGGACATCGCGGAGGAGTTCTCGATCACGGTGGGCGGCACGAGCAAGGTCGTCGACCGTCTGGAGGCGGCAGGCCTGTGCGGGCGGCGGGCCAATCCGAACGACCGCCGCTCCTCGATCGTCGAGCTCACCTCTGAGGGGCGGAAGCTGGTGGAGGGGGCGCTGAAGGTCTTCGAGGAGGAGCTGGAACTGAGGATCGGGTCGGTGATTCCTGAGGAGTCGGTACGCGAGGTGACCGCGGTCCTCAGTACGCTGCGGGCGGCCGGACGTGCTCTGGATGCGGAGCGGAGGGCCGCGGGTCAGACGCCGGTGCCGGCGATGCGGGCGCCGAAGCAGCCCGGCCGGCCGGCCTCGTGAGCCAGGACGTCCCGGGCACGGCAGCGGGGCAGGCAACCACGGTTGCCTGCCCCGCTGCCGTGCCCGGGACGTTGTCGTTCAGTCGGCGATGCCCTTGGAGGATGACGAACGCGTACGGGGGGGCGTCGTCGACGCAGAGGGCGAAGCGTCCGTCGCGGGCGAGGTTGCGGCCCTTGACGCCGTCCTTCTCGGTGGTGAGCACGATGTCGTCGCCGTCGAGGAGGAACCAGACCGGTGTGACGTGCGGGCTGCCGTCGGCCTTGACGGTCGACAGCTTGCCGGTGCGGGTGCCGTGCGTGACGAACGCCCGCCACTGCTCGTCGGTCATCTTCCGCATGCGATGCCTTTCACTGGTGGGGCCGTCGCCAAGCCCCGAGGCCGGGTCGGCCTCGGGGCACATGGTGGGTGTCAGCGGCCCCAGAAGGCGTCTTCGGCACTCTGGTCGCCGGAGAAGAGCCACATCTCGGTGATCTTGCCGTTCTGGATGCGCAGGAGGTCGACGCCGTCCATGGCCATGGACGTGTCGCCGCGGCGGCCGGTGAAGTGGATGGTGGCGGCGACCAGGTCGCCGTTGCCCATGAGGGAGTGGATCTTGTCGATGGCGAAGGTGCCCTGGCTGGCCTCCATCATGCTGCCGAGCATCTGGAAGACGGCGCCCTGGCCCTTGTGGTCGCCGGAGAACTGGTTGGCGCCGGGCTGGTGCCAGACGATCTGCTCATCGAGGAGGCCGCCGAGGGCGGCCATGTCTCCGGTCTGCACGGCCTGGAAGTAAGCGCGGGCCAGGTCGAGGTTGGCAGTGGTCATCGTGGTCTCCGTGGGTTCGGTCGGGGTCATCGGGCGAAGTCGAGGCGGTCGGCGAGGCCGACTTCGGCGAAGGCGGCCTGGATCTCGCCGTGGCCTTCCTGGAAGTGGGTCCAGCTGTCGTAGTGCGCGGGGACGACGCGTCGGGCGCCGAGTGTCTTGGCGGCCTCGGCGCCCTGGGCGCTGTCGAGGGTGAGCAGGGCGCTGTCGAAGGCGAAGGGCATGCGAGCGCCGCCGAGGAAGAGGATCGCGGTGTCGACGGGTGCGAACCTCTCGGCGATCTCCTTGACGTGCTCCAGGGCGGCGTTGTCGCCGCTGACGTAGACCGAGGGCAGGTCGTCGGAGGTGAGCATGAACCCGATGACGTCGCCGGTGATCGGCTCACAGCCCACGGGGCCGTGCCGGGCGGGCACGCCGGTGACGGTCACGCTGCCGCCGTCGGGCCGCTTGAGCTCGGCGGTCTGCCAGAGGGCGAGGCCACGGGCGCTGCCGCCCAGGCGGCCGGCGCCGCTCTCGGTGGTGAAGACGACCGGCACCTCGGCCAGGAGGCCGCGGCCGGCGTTGTCGAGGTTGTCGTCGTGCTCGTCGTGGGAGAGCAGGACGGCGTCGACGCGGCCGAGGCCGGCGGCGGTGACCGGCGACGGAGCGGTCTTGACGAGCTTGTGGTCGCCGGGGAGGGGCATGGGGTACTCGCCGGGCGGGTCGAAGGTCGGGTCGGTGACGAGCCTGAGTCCGCCGTACTCGATCAGGGCGGTGGGGCCGCCGTAGACGCGGACGGGGATCGTTTCGCCGGTGACGCTGGCGCCGGACATCGGAACCTCTCGGTCGGGTGAACGGTGTACGTGGCCCTGCGGCGTGCTCCGGCGGGGAGGCAGGGCGCAAGAGGCACGCGCGGGTTACGGGGCCGCCCGCTCTCTGAGCCGGGCCGGCGGCCCAGGGCCGGGCTTACGGGGCGGGTACGGAGAACACGCCGAAGTGGTGGCCCGCCGTGTCCTTGAGCCGCGCGAAGGTGAAACCCGCGGAGTCGGAGACCGGCGCCATGAGCACCTCTGCGCCCAGCTTCTCGGCGCGCTCGACAATTGCGGCGACGTCTTGGACGAAGACGTAGAAGATCGTGTAGTCGGGGAAGCCGCCCTCCGACTCCCATACGCTACCGGCCGGCTGCTGGGCGCCCGGCGTCATCACCGAGTGATAGGCGACCCCCGGGGTGTTGGTGGTGAGGATGTACTGCCAGTCGAAGAGCTCGCCGAGAACTCCTTGACCTTCTCCGGCTGGTCGGTGCCGAACTCGAACCAGGCCACCGAGTTGAAGGCGGGAAGGGTCATGGCGCTCACTCCTTACGCCCTGTAGGGGCAAATGTGTCTTCCGTGGCATGCCGGATCCAGGCAATGAAGGCCACCCGGCAGTGGGGCGACATGCCTGACCGGCAGGGGGCAGGGCCCGGAACCGGCCCGGGGTCCAGCAAACCATTTGTATTCCATGGAAGCAACTTCCTTAGATTATTGTTCCACGGGTGTGGGTTCGGTGGTTCTCGGATGACCGGCCCGCAGACGGTGGAGGAACCCGGCCCCTCGTACGGGACCGCCGGGCCAGCAGGAAGGAAGCCGCCATGGAACCGGTCGAGATCGAAGCGAAGACCTTGATCCAGAAGTCGAAGACCCCGTCGAACGACTACGTCATCAACCCCTACACCGGCTGTGTGCTGGGCTGCGCCTACTGCTTCGCCAGCTTCGCCGGGCGCCAGTTCGGCCGGTCCGTCAAGGAGTGGGGCGACTACCTGTACGTGAAGAAGAACGCGGTCGAACTCGCCCGCAAGGAGCTGGCGAAGATGCCGCAGGACAAACGGCGGGGCACGATGCTGCTCAGCTCGGTCACCGACCCCTACCAGGGTCACGAGACGAAGTACCGGCTCACCCGCGGCATCCTGCGCGAACTTCAAGCGGTCGAGTACCCGGGCCTGGTGCGCATCCTGACCAAGTCACCCGTCGTGACCCGCGACGTCGACCTGCTCACCGGTCTGCCGCGCGCCGAGGTCGGCATGACCGTGACCACCACCGACGACAACGTCAGCCGCTGGCTGGAGGTCCGCGCCCCGCTCGCCTCCCGCCGCCTGCGCACCCTGGCCGAGCTGAACGAGGCCGGCATCCCCACCTACGCCTTCGTCGGCCCGCTTCTGCCCCACTTCGCCACCCAGCCCGAGCTTCTGGACGACCTTTTCGGGCAGCTCGTCGAGGCAGGAATCGGGGAGGTGTTCATGGAGCACATCAACCTCAAGCGGTACATCCGCGAGCGCATGGACCAGGTGCTCGCCGACGAGCCCGAAGACGTCCGCGAGGCGTACCTCCAGGCGCGGACGAAGGAGCACCGCGAACAACTCGACACGATCGTGGCGGAGCTGCTGCACAGACACGGGCTGCGGCTGCGCTTCGAGGAGGTCGTCCACCACGACGACAACCACGCCCTGTGGGAGAGGCTCGCATCCTCGGCATGACTGTGATCGTGACCGTGTCCGGGGCGCCGGACCAGGCGTGCGCCAGGCGGTGACGCCGGACTCGGGGTCCGGCACCCCCATGGCCCACGTCCCCATGGCCTCCAGGACCTCGCGCAGCCCGTCGCCCAGAGGGGTCAGCGCGTATTCGACGCGCGGCGGATCTCCGCATACGTCGTGCGGGTGACGATGCCGTGCCGCTCGAACTGGCGCAGTCGGCTGGTCAGTTAGGCAGATGGCGCACCATCACTGCCTGCTACCTGCGAAAAGCGATCGGACGCCATCGACACAGCGTCCCGTCCCAGTTCCTGCAGGGCGCGGCATACAAACTCGGCAGCGGCATCGTCACCCTGATCATCCTCTGGTGGGAAACCCGGCACCGAAACCAGTGGTGGGCCGAGCCTGGGCCCACCACGTCCTCCGTAGCGCCGATCTTCTGGCCGGGGGTTCCGATGCCCGCAGGGGCGGTGACGAGGGCGCTTCGCTGGTCCCTAGGTGTATTGACCCGGAGCGTTGTTCACGCGAGTACGCCCACGGGGGCCGGAGGGAGAAGCGGAAGTGGCACGGCATGCCGACCTTGGTGCTCGCCCCGCGCCACTTGCGGCCGAAGGCCGAGTGCGGGAAAGGGGCACCCTTGTCCCCGAGGAAAATCAGGCCGTCCCATTCGTTCTCGGCGAACCACTGGAGGTGCCGGCGGAGCTGAGGGCAGGAACGCGGCGTGCTTGCCCGCTCGGGACTTGGGGAGGGCCGTGTGGCGCAGTTCTACGACCTTCACATGAGTGACCGGAGCCCTGAGGGCGAGCAGCTGCACACTTCCCGACTGTCGTTGCAGCGTCCGACCGAAGTCGACATCGACGCGATCTTGGCCCTCCATCGTGACCCTCAGACCTGTCTGCACAACCCCTCCGACGCTCTCACCCGGCTCGAGGAGGCCAGGGAACTGTATCGCCGCTGGAATGATCAGTGGCAGCAGCGCGGATACGGGTACTGGGTCGTCCGGCGCCACGGCTCCGCCTTGCAGCCGGGCTTTTGCGGGATCAAGCCCATGGAACTGCACGGCATGAAGGTCCTCAATCTTTTCTACCGCTTCGCCACTTCGGCCTGGGGCCAGGGCCTTGCCAGCGAGGCCGCAATTGCGGTCACCACCTGGGCGTTCCGCGGCGTTCCCGACATCCCGCTGATCGCCCGTGTAAGGCCGAACAACATCGCCTCTCAACGCGTGGCTGTGCGCGCTGGACTGACCCGGGCAGAGCACCTCGACGGAGCGGGATACGACGGTTTCGACTGGATCTACGCGGCAGGGCTGCCGCACTGAGTGGCACCGAATGCCGCAATCTTGGCCGCCCAGTGGTCTGCGGTGAGCCACGGGGTCGGGTCTGAGCGGCCCGTCCGGGGCTTACCTCGAAGGTAGATCGCGGCGTGCAAGGCGGGTGGCTACGTTCAAGTCGTCTTACTGGAGCGAACGAAGGAAGCGGACGTGCCTGCATACGGCTTTGCCCACCTACGTGATAGCCGTCACCACCCTGATGTCTTACTTAGAGGGCATCTGATCTAGGTAGTTGGTGTTCTGGGATGCTTTTGTGACTGGCGGCGTTGGCGGTCGTTGCACGGTGCGTGAGTGCTCGCCGTCCGTACCGCAGTGATGTGTCCGATGCCCGCTGGGCTCTGATCGAGCCGGTCTTCGCCGCCTGGCGGGCGAGACGGACCGGTCCCGGCACGGCGGCCCGGGTGCATGACTTGCGGGAGATCGTCAACGCGATCCTGTACGTCAACCGCACCGGCATCCCGTGGGAGTACCTGCCCCACGACTTCCCGCCGTACAAGACCGTCTACGACTACTACGCGAAGTGGGAAGCGGACGGCACTACCCAGCAGGTGCATGACCTGTTACGTGACAAGACCCGCCAAGCCCACGGCCGCAGAGGCGAGCCGACCGCGGCCGTGATCGACGCGCAGAGCGTGAAGACCTCGGCAAACGTGGCCGAGACCAGCCAGGGCATCGACGCCGGCAAGAAGATCAAAGGACGCAAACGGCACCTGATCACGGACACGCTCGGTCTCGTGCTGGCCGTCGTCATCATCGCCGCGAACGTGCAGGACACCACCGGCGGCAAGCTCCTGCTCAACGGCGTGGCTGCGAACCACCCAAGCGTGTCCAAGTCTGGGCCGACGGCGGATACCAGAACAGCATCTTCAACCACGGCGCCCTCCTCGGCATCGACTTGGAAGTCGTGCAGCGACCTCGAGCGAAGGGGTTCGAGCCCCTGCCAAAACGGTGGGTGATCGAGCGGACCTTCGGCTGCGTGATGCAGCACCGCCGCCTGGCCCGGGACTACGAAGCCCTGCCCCAGAGATCTCGAGCAATGATCCACTGGGCGATGGCTAACAAAATGTCCCGCGAACTGACGGGAGAATCCGCGCCAACCTGGCGTATCGAAACGGACATGACTACCACAACGGCCTGAACGTTGATCAGATGCCCTCTAAGAACTCCTATCGGAATGAGGCGGGGACAACCTGCTTGTGCCTGTTGATCTGGTTCAGGGACCCTGAGCTCTGACAGAAGTGAGCGGGCAGGGCAGAGGGTGCAGGGTGGAACTGATCAGCCTCTCGGATGGCGACAACAGCTTCCGGGTGCGTGTGCTGGGGCGTAGGTCGCCGGGCGTGCTGCATCTTCACGACCAGCTCGACGCAGAGGTCATTGTGACCAGCAGCTTCGTCGGCGGTCGGTTGGCCATGTCCCTGTTCCCTTCCGACCTGGAAGCGTGGTCGCGTGCTCTGGACCTGCTTGCTGCTGGTCAGGACATCTGCTGGAGGGATGACGACCACAGCCCTGAGATCGAGATCCAGCCGTACAACGAGGAGCATGAGACTGTCGCTGTCCGCGTAGAAGATCTGGGCAGTTCGTGCGTCTCCGTGTTCCTTCCCATGAGTCTAGAAGAGGGCTGGATCGACGAGCAGCGGAAGCTGCTCGGGCAGGTGCTGCAGGAGTGGCCGAGCGAAGTGCTGGAGTCTTCACCGGGTGCCTATGAGTGGCGGCGCTGAACTGCGGCCGGGCGCCGCCAGCAGATGAGTGCGCATCCGAGGCTGAGGAAGGCTTCGTGGATGTCGTCGCGTATCTCCCAGCGGATCCAGAGACGGCTGAACCAGTGCAGATGGGCGAACGCGCGCTCCACGACCCAGCGTTGCGCAGTCAAGACGGTCTACGCCGTCGCCAGCCTGGCCGCTGAGCAGGCCACCACGGCCCAGCTCGCCGAACTCGTCCGCGAACACTGGAAGGTCGAGGACCTGCACCATGACCGCACGGCCGGAGTGAAGAACATCGCGGCCGGCCTTCGCCGCAAGTCCGCGATCCTCGCCGCCCCTCGCACTCCTCGGCCTCAGATGATCACGAACCGGACATCGTGCAACTGCGCTGAAGCCCTGAAAGGGGCCCATCTGCGCCCGACCAGCGTCCGCTCGCGTGCGGCCCTCGCTCCTCGAGCGACTTCGTTCCCGCGTTCCGCCTGGCCTCATAGAGGTGGCCGGAAAAGGATGATGCGGCCCAAAACTGTAGTGCGGACACATTAGATCAATGCCATGCCCACGCCATGAGGAAGATCATTCCGATCGGGGTCACTGCCCTGACCACCGCAGCTCTCCTGGCCGGTACAGCCCTGCCCGCGCAGGCCAGGCCCGCCCCGGTCGTACCGCACCCCTGGGACCACAGGGTCAAATGCACGTCGACCGACGCCGACGGGCGTAAGATCGTCACCCGATACGGCAACTCCGACTTCGGTTGGAACCACTTCACCCACCGGCACAACATCAAGAAGTGCTCGATCCTCAACGCGGCACTGAAAGACAAGGTCGACGAAGACGACGGTCACGGACGACTGGAGTACGACGGCGTCGCCATCAGGACCGGCGGGCGCCCAGCGCAGGTTAAGTTCGTGGTGATCGTTCAGTACTCGCGTAAGACCTAAGGACAAGAAGTACGACGCCGGCCGCGGAGAGAAGATCGGCGTCATCAACGCCTTCTGCCGCAACAGCCGCACAACAAGTGTCCTGCATGGATGAACCAGTGATCGACTCTGAAGACCGTGAGCAGCAGGCGGCGGTCAGCCGCCTGCTGCTGTACTACCTCAACAGCCCCCTGGCCGAGGGCTGCCGGCTTCGCGGAGTTCTGCCCGCGCCCGGCGCTGTCCGGGTCGCCGTCCATGCCGGGGACGACGAGGACGGCACCACCTTCCTGTACGAGATCCCCCACGACACCGTTGCTCCGTACTACATCCCCGGCATATTGCGCACCGTGCTGGCGGGGACTCAGCTCTACGGCACGAGCGACATCAGCGAAGCCATGGGGATGACCGTCGTCCGCCTCCATCCCGAGGAGATCACCCCGGACCCGGAAGCGGAGTACGGCCAGACCCTCACCGCCGTACGCGCCTTGTCCGAGCCCGACGACGAGGAGAACCCTTTCCTGATCGGGTTCCTGATGCTGGGCGACAGCCTGTTGCGCCTGTACGTCCAGCACCCCGAACGCCCAGGAGCCGTCGGCGTCGACGTTCGCTTGACCGACGCGACCACCGCCCTGATCGCTTCCCTTCCGAGTCTCATCAAGGAAGCGCAGCACCAGAGACCGTCTCTGGACGACCCACACTGCGAGCTCCTCGTGGACCTGACCAACTGGTAGAGCATCTGAATGAGGGCGGCTACATGAGGCGTTCCAGCCAGATGAAGGCGAGGCCGATCGCTCCGGTGCCGATGCCGTAACAGGCGCCGCGCAGCATGTGGGACAGGGCGATGCGCCGGCGGCGGGCGATCCGCTGCCGGAGCGTGGTGAGTCGTTTCCTGCCCGCGTGGGGTGGGTGGTAGTTAGGCTGCATGGCAGACGTCCTTGTCTGAAGCGGCGTTGTGTGGGGAGTCCGCCTGGCCGTGGCCTCGGAACCGGTGGCCTGGGCGGGGCTCCCCTTTTTGCTGTGCTGGATGACCTGGTCAGCGGCCTGCGGTGAACTCCTCCAGGCGGGCGACCAGCTGGCGGTCGGGCCGGGCGACGATGACGGAGCAGTCGGGCGTGCGTGCGGCGAGCCGGTCGACCTCGCTCTCCAGGCGGCCGCTGGGAGCGAGTGCGCGGGATCCGTTGTGCCGTACGTACCGGGCGACAATCTCCAGGCCCTCGAGGAAGGCGGCGTCGGGCGGGGTGGTGTCGGCCATGGAATGGGTGAGCTGGTGGAACCAGTGCCACGCTGCGCGGGTCTCGCCGAGGGCCAGGTGGTGCAGGTGCAGGCAGTAGGCGGCGGCGCGGCTGCCGGCGCCGGCGGCGAGCTGCCACCAGAACTGGGCGGATTCCTGGTGGCCGGTCAGGTACAGCAGGCAGGCGAAGACGAGCGCGCCGTCGAGGTCCATCTGTTCTCCGGTCAGCGGTCCGCGGCCCGGGCCGTCGGCGATCTTGTCGACATGGGCGGCGGCGTCCGGCTCGTTCAGCAGCCACCGGCACACCACCTCCAGGCGCTGCCCGGCCTGGGCGGCGCGGGCGGTCTCCACGGTGGGTGTCCGGCGGGAGGCGTCGGCGGCCAGCCGCCGCAGGGCGGCGGCGACATCGAAGCGCTTGGTGCTGGAGACGGGAATCTGCGCTTCGTTCAGCAGGGTGTCGATGGCGGTGGTCACGGTCATTCCCCCTTCTGCTTGTGCTGGGGCTTCTTACGGTCGTCGGGCAGTCCGAGTTTCACGCGCGGCCGTCTCCTTGCGGCTCAGATAGAGCCGCCCCCAGGTGCACCGCGACGAGCCGCCGGCTAGCGCCGCCCGGTAGCGCCTGCGGATCGTGCGCGGCTTGTCATAGACGGGCACGTCACCAGTGCGGGGCAAGACGTCCAACGCCTCGCCCAGCAGCCAGGCGGTGCCGCCCGCCTCGATCCGGCCCGCCCGCCAAGCAGCCAGGTGCTCGGAGTTCTCCCTGATCCGCAGCAGCGCCGTACGAAACGTTCGCCGCGCTGCCACACGGATGGCCGTGAACTCCTCCTGCGTATACGTCAGTTCGCGGCCTGGTGTCCACGCGAACCGCTGAGCCATCGCCTCCCGCACCGGCCGCGCCAGCCGCGCATCCTGCTGCAGCAGGCCCGCCACGATGGAGTATTTGCTGTACCCGGTCGTGATCGGCGGCAGGCTCAGCCGCCACGCATTCCAGTGCGCCGTCGTCAGCCGGTCCACGTCCTGCGGCACCTGGTCCAGCTCGCTGAGGAACTCCGCGAAGGGCCGCACTCGCCAGCCGCGCGAACACCGACATCAGCTCCCCTTCGGAGACCGGACCGTCGGACGGCTGATTCCTCACCCTCCGGCGGCTCGACCCAAAAGACACCACACCGGCCTGACCCTCGGTCTCCACACTGTCCCAGCCCCCGCCCGGGGCGCACTTGGCAGCGAACAGCACGGCCAGCGAGTGCTGCAACGGCCCGGGGACATGACGACGTACCACGACACCGTGATCTACCACCCGGATGATCTTTGAAGACGGATTACAAACGACGCGGACACAGCCCGTGACCTGGCCATCAGTCACGGCAAGCACCGTTGCAGTACTAGCGCGTGTCTCTTTGATCAGTTGGTCAGTTGATCGGATATGGCTGTCCGATTAGTGATCACTGATGCGATGTGGGACCGGATCGAGCCGCTGATGCCGGCCGATCCGATCCGCGGTCGGCGATGGGCCGATCACCGCCGAACCCTGGAAGCCATCGCGTGGAAGTACCGCACCTGCTCGCCCTGGCGGGACCTGCCAAACCAGCTCGGCTCGTTCCAGACCGCTCACAAACGCCTGATCAGGTGGGCTATGGACGGCACCTGGGAACGCATCCTCGCCGCAGTTCTGGCAGCAGCCGACGCTGATGCCGACATCGGCTGGACCGTCTCGGTGGACTCCACCGTCTGCCGGGCTCACCAGCACGCTGCCGGTGCCAGGAAAAAGGGGCGCCAGGCCGGGCCGAACCCGAAGACCACGCCCTCGGACGCTCCCGCGGCGGCCTGAGCACGAAAGTTCACCTCGCCAGCGACAGCCGGGCACGTCCCCCGGCCCTTCGCGTCACCGCAGGCCAGGCGGGCGACGCCCCGGCCTTCGAGACCGTCATGGCAGGCATCCGTGTTCTGCGAAGCGGACCCGGCCGACCCAGAACCCGACCCGATACCGTCCTGGCGGACCGGGCGTATTCATCCCGCGCGATCCGCAATCGCCTCCGGCGACGTGGAATCCGCGCTGTCATCCCCCAGCTGTCCGACCAGGTCGGCCACCGGCTGCGGCGAGGCCGCGACGGAGGCCGCCCACCAGCCTTCGACGCCGAGACATACAAGCAGCGCAACGCTGTCGAACGGTGCATCAACCGACTCAAGCAATGGCGCGGCCTGGCCATGCGAACGGACAAGCTCGCCATCGCCTACCAGGCCGCACTCCACCTCGCCGCCATCCTCATCTGGACAGCTGCTTGACCGCCCAACCACCTTGCCCGCGAGGATGGCCACATGGACGATCTTGTGGAGTTTCTCTTCGCACGCATCATGGACGACAACCACGCCTACGCCTACGTGGCCGACACCCTGGGCGGCGAAGCTCTTCTCGACAGCCATCTCCCCATGCTCGACCTGATCGAGCAACTGGCGAATGCCTACAAGGCCATGGACCCCTCGGACTCCCGCTCGGCCGGCCTGGCATATGCGCTGCGAGTCCTTGGCCAGTCATACGCCGAACACCCCGCCTACCAGCAGGAATGGCGCCCATAGCCTTTCAACGAGACAGTCCCTAGATGGTGATGCCGGCCTGCACAGCCCACCGCGGAACACCCCCGCGTCGGCGGGAAGGACCTGCGTCGGGCGACTGTCGGCCGTATCTACGGCGGAACACCCCCGCATCGGCAGGGAGGACGAGGCCATCCAAGCTGGGCGAGGGAGCGCGGCGGAGCACCCCCGCGTCGGCTGGGAGGACATGGGACGGCTCATCGATGCGCGCGGCTGGATCGGAGCACCCCCGCGTCGGTGGGGAGGACGGGTTCGGACTGGCCAACGGTGAGATCCTGCACGGAACACCCCGCGTCGGCTGGGCGAGGACGCCCTTCCTGCCGCGAATGTGCAGGTCACGAGCGGAACAACCCCGCGTGGCGGGGAGGACGACTCACTCATTACCGTGCAAGCCTCCATGCGCGTCGGAACACCCCCCGCGTCGGCGGGGGAGGGCGGGAAGAACCGGCGGAGGACCGGCGGAGCGGCCGGAACACCCCCGCGTCGGCGGGGAGGATTCGTCCACGCGGAGGGTCCTTCCGCTTCGAAACACCCCCGCCTCGGCGAGGAGGGCCGACCGATCGCTTTCGGACAGTGACTGAAGCGCGGAGCACCCCCACGTCGGCGGGCATGACAAGACCGACACCGTCCTGGCCCCCTGCCCGACGAAGCACCCCGCTTCGGCGGAGAGGACAAATTCCTGAGCAGGCCGGTGTTGCCGATGGCCGGAACACCCCCGCGTCGGCGGGGAGGAGAGGACCGCGAGGAACGGGTCCTTGCCCCAGCCCGGAGCACCCCCGCATCGGCGGGGAGGACGTCGAGGAGCCGCAGAAGACGAACGTGATCCGCGGAACACCCCCGCGTCGGCGGGGAGGACAGCCAGGCCTGGCCCGGCTGGGTAATCAGCGGGATCGGAGCACCCCCGCGTTGGCGGGGAAGACCGGATCTCCTTGGCTATCCGGGAGTCGGTGCGCGGAGCACCCCCGCGTCGGCGGGGAGGACAAGTTCCTGAGCAGTCCGGTGTTGCCGATGGCCGGAACACCCCCGCGTCGGCCTGGAGGACAGCGGCACGGGCATCCTCGCGCAGAACGGCGACGGAACATCCCCGCGTCGGCGGGGAAGATGCGCCGGCACCGAAGTGGCTCGCGTCGATGAACGGAACACCCCCGCGTCGGCGGAGAGGCGAGTACATCACCTTGCCGTCGACGTCGACGCACGAAACACCCCCACATAGGCGGGGAGGACAGCACGAGCGCCTTCCATCCGGCGGCGGTCGGCGGAACACTCCCGCGTCGACGGGGAGGACTCCAGGGACAGGATCACGGCCATGGTCGGGTCCGGAACACCCCCGCATCGGCGGGGAGGAATAGGTCGGCGCGCACCGCTGGACGATCCAGCGAAACACCCCCGTGTCGGCGGGGAGGACGGCATCTGGGTCACGGCGTGGAACGCCTGCGGCGGAACACCCCCGCGTCGGCGGGAAGGACGACGCCCGGTCCCGCGCCGACAGGCTGATGGCCGGAACACCCCCGCGTCGGCGGGGAGAA
Organism: Streptomyces sp. NPDC013187; assembly: GCF_042899705.1. NCBI lineage: Bacteria > Bacillati > Actinomycetota > Actinomycetes > Kitasatosporales > Streptomycetaceae > Streptomyces > Streptomyces sp. NPDC013187. Next base: position 18,733 of record NZ_JBIBAF010000011.1, on the reverse strand, counting down.
CCGTAAGGGGTTCGCTGACGCCTCGGGCAACACCGGAACACCCCCGCGTCGGCGGGGGAGGACTACCTGCCGGTCAACAACCGGGCCTGCATCAACGGAACACCCCCGCGTCGGCGGGGAGGACACGACGGCGACCGTGTACCGGGCACCCGAGCGCGGAGCACCCCCGCGTCCGCGGGAGGACGATCTGGCTCATGACCTCGATGCCCCGGTCGTCGAAACACCCCCGCGTTGGCGGGGAGGACGGGCAACAGTTCGTCGTCTCCCGCGGAATCCGCGGAACACCACGCGTCGGCAGGGAGGACCCGGCGAGCACCACCGCGTTCAGGGCGCCGATCGGATCACCCCCGCGTCGGCGGGAGGACCCCACAGGGTGTCACCCGAGCGCACCGTGTAGGGGAACACCCCGCGTTGGCGGGGAGGACGTCCCCTCCCTCGACCAGTTCGGCAAGGACGGCGGAACACCCACGCGTCGGCGGGGAGGACCCAGTCTCGCGGATGCCGAGGAGGACCGCGGACGGAACACCCCCGTGTCGGCGGGGAGGACGATGGCGGCGACGTCCATGCTCACGGACGAACCGGAGCACCCCCGCGTCGGCGGGGAGGACGGGAGCGCCACGGTGGCGTCCTGCGTGAGCATCGGAACACCCCCGCGTCGGCGGGGAGGACGCCTCCTGCACTGCGGTGAAGCGTTCGTAGAGCGGACCCCCCCCGCGTCGGCGGGGAGGACACCACCTGGACCTGCCACCCGACGGGCCAGCGCGGAGCACCCCCGCGTCGGCGGGAAGGACCCCATCTGGTCGGCGAGGGCCTTCGCCTGGTCCGGATCACCCCCGCGTGGGCGGGGAGGACACCACAACGTCCGGCGAGATCGTTCGAACTGATCGGAGCACCCCCCTGTCGGCGGGGAGGACAACTGGTCCGTCGCCAAGGGGAAGAAGCGGGACGGAACACCCCCGCGTCGACGGGGAGGACACCAGCTCAGGGGTTCCGCCGTCCCTCCCGACCGGAACACCCCTGCGTCGGCGGGGAGGACAACCCCCTGCTCGTCCCGCCCGTGCGGCGCAACGGAACACCCCCGCGTCGGCGGGGAGAACCTGCTCCCGGACGTGCCGCGCTCCATGACCTACGGGATACCCCCGCATCGGCGGGGAGGACACCAGCTCCAGCGCCTTCCGACCGCCCAGTCCGGATCACCCCCGCGTCGGCGGGCAGGACCGGAAGGTGCTGTCGGACCGGGTGTAGCCGGCCGGAACACCCCCACGTCGGTGGGGAGGACTCCGCGTCGTCCTTGCGGACCAGGCTGCGGGCAGGAGCATCCCCGTGTCGGCGGGGAGGACATGCGGATCCGCCGCACTCACGACGACCCCGGCGGAGCACCCCCGCGTTGGCGGGGAGGACGCCCTCACCGATGTTCAGCGATCAAGCATCGGCGGAGCACCCCCGCGTCGGCGGGAGAGCCGGGCCACCTCGGATTCCACGGCGGGGGAGAAGGGAACACTCCCGCGGCGGGGAGGATGTGCAGCGAGCCTACGGCCGGTACGCCACCCACGGAACACCCCCACGGCGGCGGGGAGGACACGTCCGCGACGCGGAACGTCAGCCGGATCGCCGGAGCACCCCCACGTCGGCGGGGAGGACCGTACCGAGGTCTTCGCACACGAGGCGTTCGACGGGACACCCCCGCGTCGGCGGGGACGACGACCTCATCGTCTCCAACTGGTCCGGCACCGCCGGAACACCCCCGCGTCGGCGGGGAGGACTGAAGGTAGACGGCACCCTTCGTGACGCCGTACGGAGCACCCCCGCGTCGGCGAGGAGGACCCCGAACTCATACGGGGCGCTGTCCCCCGAATGGAACACCCCCGCGTCGGCGGGGAGGACCGGTTTGCGTTGCCGGAGTTGCCCTGTGGAGGTGGAGCACCCTCGCGTCGGCGAGGAGGACGAAGCGATCGGCAACTCGGGCATTCTGCGGAACGGAACACCCCCGCGTCGGCGGGAGGACGACCCCTGCGCCTCAGCCGCCAGCTGCGCCTCGAACGGAACACCCCCACGTTGGCGGGGAGAACGCCAGCCACACGGTCGGCTCCCTGCCGTAGACCGGAACACCCCTGCGTCGGCCGGGAGGACACCGGCGTGTACGTGGAGGGCTACTGCCACGACGGAACACCCCCGCATCGGCGGGGAAGACCAGTATCCGGCCACGGGGCCGGCGGGGTCGGGCGGAACACCCCCACGTCGGCGGGGAGGACCCGGCCCGCAACATCCTGGTCCAGGGCTGCTACGGATCACCCTCGCGTCGGCGGGGAGGACGACGGGGTCTACGTCCTTCACTGGCTGGATGACGGAACACCCCCGCGTCGGCAGGGAGGACCACTGAACCGGCCCGACCTGCGGAAACACCCCCGCGTCGGCGGAAGACGGCACGGCGGCGGGCATCGCGGCGCGCAAGGCATCGGAATCCCGCGTCGGCGGGGAGGACCGCCAGCAGGTCCATGTCGCGGTAGTCGGCAAGGGGACTCGTCCGCCACCCCGGTACGGACCCGAATGACGGAACACCCCCCCGTCGCCGGGGAGAACTGGAGCCACCCGCCGATCTCCGTCGTCCAGACCGGACCCCCGCGTAGGCGGGGAGGCCATCAGGATCGGCTTCGTCAGGTTGTTCCAGATCGGATCACCTCCGCGTCGGCGGGGAGGGCTCCAGGCACATGCGCACGTCGCGGTAGACGTACGGAACACCCCTGCGTCGGCGGGGAGGACCAGGTCGACGCGCACCGCTGGACGATCGCCAGCGAAACACCCCCGCACCGGCGGGGAAGACGCGCTGTGGAGCAGGTCGTAGTCCTCGGCGAACGGCACACCCCCGCGTCGGCGGGGAAGACGACGGGTCGCCGTTGCCGGCCCATTGGTAGGGAGGAACACCCCCGCGTCGCGGGGAGGGCAACCCGATCGTCAGACCGCCGAGGACGTCCGAAGGAACACCCCCGCTTCGGCGGGGAGGACGTCCTCATCGAGGACCCCAACCTCACCCTCCGCGGAACACCCCCGCGTCGGCTGGGAGGACGGGGCGTCCTGGGCGTGGGTGACGGCGTCGTGGGAACATCCCCGCGTCGGCGGGGAGGACTCGACACCTGGACCGGCCGGGCCGCATGTCTGCGGAACACCCCCGCGTCGGCGGGGAGGTCGAAGGCGCCGATCTGGCTCGGGGTGCCAGCTGCGGAACACCCCCGCTTCGGCCGGGGAGGACACAGGGCCCCGGGTTCTTCCCGCGGCTCGGGCGTCGGAACACCCCCCGCGTCGGCGGGGAGGACGTCGGCTCCGCCTCCTGGCCGGAGGCCCCCACCGGAACACCCCCGCGTCGGCAGGGAGGACCGTAGAAAGAGAGACACGCAAGCCTCGCCACCTCGGAGCACCCCCGCGTCTGCGGGGAGGGCTTGTCCGTGAGCTCGACGGCCTTACCAGCCTCCGGAACACCCCCGCGTCGGCGGGGAGGACGACCTGCTGCAGGACAACGAGGCGCGCTACTACGGAATACCCCCGCGTCGGCAAGGAGGACCTGCCCGGCAACGTGGTTGCCACAACGCAGTCCGGATCACCCCCGCGTCGGCAGGGAGGACCAGCACTCACTCCACAGGAAGCTGCTGACCGACGGAACACCTCCGCGTCGGCGGAGAGGACCACTGGATCGGGTCCGTTGGCGCGCCGACAGGTGGAACGCCCCCTGCGTCGGCGGGGAGGACCGCGGCGATCCCGGCCGGGACGAGGATGTACGCCTTCGGAACACCCCCACGTCGGCGGGGAAGGCTTGTCCACCCGGCGGTCCAGAGCAATCGCCAGCGGAACATCCCCACGTCGGCGGGGAGGACGCTGGCTGGGACCCGGCTCGTCCTGAGGAGTACGGAACACCCCCGCGTCGGCGGGGAGGACACGTTCAACCTCACGACCGAGGGCACCGACTACGGAACACCCCCGCGACTGCGGGGAGGACATTCCCGGAGGTGGCTGGCTTAGCCGCAGGCATCGGAACACCCCCACATCAGCGGGGAGGACCTCAACGTGCACCAGCTCGACCAGGTGATGCGCGGAACACCCCCGCATCGGCGGGGAGGACGACGGCGCGACCCTGCAGTGCACCTGCCGGGACGGATCACCCCCGCGTCGGCGGGGAGGACCTCTTGCACCACAACGACGGCGGATGCATCACCGGAACACCCCCGCGTCGGCGGGAAGGAGCGCCTGGCCCTCGACGTCCCGCGCCCCGAGAGCGGAACACCCCCGCTTCGGCATGGGGGTCGCCACGGTGACCGGTCACCCCCGCGTTGGCGGGAGGACGACGACCCGGCACGGTTCGGTATCGCCCCGGACGGGACACCCCCGCGTCAGCGGGGAGGACCAGTTCCTACTCACGTATGGACACCTCGACGGAGCACCCCCGCGTCGGCGAGGAGGACTCCTCGACCTCGATCGCCAGCCCGGACGGCACCGGAACACCCCCGCGTCGGCGGGGAGGACCGGGACCTGACGGGTTCTGGCAGGGCCACGATCGGAGCACCCCCGCGTCGGCGGGGAGGGCGTGCAGGCCGGCGCCCTGCGACATGGGGTCGGCGGGACACCCTCGCGTCGGCGGGGAGGACTTGCGTTCACGCTCGGCCTGCATCTCGGCGAACGGAGCACCCCCGCATCGGCGGGGAGGACGTGCTGCTGGACGCGTTCGGGGCGGCGATCACCGGAACACCCCCGCGTCGGGGAGGACTCGGCGAGCAGCAGGAGCCGCTCGTTCGCGGACGGAACACCCCCGCGTCGGCGGGGAGGACGCCCTCCACCTGCCCAAGGGCAGAGGCGTCGCCGGAACAACCCCGCGTTGGCGGGGGAGGACTGCGGCCACAGTTGCCCGAGCGGTGGCGGAAACGGACACCCCCGCGTCGGCGGGGAGGACGACGCCGACCCGGGCGGGGTGGGCATGGCCCGCGGAGCACCCCCGCGTCGGCGGGGAGCCGGTCAACGAGGAGCTGGGCCTGGACGGCGACTTCGGCGCACCCCCGCGTCGGTGGGGCGGGCGTCGCGGGCGTGAGCCGTATCAACCAGATCAACGGAACACCCCAGCGTCGGCGGGGAGGACATGTGCTCGGGCGGGACCTGCCACGGGTACGGCGGAACACCCCCGCGTCGGCGGGGAGGACGACGAGCGCGACGCGGTGCTCTTCGGTACCGACGGAACACCCCCGCCACGGCAGGGAGGACACGCTTGAGGGCGCCGAGCGTCTGGCCAGCCACGGAACACCCCCCGCGTCGGCGGGGAGGACACGAGGGCGCAGAATCCGCAGAGGTCGAGTTCCGGAACACCCCCGCGTCGGCGGGGAGGGCTCGATGGTGATGCCGGCCTTCACAGCCCACCGCGGAACACCCCCGCGTCGGCGGGGAGGACGGTGTGGCGAAGCCGTGCTTGTCGAGTGCGATCGGAACACCCCCGCATCGGCAGGGAGGCTACCGGTGGGACATCAATCAAACCGGCTGGGCTGGAACACCCTCGCGTCGGCGGGAAGGACGACCAGGCTGGCGACTGGTGGCGTGGGCAGAGCGGAACACCCCTGCGTTGGCAGGGAGAACGACGAGAAGAACCTGGGCCGTCGCCCGGACCGCGGATCACCTCCGCGTCGGCGGGAAGGACGCCTTCCATCCGGTGTCCGCGTTCTGCATGCCACACGGAACACCCCTGCGTCGGCGGGGAGGACAAGTCTCGGAGGGGCGGGCCACCTGGCCAGCTTGTTGAAGTAGGACACGAGCGTGCTGTTGGGGCCCTGCTGCACGCCCAGGTACGTCGACTCGACACGCTCGAGGCGACGCGTGCCGTCCAGCGCAGCAGCGAGGGCGGGATCACCTCCGCTCGTGTGGAGTCGGCATCGTCTGCTTGTAGCCGGACGTCTCGTCTTGCGGGGTAACCCGGCTGCGCACAATGTGTTCGGCAAGCGGGAGCGTTTGCACATAAGACACATAAGGGGTGACGGACCCCTGGGGTCCGTCACCGTTGGCTCAGAAGAGCCAGCTGACGAGTTCGTTGATCAGAGCACGGATCACCGCGCTGACCACTACGCGTGAGGTACCGAGAAGTGCCTCACGGCGCAGGACGAACCTGTGCAGGAACCGGGACACTGCATCTCCAGAGCGCAAACTGGGCCGAGGTTGCGCCACATCCCTCGGGAGGGTCGTGCGTTCGTCTCGGCGTTGTCGTCGCCTGGAGAGTCAATCAGGCTCCGCGCACCTCCCAGGGAGGCGTGCAGCGGTATGTACTCTACGGCGGAAACACATTGGTGTGGCAGTGCTTGAGGGAATTTCCCCCCTCCGGTCTTCAACGAGGTGCAGCAGGATGAAGGGGGAGTTGTGGTCAAGTCCTTTTGCCGCGACCTTTTGAGGCACGCCTGCACTGCATCCGCGACAAGGAGTACCCCATGTCCCTGGACTCCCGCCTGTGGGGCAAGGCTGCCGGGCTGGGCAAGAACGCCCGCGGGGCTCACCGCACGCACCCTTTGATCTGTCATCTGCTGGATACGGCAGCCGTTGCGGAGGTCGTCTGGGATGAACTGCTGACCTCGCACCAGCGGAGCGTGGTGGTCGGGGCACTGCAGGTTCCGGACCAGGAGGTGCGGGCGCTCGCGGCGTTCTGGGCGGGACTGCACGACATCGGGAAGATCAGCGTGCCGTTCCAGCTCCACCGGAGCGGCCCGAAGAAGGCGGATGGAGAGCTGCTGGCGCAGGAGTTGGGCGGTGAGCAGGGGTACCGATTCGCGGCTGACGCCGCGCAGGACAGGCAGTCGCACGAGGCGGCAGCGCACTGGTGGCTGGCGGGGATCTTCGAGGAGATCGGCTATCCGTCGTCGAAGCGGCGTCCGCAGTCCCAGCTCAGTCACGCGGTGGCCCAAATGCTCGGGGGGCACGGCGGTCGCTACCACCCGACCGTCTACAGCAAGGATTACAGGTGCCCGGTCGCCCGTCACCCCGGTCTGGGCACGAGTAGTTGGGAGGAGCAGCGGCGGGCCCACTTTGATGAGGTGCGCAGAGTGACAGGGGCGACCTCGGTTCCGCAAGGGCGGATGACGCCCGGAGCGGCTGTCGTTCTGACGGGGTTGGTGACCCTGTCGGACTGGCTGGCCAGCATCGAAGTAGAGATCCGGGCCAGGCTCAGGGAGGAGGGATGGGCTGGGGCTCCTGAAGACCTGGACGCTTACTGGAAGATCGCCCGCGAGGCGGCTCTCCGTCTGGTGCAGAAGACCGACCTGCTCGGGACGGGTTTCGCCCGGCCAGACCCGGTTCAGTGTGCGGATGAGACCAGCCTTTTGGCCAGCATGGAGGGCCAGTTGCCTGATTTGGTGACTGGACACGGTCCGGGCTTGGTGGTGGTGACGTCTTCGCCGTCGGAGGAGCGTACGGAAGCGGCTCTTCGCGCAGCGGCGGTCCTCGGGCATGCAGCGGGCGCGCGCGGTCTTTTCTATGCGCTGCCGACCGGTTCATCGGCCGACAGCCACATGGCGCAGGTGCATGCTTTCGCTGAGCAGGCCCTGACGGGCCCCTGGCGGTCGCTCCTGCTTCACAGCTCTTCGCGGTTGAAGCCGGCGGAAGCCGCGAAGCAGTGGGCGCAGGCCCATGCGACCGGTGATGTCAGCGCGGAGCCTGGTGAGGAGTGGGCCCCGGCAGCGAACAGCTGGCTCAACTCCCATCACCGCGCACTGCTTGCCCCGCTGGGCACGGGGACGGTGGACGAACTTCTCCAGGCGGTCATGCCGGTGAAGTTCAACGTGATGCGACTCTTTGCCTTCTCCGGCAAGGTCGTCGTGGTGGACGAGGCCCATGCCCGCGGTGCCTGGGGGCAGAAGCTGATGCTCCGGTTTCTGGAGTGGGCCGCTGCGCTGCGGATTCCAGTTGTCCTGGCCGCGATGTCTGCGGACAAATCGGTTGATGCGATGCTGGCGGCCTATCGCCGTGGCGCTGGAGGGGGTAGGCAGCCGATGGTGCAGCCTCGCCGGCTGCCGGCGTGGTCGTTCGTGGATGCTCATTCCGGAGGCGGGCACCTGCCTTGGCAGCCTGCGGGAGCCGTTCGTGCTAGCACGCTCAGCATCAAGGTCCTTGATGGTGCACCGTACGACGAGATCCAGGCGGCTCTTGTGCCCCTGGTCGAGGCCGGCAACGGCAGGGCCGTCGTCTACCGGTCGACGCCTGCGGAAGCCATCCGTACGTTCCGTCAGCTCTCGCAGAACCTGCCCGGACTCGATGTGACCCTGGTTCATGAACAGATGCGCAACAAGGACCGATGGCGGCGTCTCGCCGCCTGCCGAAAAACCTTCTCTCCCCACGGCGGCATCAGCGGCCCTTCCGCGCTGGTGACGACGCCGATGCTGGAACACGTCAGAGGTCTGCGATTCGACCTCGTCGTATCGGGGCCGGCGCCGCTCGCGGACCTGCTGGCCCGTGCGGCACAGGGCGCGGGTGACCAGCCGCGGCTCGTGGTGCTCCGAGCGGACAACAAGTCTGAACTGGACGACGCCGCCCTGGTGCGGCGTACTGACTTAGTCCTGGGGGCAGGCAGGACGATTTCCATGCCGGAGGAAGTGCCCCTGCTGTTGGATGAGGTGTACGCCGACGAACTCGTCGACAGGCTGGGGGAGGCTGCGGCGCGTGAGCTTCAGCAGCTGGACAATCGGCGGACGGTCCGAGAACGAAGAGCCACCGGTAGTGCAGGTTGGCTGCAGGTGCCGGGGCCGCGGGAGCTGGATGGCGACCTCGGCCTGCTGAGCCGCGACCACCCCGGTATGGAGCCCGAACTGCTCTCCTCCGTGCTCGGCGAGGAGATGGTGCATGTGGTGTGCCTGTACCCGGGGTCTCTCCTTGAGGACGGGGTCCTCAAGGAGAAGCTTGCACACGATTCCAAGCGCAGACCGAAGCCGGGCCAGCTTGTCCCCTACCTGATCCCAGTACCGCAGCGACTCGTCGACGGCGTGGCGGGCGATGCAAACAGCGTCTGGCGCGACATGGCCGCCCTCAAGACTGTCCTCCGGCTGAACATGACCTGGGAAGACGGTACGTGGGTGCGAACCGGCGAGAGGCACCGGTTCCACGTAAGCGAACTGGGCCTGACTGTCGACCGGTTGCCCTAACGGCCCACATCCTCCCCGCTTGTCCTTCTAGGATCTGGTGACGCGCAATGATGGGGGAGGGGCGTGAACACGTCTGCGTCGAATCTGATCGGCCAGCCATGGATTCCGGTCGCATGGGTGAACGGGCAGTCGGGCCCACCTGAAGTGGGGCTCAGGGATCTGTTTGTGCACGCTCGAGAGATCCGTACTCTGCTGATCCCGGAGGCTCCGGCTCACTCGGCGCTGCTGCGCTTGCTGTACGCGCTGACCGCCCGGATCACCGCTCTGGACGAGGCAGGGCCCGGAAGCTGGGGCGACCGGCGGGAACAGGTCCTCGAACAAGGGTTTCCTGAGCAGAGCATCGACCTGTTTGACGGCCGCCAAGCCGGCATCGAAGGTTACTTCGGTCAGTGGAGTCACCGCTTCAATCTGTTCGACGGCGATCGTCCGTGGCTCCAGGACCCCCGCCTCCCTGACCAGTGCGATAGGAACAACACTGCCGGCGTCCACAAGCTGGTCATGAGCCGGGCAGCGGGCAACAACCACTCCTGGTTCGAGCACTGGAGCCACGACACTCCCGTACCTCTCGATCTTTCGCAGACGGCATTATCGCTGCTGACCTGGCATTACTGGGGAGACCCCGGCGCCCTTTCGAGACGTGCGGTCGGGCAAGTGAGGAGCCACTATGCGAAAGCTTCACCACTGCGAGCCGCGCTGTCGTACCACCCGCAGTGCGACAACCTGCTCCTGACGCTGCTGGCCGGTCTCACACCGCCGGACGGCGACGTCAGCCGGCACACGGACCTGTGCCCATGGGAGCGCGAAGACCTCCCAGACCCGCTCAAGCCGATGCCCGAGCCGCAGGGCCCGTGCTCACGGCTCACCGCCTGTTCACAGCACGCACTCTGTCTCATCCCCGCCCCGGACGGCGAGCATACGGCCGACGCGTACATCACCTGGGCTTATGACGCCGAGCGGATCCGGCCGGAAGACGACTACCTGATCTGGGACATCGCCAAGGACGGGAAGACATCCCCCCGGCTCGCATGCTCCTCCCGTTCTCTGTGGCGTGACATCGACGCCCTCCTGCTCAAGCAACTGGACGACGCAAACCCCATCCAGCCGAAGGTCATGGACCATGCCTTCGACGTCAGCGAGTACTTACGGGTACGCGCCCTCGGCTTCGAACAGGACGCCAGCCAGGCAGCCAACCACCAGTACTTCGACTCTGTGACCCCGGTGCTCCTATCCCGAGTGGAAGAGGATGCGGCGAGCACCGAGCGGCCCGTACGCCAGCTCCGCGAACTCGGCGAGCTCTTCGGGCACCGGCTGGAGCAGGCCACCAAGGAAGCCTGGCTGAAGTACACGGACGACAAGAGGAACGATCCGGGGGCCTGGCTGGATGCGGTCGCGGCACGGTACTGGCCGTCGGCGGAGGACGAGTTCTGGTCGCGGTTCCGGCAGTTGACACGCTCTGGCGGACCCATGGACACCGGATTCGACTTCGAGGCCGCGTGCCGAGCCTTCGGACGGCACGCGCTCGACGCCTACGAGGCAGTGACCGGCTCCGTGACGCGCACACCACGAGGCGCCAAGGCCGTCACCAGGGCGAAGGCCATCATTCTCGCCGCCCTGAAAGACCCGCACAAAGCGATGGAGCAACTGGCGACGAAAAGTGCGGCCAAGAAGTCGTGACCGTCGCCCGCCGACCCGAGGACAAGCTGTGACCTTCCAAGCTTCTGAAGCGAGCAAGCGGCAGAGGAATCGCGCCACGTACGCCGCATTCACCGCACACATTGAACATCTGTGCCGCACAGACCCCGGTGCCCGTGCGGCGCTGCGCGCGGGCCTGCGCCGCGACCTGGACCACCCGCGCACACGCCCCATGCACCGGCTGCTGACGCCGCGACTGCCGGAAGGGTGCGACGACAAGACAGCGCAGGCTCACTACACAGTAGCTTCGCTGATCGCGGCTCAGCCCCGACACGCCTTCTCACCCGACCAGGGAGACGACGAAGACACCGCAGATGAGCACGGGGCGGCAAAGAAGCAGGCTCCTCGGGAGGGGGGAGAACCGGACGAGAGGGGGACTCCGCCCGGGCCGACCCCGTATGGCTCTTCGTTCGGTGCCACCCTGGGCCAAGCCGTCACCGCAAAGGGCGCCTCAATGCGGATGAGCGCCGCAGAAAGCCGTATCAACCTCCTGACGCGGCAGAGCCTCCGCGGTATCCACCTGCACCTCCCTGCTGCGGTGAATCAGGTACGCACCACCGACGCCTCAATCGACTGGGAACAGTTGCTGGCAGACCTCGTCGACTGGCCGTACCAGTCGGGGCGTATCAGCCGCCGCTGGCTGCAGGACTTCTACCGGATCACGGCCGGCGCCGACCAGGACTGACCCTCACCCACAGGAGATCCCCGATGAACCTCAAGCCACGCTTCATCGACATCCACGTCGTCCAACCAGTCCCCTACGCGAACCTGAATCGGGACGACACCAATTCGGTGAAAAGCATGCTCTACGGCGACGCCCTGCGTACCCGCATCTCCAGCCAGTCCTGGAAGCGGGCTACCCGCAAGCACTTCCAGGACACGCTCAGCGAGAACGCGCTGCGCACACGCCGTATCGGCGAGCGGGTCGCCGAGGTGCTTCGCGAGCGTGGGTGGGACAAGGCGCTTGCCGAACGCGCGGGCGCGCATGTTGCGGCGGGGAGCAGCATCAAGTGGGAGGTGGCCAAGGGGAAGGACAGGCAACCGATCACGAACAAGGTCCTGACCAACGCGCTCGTCTATCTTCCCGAAGACGCTGTCAAGGACTTGGCCGACATCGCCGAAGCCAACAAGGACGCGCTCACGACCGACTTCACCGGCAAAGGAAAGAACAAGCCCGAAAGCGCCCTGAAAGGGAAGATCGACAAGATCCTTGTCAAAAGGAACGGGGTCATCAACCTCTTCGGCCGCATGCTCACCGAGGTCGACCAGGCCAATGTGGACGGTGCCGTCCAAGTCGCGCACGCCTTCACCACGCACACCACTGAGGTCGAACTCGACTACTTCGCAGCTGTCGACGATGTCACCGAAGCGAAGGATGATGAAACGGGCAGTGGCCACATGGGCACTGCCGAGTTCAGCACCGGCACCTTCTACCGGTTCGCCACCGTCGATCTCAAGGAACTCATCAAGAATCTGAGCGATGACAGCGAGATCGCACTCGATGCCGCCCGCGAGCTCGTCGGCCAGTTCCTGCTCTCCTTCATCGAGTCCCTGCCGCAGGCGAAAAAGAACTCCACCGCCCCGCACACCATCCCGCATCTGGTCCACGTGGCGGTCCGCTCCGACCGGCCGCTGTCGTTCGCCGCAGCCTTCGAGGAACCCGTACGATCAGCCGGACACGGCGGCTTCGTCGGGCGCTCCGTGGAAGGCATCGATGCGTACGCCAAGGCCGCGAACACTCTCCTCGGCCCCGACCGAGTTCTGCACGCGGCACATGCTTCCCTCCAGTTCGACAAGCTCGAGCACCTCGGCGAGCGTCACTCGTCCTTCGACGCTCTCGTCACCGCTACCGTCGACTTCGCTCTCGCCGAGGCCCCGCAGTGACCGACCGCCCCTCCCGAGGGCTGCTGTTGCGTCTGGCAGGCCCACTCCAGTCCTGGGGCACGCACAGCAAGTACGCGCGACGTGACACAGCCCGATTCCCCACCCGGTCGGGCATCGTGGGCATGCTAGCCGCAGGTCTTGGGCGAGTGCGCCAGGCGTCCTTGGGCGACCTCACGGAGCTGTCGATGACCGTACGTGTCGACCGACCCGGTGTCGTGCTGTCCGACTTCCACACCGTCGGCGGTGGACTGCCTGCCGATGAGACAGTGATCACTGTCGACGGAAAACACCGCCCCGAGGGTAAGGGCACTCTGGTATCCAGGCGCCAGTACCTAGCCGACGCTGCTTTCACGCTCGCGCTGACGTCCGATGATGAAGCGCTGCTGCACGCGTGCGCCGCTGCCCTGCGTGACCCGTACTGGCCGCTCTTTCTCGGCCGCCGGTCATGCCCGCCGGAAGGCCCGATCCTGCTGGGCTGCGGGGAAGATCCGCTGCGCCACCTGGTACAGCTGCCCTTGGCTGCCAAGAGGCCGCGCAGCGGCCGGCAGCCGGTTGAGTTCTACGGCGACAGACCGCTCGGTGCGCTCCCCGTGAACTCCGACGCCCCGGACAAGGGCGACGGGGATCACCACAGCAGCGAGGTCACCGACGAGCCTATGTCTTACGCACCACTGGCACGCCGGTACCGGCCTCGGCCGCTGTACCGGCGTGCCGTGCACCTACCGGACGCCGCCTACAAAGGCTTCGGCACCGGTTACCTGGAGACGCTCCAGAACTACATCGACACCCACTTCGCGACGGCGGAAAGGAGCACCGGGTGACTGCATGGCTAGCCCCCATCGTGCCCTGCTCTCGCGAGGCTCGCCGAACTGAGCGGCAATGTGCAGGGCATTCGACCGTGCCAGAGCATGGTGCAGATGTTCCCCGACGCGCTCGAAGCGGCGTACGACTCCTGCTACACCCTCATCGACGCTGCCTGCTCCGCCAGAGCGCGGGCGCGAACGGGCTCGTACTCCGGCTGGCCGGCCTGATGCAGTCCGGGGGGGCGAACGCTCGGCGTTCACCCCCGACGGGGACACCGCCCCGTCCCCCAGGCGCTCCGCGCTGCTCGGCGCGCTTGCCGCGGCGCAGGGCATCACCTACCAGGACACAGGCGCACTCGACCGGTACGCGGCTCTGGAGTTCACCGTCCGGGTGGACCGGCCCGGCGGTCGGCGAAGCAGACGTGCACACCGTGTACGACATGCCCCTCTGCTTCGCCCTGCACGGCCGCAATTACGCACGATGCCAGCTCCACCGCACCGGGGAACGCTACTCCCTGCACCTGGTTACCGGCCCCACACCTTGCCCACAAAGCTGGTCCACTACGCCATGAAGGAGGGCGCCGCATGAGCCCCAGCGCGGCCCTTGCCCGCATCCGCCTCAATCCCCACAGCCGCGCCGTCCAGCGCGACCTGCGCAACGCTACCGACATGCACCGCACCCTTATGCGTCTGGTACCCGACGGCTTGGGCGGCAGTCCCCGACAGGCGGCCGGGCTCCTGTACCGCCTCGACGTAACCGACACCTTCAGCACGCTCCTGGTCCAGGCCGCCACCCTCGACCCGACACGCCTGCCCGACGACTACGGCCACACCGACGTCAAAGACCTCACCCCGGTGTTCAACGCCCTTCAGAAGGGCCTCGCCGTCCGCTACCGCATCGTCGTCAACCCGGTCAAAACCGAACGCCTGCCACTGGAGAACAAGGGCCGACGTGGCAAACGTATCGCGCTCACCGGACCGGACGCCGACCAGTGGTGGGCACGCCGCGCCCACGAGGCCGGACTGCACCTGACCACAGCGCTGCCCACCCTGGTCGCTGCCGTGCACGGCAGCGGTGACAGCGCCGCCGCCGTGCGGCATCACCTGGTGCGCTACGACGGCACCGCCACTGTCACCGACCCTGACGCCCTGGCCGAGGCCGTACTGGTCGGCATCGGACGGGCCAAGTCTTACGGCGCTGGGCTGCTCAGCCTTGCCCGCGCGGCCGCATGAGCCCACGTTCGACGGCGGTCAGGCCCATAAGCGCCTGGCCGCGACCGCCCTGGCCCTGCTATCCCCGGCGTCGCCGACTTCCTGTGCTTCTTGTACCTCGACGTCCTTTTCGCCGGAGGGAGGATGTCCGGACCCCGCGTGTGGATCGCTCAGCCCCCCGCCGATGCCGGGGGCGACCCGTGGGAAAGAGGCACCCCCCACGTCGGTGAGGAGGACCCCACGGCGCGAACGCGTACGAGTGGGACGCCGGAACACCCCGCGCCGGCGGGGAGGACCGCAGTGCCGAGGGGACGGTGTCGCTGGTCGGCAGAGCACCCCAGTGGTGGGGGAGGACTCGGCCCTCCAGCTCACGGACGAGCAGAATGACGGCACACCCTCACGTCGGCGGAGAGGACGCTCAGTACCCGCACGCCACCCAGGTTGGGCGGGGAGACCCGGCGCGGCGATGGCGTCGTGCAGCGATCCGGGCGGAGCACCCCCGCGTCGGCGGGGAAGGCAAGGTCTGTCCGTACACCATGAGCTGGTTGGGCGGAACACCCCCGCGTCGGCGGTGAGGACACACCGTCACGATGCGGCGTGTCGATCCGGTACGGAACACCCCCGCGTCGGCGGGGAGCACAGCTTGGTCCGCTTGGCCTTCAGCTCGCGGATCGGAACACTCGCGCATCGGCGGGGAGGACTCTGACTCCCTGTCCTTCCTCCACTTGGACATGGTCCGAGTGGTACAGGACGACACCGGAGTGTGCGCGCAGATCCAGATTGACGAACACCACACCGACCTCGTCTACATCCCCACCGCAGCTCTGTCCTGCCTGCTCCTGGGCCCGGGCGTCTCCATCACCACCCCGGCCCTGACCACCCTCGCACGCCACGGCACCAGCGTCGTCTGCGTCGGAGCGGGCGGCGTCCGCGCCTACGCCGGCATTCTCCCGGACTCCCTCACGACCCACTGGCTGCACCAGCAGGTCACCACATGGTCCAACCCGATGCAGCGCCTCGAAATCGCCGTCCAGATGTACCGGAAGCGCTTCAAGGACGCCGACGTACCCGCATCCGTCACCCTGGAACAGCTCCGCGGGATGGAAGGCGAGCGCATGAAGACCTTCTACAGGATCCTCGCGCAGCAGCACGGCATCGGCCGCTTCCGCCGCAACTACCGGCCCGACCAATGGGACACTCAAGACCCCGTCAACCTCGCCCTGTCCGCCGCCAACGCCTGCCTGTACGGCGTCGTCCACGCCGCCCTGCTCGCCCTCGGACTCTCTCCCGCCCTCGGCTACGTCCACACGGGCACCCAGCACGCCTTCGTCTACGACATCGCCGACCTCTACAAAGCCGAGATCACGCTCCCTCTCGCCTTCGCCCTTCACAACTCCGACAACCCCGAACAAGAAGTACGCCGCCGCTTCCGTGACAACCTCCGGCTCCTACGCCTCCTGCCCCGAATCGTCCAAGACGTCCAGTCCCTGCTGACCCCGCCACACACTCACACGATCACAGCCGACGACGACACCGACGAGAAACCCTCCGAACGGCGCGACGTGCAGATGGTCCACCTCTTGTTGCGGCCCTGCTCGAAGTGAGCAGTCCTTCGAGGCTGACCGGGTCATTGCTCGGTTCGGTGAGCGGGACGTGCCGAGATCTACTGGTGGGTAATGTTTGGGGTTGCATTGGCTTAGGTCCCTTGACCTGCAGTTTTCTTAGATCTGCGCAATGCGGGCGTTGGTTGCTCAGCGTTGCGGAGCCGCCGGTAGTGGTGGTCGATGGAACGCTGCGGTTGCCCTCTTCCACGTTGCCTGTCCGACGGCTTGGTGAGGTGGCGTAGGTGCGGACTGCCGGGACGCGAAGACGCTGGGCGAGTCGAAGCGTGGGCGTCGCCCCTCAGGCGGCGACTCTCTCGGAGATCACCAGCGCGGCGGTCTGGAGGTCCCGATCGGCCCGTGGTCGGCGACGGGCGGATAGCGCTCCACGACGCGCGCGTCTCCGCTGGTGCCGTTTCGTCGCCTGGGTCAGCTGCCGTGCGGAGTTGACGATCCGTACGGCAGTCGAATGGACGAGCTGGCACATCCGGCGTCAAGTGACGCCCTCGGTCAAGAAGCCGGGCCAAGGCGCTCAGCCCAAACGGGACCAGCCCAGGTCCGCAGTCTTGTTCATGCCGTTTCCCGGTGGGATGTCAGTGCCTGATCCTAGTCTCTCTGGCATGACATCAGGGATGCCTAAACGGCCGGTGAGTGAACTCCCGGGAGATCCCGCCCGTCTTCACCTCCATTACGGCCATGGACATCCCGCGGTGCCGTACGACTACGAGGACACGCTGGAACCCTGGCACGTCACGGTCACGTATGGGGCGGTGGGTGACGAGGAGTGGGAAGACGAAGAGGAGGACGGGGGCGGCCAGGCCCCAGCCGCGGGCTCCAAGATCGGGCATCTGATCCTGTGGAGGCTGCGTGACTGCACCGGCGACAATCGGTGGGAGGCGGCGGACGCCGAATCCGGCGATCTTGAGGTCATTGTCTCCGTGGTCCTTGGCCGTTCCGGACGCACGGGCTACAGCGCCGCGTTCGAGAAAGCGGTCACACATCCCGTTGGTGATCTGCTGATCCTCGACCGCGTCAGTCTCGACAAGGCGTGGAGGGGTTTCGGGCTGGGCCCGGCTCTGGCCAGCGAGGCGATCCGCCGCCTGTCCGGGGGCTGTTGCGCGGTAGCGGTGTTTCCCGGCATGGGCGAGTACCCGGAGGACCGCGAGCAGGTCTCCGAGACCTATCGGCTCCAGGCGAAGAAGAAGATCGCTGCACTGTGGGAGAGCATCGGCTTCCAGCCGTTCCGCCGCGGGGTGTGGCTCCTGGACACCGCCCTGCGCCAGCCGGAAGAACTCATGCAGGCCCGCCGCGCTGAACTGCGCGGGCTCGGCACGGCCGCCCAACGGCCCCCATCCGCCTGAGAGCAGGGTGCCGGGCGCCACGGCTGTCCCAGAAGAGGCACAGGGGTGTGTCGGCGAGGCTCGCGTACGAGCCGGCCCTTCCTGCGGGCGCGGCATCGCTGATGACACGAACACCCAAAAAGAGCGGGGAGCGGGGAGTCATGGGGGAGAGCGAGCCGGTGAGCGATGACATTCAGGATGCGCTGGGCTGGGCACGGCAGCGCCTTGAGGAGTTGGGTGTCTTCACGACGCAGGACGGACTGCGGTGGGCGGCGGCTCACGGGCTCGTCCTGTCCGTGTGGCGCAACGGTCCGATCGAGGACGCGCACCCCTCCCGGCCGACCAGCCGACGTAGGGCCTTGCACGACGGGACGATGTTCGCCCGCAACACCTGGCTCACCCGGCAGGCCTTCGACGTCCTGGGCTCCGACGATCAGTTCCGTCTCTATGAGCTGGAGGACCTGCTTCTGGACCGGGACACGGTCTGGCCGGGATGCGAGGGGACCCTGACAGACTTCGGCTGGGGATTCCTCGGGGAGATCAAGAAGCAGGTGAAACAGCGCATTGACATGTTCTGGCACTTCGAGAAGGTTTTGCCGCCGGACGACTTCCTCGTCTTTGCCGGCGCTCCCCGGATCGGGACCCACCACGACCACTACGGCATGCCGAAATGGCCAGCCTGCGTGGACGCGGCAATACGCAGGCTGCGCGGCGAGGACGAGGAGTTCTGGCACGCACGGGGCAACTTGATGACCCGCATCGGTCCCGTTCCTGCTTCGGTCACCGCGGACCTTGAGGCAACCCGGAAACTGCTGCTGGAGTCCCCGTGGGAACTGGGCGCAGGAAACCTGGGCTGGTTCGCCTGGAACCCGATCCTGCGATCACCGGACACAACGCCATAGGCCTAGAGCGTGTCTCTTTGATGGATTGGTCAGTTGATCGGATATGTCCGTCCGATTGGTGATCACCGATGCGATGTGGGACCGGATCGAGCCGCTGATGCCGGCCGATCCGGTCCGCGGGCGGCGATGGGCCGACCACCGCCGCACGCTCGA
>NZ_JBIBAF010000010.1:0-382804 GCF_042899705.1 Streptomyces sp. NPDC013187 | reverse complement strand
TTGAACTGCTCGTTCGACATGATCTGCAGACCAGGCCGGGCCAGCTCGGCGCGCATGAGCAGCGCCATCACGCCACCGATGACGAAGAACGCGAACGACGTGACCAGGTACAGCGTGCCGATCGTCTTGTGATCCGTGGTCGTCAGCCACTTGAGGTGCCTCATGCCCCGCCTGTGTCCGCGCCCCGCCCGGGAGTCACACTGCACCGACGCGACGAGCATCACGAAACCGGGTGTGACGATCCAGAAGGTGCCGGACAGGAACGGGACATGAGCAACGACGAGATCTTCGCCGCTGCCTACCGCGAGCACTACTGGGCGGTCACCCGTTATGTCGCCCGGCGGCTGGACGGGCGGGCCGGCGACGTGGAGGAAGTGGTGGCGGAGGTGTTCACGGTCGCCTGGCGGCGCCGGGCCGACCTCCCGGCCGCCGCGCTGCCCTGGCTGTACGGCGTGGCACGCAACTGCCTGGCCAACGCGGTACGCGGCCACGGACGCCGCCGCCGTCTCGTCGACCGGCTCGGCAACGACGACACCGCCCACGGCCGGCACATCGCGGCGGGCCCCGACGCCGACACGCCCGGCGGCTGGGTGCACGAGGCACTCGCCCGGCTCTCCGCCGCCGACCAGGAGGTGCTGCGGCTGACGGCCTGGGAGCAACTCGGCATCGACGAGGTCGCCGTCGTCCTCGGCTGCGGCAACCGGGCCGCGTCCATGCGGCTGCACCGGGCCCGGCGCCGCCTCAGAGCCGAGATCGACCGCATGCGTCCCGGACCACCGATCGCCGAGCACTCCTGCATGACCGCCCCGAAGGAACACGGCCATGGCTGACGAACTCGAACTGCTGCGCGGCGCCGACCCCGCACCGCCCGACGGCCCACACTTCGGCGACGGCCCCCTGGACCACAACGCCGAGCGCCGGCTCGAACAACTGCTGCGCGATCCGGGGAACGGGCTTCCCACTCGCCCAGGAGACCGAGGTCTGCTCTCCGGCCGCCTGCGCGACCTGCTGCTCCCGGGACCCCGGCGGCTCCGGCTGGCCTGGGGTGTGGTCGCCACCGCCGTCGTCGCCGCCCTGACCCTCACCCTCGTGCTGAGCGGACCGGGCACCCCGCCCGCGGTCGCCGCGCCCCGACCGCTGGTGGTCGAGACCGGCTCCACGCCCGTGCCCCTGCGCCGCATGGCCGAGCGGGCGGCAGCCGTGGCTGAGACCCCTGACGCGCCCCGCCTGCGCAAAGGCACGCACGTGCAGTCCTGGAGTCTGGGCATGTCCGACGACAAGCCCCCGATCACCCTGCCCGAAGAGCGCATCGTGCGCTGGCGGGCCGACGACAGCCACACCGAACTCGTCGTGGCCACGGACCCGAGGCACCCGGGCCGCCCGGTCCTCTCGGACGCGGGCGGCGAATCGCACCTCGTCGACGACGGCCACGTCCTCCTCGACCGGACCTACCCGCCGAGCTGGAGCGACGCCCCGCCCATGTCACCCCCGCCCCGCGACCCGGCCCGGCTGCGCGCCTACCTGATGGAGGCTCAGTACACCGACACCCCGCTGACCACGCCCGAGCTGCTCGACGCCATGGCCACGCTGCTCGACCACTGGACCCTCGGCGCACGGGAGAGCGCGGCGCTCGCCCGGCTCCTGGCCGGCGCCGAGGGACTGCGGCCGGTCGGCCGGGTGACCGACCGGCTGGGCCGGCGCGGCCAGGCCTACGTGAACGACACCGGCGGTGTCCGCCGCATGCTGATCATGGACCCGGCCACCGGCGCCGTCCTCGGGCTGGAGAGCACCCTCACCGCACCGGAGCCCGCGTTCGGCGTCGAGAAGGGCGACGTCATGTCGTACAGCGCCTGGATGCGCTGATCACACCCCGGCGACACCGAGTTGCCGGGCGGCGGCCTCCACGGTCTGCTCCAGCAGCGTGGCGATGGTCATCGGCCCGACCCCGCCCGGCACCGGTGTGATCAGGGAGGCCCGCTCCACGGCGGAGTCGAAGTCGACGTCGCCGACGTTCCCGGCGTTGTATCCGGCGTCGATCACCACGGCGCCGGGCTTGATGTCCTGGCCGCGGACGATGCGGGGCCGGCCCACCGCGGCCACCACGATGTCGGCCTCGCGCACGGCCGCCGACAGGTCCTGCGTGCGCGAGTGGCAGTAAGTGACCGTCGCGTCCCGGGCGAGCAGCAGCATGCCGACGGGCTTGCCGAGGATCGCGCTGCGGCCCACGACCACGGCCCGCTTGCCCGCCGGGTCGACGCCGTACGCGTCGAGCAGCCGCATGATCCCGCCGGGCGTGCACGACACGAAACCGGGCAGCCCGAAGCTCATGGTCGCGAAGGAGGCGAAGGTGACGCCGTCTACGTCCTTCCCGGGCGCTATCGCCTCGAACGCGGCCCGCTCGTCGATGTGGTCGCCCACCGGGTGCTGAAGCAGGATGCCGTGCACCCCCGGGTCGGCGGAGAGCTCCTCGATCGTGCCCACGAGTTCGCCGGTGGTCGTGGCGGCGGGCAGCGCCACGTGTCGCGAGGTGATGCCCGCCGTGCGGCAGCGGTTCTGCTTCATCCGGACGTACGTGACGGACGCGGGGTCCTCACCGACGAGCACCGTCGCGAGACAGGGCGCGGTGCCCGTCCGTTCGGTGAGTCCGGCCGCGCGCTCGCCGGTTTCCCCGATGATGCGCCGGGCGAGTGCGGTGCCGTCCATGAGCCGTGCCTGCGACATGATCCACTCCTGGGCTGGTGAACTGCTTCGCCCAGGCGCACGGCATCGACCTCCGCGGGGCCGCTCCCCGGTGGTGCTCCACCTCAGCGCCAGTCACGGCCCGGCCCCACCCTAACGGAGCACGGTGACGCTCCTGCTACTCGTCCCAGGCCTGGACCAGTGTCTGCTCGGCGATCTTGCCGTCGCGCAGCCCGATCATGGACTCGGACAGGACGCGCACCCCGTCCGCGTACTGGCAGCTCTCGCTGTAGGCGGCCTCGTCGCCCTGGATGACGCACCGCTCCAGCTTGTGCGACATGTCGCGGCTGTAGACGTCCTCCAGCATCCGGCCGATCTCCTCCCGGCCGTGCAGGACCTTGGGGTGGCTGGGCTGGGTCGTGCGGTCCACGATGCGCAGCTCCGCATCGTCGGCGTACAGGGAGAGCAGGATGTCCGGATCCCCTTCCACGCCTTGGCGCAAGGTGTCCCGGTCGAAGGCTGGGTCTGCCGCGGTTCCCATGATGACCTCCTTCGAAGGGCCGCGGCCCGCCGGACGCGGGCCGCGAAAGGCCTCTCCTGTCGAGCCTCCTCCCGCCCGGCGGGCTCGGCAAGCGCAACCGGAACACTGGGCCTGACGGGTGAGCGATGCCGCCCGCCGGGGTCCGCCCGGGACCCGTGCGCCTTGCGACAGGCATGATCTCAACACGACGTGTCGTCGCCGCCGTTGGTCTCGCCGCCGGGGTCACCGGCCTCGCCGCGCCGATGGCGAACGCGGCCGACGCGGAAGCGAGCCGAACGTCCGCTGACGGCGGCGCACGCCGCGGGCCGCCCGGAACCGGGCGGCCCTCACGCATGCCCGGCTCAGTCCGCGGCGGCCAGGAACTGCGTCGCCGCCAGCTCCGCGTAGAGCGGATCGGCCGTCACGAGCTCACGGTGGGTGCCGACGGCCCGGACCCGGCCCGCGTCCATCACCACGATCCGGTCGGCCATCGTCACCGTGGACAGCCGGTGCGCCACGACGAGGACCGTGGTCGTCCGGGCCACGTCCGCGACGGTGTCGCGCAGCGCCGCCTCGTTCACCGCGTCCAGCTGCGAGGTCGCCTCGTCGAGCAGCAGCAGCCGGGGGCGGCGCAGCAGCGCGCGGGCGATGGCGACGCGCTGGCGCTCACCGCCGGACAGCTTGGTGCCGCGGTGCCCTACGAGCGTGTCGAGGCCGCCGGGCAGCCGGGCCACCAAGCCGTCGAGACGGGTCGTCTTCAGCACCCGCGCGAGGGCGTCCTCGTCGGCCTCGGGGTTGCCCAGCAGCAGGTTGTCGCGCAAGGAGCCCGACAGGACCGGCGCGTCCTGCTCCACATAGCCGATCGCGGCACGCAGCCGGGGCAGCTCCCAGTCGTTCAGGTCCCGTCCGTCCAGGGTGATGACGCCGGACTCGGGGTCGTAGAACCGCTCGATCAGCGAGAAGACGGTGGTCTTGCCGGCGCCGGACGGGCCGACGAACGCCGTCATGCCCTGCGCGGGCACGGTGAAGGTCACTCCGTGATGGACGTGGGGCAGGTCGTCGGCGTAGCGGAAGCGGACGTCGTCGAAGTCGAGGGCGGCGGGCTCGGCGCCGGGGGAGGGCAGCGGGGCGGCCTCGGCGGCCGGTTCGGCGGGCAGGCGCAGGGCCTCCTCGATGCGGGTGAGGGCCGCGGCGCCCGTCTGGTACTGGGTGATGGCGCCGACGACCTGCTGTATCGGCGACATCAGGTAGAAGACGTACAGCAGGAACGCGACCAGCGTGCCCACGTCCACCGTGCCGGTCGCGACCCGTGCGCCGCCCACGGCGAGCACCGTGATGAAGGCGATCTGCATGGCGAGCCCCGCCGTGTTGCCCGCGGCGGCCGACCACTTGGCGGCCCGCACGCTCTGCCGCCACGACTCCTGCGCCGCCTCGTGCAGCGTCCGCTCCTCACGGTGCTCCGCGCCGGACGCCTTGACGGTGCGCAGGGCGCCCAGGATCCGCTCCAGAGAGGCACCCATGAGCCCCACCGCGTCCTGCGCCTGCCTGCTCGCCTTGTTGATGCGCGGCACGATCACCCCGAGGACCACGCCCGCGCCCAGGATGACGGCCAGGGTGACGCCCAGCAGCACGGCGTCCACCAGACCCATCATCACGACCGTGGCGACGAGCGTCAGCCCGCCCGTGCCCAGGCCGACCAGCGAGTCGGTGGTGACCGCCCGCAGCAGCGTCGTGTCGGAGGTGATGCGGGCCATCAGGTCACCGGGTTCGCTGCGGTCCACGGCGGTGATCCGCAGCCGCAGCAGATACGACGACAGGGCACGCCGCGCGCCGAGCACCACCGACTCGGCGGTGCGGGTCAGCACGTACGAACCCAGCGCGCCCACCGCCGCGTTGGCCACGACCAGGGCCGACATGGCCAGCAGGGCGCCGGTGATGGCCCGGTCGTGCGACAGGTCGTCGATCAGGCCCCGCGCCACCAGCGGCAGCAGCAGCCCGGTCGCCCCGGTGACCAGGGACAGCAGCGCGCCGGCGAGCAGGGACCAGCGGTGCGGCCGTACGTATCCGAGGAGCTGTCGCCAGGCGGGGATGGCGGTCTCGGTCTCTGCGATGCTCACGGCGCTCCCTCGGCGTCGGCGGAGCGTTCAGGCTACGTCGCCGCCGACCCGTGCGGCCTGCCCTTTCGCGGCTTTCCGTGCGGCGCGGGGTGGCCGATCCGCACCCCTCACCGATCAGTCGCGCGTAGGGTCGGAAGGGAACGGACACCGGCCGACGAAGGAGTCAGCACCATGGCCCAGGAAGTACGCGGCGTGATCGCCCCCGGCAAGGACGAGCCGGTGCGGATCGAGACGGTCCTGGTGCCCGACCCCGGCCCGGGCGAGGCGGTGGTGAAGGTGCAGGCCTGCGGGGTGTGCCACACCGACCTGCACTACAAGCAGGGCGGCATCAACGACGAGTTCCCGTTCCTGCTCGGCCACGAGGCCGCCGGTGTGGTCGAGGCGGTCGGCGCCGGCGTCACCGATGTCGAGCCCGGTGACTTCGTGATCCTCAACTGGCGTGCGGTGTGCGGGAAGTGCCGGGCCTGTCTGCGCGGGCGGCCCTGGTACTGCTTCGACACCCACAACGCGCAGCAGAAGATGACCCTCGCCTCGACCGGCCAGGAGCTCTCCCCGGCCCTCGGCATCGGCGCCTTCGCGGAGAAGACGCTCGTCGCGGCCGGGCAGTGCACCAAGGTCGACCCACGCGTGGCCCCTCAGGTGGCCGGGCTGCTGGGCTGCGGTGTGATGGCCGGCATCGGCGCCGCGATCAACACCGGGAACGTCGGCCGGGGCGACTCGGTCGCCGTCATCGGCTGCGGCGGGGTCGGCGACGCGGCCATCGCCGGATCGCAGCTGGCCGGAGCGGCGACGATCATCGCCGTCGACATCGACGACCGCAAGCTGGAGACCGCCCGCTCCATGGGCGCCACGCACACCGTCAACTCGCGCGAGAGCGACCCGGTCGAGGCGATCCGTGAGCTGACCGGCGGCTTCGGCGCCGACGTCGTCATCGAGGCCGTCGGCCGCCCCGAGACCTACAAGCAGGCCTTCTACGCCCGCGACCTCGCCGGCACGGTCGTCCTCGTCGGCGTCCCCACACCCGAGATGAAGCTCGACCTGCCGCTGCTCGACGTCTTCGGCCGCGGCGGAGCGCTGAAGTCGAGCTGGTACGGCGACTGCCTGCCCTCCCGCGACTTCCCCATGCTGATCGACCTGCATCTGCAGGGCCGTCTGGACCTCGGCGCGTTCGTCACGGAGACGATCCAGCTCGACGAGGTGGAGAAGGCCTTCGAGCGGATGCACCACGGCGACGTGCTGCGCTCGGTGGTGGTGCTGTGATGACGACCCGCATCGAACACCTCGTCACCTCCGGGCAGTTCAGCCTCGACGGCGGCACCTGGGACGTCGACAACAACGTCTGGATCGTCGGCGACGACCACGAGGCGATCGTCATCGACGCCGCCCACGACGCCGACGCCATCGCCGAGGCCGTCGGGGACCGCCGGCTCACGGCCATCGTGTGCACGCACGCCCACAACGACCACATCGACGCCGCCCCCGCCCTCGCCGAACGCACCGGCGCCACCATCTGGCTGCACCACGACGACCTGCCGCTGTGGAAGCAGACCCACCCGGACCGCGAACCGGACGCCTGGCTGGTCGACGGCCAGACGATCGAGGCCGGCGGCGCCGACCTCAGGGTCCTGCACACCCCGGGGCACGCGCCCGGAGCCGTCTGCCTCTACGACCCGGGACTGGGCACCGTCTTCACCGGCGACACCCTCTTCCAGGGCGGCCCCGGCGCCACCGGCCGGTCCTTCTCGCACTTCCCGACGATCATCGACTCCATCCGCGACCGACTGCTCACCCTGCCGCCCGGCACGACGGTCCGCACCGGCCACGGCGACACCACGACCATCGGCGCGGAGGCCCCGCACCTGGACGAATGGATCGCCCGGGGCCACTGACCGCGACTCGCCCGTAAAAGGCGACAGAAGATGTCCGGCTTACCCGGGACCCTGGGGGCGACAAGCAGCCACGTCACGGGAGGTCGGACATGTCAGCTCCGTTGCAGGACAAGGTCGCACTGGTCGCCGGTGCCACCCGGGGCGCCGGGCGGGGGATCGCCGTCGAACTCGGTGCGGCCGGCGCCACGGTCTACGTCACCGGCCGCACCACCCGCGAGCGCCGCTCGGAGTACGACCGGCCCGAGACCATCGAGGACACCGCCGACCTGGTCACCGCCGCCGGCGGCAAGGGCATCGCCGTCCCCACCGACCACCTCGACCGGGCGCAGGTCAAGGTGCTCATGGACCGGATCGCGGACGAACAGGGCCGCCTCGACGTCCTCGTCAACGACATCTGGGGCGGCGAGACGCTCTTCGAGTGGGACGCCCCCCTCTGGGAGCACGACCTCGACAAAGGCCTGCGCCTGCTCCGGCTCGCCGTCGAGACGCACGCCGTCACCAGCCACCACGCCCTGCCCCTGCTGCTGCGCAACCCCGGCGGGCTGGTCGTCGAGGTCACCGACGGCACCGCCGACTACAACGCCGAGAACTACCGCGTGAGTTTCTTCTACGACCTCGCCAAGGCCTCCGTGCTGCGCATGGCCTTCGCCCTCGGCCACGAACTCGGCCCGCGCGGCGCCACCGCGGTCGCTCTCACCCCGGGCTGGCTGCGCTCGGAGATCATGCTGGACCACTACGGGGTGAGCGAGGAGAACTGGCGCGACGCACTCGAACGCGTCCCGCACTTCGCCATCTCGGAGACCCCGCACTACGTGGGCCGGGCCGTGGCCGCACTCGCCGCCGACGCGGACGTGGCGCGCTGGAACGGGCAGTCGTTGTCCAGCGGCGGACTCGCCCAGGTGTACGGCTTCACCGACCTCGACGGCAGCCGCCCGGACGCCTGGCGCTACCTCGTGGAGGTGCAGGACGCGGGCAAGCCGGCGGACACGGCCGGCTACCGCTGACACGGACGAGCCGGGAACCGGATCTTCTTCGAAATGCCCCACTGTGTACAGATATATCCGCTCTGTTCCGGTGGGGTATGTCACTGTTCCGTCCCAGCGCGCCCGACCGCACAACCGGAACCGTTCTCCGTCCGTCTAGCTGGCAGACATCACCGACCCGTTTTCGCGAAAGGGCATGACCAGCCATGGGGGACGTACGCAGACGGAGCGCCGTCGCACTGGGGATCACCGGTCTGGTGGCACCGCTCACGCTCGCACTCGGCGCCGCGCCGGCCCAGGCCGCGAGCTGCACCACGCAGGCCGGCCCGTACCAGAAGAAGGTCGAGAAGTTCCTCGGCCGTCCGGTCGACGGCAAGCAGTCCGCCGCCGACTGCAAGGCCATCAAGGCCTTCCAGACCAAGCACGGCATCACCCCGAACATCGGCTACGCCGGATCCGTCACCTGGGGTGTGATGGACCTGATGCAGAAGCAGAAGGCCGTCGGCAAGACCCCCAACAAGGACGGCAAGTGCCCGGTGAACAAGGGCCGGATCGCCTGCGTGAACCTGACGCTCCAGCTGAGCTGGATCCAGGACGGCGAGAAGCTCGTCTACGGCCCCGTCCCGGTCCGCACCGGCCGCGACGGGTACGAGACCCGCACCGGCCTGAAGAAGATCTACTGGCGCAACATCGACCACGTCTCGTCCATCTACGACGTGCCGATGCCCTACGCGCAGTTCTTCGACGGCGGCCAGGCCTTCCACTCGGTCGGCGTCAGCATGTGGAACCCGCCGGGCTCGCACGGCTGCACCAACATGACGAAGACCGACGCCAAGAAGTACTGGTCGCTGCTGAAGAAGGGCGACGACGTCTTCGTCTACGGCCGCAAGCCGGGCACCTGATACCGGGTACCCGGCTCGCACCCGGCGTCCCCTACCGGGGCGCGTCCCCGAAGTCCGGGATCTCCAGCCTGACCCCGCCCTGCCGCGCGGACTCGTGCGCGATGATCCCCGGCAGGGTGTAGCGGGCCGCCACCCAGGCGTTCACCGACGGCAACGAGCGGTCGTTGACGGCGGTCACGAAGTCGTCCACCAGGAAGTGGTGGCTGCCCTCATGGCCGTTGTGGAGGTGGTCGAACTCCCTCGGCAGCCGCGCGCGGTCGTGCACGGGCGCCGACCCGGAGGTGAAGGCGGCCCGCAGCTCCGGCGCGATGTGCTGCAGCGAGGGGTCGTCGGGAGCCATGGTGGGCTTGGGCTCCAGCAGTTCGCTGATGTCCTTCACCCCCTGCTTGTCCTGCCACAGCGCGACCGTGGCCAGCTGCTCCATGCTGCCCTCGGTGCCGAAGAAGCGGAAGCGCGACTCGCGTATGTGCGAGGGGTAGCCGACCCGCCGGAACTCGTTCGTACGGAACGAACCGCCGCCCGCCACCTCGAAGAGCGCGGTGGCGTTGGAGACGTCGTTGCCGAACTGGCTGACGTCCTTGTCGAAGACGCCGTCGCCCCGGTCGTCGGTGACACCGATCGCCGACACGCTCACGGCGTGCGTCTTCCAGGCGCCCAGCACCCCGCCGACCGCGTGCGTCGGGTACAGCAGCGGGGGATAGCTGGCGGTCGCCTTCCAGTTCTCGCCGCCGCTGTACTGGTAGGCCTCGTAGAACCCCAGGTCCATGTCGTGGACGTAGTCGCCCTCGGCGTAGAAGAGCCGCCCGAAGGCGCCCTCGGCGATCTGGTTGCGGGCGTGGACCGTGGCCGGGTTGTACTCGCTGGTCTCGCCCATCATGTAGGTCAGCCCGGTGGCCTTGACCGCGTCGATGATCGCCGCGATCTCCTCCGTGCTGATCGCCATGGGAACCGCGGAGTACACGTGCTTGCCGGCGTTCAGACCCTGGAGCACCAGCGGCCCGTGCGTCCAGCGCTGGGTGAAGATCGCGACGGCGTCGACGTCCTCCGACTCCAGCATGGCCTGGTAGGACGGGAAGGTGCCCGCCAGCCCCTGGGCGGAGGCGAGTTGCGCGGCCCGCTCGGGCAGCAGGTCGGTGACGTAGACGTCGCGGACGCCGGGGTGGGCCTGGAACAGGGTGGCGAACTGGCCCGAGAACTGCCCGGCGCCGACGATGCCGAGGGAGAACGTCATGGAGCGCGTGCCCTTCACTGGGAGAGGATGAGGTTGATCTGGTCGTTGGTCTGATCGAGGCTGCTTACGGGCTTGCCGTTGCCGTAGATGTCTTCCATCGCGGGCTGCATGAGCGCGGTCATGTCCGCCGAGTAGCTGGCGATCGGGTACGAGAAGGTCCGGGCGTGCTTCTTGTCGGCCACGGGTTCGGTGAACGCCGAGACGTCGATGCCCTTCTTCCGGTACGCGGCGACGGCGGCCTCGGTCCCGGCCGGGGTGGCGGGGAAGACCACGCCCGACTTGCCGACGACGGTCTGGCACCGGTCCGAGGCCAGATAGGCCACCCACTTGCGGGCGCCCGCCTTGTTCTTGGAGGCCCTGGTGATCGAGTCGGCGAGGCCGTTCATCATCGTGGCGCGCTTGCCGGTCGGGCCGGTCGGCGTCAGGGCGGTCTTGATGTCCTTGCCCTTGAAGCCGGCGTAGGTGGAGATCATCCAGGCCCCGTCGAACGCGGTGGCCGCCTTGCCCGCCGCCACCTGGGTGTTCGCCTGGTTGGACTGGACGTTGTAGTCGGACAGGGGCGGCATGTAGCCCTTCTTCGCCAGGCCGAAGTACCACTGGATGACGGACTGGAAAGTCTTGCTGTCGTACTGGTACTTCGTGCCCCAGCGCGGCTTGTCGAGGTAGCTCCAGCCGGCGGAGGCGGCGAAGTTGCTCCACTGGGTCTGGCCGTCGCCGAAGCCGCCGCCGTTGCTGGCCATGCCGTAGACCTTGACGTTGTTCTTGTCGAAGCCCGGTTCGTCACCGCGTTTGCCGTTCCTGTCGACGGTGAGGTGGGCGATGGCCTTCTCGAAGGTGCCGCCGTCCCGCGGGTTCCAGGAGAGGTCGTTCAGCTGCTCGGGAGTGAGCCCGGCCGCCCGGGTCATCTTGGAGTTGTAGAACAGCGCGACCGTGTCCCAGTCCTTCGGGGCGCCGTAGCGGTGGCCGTCCTGGCCGATCCAGTTGGCGGCGAGGCCCGGCTGGTAGTCGGAGTCCTTGATGCCGAGGTCGTCGAGCGGTTCGAGGACCTTCAGGTCGGCGAACTGGCCGAAGTTCTGGATGTGGTCGGTGAACACGTCCGGCTGGGTGCCCGCGATGAACCCGGCGGTGAGCTTGGTCCAGTAGTCGCTCCACCCCAACTGCGTGATCTTCACCTTCAGTCCGGGGTTCTCCCTCTCGAAGCCCTTCGCGCAGGCCTGGTAGGCGGGCAGCTGGTTGGCGTCCCACAGCCAGTACGTGACGGTGTTCGCGGACGAGCCTGCGGCACCTCCCTGCGCGCATCCGCCGACCAGGGACAGCGCCAGCGCTCCGGTCGCCGCGACGAGCGGACGAAGTCGAATTCGCATCACAGTCCCCTTACTTGATCCCGGTGAAGCCGATGGAGCTGACGATGCGGCGGGCGAAGCAGGCGAACAGCACCAGCATCGGCAGCGCCGAGATCAGCGTCGCGGCCATGAGCCCGGACCAGTCGACGCCGGTCGCCGGTGTCTGTGCCCGGAAGACCGCGAGGGCCACGGTCAGTACGCGCGAGCTGTCGCTGTAGGAGACCATCAGCGGCCAGAAGTAGTCGTTCCAGGAGGTGATGTACGTCAGCACGGCCAGCGTGATGATCGGCGTGGACGCCATCGGCAGGACCACCCGGAAGAAGATCTTGATCTTCCCGGCGCCGTCGAGCAGCGCGGCCTCCTCGACCTCCTTGGGGATGTTCATGAAGAACTGCCGCAGGAAGAACACCGCGAACGGCGTCATGAACATGGTGGGCAGCGCGATGCCGAGGAGCGTGTCGATCAGGTGCAGCTGCTTGATGAGCACGAAGTTCGGCAGCAGCGTGAAGATGGCGGGCACCATCATCCCGGCGAGGAACAGCCCGAACACCTTGTCCCGGCCCCGCCAGCGCAGCCGCGAGAAGGCGTACGCGGCCATCGCCGAGAAGAAGATCTGGCATCCGGTGATCAGGGTCGAGACCAGCACCGAGTTGAGCAGGTAGCGCCAGAAGTCCAGCCCGCCGCCCGCGCCGCCCTGCGCGACCGCCTCCTCGGCCGACTGCAGGCCCAGCGCCCGTTCGAAGCCGCTGGTGGTGAGGTCCACCGGCAGGGGGTTGGTGGGGTCGGCGCTCAAGCCCGCGTTGGTGGAGAGCGCGGTGCGCAGGATCCAGTAGAACGGCAGCAGGGTGATGAGGACGATCAGCCCCATCACGGTCCAGGCGGCGGCCCGCCCGAAGGGGATCCTGCGCTGTCGCAGGGTCGTCGGTGTCGTTGTCGTCACGGCAGCCATGGCGGTGTCTCCCTTCCGTCAGCCGAGGTCGGTCCGGCCGGCCCGGGTGAGCCGGTACTGGAGGACGGTGATCGCACTCAGCACGACCAGCAGGGCGACGGACATGGCCGAGGCGTAGCCGAACTGGAAGCGGCCGAAGGCCGAGCCGTAGATGTAGTACTGCAGGACGTTGGTCGCGTTCGCCGGACCGCCCGCGGTGGTCACGGCGACGGTGTCGAACACCTGGAACGACCCGATCACGGTCATGATCAGCACGACCGCGAGCACCGGCCGCAGCAGTGGCATGGTGATCCGCCAGAACATCCGCCACTCGCTCGCGCCGTCCACCCGGGCCGCCTCGTACATGTCGTTCGGGATCGCCTGGAGACCTGCGAAGAGCAGCAGGGCGGTGTACCCGACGTGCCGCCACACGTTGATGAGCGCGATCGTCGGGATCGCCCACGTCTCGTCGGCGAGGAACGGGATGCGGTCCACGCCGAGACCGCTGATGATCTCGTTGCCGATGCCGAGCTGGGTGTCGAGGATCCACAGCCAGACCAGACCGGCGACGACGTTCGACATCAGATACGGCGTCAGCACGATGCCGCGCAGCGTCGCCGACTGCGTCAGCCGCTGGAGCAGGACGGCCATGGCGAGCGCCGCGACCGTCTGGACGCCGATGTTGATGACGACGTACTCGACGGTGACCCACAGGGAGTCCCAGAAGATGGGGTCGTTGACCATGCGGACGTAGTTGTCCAGGCCCACCCACTCCGCGGGCGTCAGCAGGTTGAAGCGGGTGAAGCTCAGGTAGATGCCCCGCAGGGTCGGCCAGAGCAGGAAGACCAGGAAGCCGAGCAGGGCCGGAGCGATGAAGACCGCGGCCAGCCGGCCGTCCCCCCGGTCCTCGCCGGACACCCCCTGTCGCGGCCCGGTCCTGCTGGGTGCCTCCGCCGCGTCGCCCGAGGGCAGACGCGAAGGAGGACTGCTGGAGGCGATGGTCATCGGGAGACTCCCTCGCTGCGGCGGCTCGTCCTCTGGCGGGACTTACTTTTGGTGCGAAACAATTGCTGCGTCAAGAGCCCTGCAAACATCTTTTCCCAGGAACCGACATCCGCCTAGAGTGGTCATGTTGGTTTCAGTGCGAAAAAAATGGGAGAGGGGGTCGGACCTTTCATGACCGAAGGCACCTCCGGCTGGCTGCCGCTGAGCCCGGGCGAGCGCTCCGTGGCGATCGAAGTGCTGGTCCACGGCCCCCTGTCGCGCACGGAACTCGCCCGCAGGCTGCGTCTGTCGGCCGGCAGCCTCACCCGCTTGACCAAGCCGCTGATCGAGTCGGGTCTGCTGGTCGAGGTGCCTGAGGCGGGGGCACCCGCGGAGGCGCGCCAGGGCCGTCCCTCGCAGCCGCTGGACGTCGTCGCCGACTCGGGCTTCTTCCTCGGGTTCAAGATCACCGAGGACATGGTCTACGGGGTCGTCACCACCCTGCGCAGCCACATCGTCGCCCGCCACGACCGCCCGCTCACCAGCCATGACCCCGCCGAAGTGGCCGACGTGCTGGCCGAGATGACCGCCGGACTGGCCACGGGCCACCCCCGCCTGGCCGGGATCGGTATCGGGGTCGGCGGCTTCGTCCAGGACCGTGCCGTGGTCGGCGAGTCCCCGTTCCTGCTGTGGCGGGACGTCCCCCTGGCCGAGCTGGTCGAGGAGCGCACCGGCCTGCCGGTGGTCGTGGAGAACGACGTCGCGGCCCTGGTCGAGGCGGAGACGTGGTTCGGCGCCGGGCGCGGGCTGGACCGCTTCGTCGTCCTCACCATCGGCGCCGGCCTCGGCTACGGGCTCGTCCTGGGCGGCAAGCGGGTGCCCTTCGCGGAGGAGGACCGCGGTTTCGGCAAGCACTGGATCGTCGACTCCCACGGGCCGCTCACCCCGGACGGCAGGCGCGGCAGTGCCGTCTCGCTGCTGACCATCCCGAGCATCCGCTACCAGATCCGGGCCGCCACCGGCGATGACAGCACCTACGAGGAGATCCTCGCCCGAGCCGCCGCCGGGGACCCGATGCCCGCCCGGGTCGTCGGCGAGGCGGCGCGAGCCCTGG
This sequence comes from Streptomyces sp. NPDC013187, assembly GCF_042899705.1. Taxonomy (NCBI): domain Bacteria; kingdom Bacillati; phylum Actinomycetota; class Actinomycetes; order Kitasatosporales; family Streptomycetaceae; genus Streptomyces; species Streptomyces sp. NPDC013187. The sequence goes on along the minus strand of NZ_JBIBAF010000010.1, from coordinate 368,114 downwards.
GCACGCTCGTGGCGCAGATCTCCAATTTCGTGATGCCGCAGAAGATCCTGCTCGCGGGGGAGGGGGTCGGGCTGATGGACGTGGCCGGCAAGACGGTCGAGGAGACGATCCGAGAGCACCGGCACCCGCTCGCCGCCCCCGTCGGTCTGGAGACGAAGGTCTCCGACTTCCACGACTGGGCACGCGGTGCGGCCGTGTTGGCCATCAAGGTGCTGGTGCTGGAGTCGGCGGAAGCGTGAACGACGGCGAACTTCCCGTAGGCGAAAGGTACTCACAGGTGGTTGATGTGAACAGCCTCACGTTTACCGGGAGATGGACGTGATCAGCAACACTGTCCGAAATGACCGTTTAGGTCATGATTACTCACGTCGCCTTCACGTCCGGCGACGTATGCTTCACAGCATGTCCACCACTGTTGAAACCTCATCCGAGCGATCGGCTGACGAGGTCAACGAGGAGATCCGTGCGCTGTGGCGCCGGTCGGGCGGGACACTGAGCGTCGAGCAGCGCGAGGAGTACCAGCGGCTCGTCCTGGAGTGGGCCGCCGCGGCCCCGCAGTAGGCGCCGCGGCCTGACCCTCGTCCCGGCCCGCTGACCTGCTGACGCATAGGACCCTCGTCCAAGGGCACCCCTGACCCAATGGGTGCCCTTCTCGCGCTCTCCTCGGCCGTCGTCTACGGCATCGTCGTCCCCCAGGCTCTCGGCTTCGCTCGAGCAGGGCGGTGCTCCCACCACCGGCGGCCTGCTCTCCAGGCGCGCACATCACACGGCCGTCACCTTCCTCGTCGAGCCGTCGGTGCTGTGCGGGGTGGTCTCGCCGTTGCCGACGCCGAGGTGCTCCTGGAGCTCCTCGAAGATCGCGTCCCCGCCCATGACGGCGCACAGGGTGTTGGTGCACACCCGGCGACGCCCGGCCGCCGACGGCATCACCCCCAAGTCGCCGAGTAGTACTGCCGATACGCCTTGCGGTCCTGCTCCGCGCGGATCCAGCGCGTCGCCACCAGGGCGATGAGGCTGCCCGCGATGACGAGCATCCCGGGGCCGACATTGCGCGGGTCGGTGAGGCGGCTCAGCAGTGTCGACACGTCCGTCCCCGTGATCGGCGCCGACGAACCCGGCGAGGCCGCGCCCTGCGACGCCGACGGGGCGGGTGCGGCGCCCGTGCCGCCGGCCGACTTGGCCACGATCAGCTTGACGCCCAGCTCGGTCAGCGCCTTCGTCACCGGCTGGAAGAACGTCGTACCGCCCGCCTTGCAGTCCCCGCTGCCGCCCGACGTGAGGCCGAGCGCGATGCCGTCGGCGAACATCGGGCCTCCGCTGTCACCGGGTTCGGCACACACGTTCGTCTCGATGAGCCCGCTGACCGTGCCCTCGGGGTAGTTGACCGTGGCGTTGAGCGCGGTCACCTCTCCCTCGCGCAGTCCGCTGGTGCTGCCGCTGCGGAAGACCTGCTGCCCGACCTCCGCATCGGCGACGCCGGTGATCCGCACGCCCTTGCCGTCACCGACCGCCACCACGTCCGCGCCCTTGCCCGCGCGCCCGGCGTCGTACTTGACCAGGGAGTAGTCGTCGCCGGGAAAGCTCCCCTTGAGCGACGTGCCGACCTGCTGCCGGCCCCGGTCGTCGGCGAACCAGACGGAACCGTCGGGACCGCAGTGCCCCGCCGTGAGGATGAAGTCGCTCTCCCCGTCGGTCACGTTGAACCCCGCCGAACAGCGCCCGGCGGTGGACAGGATGGGTTGCGCCCCGTTGAGCCGTGTCGTGAACGTCCCCTCGGTGCGCTCCATGCGCACGAAGGAGCCGATGCCCTCGGCGACCTCGGTCATCCTGGACCAGGCGGAGGCGGAGACGGTGCTGTCGCCCCGCACCACCACCTGGTTGTTCTTGTAGTCCAGCGCCCACGAGGTGCCGGAGACCCTGGGGGCCGAACGCAACGTCGCCGCGGCGGACTTGAGGTCGCTCATGCTGTGGCTGACCATCTTGGCCCGCGCTCCGGCGCGCTTCACCTCGGCGGCCGCCTTCTCGTCGGTGACCGCGACGACCGGCCGCCCGGACTTGTCGATCCAGCTGCCCGCCGTGCGTGTGTTGCCGAGCCGGGACACGAGGTCGGTGCCCTCGCCGGTCGCCGGCGGCGCGGTGAAGGGGACGCCGATGACAGGGGCCGATGGCTCGCTCGCCACGGCGTTGGTGACCATGGCTCCTCCGAGGAGGAGTCCGCCGACGGCCGCCAGCCGTGTCACTCGCCGGACGACCCGTCGTCGTGCGTGCCTCATGCATGGCTCCCGAACCAGAACATCACGATGCGAACACCGCAGGGCCCTCCTTGAGTTGAGTGCCCCTCATCCATACGGGGCGCAGCCCTGCCGCGTTCAGCGCACCGGTGATCTCTTCCGTGTCACCCGGAGACCGGGTCCGCGAGCAGGGCCCCGCTGCGGGCGTCGCCCCACACCGAGCCCGGATCGACGTAGGGCCGCAGCAGGGCGGTGAGCGAGGGATCCCCACGGCCGTTCAGCTCGTCGGAGCCGATCTTGCGGGCGATTCCGGCGAGGAAGTCCGCCACCTGCACCCGTGCGTCGTCACGCGCCACCACGAGCCGCAACCCCACCAGGCCGGTCCCGGCCCGCCGGGCCGTCCCCTCGATCCACGCGATGCGGTCCGGCGTCAGCATGTTCTGCCGGTCGTGCACGAGGTGGACCGGCCGGCCGCCGCGGCTCCAGAGCGCGGCCGTGCGCACGATCGCCGGGAGCAGCGGATTGAGCAGCGGGATCAGCGGCGGCCCGGTCAGGAGGCCGTCCCGGTACGACACCGCGCGGGGCCGGGTCGCGGCGAGTCGCTCCAGGACGCTCGCCGCGTCCGTCCGCGGCCGTGCCCGGAGCAGGGTGCCGACGGTGCCGTAGAAAGCGTCCACCGGGTCCCCGTCCGGACGGACCCGCAGCAGCTGGTTGGCCGCCTCCAGGAACGCCCGCCAGCCGGCCTCCCCGAAGGCCGGGCGCCCCGCGCGGAACAGAACGGCCGCGTCGACCGTGTCGTCGAGCAGCAGGCCCAGCGTCCGGTCCACCACGAAGAACGTCTTCTCCATGAGGTGCACGCGCGCCCGCCCGTGGATCGGCCCTCGCGGCGCGAGCAGCCACTCCAGCACCGCGCGGTGCTTCTCCCGCAGCAGATGGTTCGCTTTGTACTCCTCGGCCGGTGACCTGATCCGGTCCCGGACCTCCCGCACCGTCGCCGCGGCCGCGGCCTCGGACAGCGAGACTCCGGCGTGCGCGAACACGTCCGTGTTCCCGCCGGTGAGGTTCTCACCGTCCGACCCCGACTCGTCGCAGGCGACCTCCAGGACCGCGTCCCCCTCCCCGCCCCGCTCCCCGGCCGCAAGATTCCCGCTCACCGCACAGCCCCCTATCGTGTGCCCATGACCAGGATCCCGCACGAGTCGTCCGGTGAACCTAATCCCCTGCAAGCCCTCACTCTCGACCGTCTCCGGCAGCGCACCAGCGTGAAGTGGCGCACTTACCCGGAAGACGTGCTGCCGCTGTGGGTGGCCGAGATGGACGTGCCGCTCGCTCGGTCCGTCGTGCGCGCCGTCACCGACGCGCTCCACCTCGGCGACACCGGCTACCCGGCAGGCACCGCCTATGCGGAGGCACTGGCGGACTTCGCCGGGAAGCGGTGGGGCTGGGACGGGCTCGCCGTGGAACGCACCGCGATCGTGCCCGACGTCATGCTGGGTGTCGTCGAGATGCTCGGACTGGTCACCGGCCCCGGCGACACCGTGGTCGTGAACCCGCCCGTGTACCCGCCGTTCTACCTGTTCCTGGAGCACATGGACCGCCGGGTGGCCGAGGCCCCGCTCGGGGCGGACGGGCGCCTGGACCTCGATGTCCTGGAGGAGACCTTCCGGCGGGCCGTGACGGACCGGCGGCGGGCCGCTCACCTGCTGTGCAGCCCCCACAACCCGACCGGCACCGTGCACACGGCCGCGGAGCTGTCCGCCGTCGCGGCCCTCGCCGAGCGGTACGGCGTGCGCGTCGTCGCCGACGAGATCCACTCCCCGCTCGTGCTCGGCGACGCCGGCTTCGTGCCGTATCTGAGTGTGCCGGGCGCCGAGCGCGGCCTGTCGCTGATGTCGGCCTCGAAGGGCTGGAACCTGCCCGGGCTCAAAGCCGCCCTCGCGATCGCCGGGCCCGAGGCAGCCGCCGACCTGGAGCGGATGCCCGAGGAGGTGGGGCACGGCCCCAGCCACGTCGCCGTCATCGCCCACACCGCCGCGCTGCGCGACGGCGTCACCTGGCTGGACGCCCTGCTGGCCGGCCTCGACGCCAACCGGTGGCTGCTCGCGGACCTGCTGGCCGAGCACCTGCCCGCGATCCGCTACCGGCCGGGCGACGCCACCTACCTGGCCTGGCTCGACTGCCGCGCCCTGGGGCTGGGCGACGACCCGGCCGATGTCTTCCTGCACCGCGGCAGGGTCGCCCTCAGCTCCGGCCTCCCCTTCGGCACAGGCGGCACCGGCCACGCCCGCTTCAACCTGGCGACCTCGCAAGAGGTACTCACGGAGGCGGTGCGCAGAATGGCGGCGGCGCTCCGCTGAGCCTCGGGACGCACTCGTACACTGCCCGCCATGGACGACACGCCGCTTGACGCACTCGGCGCGGGAAAGTACCTGCTGATCACCAGCTACCGCAGGAACGGCACACCGGTCGCCACTCCGGTCTGGGTGGTACGCGACGGTGCGGCGCTCGGCGCGTGGACGCCCGCCGACTCCTGGAAGGTGAAGCGGATCCGCAACCGCGCCGACGTACTGGTCGGCCCCTGCGACCTGCGTGGCAACGCCACCGGTGACCAGGTGCCCGCGACGGCGGAGATCTGCGACCAGGCCACCACCGCCCGCTACCGGCGGCTGATCGCCCGCAAGTACGGCCTGACGGGCCGGCTCACCCTGCTCGGCAGCCGGTTGCGCCGGGGCGTGGACGGCACCGTGGGCATCCGTATCACTCTCTGCTGAGGAGGCGTCAGCTCCAGGCCCGGTACGGCTCGTCCAGGAGCTGGAAGACCGGCTCGCCCCGTACCGGGTCCTTGGCCGTGGACAGCCGTACCCGGTCGCCGCTGTGGATGCCGATCGGCGGGCCCATCACCCGGCCGCGCACCACGAAGCCCTCGGCCATCTCGATCAGGGAGACGTTGCGTGCCGCGGGGGTGTTGCGGTGCACCACGGTGGAGTGGCGCACCGTGCCCGTGCCCTCGGCCCGCTCCGTGCGCAGCTCGCTGCCCCGGCAGACCGGACAGAGCACCCGGTGGTACATGGCGGTGCCGCACCAGGTGCAGCGCTGGTAGAGGATGGCCTCGGAGTCCTGGCCCCTCGGGTCGAGCAGACCCGTCGCGGAGCCGGCTGCCTGCTGAGTGACGCTTCCTGAGTGGTACACGCTGGTCAACTCCCTGCACTCGGCCGGAATCCGCGTACGCGATCACTCGCGCACACGGGTGCGCGGCTCGCCGTGCCACCGTGCACGCAGCACAGAGTATGGCACTCAGTGCCACTCGTAAAGGCACTCCGTACCCTCAATGTGCGGAGGCTCAGCCCCGCCCCAGCGTCGTCTCGATCTCCTGCACGACCCGCCACAGCGGTGCCCCGCGGCGCGACACGACGACCACCACGTCCTCCGGCTGCTCCACGGAGGGCGGCACCGGTACGCCGCCGAACGCCGACTGCACATAGGCCAGCGCGCGGTCGACCGCTGCGCTCGCCTCGCCCTGCCCGTCCGAACGCAGCCAGGAGCGCAGCGCGTTGTTGTGCGCCGCGACCACCGCCGCCGCGATCACGTCGGCCTGCAGGGTGCCGTCCCGGCAGGCGGCGAAGCGCCGGCGCAGGTACGCGGCGAGGGCCCGCTCGTAGCGCCACACCACCGACAGTTCGTAGGCGCGCAGCCCCGGGACCTGCTTGGTGAGGCGGTAGCGCTGCACGGAGAACGTCGGGTTCTCGGCGTACATGCGCAGCACGAGCCGGGCCGCGTCACAGACCCGCCCCACGGGTTCGTCGTCGTCGGAGCCGTCCGCCAGGAAGGCCGTCATGTCGGCCAGGCAGCGCTCGTGGTCCGGGAAGACCACGTCCTCCTTGGAGGGGAAGTAGCGGAAGAACGAGCGCCGTCCGACCCCGGCGAGGGCGACGATGTCGTCGACGGTGGTCTGCTCGTACCCCCGCTCCGGGAACAGCTGGAAGGCCGCCGCGACCAAGGCGTCCCGCATGGGCGGCTTCCCGGTACCCGCCTCGGCTTTCTCGGAGCTCATGAGCGCGAACGTAGCACCCGGAAGGGACATGGCACTCGGTGCACTCGTCCGGAGGTACTGAGTGCTCTGCCCATCGGAGGTGACGGACCTCTGAACCCCGGCCGCGGCGGCCGCGTAAACAAGAACGGACGATCCTCGAAGACGGGCGCCCCCGGGCCCGGACGAAGGAGAGCAACGTGTCGACACCGTCCGAGTCCAGGCCGCCGCAGGACGGCCCGGCCCTCGAACCCATCCGCGTCCTGCGGCCCCGCCGCACCGACGCGCTCGCCGAACTGATGCGGGAGTTCCGTCGGGAGACCGGTCAGGAACCCGGCGGCCACGAGTCCGTCGCGCTGACCGGACCGCCGTCCGGCTCCGAGGCCCTGACACAGCAACTCCCGCCCATCGCCCGCGAGATGCGCCGACCCACGGACGCCGTGCTCCCGGGAGCCGGGCTGCGCCGCGCCGCCGTCGCGGTGGCCGTCCTCGCGGCCGCGGTGATCGGCTTCGGCGGTGCGCTCCTGCTCGGCGGCGAGCACACCGACGACAGCGCGTCGCCCGCGCCCGCGCCGCCGGCCCGGTCCGCCGCCTCCACCCCTGACCCCGCACCCACACCCACACCCACAGCCACCTCGCCCACCCCGCCCGCCGCCGCGCCCGTGGACCCGGACGGCGCCGGCACACTGCGCGAGGGAGCATCCGGCCCGGAGGTGACCGAACTCCAGCAACGCCTCCTGCGCATCCCGGACGTCTACCGGGACGGCTCCACCAGCGGTCGCTACGACCCCGCCCTCACCGCGGCGGTCGCCCGCTTCCAGCTCTGGTACGGCATCCGCGGCGACGAGACGGGTGTCTACGGCAACGACACCCGGGCGGCCCTGGAGTCCCGGACCCCGGCGGGCACGAGCTGATGTGTGACCATGGCCGGCATGGACGAGTTCATCGACCGGCTGAACCCCGAGATGTACGTGGTCACGGCCGCCGCGGGCGGTGAACGGGCCGGCTGCCTGGTCGGGTTCGCCTCGCAGTGTTCGCTGCGGCCCGTGCGGTTCGTGGTGTGGCTGTCCGAGCTCAACCACACCTTCCGGGTGGCCCGGAACGCGGACGTCCTCGCCGTGCACCTGCTCGGCCGCGAACAGCACGCTCTGGCCGAGCTGTTCGGCGGGCACACCGGCGACCGGACCGACAAATTCCAGGACGTCTCCTTGCGGGAGGCGTACGGCGGGGCCCTGGTCCTGCGGGACGCGCCGGCCTGGTTCGTCGGCCGGATCGTGACGCGCACGGGCGGCGGCGACCACATCGGCTTCGTCCTCGACCCGGTCGAGTGGGGCGGCCACCGGGAGGACGACGGGCCGCTGCTGCGCCTGTCCGACGCCGTCACCATCGACCCGGGCCACCCGGTCGACTGACGACGCCCCCCCGTTGATCGAACGCCGGGCAACGGTTGGGAAAAGCAGCGGAACGGCGAGGCCACGCGGCCGCACCCTGGCCCTGGGCGACGCACGAGGCGCCCGAACCGCCGCGAACCGAAGGCCACGCCCATGAACGGCTCCCGCATCCCCGGCCTGGTGCTGCCCACCCTGTTCCTGCTGGCCCTGCTCGTGGGCCTGTGGTGGTACTGGCGCCACCGCGGGGACTCGTGAGGCGGGCGTGCCCTACCGGTCCTGGACCCCAGGGACCCGGACGTCCACCACGCACACGTCGTCCCGCCGCACGTCAGGCAGCATCCGCGCGAGCAACGGCCCCAGCGACGCGGGCCCGTCGCCGTGCGGAGCCGCCACCGCCTCGGCGAGCTGATCCAGCCCCCGGTCGATGCTGTCCGGAGGGTGCTCGACCAGGCCGTCGGTGTACAGGATGAGCCGGTCGCCCGGATCGAGACGGCACTCCGCCTCCTGATAGACCGGCGTGGCGGCCGCCCCGAGCAGCATGCCGCCGGGGCGGCGCAGGAACTGCGCCTTCCCGTCACGCAGCAGCAGTGGCGGGGGGTGCCCGGCCTGGGCCCAGACCAGGCGCCGGCGGCGGGGCTCGTAGCGGGCCAGCACCATCGTGGCGGTCGTATGGGAGTCGCGTGAGTGCAGCAGCAGCGTGTTCAGCCGGGCGAGTGCGCCGGTCAGCGACGAGCCCGTGATGACCATGCCCTTCGCGGTGAACCGGAGCTGGGCCATCGTGGCCACGGCGTCGACGCCGTGCCCGGCGACGTCGCCGACCACCAGCAGCGCGTCCCCGTCGGGCAGTTCGATGGCACTGAACCAGTCACCGCCCACGTGCACACCCGACTGGGCCGGCAGATAGGCGACCTCGACGCGCAACCCGGCCAGATGCACGGGCCGGTTGGACATCGGCAGCAGTGCGTGCTGGAGCCGGGAGGCCAGGGTCCGCTCGGCCTGGAGCACGTCGTGCTGCGTCAGGATCGCCCGCTCGCTCTCCACCAGGGCCAGCTCGGCCCGCCGCCGGGCGGTCATGTCCTGTACGAAGCCGTGCACCTCCACGGGTGTGCCATGCCGGTCGGGCACCGCTTCCGCCACCAGCCGCAGATGCCGGATGCCGCCGCTCGTCCGGATCCGGAACGGCACGTCGAACGGCCGCCCGTCATGGACGAGTTCCCCCACCGCGCGCGTCAGCGCGGGCGTGTCCTCGGGCAGCGCCAGCTCCGGCACGTCGGGCAGGGGCACCGGACCGCGCGCGGGGTCCCGGCCGAGGAGGGAGAACACCTGGGTCGACCAGGACGCCTCCTGCGTGGCCAGGTTCCAGTTCGCCCAGCCGAGATTGCCCAGCCGCTGCAGGTCCGCCAGCCGCTGTTCCTGCCGGTCGGAGGAGCCGTGCCGGATCCACGAGACGACGAGGGCGTCGCCCAGCGGCGCCACCCGTGCCGCGTACACGGACAGCTCGGCGACGCCCTCCACGACCTCCTCGTGCGCGAACGGCTCGCCCTCGTACGCCGTCCCGGTGGCCAGCACCTGCAGACAGCCCTGCCACAGCGGCTCGGCCGCAAGAGCCGGCCGCAGCTCCAGCAGCCGCCGCCCCGCCGGTTCCTCGCCGGTCCGGCCCAGCAGATCGCCCACCTGGGTGGTCGCGGCCTCCACCCGGAAGTCCTCGGTCTCGCCCGTCGCGGTCCGCACCGGCGTGAGCAGCATGGCCGCCACCGGCAGCGCCTCGAACAGCGCCTGCACCGCGTCCGTGGCGGCGTCGGCGTCGCGCTCGGGCGGGATCTCGAAGGCGCGCAGCCGGCCGGCGCACAGCCCGGTGACGCCCCGCAGGTGGGCGCGGTCGCGTGGGGTGAACGCCCCGGCACGCCCGCGCAGCACACCGATGCAGACCTCGGCGGACCCCGCGGCAGGCACGGGCAGCCAGGCCCGCGAACGCCACCGGTCGGGAGGATCCCCGATGAGCAGGTACCGCCGCTGGTCCGCGGCGAAGTCCTCCAGCCAGCGCGGCTCGCCCGCCCGGAGCGCGTCCAGCGCCGCCATTCCGCTCAGCGGCGGCACCTGGCACCACTGGGCCGCCAGATTCTCGTCGATCCCCGCGTGCCCGATCAGTCCGAGGCCGCCGTCGGGCCTGCGGGCGTAGATCAGGACCGCGTCCGCCGACATGTCGGGACCCAGGTGCTCCAGCAGACACCGGGCGAGGTCGTGCGGTGTCATCACCCGAACGAGGGCTTGGCCGAGGCGGGCCAGGGCGGCGGTGACGTCGTCGGGCACCTCCAGCGGCTCCGGGTCACCTGCCCAGCCGGTCGCCTCGATGCCGTACGACTCGCTCGCCCTGCCCGGGCCGGGCGGCATCGGAGCGAGTGTGCCGAGGGTGATCCAGCACTCCTCCAGCAGGGTGTGACGGGCGGACTTGGCCCGCTGGAGCAGCTGCTCACCCGCGGCGTCCGCGGAACAGCCGGTCAGCGCCATCACCGCGCCCTTGGCCCGTTCCACGACAGCGGAGACGGCCGCCTGGTCGCGCAGCCGGTCCATCTCGGCGCGCTGCCGGGCGACGATCTTGGCCAGTTCGGCCAGGTCCGGTGCGGCACCGGGCTGCGCCGGCGTCACGGGCTCGCTCGTCACGGGTTGAGCATCGCATACCTGGCCCGATTCGCAGACCGCCTTGTGCGCCCGGACTGCTCGTCCGTCTCCGTGGCCACTCGGGCCACACCTGCCCCGCGGGGACCTATCAGTTGCCGTCGCGCGGATAGAGCCACAGCCGCAGCAGCCGGCTGAGCCGCGGCATCACCAGGTACGTCAGCAGCGGCAACAGCACCAGTGGGAAGACGGCGGCCCGAAGGGGCAGCGGCCAGCCGGTGGTGTGGGGCGTCACCAGCCACTGGATGAGCAGGGTGAAGGGGTAGGCGCCGAGGAAGGTGGTGAGGACCATCTTCCACCGGGGCGGGGCCTGCACCGTGGTGCCCGGGAGGCTGAACCAGGTCTCCATCCCGGTCGTCGACTGGCGCTCGCTGCTGACCTCGGTGGCGACGTCCTCGATCCGCCGGTGCCAGCGCGCACGCTCCTCGGACTCCAGCCAGGCGGCGAGCCGGTGCTGATCGGACCAGCGCAGCACCGCGTGGTAGCGGTGGCCGTCCTCGGGGGTCAGCCAGGAGACGCCCTCGTTGCCGGGGAACTGTCTCGCGCAGCGGGTGATGCCGTGCGTCCACTCCTCGAACCGCTGCTCCCGGCCGGGGCGCACCTGCCAGGTCAGGACCGTGGTCACCGGCTCACCGCGCCGGGCTTTCGTGGTGCTCATTCCCTCACGTGTGCCACGCACGGCGCCGGTCATGCCGGGCGGCTCACGGCTGGCGGTTCGCCTCCACCAGGGCCTGGGTGACCGCCCGGACGCTGCGCGCGATGTGCTGGAGCTGCATGACCTCGGCCGCGTACAGCTTGATCGTGTGCTCGATGACACCCTCGTGCAGGCCCAGTCCGGGCAGGTCGGCGCGGGCGGTCTGCAGGGCGGTGCGGGCGACCCGGATCTCGTTCTGGACCTGGATGTGGGCGTGCCGGGCGAGGAGGACGGGGTGGCGGATGAACACGGGGTAGCCGGCGTAGCGCGTGGGCACCAGTTCGCGCAGCCACTTGGCCGCCGAGCGCTCCCAGTCGTAGCTCCCGGGCGTCTTGACCTGGCAGGGCCAGTCGGGGCTGATGCGCGTGGTCGTCAGTTGCATGATCATCGCTTCCGGGTGTGCGGCGTCGTAAGGGTGGACGACGGGTCGGGGCGGCCCCGGCCTAGGGGATGACCGGGGCCGCCACGAACACCCGGGACCCGGAGTGGGTAGGACCCGGCTCCACGGGTGCGGAACGGATCCGGAACCGGCCGGGTCGCGATCCGTGAGCAGTATTTATATATGCCATCCGGTTTGCAAGGAGCATGAAAACATTCATGCGCGCTTTGTTGTGGAATGGCCCCCTTGTGGAACCCGCCGGGCGCCGCTCAGTCCCTGAGGAAGAACTGATGCTGGTCGGCGACCTGCTCGTACTCCTCCAGCCGCGCCTGCGTCCGCTCCGGATCCGCGTCCGTCATGGCCTGCAGCAGCGCCGAGCACATCACGCCCGGGGCCGCGTACGAGTCGAACACCAGCCGAGACCCCGTCCCGATGGCGAAGACGACGTCGGCCTCGTCCGCGAGCGGCCCGAGCGCCAGATCGGTGATCAGGGCGACCTTGAGCCCGGCGCCCCGCGCGACCCGCACGGCCGTCAGGGTCTCCTGCGCGTGCCGGGGCATGGAGAAGGCCAGCACCCAGGTCCCGCCCGCCTCACGCGACTGCAGCAGCGCGTCGTAGGCGACGCTGCCGCCCCGCGTCACGAGGCGTACGTCCGGATGGATCCGGCGGGCGGCGTAGGCGAAGTACTCGGCGAGCGAGACGGAGATGCGCAGCCCGAGGACCGTCAGCGGGGCCGACGACGACAGCTTGCGGCCGACGTCGATGACCATGTTCGGGTCGGCCAGGTCCCGCCGCAGGTTCTCCAGGTTCTCGATCTCGGCGTCGACCGCCGCCTGCAGTTCGTTGCCCCGCATCTCCTCGGCCGGGCCGACCGCGAGGGTGCCCAGCGCGATCGACTGCAGTTTCTCCCGCAGCGCCGGGTATCCGCTGAAGCCGACCGCCGAGGCGAACCGCGTCACCGAGGGCTGGCTGACGCCGACCCGGTCCGCGAGATCAGTGATCGACAGGAACGCCGCCTCGGTGATGTGCTCGATCAGATACTGAGCGATGCGCCGCTGGCCCGGGGACAGGCGGGGACGGTCGAAGAGCGCCCTGAGCTGGGCGGACGGGGAGACCTCCGCTTCGGGGGCGGCCTTCCCCGAGGTGATCGCGGATGCCTGTGCGCGTGCCTGCTGCGGCGATGGCACCGGTGCGCCTCCTTCGTCTCCCACGGACGTTCAACATAGCTCACGCACATGGTGACCAGGGCTTCTCCGGGCGGCATGAGCCACCCGGCAGGGGGTTACCCGTGCGCCGGGCGGGAACCCGCCGCCGCACGCGACCGAAGTAAGGAGCCGACGTCATGACCGTCCCCGAGGAGAACCGGCCCAAGACGGAGACCACCGACGAACTGCTGGAACAGCACGACGAGAACCGCACGCGCCCGCCGGGGGCCACCGGCCGCACGATGCGCGAGGCCCTGGAGGAGGCCGAGGTGCGCCCCGACGACTTCGACGACCGCTAGGGCATCCCCCGACACCCCGACCGACCGACGACGCTTCCGGCAGGAGAGACGGCATGAGCGCGCTGAGTGCGCTGGAACAGACCCTGGAGAACCGCTGGGACGCGCTGTGGGCGCGGCTCCTCGACAAGGAACCGGTCGAGGTCGTCGACGCCCTGCGGCGTGAGTGCGACGACAACGCCGTCGTGTGCCGTGAGGGCCGCGTCATGGTCCCCAACGCCTACGACGTGGAACTCCCCGACGACGTGCACGACCATCTGACCCGCACCGGCACCGACGTGGGCCAGGCCCTCACCGACAGCCTGTCCCGCCACGCGGAACGCCGCGGCTACGAGTTCGCCGGCCCGCTGGCGGTCCACGTGGCGAAGTGCCCCGAGGTGCCCAACGGCCGCTACCGGGTGGCGAGCAGGGTCATGCAGCACGTGAGCGCGGACGGGTTCTTCTACGCGACCCACTGACCCGTGCGGGCCCCGGCACTCAACGGCGATACAGCGTGATCGAGTGCCCGACGTCGTCGACGGGGCGGCTGCCTTGGATCAACTCGGCCAGCCGCCCCGTGGCCTTCGCGGCCGCCGAGTCCGACACGGCCAGCAGCCCCCGCACCTCACGCACCGGCACCCGCCGGGGATCCGGCGCCTCGATGCCGTAGGCGGACGGCACCCCACCGCCCTTGTACACGAGCCACACCCGCTCACCCGGATACCGCTCCCGCAGCCGATCCGCGAGCCGCCCGAGGTCCTGCCCCCAGTCCACGTTCGAGTCGTGCAGCCACTCCCGGGTCCGGCCCGGCCCCCCGAACGCCTCGTTGGCGTACGGCAGATAGAAGGGGTACGCCCGCACCGAACTCACCGCGGCGAACGCGACCAGCACCGCCACCCCGACGGACACCCACCGCCGCCGCGACACCAGCACGCACCCCGCCGCCACCGCGAGGAACAGCGGCAGGAACACGGCATACCGGGTCCCGAAGTCCCGTGCCCCCTGCATGGCCGCCGCCAGCAGCACCAGGGGAACGGCCAGTACGAAGGGGGCGACAGGCCGCAGCCGCCGGACCCCGACGACGGCCGCGGCGCCCCCGGCCCACAGCGCGAGCATCCCCAGCGGCGTCTTCACCAGCAGCGCGGCCGGCAGGTAGTACCAGAGCGAGCCGTCGTACAGCCGCCCGAACAGAAACCCCTGCCAGGGCCGGTTCTCCAGCCCGAACTGCACGCGCATCCCGTCCCGGTAGGCCTCCGGGAACGGCATCATCTCCACCAGCAGTCCCCGCAGCCCGTGCACCACCGGCACATGCTGCTCCGGAACCCAGCGCAGTCGCGGATCGACCACCAGATACGCGACCCACACGACGGCGACCGCGACCAGGGCCACACCTGACGCGGCCACCACGGCCCGGCGCCGGCTGCCCCCGGACGCCCGCCGCACGGACAGCGCGGCCAGCACCATCACCACCGGCACTGCGGGCAACGTGCTCATCTTCGTGGCCAACGCCGCGCCGAGCGCGATCCCCGCGAGCGGCACGTACAGCAGCGGTCTGCGGCGCGCCCGCCACACCAGCCACGCCGAGGTCAGCACGAACCCGGCGGACGGCACATCGAGGGTGGCGAGCGAGCCGTGGGCGATGACGTCGGGGGAGAAGCAGTACAACGCGAGAGCGGCCAACCCGGCGACGGATCCGGCCAGTTCACGGGCGAAGGCGAACACCACCAGACCGAACGACAGGGTCAGCGCGATCATCGGAAGGCGGGCCCACAGCATCAAACGCCAGGGATCGTTGCCCGACTCGTACAGCAGGTCGCGGCCCGACTGCCCCTGGTCCCCGGTGAAGGCGGCATCGATGTGCGGGTCCGCGAGGGCGACCCCGGCGCCGATGACCAGCTTGCCGAGCGGCGGATGCTCGGGGTTGTGCCGCAGCCGGTGCTCGTGCACGTACTCCGCGGCCGCGCCCACGTACACCGGTTCGTCGATGGTCGGGGTCTGCTGCACGGCGGTCGTGACCATCGCGCAGGCCATCTGGGCGAGCAGCACGGCCACGAGGAGGGGCACCGGCCACCGTGTGCCCGGCCCAGGCGTGTTGCGTGCCGGGGGCGACAGCGACACGGGCCGCGGAACGGCGGGAGCGATCCAGAGGTCCCTCATGGACCCACTGTGCATCAGCCCCCGCCGGAGAAAGCGCTACCGCCTCACGAGTCGCACCGACAGACCGTCAGCCGTGTACACCGGCACGGCCCGCAGCGACGGCGAGTCCAGTTCGACACGGTCGAACCGGCCGCGCAGCTGTGAAGCCGACAGGAGGGGAACGGTCGTCCCCGCGGCCGGCGGCCGCTCGGCGTCGAGCCGCAGGGACAGCACGCTGCCCCGGCCCAGCAGAACCCGCCGGCTCACCGTCAGGGCCGGGCCGTGGTTCCCGCGCAGCGGCAGCTCCAGCGTCGACTCGCCCTCCTGGACGTACGAGCCGCGCACCCGCGCGACCTTGTCCGCGCGGAGCGTGCCGCCCGTGACGTGCACGTCGCCCTCGCCGAGAGCGCCCGGCGAGGCGGCGACCAGGGTACCGGCCTCGACGGCGGTTCCACCGTGGTAGCAGTTGTGGCCCGTCAGGGTGAGCGTTCCCGAACCGCGCTTGGTCAGGCCGCCGTCGCCCTCGATGTCGTTGCGCCAGCTGTCGGCCGCGTGGAAGCCCCCGGCCGCCGCGTCCAGCGTCACGACGACGTCCCGCTCGAAGGCGCCGTAACCGTCCGCCGCGGCGAACAGGTTCAGCCGCCCCCACTGTTCGAAGCCGTCCAGCAGGACGTAACCCGACGGCAGCGCGGTCGTCCGCAGCACCTCGCGCCGCTGGGCCGCGGTCAGGTACGGCAGCCGCGTCTCCAGCAGCACCTCCGCACCCTTCGGTACCTCGAGCGGGTCCTTACGGCCCCGGCGGGGCAGGATGTACGTCAGCCGGGGCCGGACCGCACGGGCGTTGGCCTCCCGGTCGGCGTAGGGGTCGGCGCCGGTGTCCGCGGAGTGCGCGTACGCGTACAGGGTGTCGGCCGTCGTGCCGGTCTTCTCCGTGAAGTAGGCCAGGGCCTGGGCGCGGGCCGCCGCCTTGAGCCCGGAGTTGGCCGGGTCCGCCAGGGTGGCGGCGGCCAGCGCGGTGGCCATGATCCGGCCGCCGAGCACATCGACGGGGGAGTGCATGCCCGCGACGATCCGGGTGTGGGCGAGTTCCAGGGCTCGCGTCACCAGCTCCTGGAAACGCTCGGGAACCGCGTACGCGTAGGCCAGCGAGGCCAGGTGCAGGGCGTTGGTGTGGCCGCTGGGGAAACCCCCGTCCTCGGCCGGCTTGTCGCTGCGCTGGCGCAGCAGCTGCGGGGCGACCACGACCTTCGACTCGTACACCGGGAAGCCGAACTCGTCCTTGCTGCCGGTGTCGACGACCTCGCTGTCCTCGTTCATCCGCCACGGCCGCGGGTACAGATAGGCGAACTTGGCGGGGTTGCCGGAAGCCCAGTTGCCGCGCAGGGTGTCCACCAGCCGGGCCACCTGGCCCAGTTCGGAGTCGTACGAGCCGGCGCCCAGCGCGGAGCCCGCCGGGGCGCCGGCGGGCACGGCGTCGTCGATCTTGGCCGGTGGTGTTCCGTCCGGGGCGCTGGTGATCGACGTGACCGCCTTGGCCCCCGTCTTGTAGAGCGCGGCGAGCGGGCCGAGCCCGTCGATCATCGCGTAGCTCTGGTGCTGGCGGTCGACGACGAAGGCCTTCTTCGCCTCCGCGTCGGTGCGCTCGGTGGTGATCCGCTCGCAGTAGCGCACGTTGGCGCGCAGTATGTCCGGCATGAGCGGGGTGCCGGTGTTCCAGGCGCCGCCGGTCTTCCACACCTGGGCGAAGCCTCCCAGGGCCCGGACGACCGCGTTGGTCTCGGGCGTCTGGTTCGCCAGGACGTTGGTCTTGTAGTCGTCGACGAACGCGGCGGGAGCGGTGGCTGCCTTGGCGTCCGCTGCGCCCAGCCACCCGACGAAGGCCGGCGCGGCGACCAGCGCGGCCGAGCCGCCCAGGGAGGTTCTGAGGAAACCCCTCCGGTTCAGGGTGGGGGAGTGGTGCCCGGCGGATGACGGCATGGGTGTGCCTCTCTTCAGTTCTGCGGCCCTGCGGCCGGGTGCGATCGTGCGATCTTGCCTGATGCGACGGGGAGTTGAGTGGCCCGTGGGTCAGGTGGTGCCTACGAGCGAAGAACTACGGCCGGGTGGTGTCCCATCGGCGAGGGTGCTGCGGCCGGGACATGTCCCGCGGGTGAACGAGGGGGCACGCGTGACCCGGTGCGTCACAGCAGCGATCGTGCCAGTGCCACCGCGCCCTCGACCGGTGGCTCCCGCAGCGGCCTGGTACGGGCCGCGGGCACGGTGTCGGCGAGGGCCGCGGTGAGGGCGTCGAAGAGCGCGGGCTGGGACAGCACGGTGCCGCCCGCGACCACCACGTCGTCGACGACGGCCCCGCGCGCGGCGAGACGGGCGACGAGTGCGGCGAGGGAGCGGCCCGCCTCGGCGATCACGGCACGGGCGAGGGTCGAGCCCGCCTCGGCGGCCGTGAAGACGACGGGAGCGTGCCGGCCCCACTCGGCGGACACGTCGGAGGCGCTCTCCAGGGCCGCGCCCAGCGCCGGTACCTCCGGCACGCCCAGCGAGGCCACGAGGCCGAGCGCCAGCTCGTCGGGTTCCTCGCCCCGGTCGTGCGCCGCCCAGACGGCACGGGCCGCCTCCCGGACGAGACCGGCGGCGCCGCCCTCGTCGCCGAGCACGGCGCCCCAGCCGCCCACCTGGACAGTGGTGCCGTCGGGCAGCCGCCCCACGGCGACGGACCCGGTGCCGGCGACCAGGCCGGCACCCTTGTCCAGACCGGCGGCGGGGACCAGGAGCTCCGCGTCGCCCACGACCAGCGCGGGCACGCCGAAGGCACTCTCCACGGCGGCGCGGATCCGCGCGCACTGGCGGGGTGTCTCGCAGGCGTGCGCGCCCACGGCAAGAGCCGAGGGGCGGGCGTCGGCCGGCAGCGTCTCGCGGACCAGGCCGGTCAGCCAGTCGGCCGCGGCCGCGGGGTCGTGCGGCCGCCAGCCGGCGCTCGAACGGACGTGATCGACGACGCGGTGGTCCCCCGCCAGGGCGCGGAGGTGCGTCTTGGTGCCGCCCACATCGATGCCGAGCACGAGAGAGCTGGCGGAGTCGGAGTCCTGCACGGATCCTCTTTCGTCGGTGCGCAGTGCTGCGACGGCGGGCGAACCGTGCCTGAGAGAAGGGCAGTTGACAACTCTGGAAGCCCCGGGACGGGCCTCTGGCGGAGTCACGGCAGGCGAGTACCGTGACATTCGTTAGGAAGTTAACTAACGAAGTACAGTGCGTCAAGAGGAATCCCATCGCCGCATCCACGGAGCCGTTCGCGAAGCCGACCGCCCCGGGGAGAGCGGCCCATGACCTGTGTGGGGTAACTGTTGGAACAAGACCTGGCAAGAGCCCCCCGCCTGACCGAGAGCGCGGGCGCGGTGTTCGCCGTGCTGGCCGGGGCCGGCCGTGCGACCCGGCCTCAGCTCGCGAGCCTCGCGGGCCTGTCCAAACCGACGGTGTCCTCCGCCGTCGCGGAACTGGAGAGCGTCCGGCTCGCCGCCCACTCCGGCACCGCCTCCAGCGGCACGGGGCGCAATGCCGCCGTATACCGTCTCGGGCCGGCCGCGGGGGCCGTGCTCGCCGTCGACCTCGGCCCCGCCCTCACCCGGGTCCGCGGCTGCGCCCTGGACGGCACACTGCTCGCCGAGGCCACCGGGCCCCGGGAGGGCGCCGCCGACGTCGTGCGCGAGGCGCTCGACGCGCTGCCCGCCGACGCCCCGCTGCGGACCATCGTCGTCGCCGTAGGTGACGTCACCGCGCCGCGCAAGGAGGGCACCGGTATGCGTCCGGCGACCGCCAAGGCCGGTCCCGTCTTCGACGCCGTGGCCGTCGCGCTGCCGCCGGGCGTCCCCGTCCATTTGGAGAACAACGTCAACTGCGCCGCCCTCGCCGAGCTGCACGAAGGCGCCGCCCGGGGCCGGAACATCTTCGGCTACCTGCGGATCGGCGTCGGTATCGGCCTCGGCATCGTCGTCGGCGGTCAGGTGCTGCGCGGAGCGAACGGCGCCGCCGGTGAGCTGGCCCGCATTCCCTACCCGTGGGACGACGGCCGCGAGCCCCGCCACGAGGCACTGGAGGAGTACATCGGCTCGCGCTCGCTGCTGCGGCGCGCGGCGGAGGCCTGGCCGGACACCGACGGGCCGTGCCCCCGTACCGCCGAGGAGCTCTTCACCCTCGCCGGGCAGGGCCGCGCCGCCGCCCGCGCCGTGGTCGACCGTCATGCCGTGGACGTGGGCCGGCTGGCCGCCGCCGTGACCGCGGTACTGGACCCGGGACTGGTCGTGCTGGGGGGCAGCACGGGCGCGTACCCGCAGCTCCTGCACGGCGTCCGGGCCGAGCTCGCCCGGCTGAGCTGGCCCACCGAAGTCGTCAGCAGCACGGTCGGCGATCTCGGCACCGTCGTGGGTGCCGCCAGGCTCGCGGTTTCCCGAGGAGTCCAAACCGTGACCGAGGTCGCCGGGGCGAAGGATTGACGGCTTCCGACTCGTCGTGCCAATGTCCGGACAAGCGCTTTCTGAGTCGGCCGGGACGCCGACTCCGGGTGAGCCTCCCGCCCGTACGCGAAGTACGGCAGCCGCACGAGGGCGTGCTTGTGCGACGCCGGCCGTCATGGCCGGGGACCCCACCCGTCAAGGCGACGCGGCCGGGCGAGGCCGTGCCCCCGGAAAGCGAAATTTCCTGCAAAATGCACCCGTGCCGCCTCGGCTGGCGCCGTGCTTCTTCCGCTACGAAGAAAAGGGATCGAAGATGATCAGTGTGGGTGTGCGGCGCTCCCGCCGTCTCGGCCGCGGCGGTATACGCCGTGTGGTTCCCCTCGCTGCCGTGGCCACGGCAAGTGCCCTTCTGCTCTCCGCCTGCGGATCGGGGTCCGACTCGGGCGGGACCTCCAAGTCGCTGACGTTCTGGATCTCCACGGTTCCGGGGCAGGACGCGGGCTGGAAGAAGATGGTGTCGCAGTACAAGAAGGACACCGGCGTCACCGTCAAGCTCGTCAACATCCCCTACGACGGCTACCCGACGAAGCTGCACAACGCCGCGCAGGCGAACTCCCTGCCCGATGTGGCGGCCGTGCCGGCGCTGGACCCGATCTGGGCGAACAAGCTGATCGACCTCAGCTCCATCGCCGGCAAGAAGAGCAACAAGATCAACGCCAACTTCCTCGCCAAGGACTCGTCCGGGAAGGTGCTGGCCATCCCCTCGGACGTCACCGCGTCCGGTCTGTTCATCAACAAGTCGCTGTTCAAGAAGGCCGGCGTCTCCTTCCCGACCTCGCCGCAGAACACCTGGACCTGGACCGAGTTCATCAAGGCGGCGAACAAGGTCCGCGAGAAGACCGGCGGCAAGTACTCCCTGACCTTCGACCAGTCGCCGTCCCGGCTGCGCGCCATGGTGTACGAGATGGGCGGGAAGTACGTCCACGCGGACTCCTCCGGCAAGTTCTCGGTGGACGCGGCGACCAAGAAGGCCGTGAACACCTTCGTCGGATGGAACGACAACAAGACCATGCCGAAGTCGGTGTGGACCAGCGGCGCCGACCCGTCCGCCATGTTCCAGAGCGGTGACGTGGTCGCCTACTGGTCCGGCGTGTGGCAGGTCGCCGCCTTCTCCGAGAGCATCAAGAAGTTCGACTGGGCGAGCGTCCCGACTCCCGCCCAGCCGGTGCAGGCCAGCGACGTCAACAGCGGCGGCATGATGGTCGGCTTCAACAACAACGGTGACGCCGCCACCGCCACGCAGAAGTTCCTGTCCTGGGTCTACGAGCCGGACAACTACCGCGTGCTGTGCGAGGCCTCCGGCTTCCTGCCGGTCGAGAGCGGCCTGAACCCGAAGTACCCCTTCAAGTCCGAGGCGGCGCAGGCGGCGTTCAAGCTGTACAACGAGTCGATCCCGCTCTACGCCCCGATCTCCGGTTACTTCAACGGCGCGCAGACGAAGTGGGTGCTGAAGGGCAAGAGCCTCACCGAGGACCCGACCAAGACGGAACTCGGCAAGGCGATCAACGGCCAGCAGTCGCCCGACAAGGCCCTGGAGAACATCGTGGCCGGCTACAACCAGCAGGTCGGCGGCGGATCGTAGGCCGCGGGGCCGGGCGGCGGGGGTGAGACACCGCCGCCCGGCCCTCAACGCCCCGTGATGTCGGGCTCATGGCGTGAGCCCACCGCAATCCCTTCCACCAGCACGGAGTCAGGAAGATGACAAAACGCGCCTCGGACGTGTCCGCGAGCCCGCCCAGGAGACGCAGTAAGTACACCCTTGCGCCGCTCGTCCTCATCGCGGCCAACGTCGTGCTCTTCGCGCTGTTCTTCGTCTGGCCGGCGGTGATCGGGCTCCTCTACTCCTTCACGAACTACACGGGCGTGGGGCTGTTCCAGTGGGTCGGGCTGGACAACTACTCCAACCTGTTCGGGGACTCCACGTTCTACGACGCGCTGAGCCGGACGCTGCTGTACACCGTCCTCTTCGTGCCGCTGAACTTCGCGCTCTCGCTGCTCGCCGCCAACCTGGTGGTGAACAAACACGCCAAGGGCTCGTCGGTCGCCCGCGTCATCTTCTTCATCCCGTGGCTGCTGTCGCCCATCGTCGTCGGCGTCCTGTGGCGGTGGCTGTTCGGTGAGAACTTCGGACTGGTCAACTACGTCATCGAGCAGCTCGGCGGCAGCGCCGTTCCGTGGCAGTCGAACGCGGACCTGTCGCTGCTGGTGGTGGTGATGGCGGCAGCCTGGGCGTGGACCGGTTTCACGATGCTGCTGTTCATCGCGGCGATCAAGAACGTCCCGGTGTCGTACTACGAGGCGGCCGAGCTCGACGGCGCCGGTTCGTGGCGCAAGTTCGTGAGCATCACGCTGCCGAGCATCGCGCCCACCTCGTTCATCGTCATCCTGCTCAACACGATCAACGCGATGAAGGAATACCCGGTGTTCGTCGCCCTCAACAACGGCGGACCCGGAACGTCGAACAACCTGATGGTCCAGTACATCTACGAGACCGGCTTCAAACGGGGCCAGATCGGCTACGCGAGCGCCGCGTCGTTCGTGCTCATGCTCATCCTGATGGCCGTCGCGATCATCCAGCTGATCGTCAACCGGCGGGTGGAGAACCGATGACAACCACAGACATGCCACGCCCGCTCGACGCCGATGCCAAACAGCCCGCGTCCAGGAAGCGGCCCCGCAACGCGGCCACCGGGGGGCTCCGGCGGGCGGTGCCCGCGACGACGCTCCTGTGGATCCTGGCGTGCCTCTACGGTCTGCCGGTGCTGTGGTTCATCCTCAGTTCCCTCAAGCCGTCCAGTGACCTGTTCTCCTATCCGCTGACACTGGTCCCGCACAACCCCACGCTGTCGGGTTTCAAGGCGGCGTGGGACAGCGCCAACTTCTCCCAGTACTTCATCAACACGGCCATCGTGTGCGTGATCACGACGATCCTCACGGTGGGTGTCAGCTGCTGCACCGGGTATGCGCTCGCCAAGTACGACAACAAGTGGCTCAAGGCCTTCTTCCTCTGCATCCTGGCCACCACGATGCTGCCGTCCGAGGTCATGCTCGCCCCGGAGTTCCTGGTGGTCCGCAACCTCGGCCTCTACAACTCGTTCGCCGGCATCATCCTCCCGGCCGTGCTCACGGCGACCGGGTGCTTCATGTTCCGCCAGTTCTTCCTGACGGTCCCCGACGAACTCGTGGAAGCCGCCCGTATCGACGGCGCCCGCGAACTGTCGATCTTCGTGCGGATCATGGTGCCGCTCTCCCGCCCCATCATGCTGACCCTCGCCATCCTGTCCTTCCAGTGGCGCTGGAACGACTACATCTGGCCGCTGCTGATGCTGAACGACCCCAACAAGTTCACCGTGCAGATCGGCATCCAGAGCATCGTCGGCGCGCAGAACATCAACTGGTCGGTCCTGCTCGGCGCGTCGGTCATCTCCATGATCCCCCTGATCGCCATCTTCCTGGTCTTCCAGCGCTACGTCATGGGCGCCGACATCAACGCCGGACTGAAGGACTGACCTTGCTCACCCCGCTCGACCACGAGTTCGTCCGTGCGGTGGCCCGCGCCGCCGACCGGACGGCCATGCCGCTGGCGGCCGCCCCCGACGAGGAACCCGACGGCGTGGCCCACCGCGCTCTGGCACGCCGGGCGAAGACGCTGATCGCGGCATACCGGTCCCCGGAATCGGCACTGCACGGCAGCGGGCAGGCCATCGCCGCCGCGACGACCCAGCTCCGCGCCCTGAAGGCCACGCAGACAGCCACCGGGCTCTTCGCCGGCGGCGACAACGTCCAGTCCCCGCCGGACTCCGCGTTCACCGTCAACGACGTGTGCGACGCGCACGTGCTGGCCGCCGGCGCCGGGCCGGAACTGCGCGACCTCACGGCCACGCTCGCCGAGATCGCCCACGCCTCCTCCGGCAGTCTCCTGACCGGCGGAGTACACACCCCGAACCACCGCTGGGAGCTGTGCGCGGCGCTCGCCCGACTGCACCGGTCGTTCCCCGACGGCCGGCTCCTCGAGCGCATCGAGGAGTGGCTGTCCGAGGGCGTGGACATCGACACGGAAGGCCTGTACTCGGAACGCAGCGCCAACTACGCGGTTCACGTGTCCAACCCTTCGCTGCTGCTGCTGGCCGGTGTCCTCGGCCGTAACGACCTGCTGGACGCCGTCGAACGCAACCTCACCACCACCCTGGACCTCATCAGGCCGGACGGCACGGTGGAGACCGTCCACTCGCGCCGGCAGGACCAGAAGCACCCGTTCCCGCTGGCGCCCTACCTGCCTCACTACCGGCTGCTCGCGATCCGCACCGGCCGGGGCGACTTCAGCCGGGCGGCGACGCTGGCGGCCGCGGGCGGCATCGACGACCCCGACCTGCTCGCCGAGAGCCTCCTCACCCCGGACCTGTGCCGCGTGCTGCCGGCACCGGCCGCGGAGACCCTTCCGCGTGACCGGTACCTCACCACCGCGCGCCTCGCCGCACGCGCCTCGGCCACCGCGCACACGGTGGTGTACGGCGGCTCCGACGTGCCCGAGCACCGGCGCATCCGCTCGGGCCTCGCCTGCAATCCCACCTTCCTGCGCCTGTTCGCCGGCGACGCGGTCCTGGAAGCGGTCCGTCTCTCGCGGGGCTTCTTCGACCTGGGCCCGTTCCGCGCCGCCGACATGCAACAGTCCGCCGGCCACCGGTACCGGCTCACCGAAACCCTCACGGCCGCCTACTACCGGCCGCTGCCATCGGACCGGCGCCGGGACGACGGCGCCTACCGCATGGCGGACGAGGGGCGCTTCTCGGCCGCGATGGCCTTCCCCGACCGGCCTCGGGACGAGGTCTCCCACACGACCCGCGTCGAGGTCGACCTGCGGGAGGACGGTGCCGATCTGCGGATCGACATCAGCGGGCCACGGGTGCCCTGGGCCCTGGAACTGACCTTCCGGCCGGGTGGCGTGCCAGAGGGCGCCGTACCGATCGGCGACGGCCGCTGGTGCCTGACGACCGGCGCGATGACCTACCGGGCCGGTGCCGACGAGATCCGGATCGAGGCCGACGTCCGGGCGGGTGAGCCGCTGGCCGGGCCGGACCGGAGCGAGGTACTGCGGTACGACCCGGGGCAGGACTACACCGTGGTGGGCGGCACCGACGCGACGACCGGGAACCGCGTCTACATCGGTGGACTCGGCCCGCACACACTGACCGTCGCACTGCGCGCCCACCGGTCCGCACCCATCGGGTGACCCAGACGACCCACGGGCGGCCCCAGCCGGCCTCACCGAAGCGGGCCCAGACCGCCTCCGGTTCCGCCGAGCGGGCCATGCGCTGCGATCACCTCGGTCACAGGGGGTCGCACGAGTGCCTCTCCTGCGTGTCGGCGGCCGGGTCGCGGACGGGCGGTGCCTGCGCTGCGAGCTCCCTGAGGGGATCACCGCTCAGCCTGCACACCTTCCACTCGTCCAGCAGCTCGACCCCGAGCGACGTGTAGAAGTCGATCGTCGGCGTGTTCCAGGCCAGGACCCACCACTCGAAGCGGTCGTACCCGTTGCGCCGGCAGGTCGCCGCGAGGGCGGCGAGCAGGGCCTTGCCGTGGCCCGCGCCGCGGGCGTGCGGGCGGACGTACAGGTCCTCCAGGTGCATGCCGCGGGTGCCCGTCCAGGTCGAGAAGCGCGGGAACCACAGGGCGTAGCCCATGACCTCACCCGTGCCGTCGTCCTCGGCGATCAGGGCGAAGGCGGCGGGGTGCTCCCCGAACAGTGCCTCGCCCAACTGTTCCTCGGTGGCCCGGGCCTGCTCCACCGCCCGTTCGTACGCGGCGAGTTCACGGATCATGGTGCGGATCTCGGGGATGTCGTCCAGGGTGGCGGATCTGATCATGCGGCAGATCATGCCCCATGGCCGAACAGCCTTGGAACCGCTTGCCGGGACGCGTCAAGTCGTCCTTCCTGACGCGGTGTTCACCTCCGTCGCCGCCGTGCGGGCGTGCTCAGGAGGCGGTCCGTGCGGCGGCGCATGGAGCGGGCTTCCGGTGCGGCCCTGGGTCGGGCTGGGGTGCGGCTGCCGATGGACGCCTGACGGGCGTTCAGGCCTGCGCACCCGGCATCGCCGACTCCGGCACCACCAGGTCCGCCCGACCCCGGGTCGTCGCGACCAGCTCGGCGTTACGCTCGTCCGAGCGTGCCACCCAGGACACCGCCTCCTCGTGCGTCTTGCCGAACCGCTCGTGGCGGGCCACCAGCCGGCGGACGCGTTCCCGCTCCGGCACCTCGCAGAACCACACCTCGTCGAGGAGGGGGCGCACGCGGGACCAGGAACCGGTGGTAAGGAGCAGGTAGTTGCCCTCGGTGACGACCAGACGGGCCGCCGGGGGAACCGGGATCGCGCCCGCGATCGGCTGCTCCAGAACGCGTTCGAAGCCGGGCGCGTACACGACGTCGTCGCCGGGCTCGTCGCGCAGCCGCAGCAGCAGGGCCGCGTACCCGGCCGCGTCGAACGTGTCGGGTGCCCCCTTGCGGTCCCGGCGGCCGAGGCGCTCCAGTTCGGCGTCGGCGAGGTGGAAGCCGTCCATGGGTACGTGCGCGACCCAGGGGTCGCCGGTGCCGTTCAACTCCCGCACCACGTGCTCGGCGAGTGTCGACTTGCCCGCGCCGGGGCTGCCCGCGATGCCGAGGAGCGCGCGCCGGCCGCCCTGGGGGAGAGCCCGGGCGCGGTGGACGAGGTCGTCGAAGGTGAGCGGCACGGAGCAAAGTGTGTCACCCCGGGCCGGGAGCCGGGAGCCGGGAGCCGGGAGCCGGGAGCCGGGAGCCGGGAGCTGGGAGCTGGAGCCGGAGCCGGAGTCGTGAGCCGGGAGCTGGGAGCTGGAGCCGGAGCCGGAGCCGGAGCCGGAGCCGGAGCCGGAGTCGGGGGTCGTGAGCCGGGAGCTGGGAGCCGGAGCCGGAGTCGGGGGTCGGGAGCCGGGAGCTGGGAGCCGGAGCCGGAGCCGGAGTCGGGAGTCGGGAGCCGAGCCCGGCTCGGGAGCTGACGGCTCCGCTCCCCTCGCGCCCCCGGCGTGTGGCGTGCGCCACTCACTGGAACATCTCCGCAGGGGGAACCGGTCCTGTATGACGCAGCTCGGTCTTCCCGAAAGCATCCACGCCTGTCTGTTCGACCTCGACGGCGTCGTCACCAAGACGGCCGTCGTGCACGCGGCCGCCTGGAAGGAGATGTTCGACGCCTTCCTGCGCGAGCGCGACGGCGCGGACTTCCGGCCGTTCGAGACGGCGGACTACGACGAGTACGTCGACGGGCGACCACGCGCCGACGGGGTGCGCACCTTCCTCGCCTCCCGCGGCATCGACCTGCCCGACGGCGACCCCGACGACCCACCCGGAGCCGAGACCGTGCACGGACTCGGCAACCGCAAGAACGACCTGGTCCTCGAGAAGATCCGCACCGATGGCGTCGAGGCCTACGAAGGCACCCTGCGCTATCTGGAGGCCGTCCGCGCCCACGGACTCAGCACCGCGATCGTCTCCTCCAGCGCCAACTGCCGTGACGTGCTCCGCTCGATCGGCGCCGAGCACTTCTTCGACGTCCGCATCGACGGCGTCGTCGCCGCCGAGCGCAAGCTCCCCGGCAAGCCGCACCCCGACACGTTCCTGGCCGCCGCGGAGGACCTCGGCGTCCAGCCCTGCGAAGCGGCCGTCTTCGAGGACGCCCTGGCCGGCATGGACGCGGGCCGCGCCGGGCGCTTCGGATACGTCGTCGGAGTCGACCGGGTCGGGCAGACCGACGCGCTGTACCGGCACGGCGCCGACATCGTGGTGCAGGACCTCGCGGAACTGGGGGAAACGCAGTGATCGCACAGCGGGCGTACAACGTCGAGCCCTGGACCGTACGCGAGACGGCACTCAACCTCGACGTCCTGGCACAGAGCGAGTCCGTGTTCGCCCTGTCCAACGGGCACGTCGGCTGGCGTGGCAACCTCGACGAGGGCGAACCCCACGGCCTGCCCGGCTCCTATCTCAACGGCGTCCACGAACTGCACCCGCTGCCCTACGCCGAGGCCGGCTACGGCTACCCCGAGTCGGGCCAGACCTCCATCAACGTCACCAACGGCAAGGTGCTGCGGCTGCTCGTCGACGACGAGCCGTTCGACCTGCGCTACGGACGGCTCGTCACCCACGAGCGGACCCTCGACCTGCGGCGGGGCGTCCTGGAGCGGGTCTGCGAATGGACCTCACCGGCCGGGTCGACGGTCCGGGTGCGCTCCACGCGGCTGGTGTCCCTCACACAGCGCGCGATAGCCGCCGTGGCGTACGAGGTGGAGCCCGTCGACAGCCGGACCCGGGTGGTCGTCCAGTCGGAACTCGTCGCCAACGAGAGCCTGCCCGAGCCGGACGGCGACCCGCGCGCCGCCAAGGCGCTGAAGTCGCCGCTGGAACCGGAGGAGGACCTCGCCGAGGGCAGCCGGCTGCGCCTGGTCCACCGCACCCGCCGCAGCGGCCTGCGGGTCGCCGTGGCGGCCGACCACAACGTCACCGGCCCCGAACGGACCACCACGAGCAGCGAGTCCAACGTGGACGTGTCCCGGCTGACCGTCACCTCCGTGCTGGAGCCGGGGGAGCGGCTGCGCGTGGAGAAGCTGGTCGCGCACGGCTGGTCCGGCGTCCGCTCCCGGCCCGCCATGAGCGACCAGGTCGAGGCCGCCCTCGCCGCGGCCGGGCACAGCGGCTGGCAGGGGCTCCTGGAGGAGCAGCGGGCCTACCTCGACGCCTTCTGGGCGCGTGCCGACGTCGAGATCGACGGCGACGAGGAGATCCAGCAAGCCGTCCGTTTCGCCCTCTTCCACGTCCTGCAGGCGGGCGCACGCGCCGAACAGCGCGCCATCCCCGCGAAGGGACTCACCGGCTCCGGCTACGACGGTCACGCCTTCTGGGACACCGAGGCGTTCGTGCTGCCGCTGCTGACGTACACCGCGCCGAAGTCCGCCGCCGAGGCCCTGCGCTGGCGCCTCGACACCCTCCCCGCCGCCCGGGAGCGCGCCACCCAACTCGGCCTGCGGGGCGCCGCGTTCCCCTGGCGCACCATCGAGGGTTCGGAAGGCTCCGCGTACTGGCCGGCCGGCACGGCGGCCTTCCACGTGGGCGCGGACATCGCCGACGCGGTCGTGCGGTACGTGGCCGTCACCGGCGACGAGACCTTCGAACGCGAGGTCGGCGTGGAGCTGCTGGTGGAGACCGCCCGTCTGTGGCGCTCCCTCGGCCACCACGACGACCGGGGCGTCTTCCACATCGACGGTGTCACCGGACCGGACGAGTACAGCGCCATCGCGGACGACAACACCTACACCAACCTCATGGCCCGTGCGAACCTGCTGGCCGCCGCCGACGCGTGCAAGCGTCACCCCGACGAGGCCGCGCGGCTCGGCGCCGACGAGGAGGAGCGGGCCGCTTGGCGGGACGCCGCCGAGGCCATGAACGTCCCCTACAACGACGAACTCGGCGTGCACGAGCAGCACTCCGGCTTCACCCGCTACCAGCGCTGGGACTTCGACCGCACCGGCCCCGACCAGTACCCCCTGATGCTGCACTTCCCCTACTTCGACCTGTACCGCAAGCAGGTCATCAAGCAGGCGGACCTGGTACTGGCGATGTACACGTGCGGCGCCTTCTTCGAGGAGTACTTCGACGAGGAGCAGATCGCCCGCAACTTCGCCTACTACGAGCCGCTGACCGTCCGCGACTCCTCCCTGTCCGCCTGCGTCCAGGCCGTCATGGCCGCCCGGTCGGGCCACCTCGACCTGGCCGCCGACTACACGGCCGAGGCCGCGCTCATGGACCTCGGCGACCTGGAGCACAACACCCGCGACGGCCTGCACATCGCCTCGCTGGCCGGCACCTGGATGGCGCTGGTCGCCGGGTTCGGCGGCATGCGGTGCAGCGACGGCGCCCTGCGGTTCGCGCCCCGCCTGCCCGAGCGGTACAGCCGGCTCGCCTTCACGGTGGGCTTCCTCGACCGGTGCCTGCGGGTGGAACTGACCGCCGACCAGGCCACCTACACCCTGAACTCCGGCATGCCCCTGACCATCCGGCACCACGGCACCGAGATCACGGTCAGCGAGGACGCACCCGTCTCCCGGCCGATCCCTGAGCTGACCCACCGCCCGGCTCCGAGCCAGCCCCCGCACCGCGCCCCGCACGCCCGCTGACCCGCCTTCGCGCGTCAGGCACTTGGCCGAGTTCCGCCCTGCACCTCCCCGCCCCGCGGGTTAGCTTGATCATGTTGTCCGATCATCGGGGTAAGGGGCGGAACATGCCTGATGGCGCGAACGCCATCCTCGTCCGCAGGCGAAGACGCGAACAGGCGGCCGGGCCGCGCGCCGCCTTCGGGGCGCGCGGCAACCGGCCGCTCGCCGCCCTGGCCGCCGTCTTCGTCCTCGCGCAGCTCGTCCTCGTCCGGCCCGTCCTGGGCCTGGGCTGGGATGAGATCGTCTACGTCAGCCAGGTCACCTCGCACCACCCCGCGGCCTTCTTCAGCGCCCCCCGCTCCCGCGGCGTCTCGCTGCTGGTGGCGCCGGTCGCGTCCTGGTCGTCGTCCGTCCCGCTGCTGCGCGTCTACCTCGCCCTGCTGTCCGGTCTCGCCCTCTACCTGGCCCTGCGCGCCTGGCGGGGCCTGTTCCCGACCCGCGTCCTGGTCCTCGGCGGTGCCCTCTTCGCCTCGCTGTGGCTGACCCTCTTCTACGGCCCGCAGGCGATGCCCAACTACTGGGTCGCGATCGGCGCCCTGATCGGCGTCGGCTGCTTCCTGAGGGCCCGGGAGGAGCGTCCCGCCCCGGTGCTCCTGTGGGGTCTCGCGGCCGGGGCCGCCCTCATGGCGTGGATGCGCCCCACCGACGCGGCCTACGTGGCCCTGCCGCTGCTCGTCCTCGCCCTGGCGCGCCGCCGGCGACTCCTCCTCGCGCTCGTGGCGGGTCTCGCGGCGGGGGCCGTGCCGTGGGTGGTCGAGGCGTACGTGAGCTACGGCGGGCTGGGCGAGCGGCTGGCGGAGGCCTCCCGGATCCAGGGCGGACTGGGCTGGCAGATCGCCGTCGACGACCAGCTGCGCAGTCTGGGCGGTCGCGCCCTGTGCCGGCCGTGCACCGGGCCGATGCCCACCCCCCTGGTCACCCTCTGGTGGTTCGCCCTGCCGGTCCTGGCCGGTCTCGGGCTGGCCGTCGCGGTCCGGGCCCGGCGCCCGGAGCGGACCCTGGTCCCGCTGGCCTGTGCGGCCACCGCCGCGCTGCCGTACCTCTTCATGATCGGCTACGCGGCCCCGCGCTTCCTCCAGCCGGCCTACGCGCTGCTCGCCCTCCCGGTCGCCGACGCCCTGTGGCACCTGGCCAGAACCCCGGGTGGCGCGTGGCGCCCGGTGGCCGCCCCCCTCGTCGCGCTCGCGCTGGCCGGGCATCTCGCGGCACAGCTCGCCGTGCTGGACGGCGCCGTGTCCCGTAACATCGAGAGCCGCCGTGACTGGGGCCGCACCGCCGACGCCCTGCACCGGCTCGGTGTCCGCACCCCCTGTCTGCTCACCGGTCACGAGGCCATCCCGATCGGCTACTACACCGGCTGCTCCTCGGGGGCGACGTCCGGAAACAACGAGAACACCACCGCGGCGGACATCCTGCGCACCGCGGAGCGCCGCCCGGTCGCCCACCTGTCACCGGCCGGCGGCACGCCACCCCCTTACGCGCGGTCCTGGCCCGTCCACCGGATCTCGGACCTGGACGTCCGCGTGGCACCGGGCCGCTGACACCTCCGACGGCGTTTCCCGTCGGTCCGGGTCAGGTAGGAGTCGGGTGGACGGTCACGATCGAGGGGGAACGGCATGGTGGCGAGCGACCACGAGGGCAGGCTGGGCGAAGTGTTCTTCACCCCGGGCTCCTCGTCCTTCACCGACTTCCTGGCGGCCCACCGCCCCGAGCTGCTGAGCACCCGTCGCGCCCTGCCGGACGGCGTCCGGGCCGAGGGCGTACCGCACGGCACGACCGTGCTGGCCCTCACCTACCGGGACGGCGTGATGATCGCGGGCGACCGGCGGGCGACGATGGGCAACCTGATCGCCCAGCGAGACCTGGAGAAGGTGCACCCCGCGGACGACCACTGCGCGGTCGCCTTCGCGGGTACGGTCGGGCTCGCGGTGGACATGGTGAGGCTGTACCAGGTCGAGCTGGCGCACTTCGAGAAGATCGAGGGCATCCCCATGACCCTCGCGGCGAAGGCGACCCGGCTCGCCACCATGATCCGTGACAACCTGGGCCAGGCCATGCAGGGCCTCGCGGTCGTTCCACTGCTCGCCGGCTACGACCCCGCGGCCCCCGAGGGGGAGCAGGGCCGCATCTTCTCCTTCGACGTCGTCGGCGGCCGCTACGAGAAGTTCGGCTTCCACGCCGAGGGCTCCG
Source organism: Streptomyces sp. NPDC013187 (assembly GCF_042899705.1). Classification (NCBI taxonomy): domain Bacteria; kingdom Bacillati; phylum Actinomycetota; class Actinomycetes; order Kitasatosporales; family Streptomycetaceae; genus Streptomyces; species Streptomyces sp. NPDC013187. Next base: position 336,187 of record NZ_JBIBAF010000010.1, on the reverse strand, counting down.
GATCGCCGTACGCCCGGGGCGCGTTGAAGAAGCTGTACCGACCGGGCCTGTCCCGCCGCGAGGCGGCTCTGGTGGCCCTGCAGGCGTTGTACGACGCGGCGGACGACGACTCCGCGACCGGCGGCCCCGACCTCACCCGCCGCATCTACCCGATCGTCTCGGTCATCACCGAGGACGGCTTCGAGAGGCTGGCCGCGACGGAGACGGAGGAGCTGAGCCGAGAGATGGTCGAGCAGCGCCACAGCCGGCCGGACGGACCGAGCGCCGAGGTATGACACCCGGCCGGCCCCACTGCGATGCGCCGGCTTGAACTGCCCGACTGCCGGACGCCGGCCCGGCGGAGTTTTCGGTTCCATGGACAAGACCTGTCACGGGCTTTACTGCACATCACTTGCAGCTGCCGGAGGATGGCACAAGGCTGTTCACCGCAGCCGTCCGTCCGACAGAAAGACCTTCCCCCCGATGACGGCCGCCCCTGAGTCCACTCCGCGCCTCCCCGCCCCGGCCCCCGCCCAGCGCACGGCCTGGCACCGCGTCCGCACCTCCATGACGCGGCGGGAGTGGACCGGGGTCGGGGGGATGGCGGCCTTCATCCTGGCCCTGCACGTGATCGGCTGGTTCACCCTCGTGGCGATCGTCACCCCGGAGCACCACGCCATCGGCGCGCAGACCTTCGGCATCGGCATCGGCGTCACCGCGTACACGCTCGGCATGCGGCACGCCTTCGACGCCGACCACATCGCCGCCATCGACAACACCACCCGCAAGCTCATGGGGGAGGGACAGCGGCCGCTGTCCGTGGGCTTCTGGTTCTCCCTCGGCCACTCCAGCGTCGTCTTCGCCCTGGCCTTCCTGCTCACCCTCGGCGTGAAGACCCTGGCCGGGCCGGTCCGTGACGACGGCTCAGCCCTGCACGACGTCACCGGCCTGATCGGCACGACCGTCTCCGGCACGTTCCTCTACCTCATCGCGGCCGTCAACCTCGTCGTCCTGGCCGGCATCTGGAGGGTGTTCCGCGCCATGCGCTCGGGCCGCTACGACGAGGCCGCCCTGGAGGAGCAGCTGAACAACCGCGGGTTCATGAACCGCCTGCTGGGCCGCGTCATGAAGTCGGTCTCCAAGCCCTGGCACATGTACCCGCTGGGCCTGCTGTTCGGCCTCGGCTTCGACACCGCCACCGAGATCGCCCTGCTCGTCCTGGCCGGCTCCGGCGCGGCCTCCGGACTGCCCTGGTACGCGATCCTGTGCCTGCCCGTCCTGTTCGCCGCGGGGATGTGCCTGCTCGACACCGTCGACGGCTCGTTCATGAACTTCGCCTACGGCTGGGCCTTCTCCAAGCCGGTCCGCAAGGTCTACTACAACCTCACCATCACCGGCCTGTCCGTCGCCGTGGCCCTCCTCATCGGCACGGTCGAACTCCTCGGCCTCCTCGCCGAACGGCTCGACCTGCACGGTCCCTTCTGGGATTGGATCTCCGGCCTGGATTTCAACATCCTCGGCTACGTCGTCGTCGCCCTGTTCTTCGCCACCTGGGTGGTGGCGCTGGTGGTGTGGAGGGTCGGACGCATCGAGGAGAAGTGGTCCGGGGACCTGGCAGGGCCGGAGCGCGGCGTCAGTACATGACGGCCATGGCGTAGCCGAGCGTGAGGGCCACCACGAGCGCGAGGACGAGGACGGCCCCCGCGATCACGACCGTCCCGAACAGCCCCGTCACCACGGACAGCCCGAGCCGGGCGGCCCGACGCGCCCGCGCGGCCCCCGCCGCTCACGCCCCCAGCCGCAGCTCCTTGCGCCACTTGGTGATCTGCTTCTCCGCATCACCCGTGTACGACCACGGCGTGCGCGTCGCGCGGGGCCCCAGCATGCCCAGCAGGACGCCCGCGATGTCAGTGGCGCCGGCGGAGCAGGCCGCGTGGGCCAGGTAGTTGAAGTCGCGCAGTTCACCGGGCGCGATCCCGCTCTGCCTCCGGCCCATGACCCAGCGCTGCCAGGTCCGCCGCAGGTCGCTCGACGCACCGTCGTGGTTCCAGTGCTGTGAGAGGCCCACGGCGGAGTGCCTGCCCTGTGCCGCGTCCAGGGCGAAGCGGTACTCCTCGACCCGGGCGTACTGCACCAGCACCGGCAGCGGACAGCCGGGCGGCGCCACTCCGGCCGCGTCCCGGGCGAAGTCGTACATCAGGCCGTGCGTGCCGTGCCAGCGCGCCGAGTAGTAGTGGAGCACCTGAAGGTGTCCCTCGACGCTGTAGGGATCCCGGCCGTGCAACTCGTCCCACCAGCGCCCCAGTTCCTGCCGGCGTACGCCCTTCGGGTACAGACGCGCCACCGAGATCAGCGACACCCAGGGCGTCGGGTCCTCCGGGTACGCCTCCGCCGCCGTGAGGCAGGCCAGCACCGCCGCGTCCACGCGGTGCTGGTCGATCGGCACGCCCCGCCCCGCCGCGATGGCCACGTTGAAGGTGCGGGCGGTCTCCGTCGCCGCCCGCAGCACCAGCGCGTCGGCGCTGTGGGCGTCGGCCGAGAGCCAGGACTCCACGGTCGAACTGCCCGCGCACACCTGCGCGAGCTGCCGGATCCGGTGCCCCCGGGCCGTCCAGTCGCGGCCGGTGGCGGCCAGCAGGTCCCGCAGCCCCTGCCAGCGGCCGATCACGACGTCCTGGCGGGCGGAGGTGAGGTCGGTGTCCCCGCAGTCGGGGTCGAAGTCGGGAGTGAAACCGCGTCTGAGACCGCGTGCCATCACCGGTCCCCCTCAGAAGTCGGTGGACAGACCCTCGTGGACACGGGCACGCGCGTCCTGTTCGTCGGGGACGTAGTCCGTCTCGACCGCGCGCGAGGCGTCCAGCTTCGCGGGCCGGTAGTAGTCGCTGCCCTGCCTCCAGTACCAGAGCATCGGGACGAGCCCGACCGCGAGCCCGCCGATGCCGATCGAGATCGCGGCACTGCTCAGCTCGCCCAGCGACTCCACGAACACCCAGAACATGAACAGGGCGCCGCACAGCGGCCACAGGCCGCCGAAGAGGAAGTTGGCAGGGGACTTGAGCAGCATCTTCCGGTACGCGACGACCACCGCGAGTCCCGCGAGACCGTAGTAGACGGCGATCTGCAGGCCGATCGCGGAGATGGCGTCGGAGAGGATGTCGCCCACCGAGCCCAGGGCGTTGGCGGCGATGAACATCACCAGCGCCACCGATCCGACCACCACGATCGCCACCCAGGGCGTGTTCCACCGGCGGTGCACCCGGCCCAGCGCCGACGGCATCGTACGGTCCCGGCCCATCGCGAACAGCGAGCGCGTCACCTGGATCAGCGTCGTCTCCAGGGTGGCGATGGTGGACAGCATCACGGCCACGATGAGCAGCTTGCCGCCCCAGCCCGGCCAGATCTCCTCGCCGAGCACCGCCAGCACGTTCGCGTCGTTCTCCTCGATCTGCTTCGAGGTGAGGATGACGTTCACCGCGATGGTGAACACCTCGAACAGCAGGAACACGATGCCCACCCCGATCAGGCCCGCGAGGCCCGTCGTACGGCGGCTGTTGCGGGTCTCCTCGCTGAGGTTGCTGGTGACGTCCCAGCCCCAGTAGTAGAACGCGGCGATGAGCGCGCCCGAGGCGAAGCCGGCCATGCCGTCGAAGTGCGAGAAGCCGAGCCAGGACCAGTCGAAGGCGCGGGCGTTGCCGGTGTGGAAGAAGGCGAGCACCGCGAACAGCGCCAGGACGGCAAGCTCGACACCGGACATGACCAGCTGGGCGCGGACCGTGAGCCGGGCGCCGCCGAGCACCACGCCCAGCATGACGAGGAACCAGGCCGCGCCGACCACCGTGGACAGCGCGGTGTTGTCCGCGAGACCGTCGTCGAAGAGCGCCAGCGTCATCGAACCGGCGGGCAGCGACCCGGCCACCATGAAGATCGTCGCCGAGATCACCAGCGCCCAGCCGCTGATGAAGCCGAGGAAGGGGTGGAGCGTGCGCCCCACCCACGAGTAACTGGCGCCCGCGTTGACGTCGATCCGGCCGAGGTAGCTGAACGCCAGCGCGATGCCCAGCATGGGTATCGCGCAATACAGCAGGGCGGCCGGGCTCGCCGGCCCCACCGCGCCGACCAGCACGGCGGTGGTCGCGGCCAGCGAGTACGCCGGGGCGCTGCCCGCGACCGCCATCACGACGGTGTCGAATGTGCTGAGGACATTGGCCTGCAGCCCTCTGCCCCTGCTGTAGCTCATGGATGCGCTGCTTTCACTTGTGCGCGGCCGGAGGCGGGCAGGCCGTCCCGGCGGCGTTGGGGGGTGGGGGTGGAGCTCGCCGCCGGACGGAGGAAAGGGTGGCCTCGGTCTCGACGGCGTGAGAAGGGGTGGCGGATACCGTGCTGCCGCCGCGTCGACAGCCGGTCACACCGTGTGTGCGAGTGATGATAGTCCTACTGATTGAGCTTTCAAGATTGACCGGTGGGTAATGTCCGGTACCGCCCGGGGTTTTAACTCCTGTTGGCTCCCGCGACGTTCGGGCAGCCTCCCGGTTCCGGGGGACGTCCGCCGAGGTTAGAGCCCGCGTTACGGGAAACGCGGAACGGACAGGCGAGACGAACGAGCCGAGCAGCGGACAGGAAGGCAGGAGTGATGGGCACGGAACCGATGCGCCCCGAACCGATGGCGGACGACGCGTACCAGCCCACCGGTACCAACGAGGAGCAGGAGGACGCCGCGCCGCTGGACCTGCAGGACGCCGTCGACGAACGGACGTACGACGACACGCTCGACGAGGGCTACTCCCCGCCGGAGAAGCCCCTGGGCGTCACCAAGCGCGGCACCACCGCGGCCGAACAGCACGAGGGCGAGAGCCTCGACGAACGGCTGGCGCAGGAGGTACCCGACGTGTCCGCCGAGCCCGCCGGGGACGGCGTGGGTGACACCCCCGACGGCGACGGCGAACCGGTGGACCCCGAGGCGGGCACCGCCCGCGCCGGCCGTCTGGTCGCCCCCGACGAGGGCGCCCACGCCGACACCACGAAGGAGACCGTCGCCTCCGACGTCGGCATCGACGGCGGGGCGGCCGGTGCGGAGGAGGCCGCCGTGCACGTGGTGGAGGACGACAGCGCACTGCCCGAGGGCGACGGCGGCGTGTGACCCGTTCGCCGGCGTGCGGTCGCGCCGGCACGCGGAGGGCCACCGCGCCCGTGCGCGTCCGCGCCGGGTCCGGTGGCCCTCCGCGTGCCGAGTGTGCCGATGGGGGACGGCCAGGGCAGCGGATTCTCGGCTAGGGCAGCAGCTTCTCCAGGGCGGCAGGTCCCTCCGCCGCCAGCTTGCGCTTGGCCCACTCGAGGGTGTGCGGGTTGAGGTCCTTGCCCGAGGCGAGGACGAGGTCCTCCGGCGACACGTCGGTGCCGGTGCGGGCGTGGAGCAGGCGGTCCGGGGTGGCGCGGTCCTCGGGCGGCCGGGATGCGGCAGGCTCTGACGTCGACATGTTCTCTGCTCCTAGGGTCCGGATCGCTGGGGAGGCCCCGGTGCTGAAAAACCGGTCCGATATCACCATTCCCCGCGGGAGCGCGGCGTGCATCCGGAGAGCGCGGTCCGGGCCCGGACACCCCGTTCGGACGACCATGGATGTCGCGGGTCCTACCTCCGGGTGACGGTGGAATCACGTGCCCCTGCGACTGACACCTTGATGTCAGGCCCCGCCCGCCCCGTCCCGCGGACGCGGCGCGAGCACCAGCATGGTGACGTCGTCCTGCACGTCCGGGCAGTGCCGGACGAGGTCGGTCCAGACCCGCTCGGCCAGCGCGACCGGATCGTCGGCGGCAAGGCCGGGCAGCCGTTCGGTCAGGGGGTAGAAGACCCCGTGCGTGTCCCTGGCCTCGGTCACCCCGTCGGAGGCGAGGAAGAGCCGGTCACCGGCCCTCAGCGGCACCGAGACGACCCGGGGCGGGACCGCCTCGGCGAGGTCGAGACCCAGCGGTGTGCACGGCTCGACGTCCAGCTCGACGGCCCGGCCGTCCCGCAGCAGCAGCGGTCCGGCCTGCCCGCACGCCACGATCCGCACCACCCGGGCGTCGGCGGAGAAGTCGAGCAGCACCGCCGTCGCGAACAGCTCGGCGTGCGGGTCGCCCGCGGAGTCCACCGCCAGCCTCCGGTCGAGCCGGGCCGCCACCGCCTCCGGGTCCGGCTGGTCCAGCACCGCCTCCCGGAACGCGCCCAGCAGCGACGCGACCGTGGCCACGGCCGACAGCCCGTGCCCTTGCACATCGCCCATGACCGCCCGTACGCCGTAGGGACCCGCCCGTACGTCGAAGAAGTCGCCGCCGACCAGGGTGCCGCGCTGCGCGGCCCGGTACAGTCCCGCGCACCGCACCGGCCCCACCCGATCCGGCAGCGGCGGCACCACAGCCCGCTGCGCGGCCTCGGCGACGGCCCGCTCGGTGACCAGCTGCGCGTCCCGCCGGGAGCGGACGTACGACAGCAGCACGCTCAGCACCGAGACGAAGCACACGGTCAGCAGGTCGGTACTGCCGGGATCGTCGAGATTGAAGACGGGCACGGTCAGCACGACCACCACCAGCGCGCCGAGCACCGCCGTCGCCACCGGACCGTGTGCCAGCACGGCCAGCGGCGGGATGGCCCCCAGCAGGAATCCGATGTCGAGCGGCTCCGGGGTGATCAGCTCCGCCAGGCAGACGCCCGCGAGCAGGGCCGACGGCAGCACCCTGGCCCAGAGGGGCGGGGGTGCGCCGCGCAGCCAGCCGCGCCGGTCATGGTCCCGGCGCGCCGGCCGGCCGCGCATACTGCTCACACCACCACGCTGCTACGGCCGACCGGCCGCCGCACCCGGGCCCGCACCGTCGAGGGCGGTGAGGGTGTCACCCCACAGGGGCGGCAGGCGTCGCTCGGCCGCCCCTCAAGGGGCCCTCGAGCCCCGCCGGAAATCGATGGACGGCCCGCCCGGAGATCACGTAGCTTTGTGCCGCGCCACGCCCCGAGACCGGCGGAAGGAGGGCAGAGCCGTGCAGATCACACCGTTCCCGCGCTCCCTCCCCGTTGCCCCGGCGTGCCGCGACTGACCGACCGGGAGCGCTCCGAGCAGCATGCGTCCCGGAGGACACCACCCCTATGGCCGATCTGGTCATCCGCGCGCTCGACACGAGCGACGCCGAACTCTTCGACACCCTGCCCGATCCGCTGGGCGCCCGTGAGGGCCACCGGCTGACCCGGCACCGCCCCGACTGGAAGCGCGTGGCCCTGCGCGACGGCCGTGTGGTCGCCCGCGGCGCCTGGTGGGGCGGCCCCGACGACAGCGAGCCCGTCAACCTCAACTGGTTCGACGTGGCCGAGGGCGAGGAGGAGGCGGGCGCCGCACTCCTGCGTTCCGCCCCCTGGCAGGTCGAACTGGAACTGAACCTGCCCACCGGCTGGCGCGACGACCCGGCCCTGCGCGCCGCCGCCGAGACCCGCTTCACCGCCGCCCGGACCGCCGGCTACGACCTCCTGGTCGAACGCCTGCTGTACCGCTGGACCCCCGACCGCGGTCTGCCCGAGCGGCCCGGGCGCCTTCAGTTCCGGGTGGAACCCGACGACGCCGTGTTCTTCGACGCACTGCGCCGCGTCCACTCCGCCACCCTGGACGCGCACGCGCTCAGGGCCATCGAGGAGGGCGGGCTCGACCGGGCGGCCCAGGAGGAACTCGACTTCTTCCACTGGTGCCCGTCACCGCGCGAGTGGTGGCAGACGGCGTACACGCCGCAGGGCGACCTGGCCGGCATCCACATACCGGCCCACAACCAGTCGGGGCCCTGCATCGGCTTCATCGGCGTCCTTCCGGAGCACCGCGGCCAGGGCTACGCCTACGACCTGCTGGCCGAGTGCACGCACTTCCTGGTCGAGCAGGGGGCGGAGTTCGTCGCCGCCGCCACGGACCAGGGCAACTTCCCCATGGCGGCGAACTTCGCCGAGGCCGGCTACCCGGTGGTGAAGGAGCGGCTCAACTTCGAACCGGCGCAGTAGGCAGGGCCGCCCGCGCGCTCAGGGGCTCAGCAACTCCTGGGCCGCCGTGAGGATCTCGGTGACCCTCAGACCGAACGCCGCGTCGCAGGCGTGCGGGCGGCCGGTGCGGGCGGCGTCGAGCAGCGCGTCCGCCGCCCGCATCAGCGCGGGCACGGCTCCGTCGGAGCCGTCCGGCAGCGCAGCGACCCCGGCCTCCCCGCGCAGCTCCACGGCGGCACCGGCCGCGGCGGGCGGTGCCGTCAGGCTCAGGGTGAGGGTGCTCGACGCGCCACCGGTGTGGTCGAGGACGACGTGCGCCGTGTCGCCGGGGCCGTACGCCGCCGCGGTGACGCGCCGCACATCGCCGAGGACCGGCAGCAGGACGGACAGGGCGTGCGGGCCGACGTCCCACAGGGCGCCCTTCTCCCGCCGCCACGGCGTCGCGAAGGGGCTCTCGCTGGTGAACACCGCCCCGAGCCATTCGGCCCGGGCCGTGAACCAGCCCGGTACCGCGGCCTGTTCGGCGATCCACGCCGCCGGCTCGGGCTGGAATCGGGTCGTGAAGAACACGACCGAGGCGACACCGGCCTCCCGGGCCGCCTCGACCACGGCTCGTCCCTGCTCCACCGTCGGCGCGAGCGGCTTGTCGAGCAGCAGGTGGCACCCGGCCCGCGCCGCCCGCGCGGCGAGTGCGGCCTGCACCTGCGGCGGCAGCGCCACGGCCACCGCGTCCACATCGGCGAACAGTTCGTCGACATCGTCGTAGGCGCGGACGCCGTGCCGCTCGGCCAGTTCCTTCGCGGCCTCGGGGCGACGGCCCCACACACCCGTGAAGTCCAGCTTCTCGTGCCCGCTCAACGCGGGGGCGTGGGCCATCCGTGCCCAGGGTCCGGTGCCGAGCAGTCCTATGCGCATGCCGCCGCCTCTCCACGCTGCCAGGACGACGAGCGTGCCACACGGAAACGGCCGGTGGGCACCAGGGGCGGACAACAGAAAAGGCAAGGAGTGTTCTCCTCGCCTGTCTCAAGTTATAGCCCACGGGGGGCCTTGCGGCAAGGCCCCCCGTCTGCCGCAAAATGTCCGGCCTAGGCCCAGGACCTGCGGAAACGGGAGCATGACGTGACCCCTGCGACAACGAGCGCGTTCGATCTTCCCGGCCGCCTCGCGCACAAGGCCGCCCCGGCGTCGATCGCCGGGGACGAGCGGCACTTCGCCGCCGTCGCCGACTGTCTGGAGCAGTCCATCGCGGAGCTGTCCGACCGTCTGGAGGCCGAGCGCAGGGCCCCCGGCGGCAAGGGCAGGCAGGCCATGGACCGGGACGCCGAGATCCACCGGCTCACCGCGCGCCTGCGCGCCCTGCGCCGCTTCGGACTGGACCTGTGCCTCGGGCACATGGTCGGCGCGGACGGCTCCGAGCCCGTGTACGTGGGACGGCTCGGCCTCACGGACAACGAGGGCCGCCGGCTGCTGGTCGACTGGCGTTCCCCGGCAGCGGAGCCTTTCTTCGGGGCCACCCACGGCAACCCGATGGGCCTGACCAGCCGCCGCCGCTACCGCTGGACCGAAGGCAGGGTCAGCGACTACTGGGACGAGGTGTTCACCGCCGACGCGTTCGCCGGACACGCCGCGCTCGACGACCAGTCCGCCTTCATCGCCGGCCTCGGCACCAACCGCTCACCCCGCATGCGGGACGTGCTCGGCACCATCCAGGCCGACCAGGACGCCATCATCCGCGCCGGTTCCCGCGGCACCCTGGTCGTCGACGGCGGCCCGGGCACCGGCAAGACCGTCGTCGCCCTGCACCGCTCCGCCTACCTCCTCTACTCCGACCCGCGCCTCGGGCAGCACCGCCGGGGCGGGGTGCTGTTCGTCGGCCCGCACCGGCCCTACCTGTCCTACGTGTCCGACGTCCTGCCGAGCCTCGGTGAGGAGGGTGTGCAGACCTGCGTCCTGGCGGACCTCGTCGACGAGGGAGCCACCGCGGCGGCCGAGACCGACCCGGAGGTGGTCCGTCTGAAGTCGTCCGCGGACATGGTGCGGGCGATAGAGAAGGCCGTCCGGTTCTACGAGGAGCCGCCCACGGAGGCGATGACGGTCACGACCCACTGGTCCGACATCCGCCTGGGCGCCCACGACTGGGCGGCGGCCTTCGACGCGGCCGAACCCGGCACACCGCACAACGAGGCACGCGACCAGGTCTGGGAGGAACTGCTCACGATCCTCGTGGACAAACACGAGGGCGACGCCCCGGAGGACCTGCTCCGCAAGACGCTGTCGCGGGACCGGGAACTGCTCACGGTCTTCAACCGCGCCTGGCCGCTGCTGGAGGCGACCGACCTCGTCGGGGACCTCTGGTCCGTGCCCGCCTATCTGCGCATGTGCGCGCCCTGGCTCGACCGCGACGAGGTGCGCACCCTGCAACGCGCGCAGCCGCACGCCTGGACCGTGTCCGACCTGCCACTGCTGGACGCGGCACGCCATCGGCTCGGGGACCCGGGCGCCGCACGGCGCAGGCGCCGGCAGGAGGCCGCCCTCGCCGCCCAGCAGGAGGGCATGGCCGACGTCATCGACAACCTGCTGGAGGCCCACAGCTACGACGACGGCGAAGGCGTGCTGGTCATGCTGCACGGACAGGACATGCGCAACTCCCTGGTCGACGACAGTGCCCTGCCCACCGCCGACCAGGACCGGCTCGCCGGGCCGTTCGTGCACATCGTGGTGGACGAGGCGCAGGAACTCACCGACGCGCAATGGCAGATGCTGTTGCAGCGCTGCCCGTCCCGGAGCTTCACCATCGTCGGCGACCGTGCCCAGGCCCGGCACGGATTCACGGAGTCGTGGCGGGAACGCCTGGAGCGGATCGGGCTGGACCGGGTCGAGATGGCCTCGCTGAGCATCAACTACCGCACGCCCGCCGAGATCATGGCTGAGGCCGAGCCGGTCATCCGGGCCGTGCTGCCGGACGCCAACGTGCCGACGTCGATCCGCAGCGGCGGCGTCCCCGTCCGCCATGGGTCCGCCGCGGAGCTGACGCCGGTCCTGGACACCTGGCTGGCCGGACAAGCCGACGGGATCGCCTGTGTGATCGGCGATCCCGGGTACCGCCCGGCCTCGCCCCGCGTCCGGTCGCTCACCCCGGAGCTGTCGAAGGGGCTGGAGTTCGACCTGGTGGTCCTGGTCGACCCGGAGGACTTCGGCGACGGCGTCGAGGGCGCCGTCGACCACTATGTGGCGATGACCAGGGCGACGCGGGAGCTCGTGATCCTCACGAGCTCCTGACGCTCCGGCCGGGCGGCGTTCCTAGGCGGCCAGCTCCTTGCGGATGCGGTCCAGCATGAACGCCGACGACTCCCGGGCCCGCTCCTCCCAGGCGAACACACAGGCCGTCGCGACCCCGTCGAAGCCCAGCTCGCGCAGGGTGCCGAAGAAGACGTCCCAGTCGACCTCGCCCTGGCCGATGTCGAGGTGCTGGTGGATCCGGGCCGGGGTGCCCGGCGGGTTGAGGATGTAGCGCAGGCCGCTGGACCCCTTGTGGTTGAAGGAGTCCGCGATGTGCACGTGCTGGAGCTTGTCGCCGGCGTAACGCATCATCTTCGCGATGTCCGCGCCGACCTCCGAGGGGCCCGAGAGGTGGAACGTGTGCGGCGCGCAGTACAGGTAGTTCACCCACGGCTTGTCGATCGCGCGGACGAGATCGACGGCCGGGGTGTTCTCCTCGCAGAAGTCGTCCGGGTGGGCCTCCAGGTTCAGGGCGATGCCCTCGCGCTCGAACACCGGCAGCAGCTCCTCCAGCGAGCGCCAGAACGCCGCCTCGCTCTCGGCGGCACGCTCGGGTCGGCCGTTGAACTCCGAATTCATCAGCGGGCATTCGAGATCCGCGGTGATCTCGATCATCCGCTTCCAGTAGCGCACGGCGGCCTGCCGCTCGGTCTCGTCCGGCGAGGACCACTTGTACAGCGGCAGTACGGAGGACAGCTGAACGCCGTGCGTGCGCAGCGCGTTCTTCAGTTCCGCCACCCGGGCGTCGTCCGCGCGCGGGTGCAGGAAGAACGGCATGAAGTCGTCACGCGGCGACAACTCGATGTACTCGTAACCGAGTTCGGCGACCGTGCGCACCATCTCGTCGATGGGCAGGGCGCGGAACATGTACGGGTCGAGGGCGATCTTCACGCGGTGCCTCCGTAGAGCGCGGGCCGGGGCTTCATGTCGGTGGTGACGGTCTCGCCGCCGGTCTCCAGGGACCGGACGGCGGCGTCGGTGATGACGGTGGCGGCGTAGCCGTCCCAGGAGGACGGGCCGGTGGGCTCCGTGCCATCCGCCACGGAGGCGACCCACTCGCGGAACTCGGTGTCGAAGGCCTCCGCGAACCGGTCCTTCCAGTCCTGCAGCACGCCGGTGCCGTGCCGGGCCGCGGTGCGGACCCCTACGGCCGCCGGGTCCGGCAGCCTGACCAGGCCGTCCTCGCCCACGACCTCGCACTGGATGTCGTAGCCGTACTGGCAGTTGACGAAGACTTCCAGGTCGATCCGAACGCCCGAGGCCGTCTCGAAGATCATGATCTGGGGGTCCTTCAGATGGGCGAACCGCTTGCTCGTGGCGCGCGGGGTGACCACCTGGGCGGAGACGATCTCGTCGTCGAGCAGCCAGCGCAGCACGTCGATCTCGTGCACGGCCGTGTCCTGGGCGGCCATGGCGGAGTGGTACGACTCCGGCACGGTCGGGTTGCGGTGCGCGCAGTGCACGATCAGCGGAGCCCCGAGCGAACCGGTCGACAAAACCTCCTTCATCTGCCGGTAGCCGGCGTCGAAGCGGCGCATGAAGCCGACCTGCACCAGCCGGCGGCCGTGCGACCGCTCGGCCTCGACGATCCGCAGACAGTCCTCGGCGGTCGTGGCCAGCGGCTTCTCACAGAACACCGGCTTGCCGGCGGCGATCGCGTTCAGGACGTGCTCGGCGTGGGTGGGACCCCAGGAGGTGACGAGGACGGCGTCCACGTCGGGGGAGGCGACCAGGTCCGCGCCGGTGGGCAGCACGGTGGCACCGGCCCGGGCCGCCACCTCGGCGGCGCGCTCGGTGTCCACGTCGGCGACGGCCGTGACGGCGGCACCGGTGACGACCTCGGTGAGCCGCCGGATGTGGTCCTGGCCGATCATTCCGGCGCCGATGACGCCTACTCGTACGGTCATGGTGAGACTCCTCGGAGGATGGTCAGGAGAAGCGCGCCCGCAGCTCGGCCTCGAGGGTCTCGAGCGTGCGGCCCTTGGTCTCGGGGACGTACCGCTTCACGAAGGCGAGGGACAGCACGCCCGCCGCCACGAACAGGAAGAAGGTGTGGGAGATCCCGATCCCGGAGACCAGGGACGGGAAGACCAGCCCGATCGCGAAGTTGGTCAGCCACAGCACCACGGCCGCCACGCCCATGCCGAAGCCGCGCATCCGCATAGGGAAGATCTCCGACAGCATCAGCCACGTCACCGGAGAGATCGCGCCCTGCTGGAAGGCGAGGAAGGTGACCGTCATCGCGAGCACCGCGAACGCCCTCGGGTCCCCGGAGGGCAGGACCAGCGAGAAGACGCCGATCAGCAACAGGGCGAGGGTCGTGCCGACCTGACCGGTCATCAGCATCGGGCGGCGCGGCACCCGGCCCAGCAGCCAGATACCGACGAAGGTGGCCAGCACCGAGATCACACCGTTGGCGATGTTCGCGGTGAGCGCGCTGTCGGCGGCGAAACCGGCGTCGGTGAGGATCTGCGTGCCGTAGTACATGATCGTGTTGACACCGGTGATCTGCTGCACGATGGCGATGCCGAACCCGACGAACATCAGCTTGCGCACCCAGGGTGTGCTCTTGATGTCCTGCCAGCCGCCGAGCTTGGCCTGCTCGTCCTTGACGGCGAGCGCGGAGACCTCCTGCAGCTCGGCCTCGGCCCGGGCCCGCGAGCGCACCTCCTTGAGGACTTCGAGGGCCTCGCCGAAACGGCTCTGCGAGGCCAGCCAGCGCGGACTCTCCGGCATCACCAGCATGCCGAACCACAGCACCACGGCCGGCAGGGTCGCGATGACCAGCATCCAGCGCCACACCCCGCCGGACTCGCCGCCGACCTGCGCGATGATCGCGTTGGAGGTGAAGGCCAGCAGCTGACCGCTGACGATCATCAGCTCGTTGCGGGTGACGAGGGCACCGCGCCGCTCGGCGGGTGACACCTCCGCGAGGTACACCGGCACGGTCACCGAGGCGCCGCCGACCGCGAGGCCGAGCACGAACCGCGCCACGATCATCACCGCGGTCGTCGGGGCGAGCGTGCAGCCCAGAGCGCCGATGAAGAACAGCACGGCCAGCAGCAGGACGGCGCGCCGCCTGCCGCGCGCGTCCGACAGCCGGCCGCCGGTGACCGCGCCCAGTGCGGCACCCAGCAGCAGCGAGCTGGTGACCATGCCCTCGGTGACCGGGGTCAGGCCGAGGTCCTCGGTCATGTAGGGCAGCGCGCCGTTGATGACGCCCGTGTCGTAGCCGAAGAGCAGGCCCCCGAACGTGGCGATGATCGTGATGACCCGCAGTCGCCGGGAGACCGCCGCGGGGGCGTCGTCCGCCGCGACCGTGGTGGGGGTGGAGGACGCTGTCGTGTCGTCCCTGACGTCCATGGGCGCTCCTTACCTGTCGACGTTCGGGCGCCGGGTACCCGACAGGCCGAGGCCGGCGAGGTGCTCACGGGTGCCGATCGCGACGGGCAGCGGCACCTCGGGCGCGCACGGGTACAGGTCCTGCTCGACGATCACGAACAACTCGGCGTCCAGACCGGCCAGTTCGGCGACGACGTCGGCCGGTTTCGGCACCCCGGCGGGTGGCGACACGCACACTCCGCGCTGCACGGCCTCACCGAACGACAGGTCCTCGGCGGCGACCTGGGCGAGGATCTCCGGGTCCATCTGCTTGATGTGGACGTAGCCGACGCGCTCGCCGAAGCGGCGGATGAGATCGAGGTTGTCCCCGCCGCCGTACGCCACGTGCCCGGTGTCCAGGCACAGGTTGGTGTAGCGGCTGTCGGTCTCGTTCAGCAGCCGCTCGATCTCCGCTTGCGTCTGGACGTGGCTGTCGGCGTGCGGATGTACGACCAGCCGCACGTCGTACTCGTCCAGCAGCAACTCGCCCAGCCGGTCCGCGGCCCGGCCGAACCCGGCCCACTGCTCGGCGGTGAGTTCCGGCGACTCGGTGAACGCGCCCGTCTTCTCGTCCCGGTACATCGGCGGGATGAAGACCAGGTGGTGCGCCCCCGCGGCGGCGGTCAGGGCCGCGACCTGCCGGACATGGGCGAGCGTCTCGTCCCACGCCTCGGGGCGGTGCAGTGCGCCGAAGGCGGTGCCGCCGGAGACCTTGAGTCCCCGTGCGTCCAGCTCGGCCTTCAGCCGCTGCGGGTCGGTGGGCAGATAGCCGTACGGGCCGAGCTCCAGCCACGCGTAGCCGGCCCGCACCAGCTCGTCGAGGAAGCGGGTGTACGGCACCTGGTGTTCGTCCTCGGGGAACCAGACGCCCCAGGAGTCGGGGGCGGACCCGAGGCACAGGTTGCCGACGGTGATGCGGGGAGGGGGAGGCGCCGTTGCCATGGAGGTGTCCTTCACGCTGCGGTTTCCGCTGGCTGTCGCGCGCTACTAGCGCGCTCTAGTTCGAGTACGATGACCCCTGTCCAAATGTCATGTCAATAGCTGGTCGCCGGGAGATCGCAGGATTCTCGTGCGTGTCCGGTTCGGGGCACCGCGTAGGGTGTGCGGCGTCGGAGGGTGGGTTCACAGGTGAATGCATCGGGCAGGCAGCGGCCCACGATGGCGGACGTCGCCGAGAAGGCGGGCGTCTCCCGCGCGCTCGTCTCGATCGTCTTCCGCAACCAGGCCGGAGCCGGCCGGGAGACCCGGGAACGGGTCCTGCGCGTGGCCGACGAGATCGGCTACCGGCCCGACAGTGCGGCCCGGCTGCTGGCCCGCGGGCGCAGCCGCACGCTCGGCGTCATGTTCACCGTGCAGCAGACGTTCCACACGGACCTCATCACCGGCATCTACCCCGAGGCCGAACGGCTCGGCTACGACGTGCTGCTCTCCGGGGCGACCCGAGGCCGCAGCGAGGCCAAGGCCATCGAGGCGTTGCTCAGTCACCGCTGCGAGGCGGTGATCCTGCTCGGCCCGGACGCCGAGTCCGCCTACCTGGACGAACTCGGGCAGCGCACGGTCGCCGTGTCGGTCAGCCGCCGGGTGCCCCGGGCCCGGGTCGACTTCGTGCACACGGCCGAGGGCAAGGGCGTCCGGCAGGCCATGGACCACCTGGTGGAGCTGGGGCATCGCCGAATCGTCCACATCGACGGCGGACGCGGCCCCGGCTCGGCGGAGCGCCGGCGTGCCTACCGGGCCGCGATGCGCCGCCACGGGCTGGAGGCGGAGGCGCGGGTGATTCCCGGTCACCACACCGAGGAGTCCGGGATCGAGACCGGCCGCCTGCTGCTGGCCGAACGGGACGGCGGGCGGCCGCTGCCGACGGCGGTGCTCGCCGGCAACGACCGGTGCGCGATGGGTCTGCTGATGGCCCTGACCCGGGCGGGCGTGGAGGTCCCGCGCGACCTGTCCGTCGTCGGGTACGACGACAGTCACCTGTCCCACCTGATGCCGATCGGCCTGACCACCGTCCGGCAGGACGCCGCCCTGATGGCCGAGCGCGCCGTCCGATTCGCCGTCGAGCGGCTGGAGAAGGGGGAACTGGAACCGCGGGAGGCCGTGCTGGACCCCAAGCTGGTGGTGCGGGGGACGAGCGGGCCGGCCCCGAAGGAGCCGGGTCCGGCCTGACTCGGGTGCCCCGCCGCCCGCTTCCGTCAGCGCGTGCCCTTCTTCGCGAACTCGGCGACGCTGTCGACGTTGTCCTTGGTGACGAACGCCGGCCCGGTGAGCACGGGAGCGGCGCCGCCGCCGCTGACGTTGCCGTTGGTCTTGTACAGCCACAGCGCGTCCACCGCCAGGTAGCCCTGGAGGTAGGGCTGCTGGTCGACGGCGAACTCGATGCTGCCGCCCTGAATGGCCCCGACGAGGTCCTTGTTGAGGTCGAACGTGGCGACCTTCGCCTCGCTGCCGGCGTCCTTCACCGACTGCACGGCGGTGAGGGCGATCGGGGCGCCGAGCGTGACGACCTGGTCGATGGAGGAGTCCTTCTGAAGTTTGGCGGTCAGCGTCGACTTCACCGACGGCATGTCCGTGCCGTTGACGTACAGGTTCTCCGTCGTGCCTTCGAAGCCCTTCTTCAATCCGGCGCAGCGGGCCTCCAGTGCGACCTGGCCCTGCTCCTGGATGACACAGACGGCGTGCTTGGCGCCCAGTTGGTTCAGGCGCTCGCCGAACGCCTGCCCCGCGATGTTCTCGTCCTGGCCGAAGTACTCGAGCATGCCGAGCTCCTTCCAGTCGTCCAGACCGGAGTTGAAGCCGACGACGGGGATGCCGGCCGCCTTGGCCTTCGCCACGACGCCCTTCATGGCGTCGGGCTTGGCGGCGGTGAGGGCGATGCCGTCGACCTTCTGGTCGATGGCGTTCTGCACGAGGTTGGCCTGGTTCCCGGCGACCGGGTCACTGGAGTAGACGAGCTTGATGTTGTCCTTCGCGGCGGCGGCCTGGGCGCCCTTGCGGATCAGGTCCCAGAACGTGTCGCCCGGCGCCGCGTGGGTGACCAGGGCGACGGTCATCCGCGGGGTGGTGGCCTTGCCCGCGGCGGCGTCGGTGCCGCCGGCCTCGGAGTTCTTCCCGCCTGAGCCGCTGGAGCAGCCTGCGGCGAGCAGGGCGCCCACGGCGACGGTGGTGGTCAGGGCGGCGGCTCTGTGGTGTCTGCGCATGTCGGGTGCACCTCACTGTGCTGGGACGAGGGGGCCGTGCCCGGTCCGGGAGGCGGGCGGTGGGTGGGCGCCCGGGGCGGCGGCGGTCATGGTGGTGCGGCGGTCCTGGGTGCGGACCCCGTGTACTCGGTGACTGGAGCGCGTTACTAGCGCGCTCTAGTGGCAGGTACTATGCGGCCGCCCCGGGGGGATGTCAACAGCTTTGTCAGGACGTACCAACAAAAGAGGGCCGCCCGTGCGCACCGGTGGTGAGTGGTGCGTACGGGCGGCCTCCGGGCGGACGGTCCGGGACCGTCGGGGGGCTCGGTCGCTCAGCTCTCCGTGCTGATGTTGACCATCCAGGGGACGCCGAAGCGGTCCGTGCACATGCCGAACACGTCGCCCCACATCTGCTTCTCCAGCGGCACCGACACCGAACCGCCCTCGGACAGCTTCTCCCAGTAGCCGCGCAACTCGGCTTCGTCGTCGCCGCTCAGGCTCACGGAGAAGGGGCTGCCCTGCTCGGACTGCATGCCCGGCGGGTTGTCGGCGCCCATCAGGGTGAAGCCGCTGGTCGTTTCCAGCATGCCGTGCATGATCTTGTCGGCGTTCGGGGCGTCCGCCTGCCCGAACTCTCCGTAGCTGTTGAGGTCGAGGGTGCCGCCGAAGACCTCCTTGTAGAACTCCATCGCCTGCCGGGCGTCGCCGTTGAAAGTGAGGTACGGGTTGAGGCGCGAGGCCATAGGAACCTCCCAGAAGGGGGCAAAATGCCGTTTTCGCGCAGCGTATCGCCAGGCACCGACAACGGCTCGTCGAGCGGCGGCCGGCCGACGTCGTGAGCGTGCGGAACGGCTACGACCTACGCCTCGTCGGACGCCCCGTTGTTCCAGTCGTACGGGCCGCCACCCTGCCACTCGATCAGCTCGGTGTCGTCGACGGCCGTGTCGGTGGTGGGCAGGCCCTCGCGGTGCAGCAGGTCCAGTACGTCGAAAAGGCTGTAGGCGACGCCCATGCGCTCGCCGTGGATGGTCACCAGCCGTCCGCCGTCCGTCGCGGGCGGCTGCACGACCACAGGGGGTTGACCGTCCATAGCCCCACCATGCTCCCGAAACGGCCGGTTCGCAGCTCGGTGCCGTCCAGAAGCGGTACGGATCCTCCTCGCGCGCCCGGGGCGCCGGGCGCGCTGTGCGCCGGTGACAAGCCGCCATCCGGAAGCTGAGTTCTCATCAGCACTGCATGAGAGCGATCGTGCCACCCCCCTAGCGTCCGTGGCATGGACATGAACCGTACGCACAGAGGGAAGTGGCGTGGTGCCGTACTCGCGGTGCTGCTGACCGCCGGGACACTCACGGCCGCCGCCCCGGGCGCAGGAGCCGAGGGCACGCGCACCGAGACGCCGGTGACGTCGACGTCGCCGGTGACCGGGGTGACGGAGTCGATGGTGCGGGTGAAGGTGCCGCTGCCGGAGTCGGCCGGGCCCCGTCCGGCGGCCTGCGACCGGCTGTCGTACCTGCGCTACCGTTCCGCCGACGGTCCGGCCGCGTCGGCCGAAGCGGACCGGATCCTCATCGCTCAGCCCGGCATCCTGGAAGGGGCGGGGGCGTTCGACAGCGTCGCCCGCAACACCGTCAAGCGGGCCGCCGAGCAGGGGCAGCACATCGAGTTCTGGGCGCTGGACCGGCGCTCCAACTGCCTGGAGGACCGCACCGGCATCGCCTCCGGCGACCAGCACACCGCCGTCGACTACTACTACCGCGGCAAGCAGGTCGACGGCCGGACCTTCGGCGGCTACACCGGCAACGCGCAGCTCGGCTGGATGGCGAAGCTCGGGATCGAGCAGACCGTACGCGACCAGTACGACCTCCTCACCGCCGAGTTGCCCTCCCAGTCACTGCGCAAGCGGAAGGTGCTGTGCGGCGGGCACTCGCTGGGCGGTGTCATCACCGGGTACTTCGCCGCCGCCGACTTCGACGGCGACCGCGCCACCACGGCGGACGCCGGGTACAACCAGTGCGCCGGCTACTTCGCCCTCGACACGACCGTCTCGACCACGCTGGGCGACCTCAGCGGCAGCATCCCCGACGACACCAACCTGCCCGACATCGGCCTCGGTCACGGCGTCGTGCAGGCCGGGCTGGACAGCGGGGTGCTGCCGCGCACCCTGTCCGCGCCGGTGCTGCTCAATCCCGAGACCATGACCCTGCTCGGCATCGCGGGCCTGGGCGCCCTGAAGGACCTGGAGGGAGAGGCCGACCTGCCCGGATATCTGCCCCGCAACCTCAACATCGAGGCCACCAACCGCTTCCTGTTCGCCAAGGACACCCCCGCCTTCCTCAGCGGCTCGCCGGCGGTGAGGGACTTCCGGCTCACCAACGGCGCGGTGCTCGGGGCGCTGCTGGACGACAACTCCGTCCCGCTGGCGTTCCTGCAGACGAGTGTCGGCTTCTTCGACGGCGGACCGATCGCCGACAAGAGCTTCCCCGCCGCCAACGGGAGCGACACCCGACCGGGGCTGTACGGGACGGCGTACAAGGCCATCCCGGACCGGCCGCACGGTCCGCTCTACACCTGGCGCAACTACGACCGCGTCGGCGACGCGGACGACCCCGGCCACCGGTCGGCCGACGGCACCCCGTTCACCGGCGCCGGGGAGGAGGTCACCGATGTGCGGCAACTGGCCCGCAGCCTGGCCGAGCAGCCGCTGGACTTCACCGAGCAGTACTTCCCGACCAAGCTGGTCACGGACATCGAACTGGCCACCTCACCCCAGGTGAAGAAGCTCGTCGTCCACCCCGAGGGGCTCAAGGCCAACCCGGTGCTCACCGTGCTCGCCGGTGAGGGCCTGCTGGCGGGACGGGTCCCGGCCGACCTGCACCCCGTCGTGGCCGACGGCTACCAGCACCTCGACGTCCTCACCGCCGCGCCCGTGCAGAACGACGGCCGTCCCGAGCCCGTCTCCACCAGCCTCGCCGGCTTCGCGCGGACACCGCGCTAACCCGTCCGGTACGCACGCCCGGGGCCCGGGAGGACATCCTCCCGGGCCCCTTCGTGCCGGACGGGATCAGAGCCGGCCCGCGGCGAACGTGGCCGCCCCCTCGGCGTCGTCCCGGTAGCTCAGGTGCGCCCCGACGTCACCCCCGCCGTTCTCGCAGACCGGGTCGCCCTTGGCGCAGAGGTCGAGCGTGCGGCTCTGGTAGGTGCCGGTGACGCTCTTGCCGAGCGCCCGGATCGGGTTGCCGAACAGCAGCACCGCGGCGACCTTGGGCTCGACGGCGGTGGGCAGGGTGGCCACGATGGGGCTGCCGACCACCGCACCGGCGCTGCTGATGCCGATCGAGTTGTCGACGACGTTCGCACCCTGCGAATAGCCGACGAGAACGAACTTCTGAGCCGGGCAGGCTGCGGCCTGGCTCTTCACGTGGTTCACCAGATCCAGATTGCCCTGGGCCGCGGACGTGGGGGAGAGGTCGGCGGGATAGTTCACCTTGTAGCTGGACAGGTTTTTGCCCACCGCTTTCTTCTGCAGGGCGGAATACACCGGGTCGCCGACGATGAAGCCGAGCGTGCCCGGCTCGAAGGTGCCGCGAGCCGATACGACCTCGACGTCCGAGCAGGCCGCGGCCAGGGCCGGGGGAGCCGAGAGAGTGGCGAGTCCGGCCCCGCCGGCCAGTGACAGCGCCGCGAGACACATACGGATGCGCATGGGGGATCCTCCGCGTGGAAAGGCGCGAGCAGCGCCTGCGAAAAAGGACGCCCCGAACGTATGGGCTTTCTCTCGCCTGCTGTTATGGACGGGATTATGGAAACCCCGCAAATTTTTGTCGCCGATTGAGCAAGCGCCTGAATACGGAGGTCAGTCCTGCCCTGCCCGCAGGGATTCCGCGCGCAACGCGAGAATGAGGTCGAGGCGGGTCGCCGGGTCGTGCAGGGCGTCGCCGAACAGCTTCTCCAGCTGGCGCAGGCGGTAGCGGACCGTCTGCGGGTGGATGTGCAGCCGCACGGCGACGTCCGGCACGTTGCTGCCACTCAGCAGCCAGGCCAGCAGTGTCTCGGCGAGCCGGTCGCGCTGCCCCGCCGAGACCGTGTCGAGGGGCGCCAGGACCCGGGCCCGGAGCCACTCCAGCAGCGGCTCGTCGCCGTACAGCAGCAGCGTCGACAGATGCTCGCTGCAGCGCACCACGCCCTGGCGGGGCAGCACCCCACGGCCCATCAGCCCGAGCGCCCGGGTGGCCAGGCGCAGTGACCGCGCGGCCTCGGTGACCGCGACCGTCGGGCCGATCGCCGCGGGCCGGCCGCGCAGCGCGAGCGTGAACGCCCGGCCGCCGATGCCGCCGGAGCCGTCCGGGTCGGGCACCAGCATGCGCGGCGGGCGTGACCCCATGTCCACCAGCGCGCCCGCCGCCGCCAGCGGCCGGTCCTCCTCCCGCCGCTCCGGTGCCGCCGCGAGCGCCACCACGGCGACCGTCCGCGGTACGGGCCAGCGCGCGCCGTGCGCCAGGTCCTGCACGGCCGCCGGCGCCACCGGCCCGTCCTCCAGGAGCAGGTCCAGCAGGCGCTTGCGGCGCCGCTCCAGCTCGTCGGAGCTGCGCAGCTGGGCCTCGGCGTACCCGGACGCGGCCGCCTGGGCGACCTCGTGCACGGTCCGGAACGCCAGCTCCCCGAGCCCGGCCACGACCGTGGAGTCCAGCCCGAGTTCCTCCGCCGTTTGGCCCATCCGCCGCCAGGCGCGCATCCCGCCGACCCGCAGCGCGGACTGCAGCGCGTCCAGGCTGCGGCCCTCCAGGGCCTCGCCCCGCCCGAGTTCGTAGTACGTCGCCGCGATCGCGCCCCCGTCGTCGCGCGGGTCGGCGATGTGGTCGACGAACAGGGTCAGCGCCTGCACCACCCCTGCCCGCAGGTTCTGGCGGTACGTGCCGTCGGCGGGCCGGGCGTACTCGGGGACCTGGCGGCGGACCTCCTCCTCCACCTCGTCGGCGACGGCCGCCAGATCGGCGCGCAGCACCTTCGCCAGCTCAGGGGGGAACTGCGGCGCGGTGGGGCGGTCCGGCACGCCGTGCGGGGTGGGCACAGCCATCACGGACACTCCTTTCGACCGGAAGCGGCTCACCCGCGGGCTGTCGCCTGTGGGACGAGTGGGAAGTCCTGTGTAGGACGGACGACCCCTCCGTTCCGTTCCGTGCCCCGACGGCACCCCCGTCACTCGGGCACACCCAGCGCACGGGCGAGGACCGGCCACGAGGCGGTGAACTCCGGCTTCCAGTGCGCCCAGTCGTGCCCGCCGCCCCCGTAGAAGTGGGTGGTGGCCGGGATGCCCATCAGGGCCAGCGTGCGGGCGAAGCCCTGGGCCGAGGGCCACAGGGCGCTCTCCAGGATCCCGGGCAACGGATCACCGCCGCCGCCCACCCCGCTGCCCTGCGACACGTACAGGGCCGTGCCGCGCAGCCCGGTGGCACGGGCGCGCGGGTTGAAGTCCCGCCAGGTCAGGAGGTTGAAGACCGGATTTCCCCAGAGGGACGCGGCCGGCAGGTTCTCCCGGGCCACGATCGCGTCCATGATGGCGGGAACACCGGGGGCCGTGGTGTCGAGGATCCCGCTGTAGGAGGCCGCCGCGGCGAACGCCCCGGGGTGGCGGGCCGCGTGGGCCATGGCCCCGTAGCCGCCGGTGGACACCCCGGCGACCGCCCGGGTGCCGGAGGCCCGGTAGTCCCGGGCGAGCAGCGCCGGCACCTCCTTCACCTGGAACGTCTCGTAGTCGGGGCCGCCGCGCCAGACGCTCGGGATGCCGGTGGGACCCGCGTCCGGCATCGCGACGATCAGGTCGCGGCCGGCGGTGAACGCCTCGATGTCCGTCTCACGGGTCCACGAGGTGTAGTCGTCGTGCGCGCCGTGCAGCAGGTACAGCACCGGGTACTTCTTCTCCGGGCGCGTACCGAAGTCCGACGGCAGGATCAGCCGGACCGGCGCGCTGCGGCCGAGCGCCGCGGAGGGCACGGACACGTCCAGCGTGCGCGGCCCGAGCCGGGTGGCCGCCCGGGCCGGGGCCGTGCCGGCCGCGGCCCCGAGCAGGGCGGCGAGAGAGGCGGCGGCCGCCGCTCTGGCGACGGTGCGCCGGGACACTCCGGCGGCGGGCTGCTGCGGCAGGTGGGACATGACGGCTCCTCGGGGTCCATGTCAGGGGGCCGGCTCGGTGAGTGTCCGGCTCAGATGGGCGGCGATCTCGTCGACGTGCGGCGGATCGAGCAGCGACAGATGGTGACCGGCCACCGGCACCACCCGCAGACGTGGGCACACCTCGTCCCAGCCCAGCGCCGGGTCGTCCCGCTCGTACGCGGGGTCGCGCACGGTGTGCGGCGCGGGTTCCGTGGCGCGGTAGAGGACCACCGGCCCGTCGTGGGGGGCGGGAGTGTGCGACTCGCCGACGCCCATGTCCAGGTAGGAGGACCGCTGGTGCTCCAGCGCCGCGGGCGGCACGTCGGCGGCCTCGCGCAGGGCCCGCAGCGCGGCGTCGATCCGGGCCGCGTCGTCGTCCATCGCCACGAGCTCGTCGTACGGCAACTCCAGCTGCACGCCGTAGGCGTCGGCGACGTGGCGGGCGAAGCCCTCGAAGTGCGCCCGGATCCGCTCGGACCGCGTCGATCCCGGGCGGGGGAGAGGCCGTACCGAATCGATGAGTACGACCAGCCGCACCTCCCGCCCGGCGGCGCTCAGTCGCCGTGCCGTCTCCTGGGCGACGAAGCCGCCGAAGGACCAACCCCCCAGTGACAACGGGCCGTCCGGGTGGACGGCCTCGATCGCCTCGGCGTAGCGCCGCGCCTTCTCGGGCACGGTCCGGGCCTCCTCGATCCGCTCCAGCCCGTACACCGGCTGGTCGTCGCCGAGGAGTTCGGTGAGCGTCCGGTAGACGCTGACCGGGCCCCCGGCGGCATGGGCCAGGAACAGGGGAGGCCGCGAACCGGTGGCGCGCAGGGGCCGCACCGGGGTGTCGTCCCGGGGGAGGGCACGCTCGACACGAGTGGCGGCGTCCTCGACGGTGACGGCGGCGAACAACTCGCGCAGGGGCAGTTCGATACCGAACTCGCGCTCCACCGCCGTGCGCACCCGGACCGCCATCAGCGAGTCCAGGCCGAGGTCGGCCCACGCGGTGCCCCGGGTGATACGGGCGGGGGAGTGGCCGGTGACGGCGGCTATGTGCTGGATAAGGCGGGCCAGGACCGAGGAGGGCTCGGTCGCCGCGGCAGGAGGCTCCTCCGGCAGCGGCTCCGTACGAGCGGCCCGTCCGTCCGTCCACCAGTGCCGTACGTGCCGCCACCGGGGCAGCGGCAGGTCGATGACCCGCCCCGGCGGCACGGGCAGTCGCTGTCCCGCCGCGTACAGGGCGCCCACTTGCCCGGCGAACGCCTCCGACCCGTCGGCGTCCCGGCGCAGCGTGGCCAGGGCGAGGGCGCCCGGTACGGTGTCGGCGACGGCTCCCGTCAGCACGGGATGGGGGGAGATCTCGACGAAGGCCGTGCGGCCGTCGTCGGCGGCCGATGCCAGCGCCCGGTCCAGCCGCACGGGCCTGCGCAGGTTGGCCGCCCAGTGCGCGGCGTCGAAGAGGCAGTCCCCGCGCGGGTCGTCGAGGACCGTGGAGTGGACGGGGACGCGCGGCCGCCGCCCCCGGATGCCGGACAGCGCGTCCACCAGCTCCGGCAACAGCCCGTCCACCTGCGGCGAGTGCCCGGCGCCGACGACCCGCATGGCCCTCGCCGCCCGGCCCTGCCCCTCCAGCCGGCGCACGAGCGCGGCCACTGCGGCCTCGTCACCCGTGACGACCTTCTGCCTCGGGGAGGAGTGCACGGCGACCTGCACCTCCGGGAAGTCCCCCGCCAGCGCGTCCAGTTCGGCGTCGTCGAGGTCCAC
Source organism: Streptomyces sp. NPDC013187 (assembly GCF_042899705.1). Classification (NCBI taxonomy): domain Bacteria; kingdom Bacillati; phylum Actinomycetota; class Actinomycetes; order Kitasatosporales; family Streptomycetaceae; genus Streptomyces; species Streptomyces sp. NPDC013187. The sequence goes on along the minus strand of NZ_JBIBAF010000010.1, from coordinate 310,489 downwards.
CACGGCCATCGCGCCGCCCCGCAGGCCGCTCAGCAGCCGGGCCCGTACGGCGATGACTCGCGCCCCGTCCGCCACGTCCAGCGCGCCCGCGCACACGGCCGCCGCCACCTCGCCCATGGAGTGGCCGATCACGCCGGCGGGCTCGACACCGTGGGAACGCCACAGCTCGGCGAGTGCCAGCTGAAGGCCGAACAGCACCGGTTGGGCGACCTCCAGACGGTCGAGACCCTCTCCCGAGGACAGGTGGTCGTACAGGGACAGGCCGCACTCGGGGGCGAGCTGCGGGTCGAGCTTCTCGACGGCGGCGGCGAACGCGGGTTCCTCGGCCAGCAGCCGGCGCCCCATACCGGGCCACTGACTGCCGTACCCGGAGAAGACCCACACCGGGCCGCTCCCCACGCGGTCGCGGTCCCCGGTCGTCACCCGTGGGTCCGGGCGCCCGGACGCCAACGCGTCCAGCGCGTCGGCCAGTTCGCCCCGGTCACGGGCGACCACGGCGGCACGCACGGGACCGCGGCCCGTGCGGCCGGCCAGGGTCCGTGCCACGTCGGCGGGGTGCGCGGGGTGCTCTCGCAACCGGCGGGCGAGCCTGCCCGCCGTGTCGCGCAGGCGCTCGGTGTCGAGGTCGGACAGCAGGTGGACCCGGGCGGCCGGTTCCTCGGCCGGTCGCACCGGGACCAGGCCGGGCGGTCCCTCCTCCAGCACCACATGCGCGTTGGTGCCGCCGAAGCCGAACCCCGAGACGCCCGCGACGGCCGTGCCGCCGTAGCGCGGCCAGGGCTCGGGCTCGGTCACCACCCGCAGCCGGGGATCGGTGAGGGAACTGCCCCCCTCGCAGTGCAAGGACGGCGGGATGCCGTCGTGGTGCAGGGCCAGCACGGTCTTCACCAGGCCCGCGACGCCCGCGGCGGACTCCAGATGACCGAGGTTGCCCTTGGCGGACCCCAGCAGCAGCGGCTGGTCGGTGTCGCGCCCCGCGCCGAGGACCGCGCCGAGCGCCCCCGCCTCGATCGGATCGCCCAGCGGGGTGCCGGTGCCGTGCGCTTCCACGTAGTCGACGTGCTCCGCGGCGAGCCCGGACTGCGCGTACGCCCGCCCCAGCAACGCCTGCTGGGCTGCCGGGTTGGGCGCCATGAGGCCGTTCGAGCGGCCGTCGGAGTTGACGGCGGAGGCGCGGATGACGGCCAGCACCCGGTCGCCGTCCCGCTCGGCGTCGGACAGCCGCTTGAGGATCACGGCCGCGCAGCCCTCGCCGCGCCCGATGCCGTCGGCTGCCGCGGAGAACGGCTTGCAACGCCCGTCCGGTGCCAGGGCGCCCGCCCGGTGGAAGGCGACCGTGACGGTCGGCGACAGCAGCAGGTTGACCCCGGCCGCGATCGCCGTGTCGCTCTCGCCGGTGCGCAGGCTGACGCAGGCGTGGTGGACGGCGACCAGCGAGGAGGAGCAGGCCGTGTCGACGGCCAGGCTCGGTCCTCGGGTGTCGAGGACGTAGGCGAGCCGTCCCGCGGCGACGCTGAGTGCGCCCCCGGCCGGCGCCCAGGGGTCGACGGCGGCCGGGTCGGCACCCGTCAACTGCCCGTACTCCGGTGCGGAGATGCCGACGAACACGCCGGTGGCCGTGCCCGCCAGGGACCCGGCCGGCACGGCGGCGTGGTCGAGCGCCTCGCGGACGACCTCCAGCAGGATCCGCTGCTGGGGGTCCATCACCGCGGCCTCGCGCGGGGTGATGCGGAAGAAGTCCGCGTCGAACCCGGCGATGTCGTCCAGATAGCCGCCCCAGGGATGGGCGTCGGCGGGTGGGAACGCGGTGAAGTCGCGCCAGCGGTCCTCCGGAACGCGCCGGATCGCGTCGACACCCTCGCTGAGCAGCCGCCAGTAGTCGTCCGGGCCGTGCACGCCACCGGGCAGGCGGCAGCCGACCCCGACGACCGCGACCGGCTCGGCCGTCCCGCCGGGCACGACGGGACGCCCCACCGGCGCGGCCTCGGCTCCCGGGGCAGGTGTCTCGCACAGCCGCGCCACCAGGGCCTCCCCGGTGGGCGCCTCCCACAGCAGCGTCGTCGGCAGCTCCCGGCCGGTGGCGCGGGACAGCTCCCCGGCGAGGGCGACGGCATCCCGCGAGGCCATGCCGAGATCCGCGAGCGGCCGGTCCATCGGGACGTCGTCCGGGGACGTGCCGTTCCAGGCCGCCACCCGCTCGGCGATCAGCCGGCGCAGCGCGGCCTCGTCGACGGTCCTCATTCCGCGGCACCCGCCGCCCGGGCCTGCCCGCCGTAGGCACCCTCCAGGTACCGGGCGCGGGTCAGCGCCCGCGACACCTTGCCGCTGGAGGTGCGCGGCACCGTGCCCGGCGGCACCAGGACGACATCGGCCAGTCGCAGTCCGTGCCGCGCGGAGACGCCACCGCGCACGGCACGCACCACCGCCGGTACGTCCAGTTCGGCGAGGCGCGCGGTCCGCGCGTGCTCCGCCACGACGACCGCACACTCGCCACCGGCACCCCCCGGAACGGCGAAGGCGGCGAGCCGGTCCCTGCGCACCGCCCCGTGCGCCTCCTGCACCGTCGCCTCGACGTCCTGCGGATAGTGGTTGCGCCCGTCGACGATGATCAGGTCCTTCAGCCGTCCCGTGACGACCAGCTGCCCCTCCAGCACCGTCCCCAGATCGCCCGTGCGCAGCCAGCGTCCCGGACCGGCCGCGGCATCCGCGAACTCCGCGCCGAAGATTTCCTCCGAGTCCCGGTTCCAGTAGCCGCGGCCCACGTTCGGCCCCTGCACCCAGATCTCCCCGACCTCACCCTCCGGGAGCGGCACCCGCGTCACCGGATCGGCGACCCGCACCCGCTGACCCGCCGGAGTGCCACAGCCCGTCAGCAGCACCGCCCGCGGATCGTCGGGCCGGGTGGTCAGGGCCTTTCCGGCTGCCAGGGCGTCGCGGTCGAGCGCGAACCGGCTGAGCGGCTCACCCGGCCGGGCCGCACACACGAACACCGTGGCCTCGGCCAGCCCGTACGACGGGCAGTGCGTCCCCGGCGCCAGGCCCTGGTCGGCGAACGCCGCGTGGAACCGGTCGGCCGTGCCCGGGCGGACCGGCTCACTGCCGTTGATCAGCGCCGTCACCTTGTCCAGCCGCAGACCCTCCTTCTGGTCGGCGGTGACGGTCGCGACGCAGTAGTCGTAGGCGAAGTTGGGTGCGGCGCTGACGGCGTGCGGATGCGCGGCGAGCAGCCGCAGCCAGCGCACCGGCTCGTGCAGGAACGCGGCCGGGTCCATCAGCACCGACAGCGCCCCGCGCGCCACCGGGGCCGCGACGCTGAGCACCAGCCCCATGTCGTGGTAGAGCGGCAACCAGCCCACGCTGGTCATCGGGCGGGTGTCGAGGCCGTAGGCGGCCAGGGCCTGGTGGGCGTTGGCGACGACGTTGCCGTGGCTGATCTCCACACCGGCCGGGGAGCGGGTCGAGCCCGACGTGTACTGGAGGTAGGCGAGGGCCCCGGCGTCGGGGGCGACCGGTCGCCAGTCCCGGCCTGCGTCGTCGGGTACGTCGTCCGCGACGACGATCCGCGGGCCGTCGGCCCCGAGGAAGTCCCGCACCTCGTCCCGGACCCGGCTCGTGGTCACCACCACTGAGGGACGCGCGTCGGCCAGGACGCCCGCGAGCCGGTCGGCGTGCCCGGGCAGACCCGGCGTGTACAGCGGTACGGCGACCAGCCCGGCGGTCAGGGTCGCGAGGAAGGCGGTCACATACTCCGTGCCCTGCGGACACAGGACTGCGACCCGGTCCCCGGGGCCCGTCCCGTCCGTGAGACGTGCGGCGATCGCCCGCGCCCGCACGTCCAGGCGGCGCCAGGTCAGGGTGCGGTGGACGCCGCGCGAGTGCGGGGCCGGGTGTTCGACGAAGGTGAAGGCCCGGCGGTCGGGGGTGGTCTCGGCCCAGTGCCGCACGTACTCCGGCAGCGTGGGGCACTCGGGCGCGAGCGGGGGGCGACGGCTGTCCATCGGGCGGGGCTCCTCACGGCGCGGATCGGCCTACGGGTCGCAGAGGGGGAGAGTCGGAAAAAGGGAGAAGGGGGGAGGGCTAGAGCGGGATGTTGCCGTGCCGGCGTTCCGGCATCGGAGCGCGTTTGCCGCGCAGCGCGCGCAGGGCGCGGCAGACCTGCTCCCGGGTCTCGCGCGGCGCGATGACGGCGTCGACATAACCGCGCTCGGCGGCGAGGTACGGGGTGCCGTGGGTGCGTTCGTACACGGCGAGAAGGCTTGCGCGCAGCGCCTCCGGGTCGTCGGACGCGGCGAGTTCGCGCCGGTGCAGGACGCCCACGGCCCCCTCGGCGCCCATGACGGCGATCCGGGCGGTGGGCCAGGCGAGGTTGACATCGGCGCCGAGGTGTTTGGAGCCCATCACCGCGTATCCGCCGCCGTACGCCTTGCGCACCACGACTGTGACCTTGGGGACGGTGGCCTCGGCGTAGGCGTACAGGAGCTTCGCGCCGCGCCGGATGATCCCGGCCTGTTCCTGCCGTACCCCGGAGAGATATCCGGGTACGTCGGCGAAGGTCAGCAGCGGGATGCCGAACGCGTCGCAGAACCGCACGAACCGCGCGGCCTTCTCGGACGCGTCGATGTCGAGGACCCCGGCTGCGTGCAGCGGCTGGTTGGCGACGACGCCCACCGAGCGGCCCTCGATCCGGGCCAGGGCGCAGATGATGTTCGGCGCGAACAGCTCCTGCACCGGCAGCAGTTCACCGTCGTCGACGACCGCGTGCAGGATGTCCCGCATGTCGTAGGCCTCGCCGAGCCGGTCCGGGACGATCGTGTCGAGCCCGTCACCGGCCGGGGCGTGCCCCGGGGCGTACTCCGGGGGCCGTTCCAGATTGTTGGCCGGCAGGTAGGAGAGCAGGTCGCGCACGGTGTCGAGGGCGTCCTCCTCGTCGGCGGCCAGGAAGTGGGCGTTGCCGTTGACGGTGTTGCTGGTGCGGGCGCCGCCCAGCTCCTCGGCCGTGGTGCGCTCGCCCGTGACCGTCTCGATGACGTCGGGGCCGGTGACGAACATGTGCGAGGCACCGTCCACCATCACCGTGAAGTCGGTGATCGCCGGGGAGTAGGCGGCACCGCCCGCGCACGGGCCCAGGACGACCGAGATCTGCGGGATCACCCCGGACGCCTTGACGTTGCGCCGCACCAGTTCGGCGTAGAGGGCGAGGGCGGCGACCCCCTCCTGGATCCGGGCTCCGCCGGAGTCGTTCAGGCCGATCACCGGGCAGCCGGTCTTCAGGGCCAGCTCCATCAGGGCGACGGTCTTCTCACCGAAGGCCTCGCCCATGCTGCCGCCGAACACCGTGGAGTCCTGGGCGAAGACGCACACCTGGCGGCCGTCGACCGTGCCGTACCCGGTGACCACGCCGTCGCCGTAGGGACGGCGGGCGTCGTGCCCGGCGGGCCGGGCCCGGACGAACAGGCCGGTCTCGGTGAAGGAGTCCTTGTCCACGAGCCGCTCGATCCGCTCCCGGGCCGAGAACTCCCCGCGTCTGCGCGGACCGCCCGGGGCGACCGCCCGCTCCCGCCGGTGCTCCAGGCCGGCGACGCGCTCCGCGGTGTCCCCGGGCGTGTGCGTCGCCGTCTCCCCCGGACCGGATGCTGTCACCTCTGTGCTCACAACCACCTCCGAAGTGGCTCTCGAATATGGCAGCGGGGCGGGGGAGCGCCGTACGGATCGCCGGTCTGTGTGGGGGAGTTGAGTCCTCGGGCGCGAGGATTCATCCAGGCGTGACAAGGAGGCCTCAGAAGGCCGGGCGCGATTCAGTGGCCCGAGTGCTGAATGCGTTCCACTTCTTCTATTGGACCCCCGGCCGTACGGCGTCCACGCTGGAGTGCACCATCGCCCGACAGCCGGAAGAGGTCACGACCCATGCACACCCGCCGCATCGGTGACGTCGAGGTCAGCGCGATCGGCCTGGGCGCGATGCCCATGTCCATCGAGGGACGACCGGACGAGGAACGCTCCCTCGCCACCCTGCACGCGGCCCTCGACGCCGGTGTGACCCTGATCGACACCGCGGACGCCTACCACCGCGACGCCGACGAGGTCGGTCACAACGAGACCCTGATCGCCAAGGCCCTCGCCTCCCACGACCGCGGCGGTGACGTCCTCGTCGCCACCAAGGGCGGCCACCTGCGCCCCGGCGACGGCAGCTGGACGCTCGACGGCAGCCCCCACCACCTCAAGGCGGCCTGCGAGGAGTCGCTGCGCCGGCTCGGCGTCGACGCCATCGGCCTCTACCAGTTCCACCGCCCCGACCCGCGCGTCCCCTACGCGGAGTCCGTCGGCGCGATCCGGGACCTGCTCGACGAGGGCAAGATCCGCATGGCCGGCATCTCCAACGCGAACCCCGAGCAGATCCGGCAGGCCCAGGAGATCCTCGGCGGGCGCCTGGTCTCCGTGCAGAACCAGTTCTCCCCGGCCTTCCGCTCCAGCGAGCCGGAACTGCGTCTGTGCGACGAGCTCGGCATCGCGTTCCTGCCCTGGAGTCCTCTCGGCGGGATCTCGAAGGCCGGTGAGCTCGGCTCGGGCCACGCCCCCTTCGCCCGTATCGCCGAAGCGTACGGGGTGAGCCCGCAGCGGGTGTGCCTGGCCTGGATGCTCGCCAAGTCGCCGGTGGTCGTGCCGATCCCGGGCGCGAGCCGGCCCGAGACCATGCGCGACTCACTCGCCGCCACCGGCCTCACCCTGACGGCCGGGGAACTGGCGGAGCTGGACGCCGCCTGAGCGGGGTCTGGCCGCCCAGGGGGCCTATCGACCCGCCCCATCCCGTTCGTCGTAGCGGGAATCCGAGCGGATCGTCCTGGTGAAGATCGTCGAGTACCCGGCGGGTGAGCCGATGGCGGGCCCACCCGCCTCGTCGCCCCCCGGCGGCCGCTTCCTGTCGTCAGCGAGACTGGCGCTCGCCGTTGTAGCGCTGGGCGAGCCGGGCGAGGGCCAGCGCGCCGAGCAGCAGGCCGAAGTCGCGCAGCGCGACGTCGTAGTAACCGGGGATGGTCAGCAGGTTGACGATGATCCCGGCGAGCCAGCCGGCCACCAGCCAGCCGCCGAAGCGCGGGGCGAGCGCGACGACAAGGCCCGCGACGATCTCGATCACTCCGACTGCGTACATGGCCGCCTGGGCACTCCCGGGAGCGATGTCGTTGATCCACGGGGCGAGGTAGGTGGGCCAGTCCACGAGCAGGTTGGCGAACTTGTCCAGCCCGAACAGGATCGGCGCCACGGTGAACCCCGTGCGCAGGATGACGAACGCCTGGTAGCCGGGATCGCTGAGCGCGGGCCGCCGGGAGGCGGCGGATGCGGTGGTTGTGGTTGCGGACGACATGGCGCCCTCCTTCTATCGACAACTCTCATTAACGATAGAAGCGCGGAAACCTTCTTTAGTCAATCGCTGTTGGTTTTACACTGGTGTTCGTGGACCCCTCGAAGGAAGTACCCCGCCCCGACGTCTCCGCCGTCGCCGCTCTCGACGAGCCGACCCGCAGAAGGCTCTACGAGCACGTCGTACGCCGGCCGGACCCGGTCAGCCGCGACGAAGCGGCCGAGGCCCTCGGCCTCGCCCGGCAGACGGCGGCCTTCCACCTGGACCGGCTGGCCGACGAATCGCTGCTCGACGTCGTCTATGAGCGGCGCAGCGGCCGCACCGGGCCCGGAGCAGGCCGGCCCGCCAAGCTCTACAAGCGGTCCGCCAAACAGGTCACCGTCAGCCTCCCGGAGCGGCACTACGAACTGGCCGGACGGCTCCTGGCCCAGGCACTGGAGGAATCCGAGTCCACAGGTGAACCGGTTCGTTCGGTTCTCCACCGAAAGGCCCACGGCCTGGGCGCGCAACTCGCCGGACCGGGCCAGGCGGACGTGGTCGCCGTGCTGGAAGAGAACGGCTTCGAACCCCGCTCCGACGGTGATGCCATCGTCCTGGGCAACTGCCCCTTCCACGCCCTCGCCCGCGAGCACACCCAGACGGTGTGCGGCATGAACCTCCACCTGCTCCGCGGCCTGCTCGACGGGCTCGCCGAAAGCGGTTACCAGGCATGCCTGGCGCCCCGCCCCGGTCACTGCTGCGTACGCTTGGAGCCGGATTCCTCGCAGCCGATCACCGCAGCGACCGCATCGTCAGCGAACGGTGTCGATATCGCCGGCCACCAGGACCGGTGACCCGTTCGGTGAGCGACCTACTGGCGCTCAGGGCATGCCGCCGATGGCCGTGCCCCGCCCTGGTCTCGGGCGGGGACTCTTCCCTCGGCGAGGAGCCGCGGGGTCAGTTGGCGTCCACCAGGTCGTGCGCCGGCACGGTGACCGTCCGGTTACCCGGCTTGCCGCCGAGCACGACCTTCCGCAGGGCACTGTTGTTGTCGAGGTCGGTTTCCTTCAGCCGCTTCTCCGGGTTGGCCAGCACCTGGATGTAGTAGGTGCCGTTGGGCAGATCGGTGATGTCGAACGACTGGCCCGGCAGGTCCTGGGTGTACGTGTCACCGGAGCCGACGTCCAGCACCTCGCGGACGGAGATCGAGTTCTCCTCACCGCAGGCGGTGGCCAGGTCCGTGTTGTACGGGTGCCAGTTGGCGTTCTTCACCGTGTAGTCGATCGCATCGGTGTTGGCCAGGCAGAACGCTTCCTTGCCGCTGCGCACGGCCTCCTTCTTGTCCGCCTTCAGCAGCCGGTAACTGGCGAAGTCGGTGAAGTGCCAGTGCACGTGCCCCGGGCGCGGGTCCCACTCCATGGTGCCGGTCGGGGTGTAGCCGACCTGATTGCCCTTGGCGTCGTAGAAGTACTGGAAGGCGTCCATCTTGGCCTTGCCGGGCGAGCGGAACCCGTCCACCACGAGCTGCGCGGGGCCGGCGTTCCAGACGTTGGCGCTGAACGCCAGGTGATCCTTGCCCGGGATGTCCCTGCCCCCGTCGCTGATCGTGATGCCGTAGGCAGGCAGCGAGCGCAGGTCCGGCTTGGGGACGTCCGGGACGGAAGCCTCACCGGTGGGCCGCTTCGACAGCGGTTCGAGGGCGGGCGCCTGACGCGAGCCGTCGGTCCGGCCGCCGATGTCCCGGGCCTGCGGAGACAGCGAGGTCGTCTGCTTCTTCTTCAGCGCCCACGGCAGGGCCGGCGGCGCGGCCTTCAGCGGACCGTGGCCCACGTTGTACGAGGGACCCGCACCGCTCGTCACCGGCGCGGCGGCCTCGGCGGGAGCGGGGGCATGCCCCGGCCCGTGACCGGCGTGCGCGGTCGGCGCCTGGTGACCCGCACCGTGCCCGGCGTGCTCGCCGGCCTTCGCGGAGCGGGGTACCGCCCCGGTGGCGCTCTCTTCGTCCTCGTCGCTTCGTTCCACCACGGTCACCTTGACCGTGGCCGCCTTGTCGGCCATGCCGAACAGGTCGCGGTACTTCTTGGCGACACCGACCTTGGCCGTGTAGGTACCCGCCGGCAGCTGGACGGGCTCGGTGTAGGAGCCCGCGTAGGTGTTGGCCGCCCAGCCCTTCTCGACGCCCCACACGGAGCCGAGGGTGAAGGGGTTGGTGGGGCAGCTCTCCGGATACTTGGAGGTGGAGGGCGCGTCGGGCCGCACGCGGCCGCTGGCGTTGTTCGGGCAGAAGCTCTCGCTGCGGGTGAGGACCTTCTTGCCGGCTTTGTCGGTGAGAGTGATCTCCGAGAAACCGGGCAGCCCGGAGAAGTCCTTCACGGTGCCGGTGGGCAGCTTCTTCGCCTTGGCCTTGCCGCCCTCGTACACGGTCTGAGTGACCGTCACCGGGTCCTTGTAGGACTTCCGGGTCACTTTGAGCTCCAGCGGCGCTCCCTCGGAGACGAGGTAGGTGCCGAGGTCCAGGTACACACCCGGCTCCTCCTTCCAGGAGGTGAGGGTCACCGAGTCGGTCGCGGCGACGAGGCTCAGCTCGGGGCCCGTCGCGGCGTTCGCGGGTTCCTGTGCTGCGGCCACGATGCCGGCCGTAACGGCCGGCACGGCGATGGCCGTGGTGCCGGCGAGCAGCGTACGCCGCAGCCGAACGGTGCGTCTTCTGGTCATGGTTCCCTCGTCCTCCGGTGGTGTGAGAAGGAAGCAGGCCGCACGGCGCGTCCGATAGGTCCAGGCCGGGGCCGTCATGTGGAGAGGCGTTCGCTTCGCCGCACTGTGAGAGGAATGGACCGGTTGCTCGGTTGTCCGAAAGACGGAAAGGAGAAGGGGCGTTGGCCGGATGCCGTCGTGGTGACGAGATACGGCCGTCGGCGTCCCGGCCGGGTGGAGGGTGTGCACCGCCCGCACAGCGGTCGGCTCACCCAAGACCGGTCGCAACCGATCAGTTCTCGTCAAATCCATCCCGGGTGAGAAAATGGTGTGAATGTTTACGCGTGGTTCGGGCATACGCAGCGAAAACACAGAGAGGGGCGCTACGTGCTTGTACCGGACCGGAAGATCGTCAGGGAGTTGCTGACGCGGTACGCGTCGCTGAGGATCGCTCAGTCGGAGAGGCACGTGCCGACGGCGGCACGCGAACTGGAGGACGTCAGCTACACGCTGTGCGTGATGATGGGGACGTCCGACATCAGTGACGCCATTGCCAAGGCGGATGTTCTGCTGCTCACCGAAGGGCGGCCGGATGCCGCGGACGCGGACGGGGAGAACGGCCTGACGCTCGTCGGCTGACGGCTGACGAAGGCCCGGCGCGGACCGGGCATCACGCCTCGGCGGCCCGGGAACGGGCCGCCGAGGCGTTCGTCCGCCCGTGGAACGCCGTGCGGTACGCGTACGGTGTGGTGCCCGCCACCTTGCGGAACCGCTCCCGGAACGCGGTCGGCGACCCGAACCCCGTCTGGCGTGCGATCCGTTCGACGGAGTGATCGGAGTTCTCCAGCAGGTACTGGGCACGCCGGACCCGCGCCCGCAGCAGCCACTGCAGTGGCGTGGTGCCGGTCTGCTCGCGGAAGCGGCGGCTGAAGGTCCGCTCGCTCATTCCCGCTCGCGCCGCCAGTGCGCCCAGCGTCACCTCGTGGGCCAGGTGATCCTCGATCCACTCCAGCACCGGTTCGAGCGCGGAGCCCCGGGGCACGGGTGGATGCTCATGCACGATGAACTGGGCCTGGCCGCCCTCGCGTTCCAGCGGCATGACCGACATCCGGGCGCTGTTCGCGGCGACGGCCGATCCCAGGTCCCGCCGGATCATGTGCAGGCACAGATCCAGCGCGGCGGCTGCCCAGGCGGAGGTGAGGATCTGCCCGTTGTCGACGTACAGCACATCCGGTTCCACCTCGATCCGCGGGAAGCGGCGGGCCAGTTCACCGGCGGCCACCCAGTGCGTGGTGGCGCGCAGTCCGTCCAGCAGCCCCGCCTCCGCCAGCACGAAGGCGCCGACACATACCGACGCGATCCGGGTGCCCGCCCCGGCCGCCTCGCGCAGGGCCGCCAGCACCCGGGCGGAAGGTGGCGCGGCGTCGGGGGAGCAGCCGGGCACGATGATGGTGTCCGCCTCCGCCAGTGCCTCCAGCCCCCGCTCGACCCGCAGGGTGAAGCCGCCGTCCGCGCGCACCTCGGGCGTCTCCGCGCACAACCGGACCCGGTAGGCGGGCCGCCCGTCCGGCAGGCAGGTCCAGTCGAACGTCTGCTGGGGCGCCGCCATGTCGAACGGCACCACGTGATCGAGAACCAGGATCGCCACGGAGTGCATGACCGCCACCCTAGGCGTGTTCCCGCCGGCCCGGTGACGTGGGATCGCGCCGGCTCCGGAAGGGAGAGCGCAGGTGGGACGGGTTGGCGGGAACCCGTTGGAAGCTGTCGCTCCAGCCTCTGGGTGATCACGCCGGGCCACCCTAGCGTGGGCGCAGTCCCTCGCCTCCACGGAAAGAGCCCCGGTGACCAAGATCCTGCTGTCCCTCCATGTCCTGGCGGCCATCGTCGCCGTCGGTCCCGTGACCGTCGCGGCCAGCATGTTCCCGCCCGCCGCGCGCCGCGCGGCGCCCACGGGCGTCGGCACGGTGGCGCTCCTGCACCGCATCTGCCGGGTCTACGCCGGTGTCGGTCTGACCGTTCCGGTTCTCGGGTTCGCCACCGCGGCCGCCATGGGCGTCCTCGGCAGCGGATGGCTCGTCACCTCCATCGCCCTGACCGCCGCGGCCGCGGGCGTTCTGGCCGCCTTCGTCCTGCCCCGGCAGGAGGAGATCCTGGAGCAGCTGGAAGGCGAGCAGGCGCCCGATCACCGCGCCACCGCGCAACTCGCCATGTTCACCGGCGTCTTCAACCTGCTGTGGGCGACGGTCACCGTCCTGATGGTCGTCCGCCCGGGTTCCACGACGGGAGCGTGAACAACCCGCCTTCACCTGTCACGGATGTCCGGTCTGCGTCAAGTCATCCCAGGGAATTCACACTCCGGGACACGGCGCCGCCTACACTCGCAGTCTCGCCCCCGCACGGGGCCGACGAGCAGAAAGGCGCGTTGACGGGTGTTCCAGGATTCCCCCATCTACGACCGACTCATCGCGGAGCGCGGTGACGTACCCGCACAGGTGCGCCGCGAGGCCGAACGTGTGAGCAGGGAACTGGAGCTGGTCATGCGGCCCTCACAGTCCCTCGGCTACGACCGCCCGCACTCCCCGGGTGCGGGCTGGCAGCGCGCGGGTATGCTTCCCGGCCCGCGCCCGCAGTGAACGGGACGGCTGCCCGGCCCGGCCCGCCGCCGGGCCGGGCTCTCAAGGAACCCTCGTGTTCGAGCCGTTGACATGGGACGGCTGGACCGAGACAGGCCGGGCCAGCCACTCGGCGATGGTGTGGGCGATCGGCTGACCCGTCTCCACCTCGACGAACCCGAACTGCCCCGACTGGTTGCACTCCAGGAACCACCAAACCCCGTCGGAGTCCTCCACGAAGTCGAAAGCCCCGTACGCCAGTTCCGCCTCGCGGAGATAGGCGAGGACGCCCGTCGCGATGCGGGACGGCACATCGGTGGGCAGCCATGGTGAGCCCGGCGCGGCGAACCGCACGTCGACGTCGTCCGGGTCCGCGTCCTCGGCGGTCGCCTTACGGGCGGCCAGCAATCGCTCGCCCACGACGGTGAGCCTGATGTCGGCACGCTTGGTGATCCGCCGCTGCAGCAGCGTCGGCCCGAACGCCACGGCGGAGAAGTCCGTGTCGGGCGCGACCCGGCTGGTCGGCACGGCCCGCGGCGGGTCCTGTGGATGCGCGCCCGACACCGGCTTGACCACCAGTTCCGGGTAGCGTTCGGCGAACTCGCGGGCGGCGCGCGGAAACGTCGTGATCAGCGTCGCGGGCACGGGCAGGCCACATCTCTGGGCGAGCCGCAGCTGCCACGGCTTGTGGCGGGCCCGCCGGGCCGCGTCGGGGTGGTTCATCCAGCGCGCGTCCGAGCCCCGCAGCATGCCGTAGAGCGCCTGGTTGGCCTCCTCGGTCAGCCAGGCGGACGGCTGGGCCGCCCGCGCGGCCGGGATGCCGGGCCGGCGCACCCACACGGACCGGAGCCCCCCGATACTCACCAGCCGCCCCCCGGCGGACAGATGGCCGCGGAACCGGCCGTGCACGTACTCCCCCGAGAGCGAGACACCACCGGTCAGGTCCGCGGGATCGACCCGGACCACCGGAACCCCCGTGGCGTTCAGGTGCACGACCACCATGTCCGCGGTGACGTCCTCCTCACAGGTGAGGATCAGTACGGTCATCGTCGGCGGCCCGCGGTCAGTCGTCGAAGTGCGTCTTGGAGCCGGCGGTGGACGTCGTGGTGCCGAACTCTCTCAACAGGGCGAAGTCACAGGCCGCGACCCGGCCGTCGCGGAGCACGTTCAACTGCAGTCCGGCGTCGTACACGTACGGAATGGCAGCTTCCAACTCCACTGCCGGGCGCGCGTAGTTGAGCGCGAACGGTTGCATCGTCTCTCCCTCGTCGGTACTGCGCCGAGCAGGCGGTGGCCCAGGGGCAGTCCACCCGGTCCGCCGACCAGATTCGGCTTCCAGAGACTTATACGAATCGAACGGGTGGTTGGTTTCCTTACTTTCCGTAGTCATCGGCCAGTTGCCGGTCCGGCCGGTGTGCCGACCTGCGCTCCCGTTCGCCGAGGGAGCCGCGGACAGTGCGCAGAGCGAGCAGCAGGACGCCGATGTCGTCCAGGTACACCGGGTCGGGCACCAAGTCGGTGGGCAGCACGAGATACAGCACCGCGCCCCAGAAGACCCAGCGCGGGCCCGCGGGCAGTCCCGCGCGCCGCAGATCGCGCCGGGTGCGGACCAGCCGCACGAGGACGGCCACGGCGAAGGCGAGGACGACGGCCGCGAGGGCCGCGGCCAGAATGATCACTTGTGTGGTCGTGTCCACGGGGCGCCCTCCTCCTGGCATACCACGACACGGGGTGTCCTTAGCTGGATTCCCTTTTCCGGCGGCTGTATTGCGGCCGGGGCCCGACATGTCGGCGAGTCGGCGGATTTTCCCGCGCGCATGGTCATCCCGGTGGCTCACCCGAGTGGCACGGGGTGACGGGGGCGCCTAGTAATGGTCAGCGTAACGTCGCTCGTCACACGACGGGGGGCGCAGGAGCGGCCGCACTCTTCCCACGGAGGCGAGTATGACCACCTGCTCTTCATCACCCCGCTCGAACGAACCTGCCATAACCGTCGAGCCGAACGGGTCCGCCCAGCCGTCCGCCGAGACGACCGTCGCCACCGGCACGCACCAGGTGGCGCAGACGAGCGCGCGGCCCGCCGCCGGCCCGAACGAGACGCACCAGGCGGGGCGCTCCGAACCCGCGGCCGGTCCCCACCCGGCCGACCGGGTGACAGACGAGCCCGTCGCCCTCGGCTCCGACCCGGCGGCCGGGGCACCGGCGCAGCCGCCGGCCTTCGAACCGGACCGGACGGACCACACCGCTGCCCGGCCCGTCGCCCGCGACCCGGACGAGACGGCCAACTCCGCCGCCCACGGACCGGATCGGGCCGCCGCGCAACCGGCTCCTCCCGTCGAGGACTGGCTGGATCCCGCCGAGGCGAGGCCTGTGACTCCCGCGCCGGACACTCCGGACTCCGCGCCGGACACGCCGGACTCCGCGCCGGGCCCCGGCCGGTCCGCTGCCGCAGACCCGAGCGAGGGCACCGCGCCCGAGCCCACCGCGCGCGGCGGGGACGAGGCCGATCCGCCGGCCGGGCCCGGGCCGGCCGGGCCCGGGCCGGGCGACGCCGACCACCCCGGTGCGCGGCCGTTCGTCATCCGGTCGCTCGACGACAACCCGGTGGAGCTCCGGCCCGGCACCGGCCCGGCCTCCGGCGTACCGTACGGCGACGCCGTCAGCGACCTGGTGCACGCCGCCGTGGCCGACCGGCCGCTGGAGGAGGTGGTCGACCTCATCGTCTCGCTGGAGGAGTCCCCCGACCACACCCAGGCGCGGGTGGACGCGCTCCGCACCGCCGGGGTGCGCCGGTCCGTCGAGGACGTGTCCCGGATGATCGCCCTGCTGACGAAGCCCCCGCGCGACGCCGAGTGCGCGGACGAGGCGATCCGGGCCGCGGCCGCCCACCGTCCGGTGGAGGAGGTGACCCGGCTGGTGACCCTGCTGCACAAGGAGCCGCAGGAACCCCACGTCCGCGAGGAGGCCCTCCGCGCGGCCGCCACCGGCCGGTCCGTCGGGGAGCTGGTCGAGCTGATCGACCGCCTCGGCCTGGAACGGCTGGACCGCGAAGGCCCTCGCCCGAAGGAGACTTCGCGTCCTGAGGGCGAGACGGCCGGGCCCGAAGCGCCCGCCCGTCCGGACCGGCGCCGCACGGCACGCCAGGGCAGGCCCCTCGCGAACCACCGCACCCTCGACGACGCACCGCCGGACCACGAGCCTGCGATGGACCGGCTCGTCCGGTCCGTGTCCTGGTCGGGCTGGCTCGCCGCCCTGGCCCTGGTCATGTGCGCGGTGGTCCACTTCCCCCTGCAGCGCGGCGACGCGTCCCTGCAGCTGCACGCGTTCGCCCTCGGCCTGTCGGTGCTGTGCACGGTCCTGGCGCTGCTGCTGGCCCTGCGCCCGGTGGCGCTGGTCCTGGCCGGTGCGGTGCTGGTGCCCACCGTGCTGGCCGGGGCCCAGGCGTACGGGAACTCCTTCCCGTCGGCGTCCCTGCCCCGGGCCGTCGATCTGGCGCTCGCCCCGCCGTGGCTGGCCGCCGCAGTCGCCGTGTGCGCGGCGCTGCTGGCCCTGGTCGCACTGGTCTTCCGGGTACTGGCACCCATCGCCGCCCGGCAGTGGGCCGCCGTCCCGGTCGGAGCGTCGTCGACCGACTGAGACGGACGGGTGACCGGGGCGAGCGGCTGGTACCAGCCGCTCGCCCCGGTCACCCGTCCATGCGGTGCTCTGTCACACCGTGTCACACCGCCCCCTGCACCCGGCGATCGAGCAGCCCCGTCAGCACTCGGTCCGGTGACAACGGGAGTTCACGCAAGCGGACGCCCGTGGCGTGGTGCACCGCGTTGCCGATCGCCGCGGCCGTTCCGACGATCCCGATCTCCCCGATCCCCTTGCTGCCCATGGGATTGAGCCGGGAATCCTCCTCGTCGAGCCAGTGCGCGTCGATCTCGGCGATGTCGGCGTGCACCGGCACGTGGTACGACGCCAGGTCCGACTCGGTGAAGTCGCCGAACGCGGCGTCCATGGTGCTGGTCTCGGTCAGCGCCATGCCCAGGCCCATGGTCATACCGCCGACGAACTGGGAGCGCGCCGTACGGGGGTTGAGGATGCGGCCCGCCGCGTACACCCCGAGCAGCCGACCGACCCGTACCTCGCCGGTGACCGTGTCCACGGCGACCTCGGCGAAGTGGGCCCCGAAGGCGTGCCGGGCGAAGTCGCTCTCGGCGTCCGCCGCGCCCTCGGTGTCGGCGCTGACGTCGAGGCCCGGCTCGGGCAGCGGCCCTGGACGCTCGGCGAGCCGCCGGGCCAGCCGGGCGCACGCGTCGTGCACCGCCCAGCCCCATGAGGCGGTGCCCGACGAGCCGCCGGCCAGCGGCGCCGAAGGGAGTTCGGTGCTGCCGACCTCGATCCGGACCCGCTCCAGCGGCACCCCGAGGGCGTCCGCGCCGATCTGCGCGAGCACGGTCCGGGCGCCCGTCCCGATGTCGGTGGCGTTGATCCGCACGAGGTACGTCCCGTCGGGCCGTGCGCGAGCCGTCGCCGTGGACGGAGCCACCAGGACGGGGTAGGTCGCCGCCGCCACGCCCGTCCCCCGCAGCAGGGGTCCTTCCCGGCGGGTGCCCGGGCGGGGATCGCGACCGGCCCAGCCGAAGCGCCGGGCGCCCTCCCGCAGACACGCGACCAGGTTCCGGCTGCTGAACGGCTTGCCGCTGTCGGGCTCGACGTCCGGCTCGTTGCGGACGCGCAGCTCGATCGGATCCATGCCGAGTTCGGCGGCGAGCTCGTCCATGGCGGACTCCAGCGCGTACATGCCGGGAGCCTCGCCCGGAGCCCGCATCCAGGACGGCGACGGCACGTCCAGCGCCGCGACCCGGTGCACCGTACGACTGTGCGGCGCGGCGTACATCACTCGCGCGGGCACCGCCGCCTGCTCCACGAACTCCTTGATGCGGGAGGTGTGCGTGGTGACCTCGTGCACGAGGGACTCGAGACGGCCGTCCGCGTCGGCCCCGAGCCGCAACCGGTGCAGGGTCGGGGCGCGGTGCCCGACGACGGCGGGCAGGTAGCGCCGCGGCAGTGCCACCGTCACCGGCCGCCCGGTGTGACGGGCCGCCATGGCGGCGAGCACCACATCGGGCCGGGGCGTCCCCTTGGACCCGAAGCCGCCGCCGACGTGCTCGGCGGTGACGACGATCCGCTCCTGCGGCAGGCCGAACAGCGCGGCGAGCGTGGCCCGTACGGCACCGGTGCCCTGGCTGGAGGTGTGCACGGTGAGCCGGCCGTCCTCCCACCGGGCGGTGCTGGCGTGCGGCTCCATCGGGTGGTTGTGCAGTGGCGGCACCCGGTAGGCGACGTCCACCCGGGCGGCCGCGGAACCGAACGCACCGTCGGGGTCACCTTGTTCACGCAGGGCCGGATGACCGCCGTTGGCCTCCTCGGGCACGTACACACCCGGGTGCGAGACGGTGAGGGCCACGTCGTGCTCTTCAGCGTCGTAGGTGACGCGGACGGCGGTGGCACCGGCCCGGGCCGCCTCCAGGGTCTCGGCCACCACCAGCGCCACGAACCAACCGCGGTGCGGAACCCGGGCGCTCTGCAGCACGGCGAGCGTGGGATCGTCCGGCTCCGCGAGGCGCGGCGCGTTCTCGTGGCTGAGGACGGCGAGGACACCGGGCACGGCCAGCGCCGCCGCCGTGTCGACGCCGGTCACCCGGCCCCGGGCCACCGCCGCCGGTACGGGCCAGGCCTGGGCCCCGCCCAGGGAGTGGAACTCGGTGGCGTAACGGGCGGTGCCGCCGACCTTCTCGCGCCCCTCCCGGCGCTCCGCGGGCGCGCCCGCACCGCCGGTCATGAGGCCCTCCCGGTGAGCGCGCTGTCCGTCAGCCGCGACAGGACGTCCACGGCGAGATTGCGGGCGAGCGGCAATTTGTAGGCGTTGTCCCGCAGTGGCTGCGCGGCGGACAGCTCCGCTTCGACGGCGTGCTCGAACGCCGCGCGGGTCGGGGCCGCACCCAGCAGCGCCTCCTCCGCCCGCCGGGCCCGCCAGGGCCGGTGCGCCAGCGCCCCGAAGGCGAGCCCCGCATGACCGATGACCCCGTCGTCAAGACGCAGCACGACCGCGACGGAGGCGAGCGCGAAGGCGTACGAGGCCCGGTCTCGGGCCTTGCGGTACGCCGACGGCAGCCCGGCCGTGGCGGCCGGCAGCACCACGCCGGTGACCAGCTCCCCGGGTCGGATCTCGGTGTCCTGCTCGGGCCGGTCCCCGGGCAGCCGGTGGAAGTCGGCCGCCGGAACACTGCGGGCCCCTTCGGGACCGTCCAGCTCGACACGCCCGTCGAGAGCGGCGAGCGCCACCGCCATGTCCGACGGATGGGTGGCGATGCAGTGGGTGGAGTGGCCGAGCACCGCGTGGTCACGGTGGACACCGTTCCGCGCGCCGCAGCCGCTGCCCGGCTCACGCTTGTTGCACGGCTTCGACAGGTCCTGGAAGTACGGGCACCGGGTGCGCTGGAGCAGGTTCCCGCCGGTCGTCGCCGCGTTGCGCAACTGCCCGGACGCACCCGCGAGCAGCGCCTGCGACAACGCCGGGTAACGGCCGCGGACCAAGGGGTGGGCGGCGAGGTCGCTGTTGCGGACCGTCGCCCCGACGCGCAGGGCTCCGTCGGGCAGTTCGTCGACGCTGTCCAGGGGCAGCCGGGTGACATCGATGAGAGCGGTGGGCGTCTCGACGCCGAGCTTCATCAGGTCGACCAGGTTGGTGCCGCCGCCGAGATAGCGGGCACCGGCGTGCGAGGCGTACGCGGAGGTCGCCTCCTCGACGCTGCCGGCACGGACGTAGGCGAACTCCTTCACGGGATCACGTCCTCGACGGCCTCGGCGATCCGCGGATACGCACCGCACCGGCACAGGTTGCCGCTCAGCCGCTCCCGGATCTCCTCCCGGTCCAGCGGCACCGGCTCGCCCGAGGGCGCCTCCGGGTCGGTGACGTGCGAGGGGTGACCGGCCGCCGCCTCGGCGAGCGCACCGACCGCGGAGCAGATCTGGCCCGGCGTGCAGTAGCCGCACTGGAAGGCGTCGCGCTCCAGGAAGGCCCGCTGGAGCGGATGCGGCTCCTCTCCGTCGCCGGACAGACCCTCGACGGTGGTGACCTCGCAGCCGTCCAGGGCGACCGCGAACAGCAGACAGCTGTTGACACGCCGCCCGTCCACCAGGACCGTGCAGGCGCCGCACTGGCCGTGGTCGCAGCCCTTCTTGGCGCCCGTGAGCCCGAGATCCTCGCGCAGCAGGTCCAGCAGGACCCGCCGGTGGTCGACGGTGAGCGTGTGGGGTTTGCCGTTGACGCGGAGTGCGGTCCGCGAGTGGTGCTGGTGGTTGCCCATGTCGTGGAGGACCTTCCCGGGCGGGCCGTGATGCCGTACGGACCGCGTATCCAGGAGGCTGCGACTGACACGTGCGCCGTGCCAGGAGGGTGTTACCGCTCCGACGTCACGCGCTGAGCGGAGGTGCTCTTCTCGTCACTTCCTTCGTCGCCCGTGTCGTGGCTCTTCGCGTCTTCGGCCGCGGGCGCCGGGCGCTTGACCTTGAAGCGTTCGAACGTCCGTGTGAGCTGCTGGAGCGGGGACGCGGCGGGCGGACCGGACGGCCGGGGTCTGTCGGGAGTCGTCCCAGCGGACTCCTGGTAGGCGGCCAGGGCCTCGTGGGCGCTCTCGGCCGCCTCCCGGTACAGGTCACGGGACTTCGTCATGGCTTCGAGCGCCTCGGCGTACATGGCCACCAGGCCGCGCTGGCGGTCCAGCTCCTCCCGGAGCGTCAGCAGGTGCCAGTCCTCCCGCAGTGCGGTGAGGGCGTCCTCGGCGCCGTCGGGCAGGGTCCTGCGCAGTGCGGCGAACCGCGTCACCGCGTCGACGAGGTCGGCCGGCTCGGAGCCGTCGAGGAAGACCGCGCGGACCGAGAAGTCCCGGGCCTGGTAGTTCTCCGGCGCCGGGACGCCCGGCAGGACCACCGCTCCGCCGCGCGGCACCTCGACGCCGGTGTCCCGCAGGGCCCAGTTCAGGCCGCGCAGCTGCTGCGGGGCGGCGTGATGCTCCACCACCCGGTGGCGCAGGCCCGGCGGCAGCCACCGCGCCACCGGCGCACGCCCCCGGTCGTCGGTGGTCATCGCCTCGTGGACGACCACGTGGATGTGCCATCCGCCACGCACGGCGTTCCGCAGCAGGCGACGCATCTCCTTGTCGTCCTGGGGGAGGACGTTGATCTCGCCCAGGGCCAGACGGGTGGCGGCGTCCTGGTTCCAGGCGGTGTCCGGCTCCTTGGGCCAGAACAGACCGGCGGGGGAGGGCCATGCGTCGTTCCACGGCTGCTCGGCCTCCGCGACCAGGGTCCACTCCTGCCCCGGCCCGGCATCGCCTTCGGGCCGCACACTCAGCCGGGCGCGTACGGTCACGTCGTCACCGACCCGCCAGCGTGCCTCGAAGACCCGCTCCGCAGGAGCGGATTCGTCGTCGGGCAACTCCAGGAAGTCGTCGATGGCCTGGCTGTCCTTGCGCTGCTGGAGCGAGCGCCGGAGAACGTCTTCCGCGGAGCCCGGGGCGTGGCGGCCGCGCGCCAGCCACACCGTGTCGGGAGTCATGGTGCGGACGGTGAGGGAGGTCTGCATGGGTCCATCTGTGAACGGGGGCGGGTGCGGCTGCCAGTATCGTCGTCGCAGGCCGACGGGTGCTACCCGGGGTCGCACGGGGCTGCGGGCGCCGGTGACGTACGTGTCTACGGCCCTTCACCTCCCCGGCCGACCCGGGGCGTGCCGTTCGTCGTGCCGTGGCTGCCCGCCACCGCGGGCCGTCCGTCCGCTTCGGCCCGCTCGCGGCCGACGCGCCCTCTCGCGCGCAGGTCCGTTTCTTCGTCCGTCTCGCCGTGGGTCATGCGCACCGCCTACCCGTGCCGGGCCGTGCCATGTGACGTGGGAGGAGCGGACTGTGACGACCGGGCGGCGCGATGCGGCATCGTCTGGAGTGCTGCGGCACCGGGCGGCGTGAGGTGGCGCGGGGCAGCGTGAGCCCCGACCAAGCGGCGCCCTGGGGTGGTGCCGGGTGCGCGGGATGTGCGCCGTGCGCGCGGGGTGTGCGCGCCGCGCGCACATCGGATGATCTCACGCGTGGTCCGTCCGTCACACGGTCCCGACAATGGTGCGCACGAGCAGGGCCCGCCCACCATCCGCATCGGGGCGGGTCCTGCTCGCCGACTGGCGAGGAGCTCCAGCCGGTCCTCGTACGCGGTGCCCGGCTGGGCCGTGCAGAAGGTCATGGAGTGGGCCTCGTGGGCCGACACCCGGCGGGTGCGGAACCCGCCGCTGACCGTGCACAGTTCGCCCGTGAGCTCACACAGCCCCCGTTCGTGCCGGTAGCGGCCCGCCTCGGCGCGCAGCAGCGCGACGGTGATGTCGGCGCAGGCGTCCCAGTCGTCGACGTCGGCCGCCTGTCTCTGCGGGCCGGCCCCTGCGTCCGGGCGTCCCGCATCCGCCACTTCGCCGAGCCGATGCCCGATGACGCGTTCCGATGCCTGTCGGCGCGAGGACCGGGTACTCGGTTCCAGCACGAGCCAGTGCTTGGACGGAGGAGAGGGGACCGGGGGCAGTGGCGGTAAAGGCGATGGGGTGGGCGCACTCGTTCCGAATGTCCCAAGGAGTGCGGGCAGGGAGGGAGTGGACGCGAGAACGCCTCCAGACCCTGCCTTGGGCCACTGCCGAGCCGGACACGGTGGACGCGGTGGTGCTGGCGGTGTCCGAGCTGATCACCAACGCGCACATCCACGCGCACAGCGACGCGCATTTGGTCCTCACGTGGGACGGCGACTGCCTTCATGTGAGCGTCCACGACGAGGACCCGACGCTGCCGCGCCAGCGCGAACCGGAGCCGAGTGAGGCCTCCGGCCGTGGAGTGGCGATCGTGCGCAAGCTCGCCGACGAGTGGGCGATGAGGTGCCAGCGGCACGGCAAGACGGTGACCGCGTGTTTCCGTCCGGCCGACCCGGAAGGCCGCAGCGCAGGTTGAGTTGCGCTCACCGACGAGGCCTGCTTCCGAAGGAGAAGTGTCGTGTACCTGGCACGAGGGTCGAGTGACGACCCCTACGTCTGGCTCTGGGTCCTGGGCGCCCTCGCGCTGTACGCAGTCATCAGCTACGGGCTGCAGTACCGCGCCCGTGCCCGGCGCGGTTCCGCCCGTCCGGCCCATGACGCCCTGCACGACCTCAAGGACCGGGAGGACCCCCAGCCGCCCGAGAACCGCTTCGTCAGCCGCGTGATCATGCTGTGCGGTGCGGCGCTCACGGGGCTGGTCGCCTACCTGACGAGTGGGGCCGTGCGGGTCCTGACGGTCGGGCTCGCCGCCGTGGTGGCCGTCACCGTCTGGGCGTACTACGACCACCGTACGGAAACGCGCGCCTCCGCCCGGTCATGAGGCGGACAAGGGCCCCTCACCTTCCGTGAAAGGGAGGGGCCCGACTGCGTCAGCCGGTCTCGGGGTGCTTGCCGGGCCCGTCGGAGCCCGGGGACAGCGGGGTGGGCGACAGCGTGGTGTCCTCCTCACCCGGCTCGAGCAGAGTGTCGGCGGCGCCCACGATGAGGGGATCGGGTGTGCCCACCGCCTCGCGGTCCTTGCTCGCGTAGTCGACGCGCGACAGCAGACTGCGCATGGTCTCCAGCCGGGCGCGCCGCTTGTCGTTGCTCTTGACGACGGTCCAGGGGGCGTGCGCGGTGTCCGTGGCGCGGAACATGTCCACCTTCGCCTCGGTGTAGTCGTCCCAGAGGTCCAGCGAGGCCAGGTCGGTGGGGGAGAGCTTCCACTGGCGCACCGGATCCACCTGCCGGATCGCGAAGCGCGTGCGCTGCTCGGAGCGCGACACCGAGAACCAGAACTTCACCAGCAGGATCCCGTCGTCCACCAGCATCCGCTCGAAGGCCGGGCACTGGTCGAGGAACAACTCGTACTCGTCCTTGGAGCAGTAGCCCATCACGCGCTCCACGCCGGCCCGGTTGTACCAGGAGCGGTCGAGGAAGACGATCTCCCCGGCCGTCGGCAGATGCGCGATGTACCTCTGGAAGTACCACTGGCCCACCTCGCGTTCGGTGGGTTTGTCCAGGGCGACGACGCGTGCGCCACGCGGGTTGAGCCGCTCGGTGAGCCGCTGGATCGTGCCGCCCTTGCCCGCCGCGTCCCGCCCCTCGCAGACGACGACCAGGCGTGCGCCGGTGTCCTTGACCCAGCGCTGGAGCTTGAGCAGTTCTATCTGCAGGATGCGCTTGGTCCGCTCGTACTCCTTGCGGCCCACTTTCCGGTCGTACGGATAGTTCTCACGCCAGGTCCGGATGGGGCGTCCGTCACCGTCCAGCACGATCGGCTGCTCCCGTCGGCTGGTGTCCACGGTCAGTCCGTCCAGCAGCTTGTCCGTGTCTTCGGCGCTCATCACTCGACTCCCCGTTCGGCTCGCACAGTCGGCACCGAGCGTACGGCGCACATCGTGCGGGAAAGGCTTCCGTCGCTGGTGAACGTACACACGGGTGCCCCGTCCGGCCCCGCCCATGTGAGGTCCTGCGCGGCTACGCTCCCAGCCGGGCCGTGGTACGCCGTTCCACCAGCGTGGGGGACGGTTTGACCTGTACCGACGGCTTGCCGCGGTCCGCGATCCGCTCCAGCAGCAGACGCGCGGCGTTGCGGCCGATCTCCCGGCCCGCCCCCATGGGCCTGGTATCGATGTCCTCGAGGCACCGGTGATGCCGTCGAGGATCTCCGGGAAGAACGGGTTGCGGATGTCGGGCAGCATCACGCCGATGGTGTAGGTCCGGCCGCGCATGCCCCGAGCCGCCGCCAGCGGCCGGTAACCCACATCCGGCGGTGCAAGCCCGGTTCCCTGCCGCTTCGGCTGCCCGACCGTCCCCGGAGCGGGCGGCCGCGAACGGGCACGCTCGGTGCGGGCCCGGTCGAGGTGGGCCCGCGCTCAGAGCGCGGTACCCGTCTCCTCGGCCAGGGCCTGCACGAGACGGTCCTGGAACGCCTCGTCGTGGACCGCGTCATGCGGCTGCGACCGCCGGCCGTGGTACCAGTACCCGCCGGTGGTCAGGGCCTCCGGGTCGTCGCTCGACGCCAGCCACTCCTGCGTCCGGTGGCCGAGCTCGAGGTCGTCCGGCGCGCTCGGCCCGCCCATCCTCGTCGGCACCCAGCCGGGATCCACGGCGTTGCTCGGCGCCCCGGGGCGCAGCCGGGCCACCGCGGCCGCCAGCGCCGTCACGAACAGCTTGCTGTCGGCGTACGACCCCGCGCTCTCGCCCCGCCAGTCGGCCGCGTCCAGTGCCGACGGGCGTCCGCCGAGATGCGAGCCGCTGCTCAGGTACACCAGCCGTCGCGGCCCGCGCAGCAGGGCGGTCAGCAGATAGGGCGCGACGATGTTGACCGGCATGACCGCGGGTCCGCTCCACACCCCGGCGTTGTGGACGACGGCGTCGAGCGGCGGCGAGGCGTTCAGTTCGTCGGCGACCCGCCGTACGGCGTCACGCTCGGCGAAGTCGCCCACCACGACGTGTGCTCCGCGGTCGGCCAGCTCGTCCAGTACCTTCGCCCGCTCCGGATTGCGGGCGTGCACCACCACGTCGTGCCCGGCGGCCAGCAACGCCTCCGCCGTGGCCCGCCCGAGGCCCTCCGCGGACCCGGTCACCAGGATCCGGCTCACCGTTCCTCGCATGAGACTGCCTCTTTCCGAAGGGATGTGTGTCCCGCGGGGAGACACGTACGGGATCTCTCCAAACTACCGCCGGCGACAGTTCGTCAGATCCGGCGCGGGAGCCGACCACTCCCGCCGCTCCGTGTCCCCGAAACACCGGCGACACCGTGATGGCGTGTCATCGACGGGGTGTGCTGGAGCACACCGGCAGGCGCGCCAGTGGCGAGAGCGGCCGGCCCACGTCAGCCATCGGTCCCCCCCCCCGACCGCCGGCGCCGGAGCGGCGATGACCTGATCCTCACGCACTCGGCGAGCAACTCGACTCGTGGGCAGTCGTCCTGGGGGAGGAGCGGCGCCTCAGTCTTCGGAGGCGCCCCGCTGAGCGGTGAGCGCGACCTGGGCCAAGAGGTCTCGCAACTGGACCCGTTGTTCTTCGCTCAGCTCCGCAAGCAGCCGTGCTTCAGCGGCCGCGACCTCAGTTCGCACGCGCTGCAACTGCGATCGGCCTTCGTCCGACAGGATCACGTGGCGAGCCCGCCGGTCCTGCGGATTCGGGCGTCGCGACAGCAGACCCATCCCCTCCAGGTCGTCGAGAAGGTAGGTCATCACCGTCCGGTCGAGACCGACCTGGCCGGCCAGTTCGAGTTGCGTGGGGGGTTTGTCCTCGGTCGCGGCCAATGCCATGAGCACCAAGTAGGCGCGCGCTCCTCCGGGCAGCGTCTCCGCGGACTCGGCTGCAGCGCGCCGAAGCGCCCCCGAGATGATGCGAATGGCCCACACCAGGTCGTTGTCCAAGGTAAGACACTCGGCGCTTTTTCCGGCTCGGCCACGGGGTTCAGGGGACATCCCGTCACCGTAACACTCTCGGTAGCACGACAGATGGTCTTGCTGGCAGAGCATTTTCGCCCATGGAGCCTGGTCTCCGCGGGATCGATCGTCCCTGATCGGGGCGGGCTCGGCGCGAACCCCGGCTGCGCGAGTGGCAGAACGCGCGAGGGCGCGCCGGGGGCCCCAGCGGAATCGCTGATCTTGTTTCCTTCCCGCTCAGACCCCTTCAACGAGAGCCGGCTCACTGTTCTTGCGGTCAGATGTTCTGTGACACATACTATCTGCGTTGCCGCAGAACTATGTGGAGGTACCGCACCGTGAATCTGTTCCGTCTCGACGCGAGCATCCGTACCGAAGGCTCGGTGAGCCGCGCCCTCGCCGACACCGCCGAGCAGGCGTGGCTCGCCGAGCATCCCGGCGCCGTCGTGACCCGGCGCGACCTCGGGGTCCAGCCGCTGCCCGGGGACGCGTGGACCGCGCTCGCCCACGAAGTCGTCAACCCGGCCGCACCGGCCCCGGCCGAGGCGCACCAGCTCCTCGACCGTCTCGGCGCGGAACTGCTCGAGGCCGACGCGTTCCTGTTCGCGGTGCCCATGTACAACTGGAACGTCCCGGAGCAGGTCAAGACGTGGATCGACCTGATCCTGAAGCACCCCCGGGTGGGGATACACGGTGACCAGCCGCTCAAGGGCAAGCCGGCGCTCCTGACGCTGAGCCGTGGCGGCGGTTACGGGCCCGGCTCCCCCAAGGAAGGCTGGGACTACGCCACGCCCTACCTGCGCAGGATCCTCGCTGACGTCTTCGGCCTCGACCTGCAGATCGCCGAGGCGGAGCTGACCCACGCGTTCTGGAACCCGGAGATGGCGCATCTGCGAGGGCTGGCCGAGGAGTCGATGAAGACGGGGCACGAGCGGGCCGCCGAGCACGGGCTGCGGATCGCCAAGCTGAGCAGGGTCTGAGCGCCCCGAGGTTTGTCTCGTGGATCGGACGGTGGCTCGCCACCGCGCTGATCTGCGAGACACACCCTGGCCTCACCGCTCCGGTCGGGGGCGAGGCCGGATGCGGGGCGAAATCAATGAGAATGCGGTGCGGCGATGACCCTTGTTCAGGGGTTCCGTCGGCCCGTACGGAAGGCACCTTCTGTATGAAGGGCGCTGGTTCTCGTCCCGAGCTCCGCTGATGCCATGCCGCCGACCCGGCCGCGCATCTCGCGCCGGGTACGGCTGTCACGCCCGGGGCCCGCTCCGGATCTGCATACCGGGGCGGCGGCGGTGCACGGTCACGTACGACAGGCCGCCCACGCCCGCGGTCACGCTGCGAACGCTGCCGTGCGGCAGCCAGACCAGGCTGCCGGGCTCCACCCGGTGCTGCCCGGCCGCGGAGCCCAGCGTGCCGTCTCCCGAGACGACGAGCAGCAGGACGTCGAGATCGGGCTCGGCGTGGGCGTCGATGACCGCCCGCGGCGGGACGCGGACGAGGTTGGCGTCCAGTTGCCGACCGGGCTCGGCCAGCCGCCACAGGGCGCCGGTCGCCTCCGGTTCGGCCGCGGCGAGCGACTCGGTGTTGCCGAGGATCCGCGGAAGGGGAGTGCCGGCCGCGCCGGGGAACTCCTCCGGGTCAGTCATGGGATCGTGCCACCATCCGATACGGGCCTGCCCTGGGCCGGTTCACCTGTACGGCAGGCGATCCGCGCCTCTCACGGACGCCCCGAGGAATCTAGCATCGGCCGCAGTCCCGGCCGCGGTCGATGCGCGCTCACTCCTCGTCGAACGTGGTGGGGCGCGTCCGCCCGGGCTCCGGTGCCTCGCCCTGCTGCGCGCGGGCGTGCAGCACGTCGCCGATGAACAGGTCGTACACCAGTACGCCGATGACACCACCGATGAGTGGCCCGACGATCGGGATCCACCAGTAGTCGCTGAACGCCCCGGCCAGGCTGCCGGGAAACGCCAGTCCGTCCCATCCCGCCATCCAGGTGAACAGGCGCGGGCCGAAGTCGCGGGCCGGGTTGATGGCGTATCCCGCGTTCGCCCCGTAGGACATGCCGATGGCCGCCACGACGAAGCCGATCACCAGCGGGCCGAGATTCGCCTTCACGGCCGTGTTGCGCAGGTCGATGGTCGCCACGACCAGCATGACCAGGAAGGCGGTGCCGACGATCTGGTCGAACAGCGGGCCCCAGACGCCACCGCCGAAGTATGGCGCCGGGAACGTCGCGAAGATCGAGAACGAGGCGAGGGTCTTCCCGTTCGTCTTCGGCCACTTGAAGGCGTCGTCAAAGGCGTTGATGGCGTCGTGGTACACGGCGTAGACCAGGGCGGCTCCCGCCAGGCGCCGAGCACCTGGGACACCCAGTAGGGCACGACCTTGACCCACGGGAACCTGCGGCGGACGGCGAAGGCCAGCGTGACCGCCGGGTTGATGTGCGCTCCGCTGACGCCGCCGGCCACGTAGATGCCGAGGATCACGTGGTAACCCGGCGCATGGCCCGCGGCAACCGCGGGTGACCCTCCGGCGGCTCGCTCACGCTGCCCGCCGGACGAGCGGACCGCGATGCGCTCCCTTGATCCTCAGTGGCCCGGGGGCGTCTCCTCTGATCCTCAGTGGCCCGGGGGTGCCTCCTCGGCGGACTCGTCGTCGCCGGAACCGAGCCGGACGCAGCACTCCCCGGGTTCCGGAGCCAGTGCCGCGCGGACCCCGTTGACCTCGAGACCCTCGAGGTAGCCGCTGAGGAACGCCTGGTTCATGCCGCACACCAGATCCGGAGCCCTGGCGGACAGCGGATGGAAGGGGCAGTTGCGCAGCCGGATCCGGGTCGGGGTTTCCCGCACGGGCTCGTAGCCGTACTGGTCCAGCAGGCGCTCGCACGTGGTCAGCCCCCGCTCGGGGCCGAGCCGACCCGGGCGGGTCTCGTGCCGTGCGGCCTCGCCCACCTGCCGGCCGCGCTGCCGCGCGGCGCGCATCGCGGCCTGCGTGGCGGTTTCGCCGGCGTGCTCGGTCAGGACGGCGTCCAGGAGCAGGCCGGCCAGCAGCTCGTGCCGCCGGTCGGGGATGTTCACGGTGATCTGGGCGCAGGTGGGCTCGTACACCTTCGGCTGTCTGCCGACCTTGCGGGTCCCGCCCGGCGCTTCGTAGCGGGCGCGCAGCAGGCCGGCGTCGACCAGCTTGTCGAGGTGGAAGGCGGCGAGTTTGCGGGAGATGCCGACGCTGGCGGCGGCCTCGTCACGGGTGACGGGGTGCCGGGCCCGCCTGATGAAGGCGAACATGCGTCGGCGTGAGTCCTCGCTCAGGACGCTGACGGAGTCGATGGCGCTGTCGGCCGGATCGGCCTGCGCGGGCGGGTCGGAAGCCACACGACCACGGTAACTCCCACACGTGTGGGAGCGAGAGCTGTTCGGGCGTGGTGGTCTGCGCACCTTGACGCCGACGCGGAATAAAGGAAAAACTTATTGGTGAAACTTTTGGAGGTCACCATGATCCCGCTCTCACCGCACTCGGTGTCGGAGGCGGCCGACATGACGGAGCACTCCGCGTCGGCCTCCGTCCGGACGGAGCGCCACGAAGCAGAAGCGACGGCACCCGTACGGCCCGCCCTGCGGGTGGTCCACGAACCCGACGGGATCGACCTGGCCGCCGCCGAGGTCGCGGCAAGCCGGTTCCTGGAGGCCCTGGGCATCTCCACGGCGTCGGAAAGTCTGCGCGGCACACCCGGCCGGATGGCCCGCGCATACGCCGAACTCTTCAGCCCACGTCCCTTCGACCTGACCACGTTCCCCAACGACGAGGGCTACGACGAACTCGTCCTCGCCCGGCGCATCCCGGTCCGCACCGTCTGCGAGCACCACCTGCTGCCGGTGGTCGGCACCGCGCACGTCGGCTACCTGCCCGGCGCCCGCATCCTGGGCCTGTCCAAGCTGGCCCGCGTCGTCGAGCACTTCGCCTGCCGCCCCCAGGTCCAGGAGCGCCTGACCAAGCAGGTCGCCGACTGGCTGCAGGTCCACCTGGAGCCCAAGGGCGTCGGCGTGGTCATCGAGGCCGAGCACTCCTGCATGACGCTGCGCGGTGTGCAGGCCACCGGCTCCGACACCCTGACCTCCACCCTTCTCGGCCTCCTGCGCTCCGACGCCCGCTCCCGCGGCGAGTTCCTGGCTCTGACGGGGGTGACCAGGTGAGCGCGGCGCGGCGCTCAGGTGGTGGCCAGGAGTCAGGTGTCCGCTCCGGCTGCCCGTCCCGTGCCCTCAAGTGCTGCTGTCCATGTTGAACGGAGAGGAGGAGTGAGGCAGAAACCCGGGCAGGAACAGGGCAGTTCGCCCCCTCAGCCGATCACGGGGCGGACTCGCTCAGGAGGCGTTCCACGTCAGGCTCACCTTCAACTGGGCGGAGGCGCCGGCCGCCGAGACGAGAGCACCCGCCTGGGCGCTCAGCTCGACGCCGAACTCCACCACGAGCACATCTGGTCTGTGCACGAATTCCTCCACCTGCGTGGCCACGCTTCGGGTCACCGCACGGACGACGCCCATCGC
The DNA here is from genome assembly GCF_042899705.1 of Streptomyces sp. NPDC013187. Lineage (NCBI taxonomy): Bacteria > Bacillati > Actinomycetota > Actinomycetes > Kitasatosporales > Streptomycetaceae > Streptomyces > Streptomyces sp. NPDC013187. The sequence goes on along the minus strand of NZ_JBIBAF010000010.1, from coordinate 279,812 downwards.
CGACTCGAATGTTCCCTCGGCCCGCGCCATCACGGCGGATGCCGAGGCTCCGCGGGTGACAACAGGGCTTTCCGCTTGCTCGTCAGAAACCCTGACCAGCACCGTACCGCCGTCCTGTAGCACGAACTCTGCAAGGGTCATAGAGTCGTAATAGCACGAAATGCCATGGCTAGCCACTTAGTTGACCATTCTCCCATTTGTCGGCCTTGCGGCATGTGGTCGGAGCAGGGTCGGTGGGAGCGTGACGTCGGGGGGCAAGTCACCGAGGAGTGGAACCATGCCACTCGCGATCGAAATCCTACTCGTCCTTATCGGCATCCTTCTTCTGGCGCTTGCGCTGATCGGCAGCGGAATCTCCCGGCGCCTGATGACCATACCCAGAATGCACAAATGGCCCCGCATGGTCATAGCCGCCCTCGGTGTGGTGATGCTCGTCGGCGGAGGCTGGCTGTTGATGATGCCGAACGAGAAGAAGGGCCCCTCCTACGCCGACCTCGAAGAGCACATACCCAGCAGGCTGACGGACCTGTTGACGTGCGAGGAACACAGTGAAGCACCCAAGGGAGCAGTCGAGGCGATTTGCACCTCGGACGACGGCATGCAAACCGTCTATTATTCGCTGTTCCCGGATGTCAACTCCATGCAGGCTTTTTGGATGAAGCAGGTCTCCCTGGAAACGCTTACCGATTCCGAGTGCAGCAGTGTGGAGGACTTCCAGGCGGGCGGCAAGTATGTCTATACTACTAATGACGAATCTTCCGAGCTGGGCGACGTAGCATGCGAGGTCAGTAGCGACGGCAGCCTTTGGATGACCTACACGGACCGGCGATACAACATCGTCGTGGAGGCCAACCACGGTGAGCCAGGGGATGTCTCCGGATTTTCTGACTGGATCGATGACACCACACCCGCAGGGTCCGGAAACTCAACACCCGAGACGCCCACACAAACCGCAGAATAGCGGTGATCTCATGCCACTGAAGAGAAGGCTGTCATGCCTGAGGAGTTCGACTTCGTGGTTCAGATGAGCGAGGCACCCGGTGGATACGAGATCGAGGTTTCCTCATCAGCCGGCGAGGACCGGGAAGTCATCAGTCTGAGCACCGACGATCTGCTGAGCAGAATGCCCGCGCTGCAAGCCGCGGTTCTGGGATCGTCCGTACGCTCCCGGGGAGCCGGCAGTGAACTCGAGGACCCGGTTCTGCAAATCGGTGATGCGTTGTTCGATTCAGTCTTCCGGGACTCCATCAAAGGGCTTTACATCTCCAGCAAGCAGAAAGCGGAAGAGCAGGACCATGCGCTGCGTATCGTTCTCCGGGTGCGGGCACCAGAACTTGCCGCCCTCCCGTGGGAGCTTCTTCACGACTCGAAGCTCGGCGGCTACCTGTGCCTCAATCACCCCATCGTGCGCTACGTCGACATCCTGAAACCGGTCGCACCGCTTCGCGTGTCGCCACCGCTTCGAGTGCTCGGAATGATAGCTCTCCCCGGTTCTCTGGCGAGCTTGGACACCGAAACCGAGAGAGAGAACCTGCACACCGCGTTGAATCCACTCATCGACGAGGGGATGGTGCAGCTCGGCTGGGTTCCGGGAAACACGAAAAGCGACCTGTACAGTGCTCTGCTCCGCGGCGGATGCCATGTTCTGCATTTCATCGGTCATGGGAGGTTCGACGAGCATCGGCGTCAGGGCACGATCATTTTCGCCGACGAGAGAGGACGGGAGGACCCGCTGCACGCGGAAGCACTCGGTTCTCTCCTCAGCGTCGGCCAGCCGCGCCCACGCCTGGTCGTACTCAACAGTTGCCAGACGGGAACCTCCAACGCTCAAGACCTGTTCTCCAGTACCGCGGCCCAGCTGGAGCACACGGTCCCGGCAGTCGTGGCCATGCAGTTCGCCGTGACCGACACGGCGGCCGTGCTGTTCTCCCGCGCGTTCTACCAGGCCCTCGCGGCCAATCGCCCGGTCGACGAGGCGGTACGCACCGGCCGTATCGCGTTGCGGGTCCACAAGGACGACAGTCTGGAGTGCTTCACACCGGTGCTGTACCAGCGCGCCGGCGACGCCCGGCTCTTCGACCTCACTGCGCCTACACCCCAGCCTCCCCCGGCGCCCGATCGGACAGATCCTCCGCCCGGGCACAGGAAGGACGGCAGGGACACGGGGCCGGACCAAGGGCCGGACGGAGAGTCGGGCGACACCGGCTCCGGCCCGGGAAAGGTCACCGATATTCCGGTCCTGCCGATGATCGACACGGACCATTGGGTCGTGAGCATGGCCGTGCACCCCCGCGGGCGACTGCTCGCCACGGGCGCCCGCCGACTTGTGCGCTTGTGGGACGCGACCACCGGGCAGGCGGAGTGGGAGCGCCGGCTCCCGGGGTGGAGCACGATGGCGAATGCCGTCTGCTTCAGCCCCGACGGCGGCCTGCTGGCCGTCGGCAGTTCCGACAACCTGGCACGGGTGTGGGACCTCGCGACCGGTCAGGTCTCCCTGGAACTGGTGCACCGGCACTTCGTGAACGCCGTCGACTTCGACGCCAGGACTCGCCGTCTGGCCACAGGCGGCTCCGATGCGCTGGCCTGCCTCTGGGATCTCCGTACGGGCAACAGGCTGCTGACCCTGCGGCACGGCCGGGCGGTCAGGGACGTCAGATTCAGCCCGGACGGGAAACTGCTGCTGACCGCCAGCGAGGACCGGCACGCGTACGTCTGGGACACGGCGACCGGCGAACAGCGGGCGCAGTTCCCGCACGAGAGCTACGTCCTCGGCGTCGCCTTCTCTCCTGACGGGCGACGGATCGCCACGTGCAGCGAGGACCGGACCGCCCAGATACGGGACACCAGGACCTGGGAGCCCCTCTTCCACGTCGAGCACCGGAGCGGTCTGCGCGCGGTGGCATTCAGCCCTGACGGCGCTCTGATCGCCACGGGCAGCGAGGACGGCGCGGTACACGTGTGGCGCGCGGCCGCAGGCGAACCGGTGCTGCACATCAAGCACAAACGCTCGGTCAACGTCGTGGCGTTCTACCCGGACGGCCGGCACCTGGCGAGCGGCGGCGAGGACAAGAACGTGCGGAATACGAGGATCTCCGCCCAGAGAGCCGGGTGACGTCTGGCGCAGCTGGACCGCCGCCGAACGGCTCCGGCTCGCGGCGATCCTGAGGGGGTACTCGAGCACACCCTGAGCGAAATCCACCGTGGCACAGCCCGGCCTCCTGCGCTCCGACGCCCGCTCCCGCGGCGAGTTCCTCGTTCTGACCGGGGTGGCCAAGTGAGCGCGGCGCGGCGCCCGGGATCGTCGGGGACGGTCCCGGGCGCCGCGTGTCAGCGGGTCATCGCACCTCTCGCGCATAGGGCGCGACGGTGATCCGGTCGATCAGCGGCGCGTAGCGGGAGCGGAGCAGCACGCCGGGGAAGGTGTCCGAGGCGTAGGTGGTGCCGTCGAAGTTCGGCAGTTCCTCGGAGCGGAAGCCGACCGTGTTCTTGCCCTTCTTCAGCTGCACCGGGACGGTCAGCTCCCAGAAGTTGTTCTGGTGGAAGCTGTGCGGGAAGCCGACGCGATGTGCCGGGCCGCCGTTGACGCTGATGTCGGCGTGGCGGGCGAGCGGGTCGGGGTTGTAGTGGGTGGCCTCGGACTGTTCGGGGTTGGAGTAGCGGATGCGCAGCGCGTACAGGCCGGCGCGGTCGGCTGTGACGGTGAACGTCGCCGTGTTGCCGTTGCCGGGGGCGCCGCCGATGCCCGTGATCGCCGTGCCGTCGGTGGCGAGGGACAGTGGGGCGAGCGTGGCCGAACCGGCGAGCGTCGCGTCCCCGGCTTCGTAGGTGCGCGCCGGCAGCGTGCCCTCGGTCGGGGTGACCGTGAGACGGTCGACGAGGGTCGTGGCCGGGCCACCGGTCACCGTCACCTTGTTGACGCCGCCGGAGAGGGAGACCGCCGCACTGCTCCGGCCCTTGGCCAGGCGCAGGACGTCGTGGCCGTTGACGGAGAGCCGGGCGCCCGTACCGCCGAGGGTGTCGACCAGGAGGGTGGCCTCGCGATCGGCCGGAGAGTAGACCCAGAACGTCGCGCTCTGGTCCTTCGCGAGCCGGACCGCGCCCGAACCGCTGGCCGCCGGCTTCGGAAGCTCGTACACCGGTCGTGCCCCGCCGGCGGGCCAGGCCAGTTCACCTTCGTACACCTGCGTGTCCGCCGAGGCGCGGGGGAGCGAGAGGGTCAGGCGGTCGACGATGGCGTCGCCCTTCGTCGCCCGCTTGCCGTCGGCGCTCTTCGCGGCGAGCGTCAGGGTGTGCTTGCCCTTGGTGAGCTCGACCTTGGTGTCGGCGTGGTCCCACACGACCCACTTGTAGCCGAGCGGCAGGTGCAGTTCCTGCTCACCGGCCGCCTTGCCGTCCACGCGCAGGAAGACGTTGGTGGGGCCCTGCTCCTTGACCTTGTCGTAGGTGTTGAGGGAGTTGGCGAAGACACTCAGGTCGTAGGTGCCGTCCTCGGGGACGTCCACGGTGAAGTCGAGTGCGACGTCCGAGCCGGTGCGCAGGCCGCCGACGTCGTAGCCGCCGGAGGTGTAGAACTTCGACACGTCACGCGGTGAGCCCTCCGGGCCGTTCTTCGACCAGCCGGAGCCGGTGTGCGCGGCGTCCTCGGCCTCGTACGAGGACTGCCAGCGTACGGGCGGTGCCTGCGTGCCCTTCGCCTCGCCGGCCGGGCTGAGGATGACCTCGTAGGCCGAGGACTCCTTCAGTTTCGGCAGGGTGCCGTCGCCGAAGTCGAGGGCGACCGTGCCGTCGCCGCCGACCGTCAGGTTCGTCTCGGCGAGGAGCTTCGGACCGGACGAGTCACCGACCTGCCCGCTCCACTCGATCTCCCGCACCCAGGCGTGCACGCGCTTGCCGAAGACCTTCTTCGGGACGCCCGCGAAGGTGATGTGGCCCTTGCCGGTGGACCCGCCGAAGATCAGCCGGGACTGCTTCCTCTTCTCGTCGAGGGTGGCGACGCCCTGCATGGTGTAGTTCTCGCCCGGGAACGGCGGGGTCACCTTCACGGTGTGGCCGCTCATCGAGGCGTACGAGTTCAGCAGCCACCACTGCCCGTTGCCGCGGTTCGACTGCACCGCGGAGTCCGACAGATTGCCGTCGATGTTCCAGTAGGCGATGTCGGCGTCGACCTTGGACTCCTCGATCGCGGACACCCACTGGATCATCTGGCCCGGCACCGAGGTGTGGTAGTTGAACGCGTACTCGTTGATGTTGATGGGGAGTTGTGTGCCTTCCCGGTCGGTGCCCTTGAACAGGTCCTTCTCCCAGGCGCGGTACTTGGCGACGCTCTGGCGCACCGCCTCCGGGTGGCTCAGCTCGTGCCAGGTGATGACGTCCGGGAGGGTGCCGGCGGCCAGGGCGTGGGTGAGGAAGCCCTTGACCTGGTCGTAGAGGATGCTGGTGTTGGGCCCGGCGATGCGGGCGCCGGGCATCCTGGTCTTGATGAGCTTGTACGCGGAGTCCCAGGCGGCGAAGTAGTCGTCGGGGTCGTCCAGCCAGCTGACCTTGTCGTAACTCCACTGCCCGGTGCCGAACATGTTGCCCTCGGGCTCGTTGAACGGCACGAAGACGATGTTGTCCTGGTACTGCTTCGGCAGCCGGAGCACCTGGTCGACCTGCTTGGCGATCTTCTCCTCGTACAGCTTGAGCTTCTGCGCGGGTGTGTCGCCCGGCCACTCGTAGGGGAAGCCGCGGTGGATGTCGGTCATGTAGATGTACACGTCACCGTCGGTGGAGTCGGCCAGCGGCCTCACCACCTCCAGTGCGTCGGCGCCGGGGTGCTGGGGACCGTCCTGCGCCTTGGTGGAGACCGTGCGCAGGCCCATGCCCTCCATGAGGTTGTTGGTGGGGACGTCCGGCCCGTACACGCCGTAGAGGGTGCCGGAGGCGCCACCGTGGAACGCGCCGGTGTCCGAGCCGAGGTCGACGGTGAGCTCTCCCTCGCGGACCACGGTGACGGTGGCCTTCACCGCGCGCCCGGCCGCCGTCCCGGCGACGGTGAAGGTGCCCGGCGCGGCGTACTTGTCGGAGGGCACGGCGTCCCAGGTGACGGGCGTGTCGCGGTCGTAGCCGTCGGAGAAGGAGGCGCGGACGGCGGCGGGGAGCGACGGGGCGGTCCCGGTCGTGGTGCGTGCCTCGAAGGAGGTCTTGGAGAGCTGCTGGAGGGTGGGCACGGACCCGACCGTACCGGCCACCTGCTCGGGGCTCAGTGCCGCGTGCCACACGGTGAAGTCGTCGATCGCGCCCCGGAGCAGCGGGTCCGGATAGAGGGACTTGCCGATGTACCCGGCGGCGGTGGCGGAACCGTCCAGCAGGTCTCCCGCCTTGATGCCGGTCGCGGCGGAGGAGACCGCCACGCCGTCGAGGTAGGTGGTGAGCCGGCCGGCGGTGGTGTCGAGGGTGACGGTGACCGTCCGCCACTCGTCGGCGGGCAGGCTCGCGTAGCCGCGGACCTGGGTCTCCGCGCCCCCGCCCCCGGTGGTCACGGAGGTCTGGAACAAACCGCTGCCGTTGTAGGGCGTGCTGAAGAGGTACTTGGTGGTGTCCGTGCCCAGGTCGAAGATCCGCTGCCAGGGCGACTTGTCACCGCTCCACTTCACGCGCGCGGAGACGGTCAGGTCGGTCGTTCCGGCGAGCACCTGGCGGGGCAGCCGGACGTACGCGCCGTCGGACGCGGGAGCACCGCCGGGCAGGGACAGCGCCTTGCCTCCGGCCGAGCCGTCCACCGAGCGGGCGGTGGAGGCGTTCACCAGGGTCGCCGTCAGGCCGTTGCCGGAGCTGTCGGTGATCTTCCCGGAGGCGAGGTCGTCCTGGTCGAAGGAGTAGTGCGCGGCGGGCTGCGGTGCCTCGGCGGCCTGCGCGGGGGCGGCCGGTGCGGCCAGCAGGCCCGCCCCGAGGGTCAGCGCCACGGCGGCCGGAGCCCGGCGTCGCGCGAATCTGTCAGCGGATGGCATGGATGGCGTCCTCAGTCGTCGTGTCGTCGCGTCGTGTCGTCGCTTCGTCGAGCAGCGGTTTCGGTCCGCACGCCCGTCGAACCGGTTCGATCAGTGGCGGATGCAGGTGGCGTGTGCAGGGGGTAGGGGCAGCGTCAGGGGCGGTTACGCCGGTGCGCGGATGAGGGCATGAGGGTCTGTCTCACCGCGACCGAACGGGCCGATGCGTCGAACCGGTTCGCGAAGCTAGCACCGGCACCCCCGGTCAGCAATGCCTACGACACCAGGATTCCGGGCGGACACCCCGTGGACCAGGGAAGTGCGTCCCAGGTGTTGACAGGAGTCGGGGCAGTTCCTACCTTCCTGCCATGCGAACCGGTTCGACGAGCCAGGAGATGCCGTGAACATCGGGGAGATCGCCAAGCGAGCCGGTGTCTCGCGGAGCACCGTGTCCTACGCGCTCAGCGGCAAGCGACCGGTCTCGGAGGACACCCGCCGGAAGATCCAGCAGGTCGTCGACGAACTGGGCTACCAGCCCAGCGCCAGCGCCCGCGCCCTGGCCAACGGGCGGACCAGCACCATCGGCCTCGTCTTCCCGCCGGCCGGCAACCACTACACCGGCATGCAGCTGGACTTCATCGGCAGTGTCGTGGAGGCCGCCGCTGCCTACGACTACGACGTGCTGCTGTCACCGAGCGGCGTGGACAGCGACCGGTCCTTCCAGCGGCTGCTGGGGGAACGGCGGGTCGACGGCGCCATCCTGATGGAGATCAGGCTGGAGGACGACCGGGCCGACCACCTCGCCGCGCTCGACTTCCCGGCCGTCGCCATCGGCCGCACCGCCCACCCGGAGAGCGGCTGGTGGGTCGGCCTGGACCACACCGCGCTGGCGGCGGCATGCGTCCACCACCTCGCGGACCTGGGCCACCGCAGGGTCGCCTTCGTCAACCGCCCCGAGCAACTGCTGCGCGCCGGGTACGAATCGGCACACCGTGGCCTCGACGGCTTCACCAAGGCCGCGGCCGAGCGCGGGCTGACCGTGCGGACATACTGCTGCGGGGACGACGCCGCCTCCGGCCAGGCCTGCCTGGAACACATCCTGCGCGACGACCCGGACACCACCGCCCTGGTCACCCTGAACGAGGCCGCGCTGGGCGGTCTCTACCGAGGACTGGCCCGGGCCGGCCGCCACGTGCCGCGCGACTTCTCCGTCACCGGGGTGGTGGCGAGCCGGTGGGCGGAGACAGTGACCCCGCAGCTCACCGCCGCGGACGTGCCGGCGGAGGAACTGGGCCGGCGCGCCGTAGAACTGCTCGTGGAGCGGCTCGACCAGCCCGGCGCTCCCGCTCGGCACCACCTGCTGACACCCCCCATCTCACTGCGGGCCAGTACGGGACCCGCCACCGGCTCCTCCCAGCCCTGACCCCCGCTGCCTCCCTTCCTCCCCGCTTCGAGCGCACCCCCTCACCGCCTCCCTCCGGTGTGCCCGCTTCCCCCACATCGCCCCCGCCACGGCACCCCTGTGCCTAGAACGAAGGAACCCGCGATGCACAGCACTTCCAGACGGCGTCTCGCCGCAGTGGCCCTGTCGACCGTCCTCGCCGCCGTCGGCACCGCCTGCTCCTCCGGCTCGGGGAGCACCGACACCAAGGGCGCGGACAGCGGCACCTACACCATCTGGGACCCCTACCCGCAGTTCGCAAAGGGCTCGGCGTGGGTGAAGCTGCTGGACGCCTGCGGCGGCAAGGCCGGAGTGAAGGTCGAGCGGACCGGTTTCGACACCAGCGACCTGGCCAACAAGACGCTGCTCGCGGCCCAGCAGGGCAACTCCCCGGACGTCCTCATCGTCGACAACCCCGTGGTGTCCACCCTCGCCGACGCGGGCGTGCTCACCACGACCGACGAGAACAAGCTCGACACCTCCGCCGTGGACCCCAATCTCCTCGCGGCCGGCCAGTCGGACGGCAAGACCTACGGCACCCCGATCGGCGCCAACACCCTCGCGCTCTACTACAACAAGAAGGTCCTCAAGGAGGCCGGCGTCGACATCGCCTCCGTCAAGGACTGGAAGTCGCTGACGGCAGCCCTGGAGAAGATCAAGAACGCGGGCAAGAAGGGCATCACCTTCTCCGCGATCGGCACCGAGGAGGGCAGCTTCCAGTTCCTGCCGTGGTTCTGGGGCTCCGGCGCCGCCCTGACCGACCTCGACTCGCCCGCGGCCGTCTCCGCGCTGTCGCTGTGGAAGGGCTGGCTGGACAAGGGCTACGCCCCCAACTCCGTGCTCAACAACACCCAGACCACCAGCTGGCAGGAGTTCGCCAGCGGCGACTACGCCTTCGCCGAGAACGGCACCTGGCAGCTCGCGGCCGCCAAGAAGGCCGGCTTCGACTACGGCGTCCTGCCCATACCGGCCACCGGCGGCGGCAACGCCGCGGCCCCGACGGGCGGCGAGTTCGTCACCGTCCCCGTCCAGAGCGACACCGCCCGCTACGCCACCACGAGCAAGCTCACGACCTGCCTGACCAGCAAGACCAACCTGTACGACACCGACACCACCCTCTCCTACGTCGCCCCCACCGAAGACGTCCGGCAGAAGCAGGTGGCGGCGGACGCCGCGCTGGGGCCGTGGGTCGACGCGGTCAAGGCGGCCAAGGGCCGCACCAGTGACGACCTGGGCACCAAGTACCCCAAGATCTCCGAGCAGATGTGGAAGGCCGTGCAGTCCGCCCTCAGCGGCTCCAAGTCGCCCGAGGACGCGCTGACCTCGGCGCAGGCCGCGGTCAAGTGATGTGGGCCCGATGAAGCAGACCGTCCGTCCGCCGGACCACCGGTCCGTGCGGCCGCGGAACGGGGCGGCCCACGCCGCCCCACCCCCGGCCCGCACCACGCAGCGCCGCCGGCCCGTCTCCCCGCAGTGGGCCGCCTGGGCCTTCCTCACCCCGGTGACCCTCTACCTCGCCCTCTTCTACGCCTATCCGCTCTACCGCAACCTCGACCTGAGCCTGCGCAACTACACCGTCCGCTCCTTCGTCCAGGGCGACGCGCCGTTCACCGGCCTGGAGAACTACCAGAAGGTCTTCGACGACCCGACCTTCGCCCCGGCCCTGCTCCACACCGTCGTCTTCACCGGCCTGTGCCTGGCCTTCCAGTACGCCATCGGCCTGGCCCTCGCGGTCTTCTTCAACCAGCACTTCCGCCTCTCGGCGACTCTGCGGGCCCTGTTCCTCGTGCCCTGGCTGCTGCCGCTGATCGTGTCGGCCTCGACCTGGTCGTGGATGCTCAACAGCGACTCCGGCATCGTCAACGCGGCACTGCACGCCCTTGGCCTCGACCCCGTCAACTGGCTGACGTCACCGTCCTGGTCGCTCACCTCGGTGATCATCGCGAACATCTGGATCGGCGTCCCGTTCAACCTGGTCGTGCTCTACAGCGGCCTGCAGTCCATCCCCTCCGGCCTGTACGAGGCGGCCGCCCTCGACGGGGCGGGAGCCTGGCGCCGCTTCTGGAGCATCACCTTCCCGCTGCTGCGCCCCGTGTCGGCGATCACGCTGCTCCTCGGGCTGGTCTACACACTCAAGGTCTTCGACATCATCTGGATCATGACCAAGGGAGGCCCGGCCGACGCCTCCACGACGTTCGCCACCTGGTCCTACCAGCTCGGCTTCGGCAACCTGCTGCCCGCCTTCGGCCCGGGCGCGGCCGTCGGCAACCTGCTGGTGGTGGCCGCCCTGGCGTTCGGCCTCCTCTACATGAGGGTCCAGCGAAAGCAGGCGTACTCATGACAAGCCGACGCACCTGGGGAAAGACGATCGTCGGCGTCCTGCTGACCGCGATCATGCTCTTCCCGGTCTACTGGATGCTGAACGTCTCCCTCACCCGCGACCAGGACATGCGCAAGTCCCCGCCCGGCCTGTTCCCCGTCCACGGCACCCTGGCCGGCTACCGCACCGTCCTCGACGAGCAGTTGCCCTACCTCGGCACCAGCCTGGTCATCGGCCTGGGCACCGTCGCCCTCACCGTGGCCCTGTCCGCCCCCGCCGGTTACGCCCTGGCCAAACTGCGCCCGCGCGGCGGAGGAGCGCTGAGCTTCCTCCTCCTCGCCGCGCAGATGATCCCCGGCATCATCATGGCGATGGGCTTCTACGCCATCTACCTGCAGCTGGGCCTGCTCCGGTCCGTCCCCGGGCTGATCGTCGCCGACTCCACCCTGGCCGTGCCCTTCGCGGTGCTGATCTTCACCGCGTTCATGTCCGGCATCCCGGGCGAAATGCTCCAGGCGGCCCGGACGGACGGCGCCGGGCCCGTGCGCACCTTCTGGTCGATCGTCCTGCCGATGAGCCGCAACGCCGTGGTCACGGTCTCGCTCTTCGCGTTCCTGTGGTCCTGGTCCGACTTCGTCTTCGCCGGCACCCTCGTCAACGGCGGGGCGCACGAGCCGATCACCCTCGGCATCTACCACTACATCGGCAACAACAACCAGGAGTGGAACGCCATCATGGCCACCGCCGTCGTGGCCTCGCTGCCCGCCGCGGTCATCCTCGTCCTGGCCCAGCGCTACGTAGCCGCCGGCGTGACGGCCGGCGCGGTCAAGGACTGACCCTCCCCCTGCTCGAGAAACGAGTGACACCTCATGACCGCCGACCGCTCCGGCCCGGCCTTCTCCGTCCAGGACATCCCCTTCAGCACGTACGGGTCCTGGTTCGGCATCTCGCCCGTGGTGGCGGAGAAGACGTACGCCGAGGATCTCCACCTCGTCTCCCACCAGAACGGCATGCACGCCGTCCTGAGCCTGACACCGCTGGACCCGGTCACCGGAGAGCGGGCCGAGACCCGCGTGGAGGCGAGACCGGGCCTGCTCAGCTGGATCGGCGCGCAGGGACGTGTCGAGCTCGCCTACGAGTCGCCGGACACCGTGCGACTGCGGGGGAGCGGTCTGGGCATGGCCGTACGGGCTGCCGCGCGGACCCTGACGCCGTTCAGCGGAACCTGGTTCTTCCACGACGCCGCCGCCGGCGCCCACGTGTTCACGTCCTACGAGACCGGACGCCGGTACCGCGTCACCGCACTGTCGGGCACCCTCGACGCGACCGGGGCCCAGACGCTGGGCAGCGCCGAGCGCGGTCTCGCCACGGCCGCGACGGCCGACGGGGCCTGGGAGATCGCGATCGAGGAAATAGACGCCGCACGCCCGCCGTACACGTCCGCGGCGGCCTTCGACGACATCGCGGCATCCGAGCAGGCCACGTTCGCCCGGTTCGTGGACGCCGTGGCTCCCTGGCGCTCGTCCGCCACCCCGGCCGCCGAGCTGGCCGCCTACGTGGTCTGGTCGGCCACCGTGAACCCGACCGGTCTGGTCACCCGGCCCGCGGTGCTGATGTCCAAGCACTGGATGGACAAGGTGTGGAGCTGGGACCACTGCTTCAACGCCCTCGCCCTGGCGCCCGGTTGCCCGGAACTGGCACGGGACCAGTTCGCCCTGCCCTTCGACCACCAGGACGGCAGCGGCGCCCTGCCCGACTCGGTGACCCACTCCGAGGTCCTCTACAACTTCGTCAAACCGCCGATCCACGGCTGGGCCTTCGGCCACCTGCGCCGCCGCCTGCCGACGCCTCCCGGCCCGGCCGAACTGGGCGAGACCTACCAGCGGCTGGAACGCTGGACGAACTTCTGGCTCACCGCCCGACGCGCTCCCGGCGCCGCCTTCCCCCACTACCAGCACGGCAACGACAGCGGCTGGGACAACGCCACCACCTTCGACCCCGAGCGGGTGGTCGAGACCGCCGACCTGTCCGCCTTCCTCGTCCTCCAGCTGCATGAACTCGCCTATCTGGCGCAGGAATTGGGTCGAGGCGACGAGGCCCGCCGCTGGGCGCGAGCCGCCCGGGAGACCCAGGCGGCACTGCTGGACCAGCTCTGGAAGGACGACCGGTTCGTCGCCCGGGGCGTCGGTACGGGGGACACCTGGAGCAGCGCCAGTCTCCTCGACCTCATGCCCATCGTGCTCGGCGAGCATCTGCCCGGCCATGTCAGCGGCGCCCTGGCCGACCACATCAAGGCCCACCTGACCCCGTACGGTCTCGCCACCGAACTGCCCACGTCGCCCCACTACCTCGACGACGGCTACTGGCGCGGCCCCATCTGGGCTCCCGCCACCGTCCTCGTCGAGGACGGCCTGCGCCGCGCCGGACACCACCGGCTGGCGGACGACATCAGCAGCCGCTTCCGCGCCCTGTGCGAGGCCCACGGCTTCGCCGAGAACTTCGACGCCCTCGCCGGAACGGGCCTGCGCGACCGCGCCTACACCTGGACCGCCAGCAGCTACCTCCTCCTCGCCGAGGCGTACGCGCTCCGAGGCGACCCTGACCTGACGTGAACCCTCGGGGCGGCGCTCATGACCGGGCGAGACGCGCGACCCGGTCATGGAGGCGCGGTACGTGGTCCTCGGACTCCGGCTTCATCAGGACGCTGCGCAGGATGCGGGCACCGTCGGCATCGGCGGTGACCTGCGGGTGGCGTGCGGTGAAGGCGTCCCGGTCGGCCTTCAGGGTGCTCAGGAAAACGGGATCGGGGCCGGTCATGCCGTCGGCCAGGACGCGTGCCGACGCCGCGTCCACAGCGCTGAGAGTGGCGGGCTCCACCGCGGGGAAGTAGCCGACGATGTCCAACTCGGGCTGCTGGTACAGCTCCAGTTCCTCCGAGGCGGTGATCAGGTCGGCCCAGCGCAGGGCGGCCCGCCGGCCGGCTCCGAGGACACGGCCGAGTCCGTCGGGCGTGGGCGGGAGCACCTGGAAGGTGAGCCACAGGGCCGCGGCCGAGGCGCCGGCGCGGGAGCACTCCAGGCTGATCTCGCCGAGGTGCAGCTCGCTGGAGGTGAAGTAGGTGTAGGGCGAGTCGTGCAGGTAGAAGCGTCCCACCTCGGGGTCGCGGAAGAGGACGGCACCGCAGCCGTAGGGCTGGAGTCCGTGCTTGTGCGGATCGACGACGATCGAGTCGCACCGGGCGATCGCCCGCCAGGGCTGCGGGGGGAGTCCCTCCGGGCCGTCGGCGCCGGCGAGCAGGGTGAAGAAGCCGCCGTACGCCGCGTCGACGTGGAGCCGGACGCCGTAGCGCTCTCTGAGGGCGAGGGCGTCGTGGACCGGGTCGATCGCTCCGAGGCCGGTGGTGCCGGCGGTCAGCACGACGGTGCCGACCTCTCCCGTCCGCAGGATGTCCTCGAGCGCATCGAGGCTGATGCGGCCGCGGTCGTCGGTCGGGATCGGGTACCCCTTCATGCCCAGGACGTGGCACATGCGCCCGTGGGTGTAGTGGGCGTCGGCGCTGTAGGCGATGCCGCGGCCGGGGTGGAGCTCACGGGCGACGAAGAGGGCCTCCAGGTTGGCGATCGTGCCGCTGGTGGTGAGGTGGCCGAGGTGCGTGTCGAAGCCGAACATCGTGGCCAGTTGCGCGACGGCCTCGCGTTCCATGCGGGCGGTGGCGGGACCGCCGTCCAGGGCGTGGTTGTTGGGGTTGATCAGCATGGTGGTGAGGTGACCGACGATCGCCGCCGGGTGCGGGGGCTTGAGCATCTGCCCCGCGTAGCGCGGGTGGAAGAAGGGGTAGTTCTCCTTCAGCCTCCCGGTCAGCTCCTCGAAGGCGGCGGCGAAACGGTCGTCGTCGACGAGGAGGGACGGGTGCTGCTCATAGGGGCCGAAGGTGTCGGCCCACTGCTGTATCGCGTCGTTGGCCCGGCCGAGCCAGTGCTGAAGGTCCACTGACTTCCCTCTCTGTCGACGTGCTGGGTGGTGGGCACCCACGATAGGAGTTCGTTGACTGCTCAGCAATTGATTGCTCAGTAATTGAGACAGCAGTAGGTGAAGAAGCACTAAAGTCGGCCGGGTGGACACCGCGAAACGACAGAACGACGAAGCCGCACGAGCCGCCGACAGCCGGCTCGTGCACGACTTCGGGCTGCTGATCAAGGCCGCCACCCGGCTGGAGCAACGGATCGACACGGCCCTGCGCAAGGAGTGCGGGATCAGCCACACGATGTTCGAGGTCCTCATCCGGCTCTGCCGGCATCCGGACGAGGAGATCTCGCAACGCCGGCTCGCCGACGACCTCACACTCACAAGCAGCGGCATCACTCGCCTGATCGACCGCATGGAGGGAACCGGCGTGGTGCGGCGCGTGCCGGCTCCCGGGGACCGCAGAAGCGTCCTGGTCGAGCCGACCGAGCAGGGTCGCACGGCGTTCCTCCGGGCGGCCGCGGTCCACGCGCGGGTCGTCGAGCGGTACTTCGTGGCACCGGTGGCCCCCGCCGACTACGGGCGGCTGACCCGCTCGCTGGGCGAGATCGAGAAGGCGCTGCGCGACGCCTGATCCTCGAGCCTATGGTT
This sequence comes from Streptomyces sp. NPDC013187, assembly GCF_042899705.1. Classification (NCBI taxonomy): domain Bacteria; kingdom Bacillati; phylum Actinomycetota; class Actinomycetes; order Kitasatosporales; family Streptomycetaceae; genus Streptomyces; species Streptomyces sp. NPDC013187. The sequence goes on along the minus strand of NZ_JBIBAF010000010.1, from coordinate 264,469 downwards.
GCATGATTACGCAACTGAAGAACTTTCGTGATGTGATCGGAGGCGGGAACCACCGACACGCGACGAAAGAGGTGTTCTGGTCTGTCCGGGCTTCCACCGCAAGGAAACGCCGGCCCGCGCACGCTGCCCCCGCGCGGCGACCGGGAGACACGGCAATCCCCACCCGAAGTCCCCCGTGCCGCGAGCGGCCGGTCGACCGGCGACCGGCCGGCGGCGGCCCCCGCGGCCAAGCCCAGAGACGCGTTCTTCGACAACGCCAAGTACCTGGCCATCGTTCTGGTGGCCATCGGACACGCCTGGGAACCGCTGCGCGACGGCAGCCGCGCCGTCACCGCGCTCTACACGCTCGTCTACGCCTTCCACATGCCGGCCTTCATCGTCATCTCCGGCTACTTCTCCCGCAGTTTCGACGCCGGCCCGGAGCGGATCAAACGCCTGGTCACCACCGTGGTCGTGCCGTACGTCGTCTTCGAGGTGGCGTACACCTACTACACGCGCTGGACGAGCGGCGACCCCGACCGCGCCATCAGCCTGCTGAGTCCCCTGTACCTGACGTGGTTCCTGGCGGCCCTGTTCATCTGGCGGCTGACCACCCCGATCTGGAGGCTCCTGCGGTGGCCGCTGCCCGTCGCCCTCGTCATCGCGGCCCTGGCGACCCTCTCGCCGTCCATCGGCGACGACCTCGATCTCCAGCGCGTCCTGCAGTTCCTGCCCTACTTCGTGCTCGGTCTGCTGCTGAAGCCGGAACACTTCCGGCTGGTGCGCCGACGGGAGACGCGCCTGCTGTCCCTGCCCGTCTTCGCCATGGCCCTCGCCGGGGCGTACTGGATCACGCCCCGGTGGGACTACGCCTGGCTCTTCCACCGCTCCAGCGCCGAGGAACTGGGCGTCCCCGGCTGGTACGGCCCCGTGATGACCCTCGCCCTGTTCGGCTGCTCGCTGCTCCTCGTCGCCTGCTTCCTCGCCTGGGTCCCGGGACGGCGCACATGGTTCACCGCCCTCGGCGCGGGCACGCTGTACGGCTACCTGCTGCACGGCTTCGCGGTACAGGGGGCCAAGCACTTCGGCTGGTTCGGCCCCGAGTGGATCCACGACCCCGTCGGCGAGATCACGGTCACCCTCGTGGCGGCGGCCGTCATGACCGCCCTGTGCACCCCGCCCGTGCGGCGGCTGTTCCGCTTCGCGCTGGAGCCCCGGCTGGAGTGGGCGTTCCGGCGGGATGCCGCCGAGGTGCCGCGCACCGCACCCACCGGAGCGTGACGGAGGCCGGTGCCGTGACGGTCAGGTCCGTTCCCCGGCGCGGACCAGCCCGCTCTCATAGGCCATGACCACGAGTTGGGCCCTGTCCCGGGCGCCGAGCTTGGCCATGGCCCGATTGGCGTGGGTCTTGACGGTCACCGGGGTGACGAAGAGCCGCTCGGCGATCTCGTCGTTGGACAGGCCCGTGGCCACCAACTGCATGACCTGGCGCTCCCGGGGCGTCAGCGTGGCCAGCCGTTCGGGGTCGGCGAGGCCGCCGGGGGAGGGCTGGGAAAGGAACCGGGCGATCAGGCCCTTCGTCGCGGCCGGCGAGAGCAGCGCCTCACCGGCCGCGACCAGCCGGATCGCCTGGAGGAGATCGGCCGGTTCGACCCCCTTGCCGAGGAAGCCGCTCGCACCGGCCCGCAGCGCCTCGACGACGAACTCGTCCACCTCGAACGTGGTGAGCACCAGCACCTTCACCCCGGCCAGGTCCTCGTCCCGGCCGATGAGCCGGGTGGCCTCGATGCCGTCGACCTCTGGCATCCGGATGTCCATCACCACCACATCGGCCCGCGCGGACCGGGCCAGCCGCACCGCCTCCCCACCGTCGGACGCCTCGGCGACCACCTCCATGTCAGGCTGCGCCTCGAGGAGCAGCCGGAAAGTGCCCCGCAACAGGGCCTGGTCGTCGGCGAGCAGGACGCGGATCGTCATGGGTGACTCGTACCTCGTGAGGGTCGGACGGATGCGGGGGCGAGAGCGAGAGGGAGCTCGGCGACGACCCGGAAGCCACCGTCCGGCAACGGACCCGCGGTGACCGTGCCGCCGATGGCACTCGCGCGCTCGTGCATGCCGATCAGGCCATGACCGGAGCCGGGCCCCTGGACGGCGCCGGTCCTGCCGTCGTCCGTCACCGTGACCCGCAGCCGGTCCGGTCCGTAGTCCAGCTCCACCTCCGCCCGCGTCGCCGACGCGTGCTTGTGGGTGTTGGTGAGCGCTTCCTGGACGATGCGGTAAGCGGTCAGTTCCGTGGCGGGCGCCACGGGCCGGGATGTGCCGGTGCACCTCACCTCCACGGACAGTCCGCCCGTCCGCACACCACCGACCAGGGCGTCCAGGTCGGCCAGTCCCGGGAGGGGCGCGCGGGAGTCGGGACCGTCGTCGGGCTGGCGCAACAGGCCCACGGTGGCGCGCAGTTCGTCGAGCGCGGCCCGGCTGTTGTCCTTGATGTGGGCCAGTGCCTCGTACGCGCGGTCGGGATCGTGGCGCATGAGATGGTGCGCCACGCCGGCCTGCGCGTTCACCAGGGTGATGTGGTGGGCCACGACGTCGTGCAGTTCCCGGGCGATACGGACCCGCTCCTCGGTGACCCGCCGCCGCGCCTCCTGCTCCCGGCTGCGCTCGGCCCGTTCGGCCCGTGCCTCGACCTCGGCGAGGTGCCGACGGCGGGTGCGGACGGCGTCGCCCAGCGCGGTGGCCGCGATCGCCAGGTCGAAGCGGAGCAGACTGGCGCCCGCGAGGGGTGGTTCGGACTCGGCGACCGCGTAGACGGCCGTGATCAGGACCGACGCGATGAGGCCGGTGATCCAGGCGGTGCGCCGGCTGCTCCGGGTGGCGAGGGTGTAGAGCGCGACCAGGCTCGCCGCCGGAGTGATGGAGAAGTCCGGCGCGACGGACAGGTGGGCCAGATCGACGGCCAGCGAGGCGATCACGACCGGAAGCGGCCACCGGCTGCGGAAGACGAGCGGCGCGCAGGCCAGCGCCATCCATGCCGTCCCGGCCGGCCGGGGTGCGTGCCAGCCGGAACCGCCCTCGCCCGCGGCGGTCGCCGCCGTGCCCACCAGAACCAGCACCACGGCCGGAAACGCGTCCCGGATCCGTTCGTGACGGACCGACAACCGCCGACTCACCGCTGCCACCTGCACTCCCTCACTCTACGCAGCGCGGACCGGACGGCGGCGGCCCAGCCCGCCGCCCGGTCCGCGCCGTACGCCGATGATCTTTCAGCCGCGGAAGCCGGCCGTCTCCGGCTCACGGACCGCCCGGGCCGGTCGCGCCGGCTCCGGCGCGGGGCCCTCGACCGAGACGCGGGGCAGTGCCCGGTCCAGCCGGCGGGGCAGCCACCAGTTGGCCCGTCCGCACAGGTGCATGAGCGCCGGCACGACGACCATGCGGATCAGCAGGGCGTCCAGGGCCACGGCCACCGCCAGGCTGACGCCGAACTCGGAGATGACCCGCATGCCGCCGAACACGAACGAGCCGAAGACGCAGACCATGATGGTGGCGGCGACGGCGATCACCTTGCCGGTCTCCGCCTGCCCGATCCGCACCGCACGACGGCTGTCACCGGTGTGCGCCCACTCCTCGCGCATCCGGCTGACCAGGAAGACCTGGTAGTCCATGGACAGGCCGAACATGATGCCGACGACCAGGATCGGCACGAACGACTCGATCGGCCCCGCGGCACCGAGCCCGAGGAGCCCCGCGCCGAAGCCGTACTGGAACACGACGACGATCGCGCCAAAGGCCACACCGATGCTGAGGATGTTCAGCAGCGCGCCGACCGCCGGAATGAGCAGACTGCGGAAGGCGACGGTCAGCAGCAGGAAACCGAGCACGGCGATCACCAGCACGAACACCGGCAGCTTGCCCATCAGGACCGACGCGAAGTCGTCGTTGCTCGCGGTGACTCCCCCCACGTAGACCTTCAGGGACGTCCCCCGCTCCGCCTCCGGGATCACGTCGTCACGCAGGTGGTGGATCAGGTCGGAGGTGGCCGCCGACTGCGGCGAGGTGGTCGGGATCACGGAGACCACGCCGACCGTCTGCCCCTCCTGCATGGGGGTGGCGCCGACACCGGCGACACCGTCGACCCGCTTCAGAGCGGTGACCAGTTCCGCCTGGGCCGCCTTGTCGGCGGCGGTGGGGGCTTGGACCGCGAGGACGAGCGGGCCGTTGAAGCCCGGGCCGAAGCCGTCCGCGATCATGTCGTACGCCTGACGGTTCGTCGAGGACGCGGGCAGGTTGCCGTCGTCGGACGCGCCCAGCCGCAGGGAGAGCGTCGGCAGCGCGAGGGCCGCGAGCACCACGAGCCCGACCAGGCCCAGAACCTTGGGCCGTGCCTGGACGTGCTCGGCCCAGCGGCCCCACATCCCGGTGGCGCCCGCCGCGCCCGGCGCCTGCCCGGCCTCGGTGCGGCGCTCGGCGCGTCCGAGGATCCTCGTCCCGATCACGCCGAGCAGCGCCGGCAGCAGGGTGATGGCGGCCAGCACGGTCAGGACCACGGTGATGGCCGCGCCGATCGCCATGCCGTTGATGATGCCGACGTTCAGGGTGAGCATGCCCAGCAGCGCGACGACGACGGTCAGACCGGCGAACACCACGGCCCGGCCGGAGGTGTTGAGGGACTTGGCGACCGAGTCGGCCACACTCATGCCCGCCATCAGGTTGCCGCGGTGTCGGTTGACGATGAACAGCGCGTAGTCGATGCCGACGCCCAGACCGATCAGCGAACCCAGGGTCAGCGTGGTGTCGGAGAGCGTGACGGCGTGGCTGAGCAGCATCACCGTGACCGCGGAGGTGCCGACGCCGGCGACGGCCGTGATGATGGGCAGCGCCGCCACCCACACCGCCCGGAAGACGAACAGCAGCACGACGAAGGCGAGCACGATGCCCATGGCGTCGGCGACCGCGTTCGGCTCCGGGTTGACGGTGAAGGCCTGCCCGTTGAGCGCGATGTGCAGACTCCCCGACTCGGGGGCCGTCGCGAGGTCCTTCACATGGTCGATCCGGGCGTCGTCCACGCCGTCGTCGAACGCGACCGTCGCGTACGCCGTCCTGCCGTCCTCGCTGAGCTGGGCACGGCCGGCGGGCGTGTAGGGGTCGGTCACCGAGGCGACGCCCGGGGCGTCGGCGATGCGCTTCAGCGCTCCGGCCATGGCCCGCTCGGCCGCGCCGTCGGTGACCTTGCCCTCACTCACCTGCCAGACGACCCGGCCACTCTTGCCCGCGGCGCTGCTCGCGCCCTTCTGGAGCAGAGCCGTCGCCCTGGCCGAGTCGGTGTCCTGCGACAGCGGGCTGTTGCCGAAGTTGCTGCCGGCCGCGCCGACCGCCCCGCCCAGGGCGATCAGCAGGCCTACCCAGGCCAGGACGACGGCGAGCCGGTGCCGGTGGCACCAGCGGGCGAGAGGGGACATCGACGAGCCTTTCCAGAGGAACACGGGCCGGAATCCCGGCACACCGCCACGCTCGCAGTCCGCTGGTCTCTCGTCGTTGGCCGAACGCAGACACTTGTCTCTACTGCGATCGCAGTAGAGACAAGTGTCTGCGCGTCAGGGCCGGTCGGAACGGGTCAGGGTGTGTAGACCGTCGGCCGGGGTGCCGTCGGCATGGCGTTGCCGATGAAGAAGCTCGGGTGCGGGGGCTGGTTGTACGCGGTGTTCTGCCAGGCCAGCGCCGTGCGGTACTGGGTGTCCTGAAGCAGGGTGGTGATCTTGGTGTTGGTCTGGTGCGGCGTCGAGTAGATCCTCAGCGCCCTGTTGTCGCCGGTGCGCCAGACGACCTCCTCGCGCCAGTCGCCGAGGATGTCGCCCGACAGGGCCGGGGTGGACTTGGTGCCGTTGTTGGAGGCCACACCGGAGCCGGTCAGCAGCCGGGTGTCGCCGGACGTGCCGTACTTGTCGATGCGGGTGCCGTCGAGGAGCTCGCGGACCGGGTCGCCGTCCCACCAGGAAAGGAAGTTGATGCTGGAGGGTTCCCGGCCCAGGGAGGCACCGGTGGCGGAGCGCAGGGTGGTGTCGGTGGCGGACCAGGCCTCGGCGCCCGGACTGCCGGCGTGGATGTCGGCGGCGACGCCCCGGCCGTTGTCCGAGCCGGACGCCGTCTGCCACAGCCGCGCCCCCGTGCGGGCGTCGGCCATCCAGGAGCCGGGCTTGCTGGAGTCCTCCGAGACCTTGAAGTACTCGAGGCCCGGACGGGACGGGTTCAGGTCGCCGACGTGGCCCGCGTCGCCGTGCCCGAGCCGGGTGGTCCACAGGCCGTTGCCGTTGTCGTCGACGGTCATCGCGCCGTAGACGATCTCGTCCTTGCCGTCGGCGTCGACGTCGGCGACGGACAGGCTGTGGTTGCCCTGGCCGTCGTAGCCCTTGCCGCTGTTGCTGGAGGAGGACGTGTCGAAGGTCCAGCGCCGGGTGAAGGCGCCGTTGCGCCAGTCCCAGGCGGCTATCACCGATCGGGTGTAGTAGCCGCGCGCCATGATCAGCGAGGGGCGGGCGCCGTCGAGGTAGGCGGTCCCGGCGAGGAAGCGGTCGGCGCGGTTGCCGTAGTTGTCGCCCCAGGAGGACACGGTGCCGCGGCCCGGAACGTAGTCGACGCTCTGCATCGCCTTGCCCGTCTGGCCGTTGAACATCGTCAGGAACTCGGGCCCGGACAGGACGTAGCCGCTGGAGTTGCGGTGGTCGGCGGAGGAGGAGCCGATGACCGCGCCGGTGCCGTCGCGGGTGCCGTCGGCGGTCTTCATGGCGACCTCGGCCTTGCCGTCGCCGTCGTAGTCGTACACCTGGAACTGCGTGTAGTGCGCGCCGGAGCGGATGTTGCGGCCCAGGTCGATCCGCCACAGCCGGGTGCCGTCGAGTTTGATGCCGTCGACGATGGTGTTGCCGGTGTAACCGGACTGGGAGTTGTCCTTGGCGTTGGTGGGCTGCCACTTCAGGACCAGGTCCAGGGCTCCGTCGCCGTCGAGGTCGCCCACGGAGGCGTCGTTGGCCTCGTAGGTGTAGGCCGAGTTGCCCGGGGCGGTGCCGCCCGCGGGCGGGGAGATCGGCACGTCCTTGTAGCCCGTGCGGAACTGCACCGCGGGCGCGGACGCGGCCTGCTCGGTGCCGTTGACCACCGCGCGCACCGTGTAGTCGGCCGAGGCGGCGCCGCCCGAGTCGAAGTAGTTCGTCGAGGCGGTGACGGGCGAGGAGTTGAGTCTGGTGCCGCCCCGGTACACGTTGAACGACACGTCGTTCGGGTCGGTCGCGAGCCACCGCCATGACAGCAGGTTGCCGCTGCCGGTGTGCACGCTGGACAGGCCGCGGTCGAGCTTCTCGACCTGCCGTGCGGTCGCCGCTTGGGCGGTCTGGGGCAGTGCGACGAGCGCGGAGACGGCCAGAGCGGCGGCGGAGAGGGAGCCGACGAGCCGGCCGCCCGGCCGGTGGGGTGATCGCCACGATCGTGGCGCGGTACGGGGACGCCGATGCGGGTCGGTCACGGTGGCCTCCGGGGCGTGGGGGGTATGGGAACGCTCCCATGAGGAGGGAGCGTAAGAACGGGCTGATGCCTCGTCAAGGATTGTGTCCAGTCTGCTGTTCGGCCCTGTTCGGATCCGTGAGTTTCTCGCGCGTCATGAATTGACAGCCGGGCTACGGCGCGAGAACACTGCGTGAGACGCCTCACGGCCAACCGTGGCCGGGGGCAGTCGCATCGGTCGACCCGTCTGTGAACGCCGGCGCGGAGCACGGCAGTTCACGGATTCCCTGCACCTGCGGTCTTCCCCCGCCGAGGAGGAGTGTCTCGTGGCCGGATGACAGGTTGTGAACGCTCCCAGTATGTGCAGGCGGATCAGTCCCAGTCCCGGAACATCCACCCCCCACGACCCGCTGTCCGCCGGCCGCGACGCCCCATGCGCGGCCGGCGGGCAGGGAGGAGCGACCATGCCCCGAACCCCTGCTCCTGCTCGGATCAGCCGCCGGACGCTGCTCAAGGCCACCACCGCGACCGCCGGAGCCCTCGCCACCGCTGCCGCGCTCGGCGAACTCGAAACGCCGGCCCACGCCGCCGCCGGTTTCGTCAAGGGCGTCGACATCAGCTGGGTGCCGCAGATGGAGGCCCGCGGCTACTCCTGGAAGAACGCCGGTGGGCAGACACAGGACCTGCTGACCATCCTCAAGGGGTACGGCATCACCGCGGTCCGGCTCCGTACGTTCGTCAACCCGTCCGGCGACCCGGCCAACGGGCACTGCGGCATCAACGAGGTCGCCGCCTTCGCCAAACGGGTCAAGGCCGCCGGCATGTCGATCATGCTGGACTACATGTTCGGCGACACCTGGAACTCCGTCGGTGTGCAGAACCCGCCCGCGGCCTGGAAGAACCTGGGCTACAGCCAGATGCTCACCGCCATGAGCTCGTACGTGCACCAGACGATGACCGTCATGAAGACCAATGACGTGCTGCCCTCATGGGTGCAGATCGGCAACGAGATCAACAGCGGGATCTGCCGGCCCGTCGGCAGCGTCTCCAGCCCGGTGCAGATGACCGGCCTGCTCAACGCGGCCTACACCCAGGTCAAGACGGTGTCGCCGAACTCGACGGTGTGCATCCACCTGGCCCAGCCGCAGAAGTACGACGTGATGACGACGTTCTTCAGCCGCTTCGCCGCCAACGGCGGCAAGTGGGACATGTCCGTGTTCTCCTCGTACGGCAGCGCCGATGTCGCGCCGGGGATCGTGGAGAACATGCGGAAGATTTCCGCCGCGTACGGAAAACCGTTCCTGCAGAGCGAGTTCGGAGGCCGGGTGGACCGGGCCGCCTCCACCCGGGCCGCGCTGGTCGCCTACACCCAGGCGCTGAAGGCCGCCGGCGGGCAGGGCATCTTCTACTGGGAGCCGGAGTGCATGTCCCCGTTCACCGGCTACAACATGGGTGCCTGGGACTCCGCCAGCAAGCGGCCCACTTCCATCATGAGCGGCTTCACCGCCGCCTGAGCGGCGAGCCTGATCCAAGGCGGTGCGCGGCTCCGACATGCCCTCACCCCGACCCGGACCTCCCGTGTGACGAAGGACGGACTGATGACTGTAATGAACATGCCACCCGAGCGCCGTGGCGGACATGCAGCCCGGCTGGCGACGGCGGGCCTGCTGACCCTGGCGGCCCTCGCGTGCTCGGGAGTGGCCCAGCACGTCGCCGCCGCGCCGCAGGCGCTGCCGGCCGGCTGTTCCGGCACCTCGGTGATCACCTGTCACTACGGCGTCGCCCCGGGCAACTACGACGTCACGGTCTCCATCGGCGGCGCCTCCGCCGGACAGACCGAGATGTGGGCCGAGTCCCGGCGGCTGATGCTCCCGGCCACGGGAACGGCGGCCGGAGCCGTCACCACCCATTCGTTCACCGTCAACGTGCGCCAGCCGGAGGGACAGCCGACCGGTCAGGGCGGCACCGGCAACCCGGGCCTGGACCTCCGCTTCACGGGCTCCGGCCCCCAGGTCTCGGCCGTCTCGGTGAAACCGGCGGCCCAGCCGCTGGTCGCCTACCTGGCCGGCGACTCGACCGTGTGCGACCAGCCCGCCGCTCCCTACACCGGCTGGGGGCAGATGATCACGTCCTCGGTACGTCCGGGTGCGGTCATCGCCAACTACGGCGACTCCGGAGAGAGTTCGGGAAGCTTCATCAGCAACTCGGCACTCCTGCCCGCCCTGCTGGCCAAGGTCAAGGCGAACGACCCGGTCTTCATCCAGTTCGGCCACAACGACAAGCAGACCAGCGCGTCCGCTTACCGGAACAACCTCACCACCATGATCTCGCGGGTCCGCGGCAAGGGCGGTGTCCCGGTCCTGGTGACGCCCCCGGTCCGCCGGCTGTTCGACGGCAACCGGCTGACCTCCACGGCCCTGCACGTCAACGGCGTCGGCGTGAACCTGCCCGCCGAGATGCGCGCGGTCGGTGCGGCGCAGCGGGTCCCGGTGATCGACCTGACCGCCCGGAGCAAGACGCTGGTCGAGTCCCTCGGCCCGTCCGCCTCCGCACAGCTCTTCCTCCGCTCCTCCGTCGACGGCGTCACGGACAACACCCACTTCTCGCAGTACGGCGCGACCCGGATGGGCGGGCTGCTGCTCCAGGCCGTCCGGGAGCAGAACCTGCCGCTCGCCGCCCACTTGCGCTGACCGACGCACGGGACGCCCGTCCCCTGGAGGAAACCGATGAAGAACTTACGGACCGTCATCACCGCCCTGCTGGTGCTCGCCCTGTCGAGCCTCGGACTGGGTGCGGCCTCGGCGGCCGGCAGCGCCACGACGCGCTGCTCCGGCTCGGCTGCCCCCGCCGCCCGGGCGGCCGCCCAGCCGGTCACGGTGTGGCTGGCCGGCGACTCGACCATGGCCAACCCGGGCTCCGCCCGCTGCCCGGTCGGCTGGGGCAGCCAGTTCGACGCCCTGTTCGACGCCGACGTCACCGTCCGGAACCAGGCCGTGGGAGGCCGCAGCATCCAGACCTGGATGTACGAGGGGAACGTCAGCAGCACCAAAGGCTCGGACGGCGAGTGCCGTCTCACGTCCAGTGCCTACTCGTCACGCTGGCAGTCGATGCTGAACGCGAGCACCGGGATGAAGGCGGGCGACTACCTGTTCATCCAGTTCGGCATCAACGACTCCTCGTCGACCTGTCCGCGGCACGTGGGCCCCACCCGTTACCGGCAGTTGATGACCACGATGGTGCAGGCCGCCCTGGCCCGGGGAGCGCACCCGGTGCTGCTCACACCGGTCGCCGCGATCACCTGCTCCGGAAGCACGGCGACGAAGAACCGCGGTTTCGTGAACGAGACCTTCGCGGTCGGATCCGCCACCCGGGCGCCGGTCGTCGACCTGCACGCGCTCAGCGTCTCGCTCTACAACAGCCTGCGCTTCTGCCCGCACAACGGCGACTTCGGATCGGGCCCCGTGGGCGCCTTCTTCTGCGACGACCGGACGCACTTCGAGACGTACGGCGCGCAGCGGATCGCCGGAATCGTCGCCGGTGACGTGCGCCGGCAGAACCTTCCGCTCGCCACGTATCTCAGGTAGTGCCGAGAGCCGCTCGGGAGGGACTGACTAGCATGGCTGCCGGCATCCGAAGACGCCGTGCCGGTCCACGGGCCGACCGGCCGCAGCAGAGGGCAGGAAAGGCGCAGCACGATGACGGGGCTCAGCGACGCCGTCGCACTCGACGACCCGGTGGGCGAGTCGCTCCGCGGGCACCACGCACATCTCGCCCGCCGGCTCGGCGGCGCCGCGACCTACGTACCCGCAGTCGCGACCTTCTCGGCGGTACCGGCCGAGCCGGACGCGGCGGCATGGGCCGACCTGGCGAAGCTGCTGGGCCCGGGCGAGTTCGCGGACATGTTCAGCTGCCCGGCGATACCGCCGCCGGACTGGGAACCGGTCTTCGTCCTCGAGGGCCGCCAGATGATCTGGGCCGGCGACAGCGGCCCGGACCCCTCACCTGACGGGTCCGAGCGCGACATGGTCGAACTCGGTGCGGAGGACGTGCCCGAGATGCTCGACCTCGTCGAGCGCACCCGGCCGGGGCCCTTCTGGCCCCGCACGCACGAACTCGGCACCTACCTCGGCATCCGCGAGGACGGTGTGCTGGTGGCGATGGTGGGGGAGCGGCTGAGGCCTCCCGGATGGACCGAGATCAGTGCCGTCTGTACCGCACCCGAGGCCCGTGGACGGGGCCACGCGGTCCGCCTGCTGCGCGCGCACATCGCGCGCATCATGGCTCGCGGCGAACGTCCGTTCCTGCACGTGGCCGAGGCGAACAGCGGCGCGCTCGCGCTCTACGAACGGCTCGGTTTCGAGACCCGCGAGCATGTGACGTTCCGCGGCTTCCGCACTCCGTGAGGCGTCGGATCCGCGATCCCGAGAGCATGCTTGACGGCACATCAGGGCTTACCTACGCTCACCCGACCTGGGAACGCTCCCAGAGTTTCACAGCACCTGTTCGCGCACCCCCCACTCGTCGCGTACCGCCCCGCCCTCGTCGGAGAGGCACGGGCAAGGAGGAACAGGACCATGCGGATACCCCTGCGCAGAAGCAGGACGGCCGGGCTGAGGGCCGCCCTGGCCGCGGCCGTGACCGGCCTGCTCGCCACACTCGTCTCGATCCAGCCGGCAGCGGCCGCGGACAACCCCTACCAGCGGGGACCGGACCCCACGGTGAGCAGTGTCGCCGCCCAGCGGGGCACGTTCGCCACCGCCGAGACGACCGTGTCGCCCGGCAACGGCTTCAACGGCGGCAAGATCTACTACCCGACGGACACCAGCCAGGGCACCTGGGGGGCGATCGCCGCCGTGCCCGGCTACACCGCCCGGTGGAGCGCCGAAGGCGCCTGGATGGGGCACTGGCTCGCCTCCTTCGGATTCGTCGTCATCGGCATCGACACCAACAGCCCCAACGACTTCGACACCGCCCGGGGAACCCAGCTTCTCGCGGCGCTGGACTACCTCACCCAGAAGAGCCCGGTGCGCGACCGCGTCGACCCGAACCGGCTGGGCGTGCTCGGCCACTCCATGGGCGGTGGCGGTGCCATCAGCGCTGCCGTGCGGCGGCCGTCCCTGAAGGCAGCCCTTCCGCTCGCGCCCTTCTCACCCTCCCAGAACCTGTCCAACCTGCGCGTCCCGACGATGATCATGGGAGCCCGGGACGACGGCACGGTCACTCCCTCCTACCTCGACGGCCTCTACGGAGGCATGCCGGCCGGCACGCAGAGCGCCTTCATCGAGCTCACCACCGGCGGCCACGGCTTCTCCACCTGGGGCAACTCCAACGTGACGCGCCGTACCATCCCCTGGCTCAAGATCTTCCTCGACAACGACACCCGCTACACCCAGTTCCTGTGCCCGTCGTTGGCGGACCGCAGCCAGATCTCCCGCTCGAAGACCAAGTGCCCCTACGTTCCGCCGGGCGGCACGACCCCGGAGCCGCCGAGCGGCACCAAGGTCGTCGGCGCCGGCTCCGGCCGCTGCCTGGACGTGCCGAACTCCTCGCAGACCAACGGCACCCAGGTGCAGCTGTGGGACTGCCTGGACCGCGCCGGCCAGAAGTGGACCCGCACGGACGCCGGCGAACTGCGCGTGTACGGCGGCAAGTGCCTGGACGCCGAGGCCTCCGGAACCTCCCCGGGCACCCGGGCGGTCATCTGGGACTGCCACGGCGGCCAGAACCAGCGCTGGAACGTCAACGCGAACGGCACGATCACCAGCGCCCGTTCCGGACTGTGCCTGGACGCTGCCAGCTCCGGTACGGCCAACGGGACCCAGGGGGTCCTGTGGAACTGCAACGGCGGAGCCAACCAGCGCTGGACCGTGGGATGACGCGCATCGATTCCGGCCGCTGAGGACCGGCCACGTCGAAGGGCATGCGAGTTGTCAGAAATGCGGTGACGTTTCTGACAGCTCGTCCGTCGAACACGAACGGCGGTGTGTTCAGCGGCCGCGCCGTCATCACCGACGGTGCCACGGGTCCGCCAGGTCACCGGCATCGGCCTGTGACGGGGCGACTCACCAGGCCAGGTCCTCCCACTGGTCCAGCAGGGCGTCGGCCGACGTCTCCTCGGGTTCGGCGGCCGGGCTCCGGGTCGACTGTTCGGTCCAGATCACCTTGCCGCGGGCCAGGTAGCGGGTGCCCCACCGCTGGGCGAAGCGGGCGACGAGGAACAGTCCGCGTCCGCCCTCGTCGGTGGTCGCGGCCCTGCGCAGGTGGGGCGAGGTGCTGCTGCCGTCGGCGACCTCGCAGATCAGGCTGTCGCGATCGTGCAGCACCCGGAGCCTGATCGGCTCGATGCCGTAGCGGACGGCGTTCGTGACCAGCTCGCTGACGATCAGCTCGGTCGTGAACGCCATCTCCTCCAGCCCCCAGGTCCGCAACCGCCCGGTGACCTTCGCCCGGAAGGCCGCGACGGCCGCCGGATCACCCGGCACGTCCCACTCGGCCACCTGGGAACGGTCCAGCAGCCGGGTACGGGCGACGAGCAGGGCGATGTCGTCGTTCGACCGGGCGGGAAGCAGTGCGTCGAGGACGTCCCGGCAGGTCTCCTCAGGGGTCCGGTCCGCTCGCGCGAGGGCCTTGCGCAGCGCCTGGAGACCGGTGTCGATGCCCCGCTCCCGGTCGTCGACCAGGCCGTCCGTGTAGAGGATCAGCCGCGAACCCTCCGGGAGGGTGACCTCGGCGGTCTCGAAGGGTTCCCCGCCGCCCAGACCCAGCGGCGGTGAACCGGGCACCCGCAGGAACTCCACGGTGCCGTCGGGATGCACCAGGGCCGGCTCCGGATGGCCGGACCGGGACAGCGAGCACCTCCCGGACGCCGGGTCGTAGATGGCATAGAGACAGGTGGCGCCCGAGACGCTCTCACTGTCCCGCTCCACGTTCTCGTCGCCGTCGAGGCGCGCGACCAGCTCGTCCAGGTGACCGAGGAGCTCGTCCGGGGGCAGATCCAGGGCGGAGAAATTGTGCACCGCGGTGCGCAGCCGGCCCATCGTGGCCGCGGCGTGCAGGCCGTGTCCCACGACGTCGCCGACCACCAGGGCGACCCGCGCACCCGGCAGGGGAATCACGTCGAACCAGTCGCCGCCCACGCCCTCCAGGGCGGGCAGGTAGCGGTGGGCGACCTCGACGGCCGAGTGGTCGGGCAGGGAGCTCGGCAGCAGGCTGCGCTGCAGTGTCTCGGCCAGGGTGTGCTCGCGGGTGAAGCGACGGGCATTGTCGACGGCGACCGCGGCCCGGGCGGCCAGTTCCTCCGCGGCGGCCAGGTCCTCCCCGTCGAAGGGGACGCCGTTCGAGCGCCAGAAGCTCGCCATGCCCAGCACCACACCGCGGGCCTGGAGCGGCACGGTGATCACGGAGTGGAAACCGAGGGCCAGCAGCCGCCGGGCGCGCTCGGGGTCCTGGGCGTTCATCCAGCCGTCGGAGCCGGTCAGGTCGGCGTCCAGGACCGCTCGGCCACGCTCGGCCCCGACCGCGACGGGCGACGTGGGGACGAAGCGGATCAGCTCACCCACCGGATACAGGGACCGGGCGCCGTCGACGCCGTGCACCGCCACCCGGCGCATCTCGGGACCCGGGCCGGCCGACACCGCACCTCGCAGGAGCGGGTCCAGCAGATCGACCGTCGCGGCGTCGGCGAACCGGGGGACCGCCACCTCGGCCAGTTCCTCGGCGGTGCGCACCACGTCCAGCGTGGTGCCGATCCGCACGCCCGCCTCGTACAACAGCCCCAGCCGTTCCCGGGCCAGCTCCGCCCGGCCCGCCAGCGCACGCAGCTCCGTCGTGTCACGCAGGGTGGCCACACTGCCCGCGGGAGGGTCGTCGGGGTCCACCGGCCGTACGTTGACCGCCAGCAGCCGGTCGCCGGCCCGGTGCACCACGTCCGAGACCTGCCGGCCGGCACCCAGCAGCGCCGTGGTGGCCGCCTCCAGGCCGAGCTCGCCGACGTGCCGCTCCTCGGCGTCCGCGGGCAGGTCCAGCAGCCGGCGCGCCTCGTCGTTGGCGAGCAGCAGCCGCCCGTCGGGCCCGATGATCAGTACGCCCTCCCGCACCGCGTGCAGCACCGCGTCGTGGTGCTCGTACATGCGGGTCATCTCGGACGGATCGAGGCCTCGGGTCTGTCGCCGCAGCCGCCCGGAGACCAGTGCCGTCCCGCCCGCGGCCACCGCGAGCGCGCCGCCGGCGAAGCCCAGCAGCTGCGGCAGCTGGTCGTGCACCACGTCGTCCACGCTGGCCACGGTCACTCCGACCGCCACGAAGCCGACGACGGTGAGCCCGTTGGTGTCGTAGACCGGCACCGTCGTGTCCACCGCAAGACCCAGACTGCCCTCGAACGTCTTGGTGAACGGCCGGTCGGCGGCGGCGCCCGCACGCTCGGCGTAGATGTGCTTGCCGATCAGCGTCGGGTCGGGGTGGCTCCAGCGAAAGCCCTGAGGGTCGAAGGCCACCACGTAGTCGACCCCGGTGTTCCTCCGGGTGTCCTCCGCGCGCGGCTGCAGCAGCTCTGTGGGCTCGCCGGACTTCATGGCGGCCAGCGTTCCCGGGGCCCGTGCGAAGGACTGGGCGACGCCCTCCGACAGCTGCCGGGCCTCGTGGGTGCTCGAGTCCCGGGCCTGCACCACGAGAGCGCCCCCCGCGGCGGCGGCGAACAGCACCATGATCACCAGCTGCAGCAGGAACACCTGCCCGGCGACGCTGCGCACCCTCGGCAGACCCTTCCGGCGAACGCCGGTGGTTCTGGCGCCTTGCTTCCGCCGCCGGTCGCGCCACGCCCGATCCGGGGCGGACCGGAAGCGCCCGCCACTGTGCGCGGGGGAGCGGAAGGCCGCGAATCGGCCAGGGCGCCGGATCATACCGACTCTTTACCATGCACATTGATATTCAGCCATATGGCTGCATTCAATCGATCAGGCGCGAAGCCACTTCTGCCAGCGCCTGGTCACGGCGTCCTGGTTCTCGAGCCACCAGTCGATGTCCAGGTCGAAGCCCGACAGCAGGTGGCCGGGAGTGCTCGCCAGACGCATGGCGGTGGACTCGGTGAGATGGCCGTAGGCGGCTGGCACCACCGGGCCGTCGGGGTAGAGCCGGGCCATGTGGGCCTGCACCTCGGGCCGCAGCGCGAAATCGATGAGCTTGTAGGCTGCGTCCGGGTTGGCGGAGCCTTTGGGGATTCCGTAGCCGTTGCTCTGCCTGCGGGCGCCGTTCCACTCGTACGCCAGCGGAACCTTGTCGTCGATCAGGTGCTGGAGCCTGCCGGCCCACGTGCTGGAAGCCTTGACGCTGCCGCGGGACAGCAGCTCGCCCGGCTCGGCGCCGTACTCCCAGAACGTCCGCACGGACCCCCTGATCTCGTCGAGGACCCTGAAGGCGCGGTCCACATCGAGGGGATACAGCCCGTCGAGCGGCACGCCGTCGGCGAGCAGGGCGAACTCCAGCTCGGGCCAGTCCACCTCGCCCTGCAGCGCCCGGGAGCCCGGGAAGGCTCCGAGGCTCCAGAAGTCCGCCCACGACTCGGGCTTCCTCCCGTCGAAGGCGTCGGTGCGGTAGGCGAGGACGCTGGCCCAGTAGCTCTTGCCCACGCCGTTGGGGGTGAGCAGGGACTGGGGGATGCCCGCGTTCCGGGTGTTCTTCAACCGGCCGTAGTCCAGTGGCTCGGAGGCGCCCTCGCGAGCGAACAGCAGCAGATTGGACATGTCGATGTCCATCACGTCGAACCGTGGACGGCCTTCCCTGATCTGGGCGAGCATCTGGTCGTGCGCGAAGTTCACCACCTTGATCCGGACGCCGGTCTCTCTGGTGAACGGGTCGTACACGGCCTTGCGGTTGGCCTCGCCGTAAGAGCCGCCGAAGTTGCGGACGACGAGCGTCGTGCCGCTCACGGTGGAGGTCCGGCCGGGGCGGGTCTCGCAAGCGGTGAGCGACGCGGCACCCGCGCCGACGGTGATTCCCCCGACTCCTGCCAGGAAGGCTCTGCGGTCGATTCCGACGTCTCCCACCGGCTGCCTCCACGACGTCTGCTGGATGGTCCGTGAGGAAGGGGAATCCTCGGGCGGCCTCACTGCTCGTGCGGCTTTCATCAGTGTTTACCAGGAAAAATGCTTCCTTCACAGACGCGAGAGCGCCGGGGCCCACCGAGGTGGCCTCGGGCGGTTACGCCGGACCGGCGCTGCGCAGCACGGCGAAAGGCCTTCGGGTGCGGGTGCCGTCCGGCACCTCCCAGCGCCAACCCCGTGTGCGTGGGCGCCGCTGATGTCCCGGTCCCGCCGTCGACCGGCCTACCGTGTGCCGCCCCGAGGGTCCGGGAGGCCCGAGAAGATCACCCCCGGAGAGGACGGCGCCTCGTTCAGCACCCACAGGCCGATCAGTGTGGCCAGCGCGAACACGACGGTGACGAGCACGGCGAGGACGAGCCGGCGACGGCGTTCGCGGCGCAGCCACTCGCCGCGTGCCGTGCGATAGGCGTCGGGCGCGGCCCGCACCCCGCCGGCCAGGGCGGCCAACGCCTCGGCGAGCTCCTGCTCCGTGCGGTCCGGTTCGGTGTGGTTCATCGCCGGGCCTCCATCGCCTGGGTCAGTGCGGCGAGGCCGCGTGCGGTGTGCGTCTTGACCGAACCGGAGGAGATGCCCATCGCGGCGGCGATCTCGCCCTCCTTCAGCCCGAGCCAGTGCCGCAGCACGAGCGCCTCGCGCTGCCGGGCCGGCAGGTGTTGCAGCGCGTCGATCAGCACGCGCTGGTCGTCGCGGAGGAGTGCCGCGCTCTCGGCGGAGACGACGGTCTCCTCGGGTGGGTTCTCCACGTGCTTGCGGGCGACCTGGAGATGCCGGATGCGCATCCGGGTCAGATTGCACACCGTGGAGCGCAGATACGCCTCCGCAGCCTCGATGTCCCTCAGGCGCCGCCACTTCCGGTAGATCTGGTAATACGCCTCGGCCACCACGTTCTCCGGGTCGTCCGCGCCGAGCAGCACGGCGAGGCGCAGCATCGAGGCGTAGTGCCGCTCGAAGAGCCCGGCGAGTCCGGCCTCGCGCTCCAGCTCGGCCGGGTCGGCCGACGCGGGCGTCAGTGTCTCGACGTCGGGCTCCGGCACCGGTATCGGGTGTCTGTGTCTCACTGCTGGTTCGCTCCCGTCTCCGGACGCCGCCTGACGGTCAGGCGGGACGGCAGGTCGGTCCTGTCGGCGGCGCGCGGGACGCCGAGACGTTCGAGTACGGCGGTGCCGGCCACCGCGACGATCAGGTTGAGCACGAGCGCGGCGAGGCCGGCGTAGATCTCCAGCGGCCCCGAACCGACGCCCACGATGGAGGAGAACCCCTCGCGCACGACCAGGAAGGTCCCCGACACCATGCCCACGCCCCACCCGGCGAGCAGGGCCCGCGGATGCAGTCGCGCGGTGTACAGGCCGACGGCGACGGCGGGGAAGATCTGCAGGATCCAGACCCCGCCGAGCAGCTGGAGGTTGATCGCGTCCTGGTCGCGCAGCCCGAAGACGAACGCGACCGCCCCGGCCTTCGCGATGAGCGACACGGCCTTGGCGATGCGCACCTGCCGTTTGGGCGTGGCCGTGGGATGCACGTACTCGACGTACACGTTGCGTACGAAGCTGGTGGCCGCCGCGATCGACATCACCGCCGCGGGGACCAGCGCCCCGACGGTGATCGCGCCGAACACCAGCCCGGCCAGCGGCCCCGGCATCAGCCGGTCGACCAGCATCGGTACGGCCGCCTCGGCGCCGCCCTCCGGTGCCCGCACCCCGGCCGCGAGCGCCGCGAAACCGAGGACCCCGAAGAGCGCGAGCAGTCCCGTCCAGGCGGGCAGCGCCACGGCGACCTTGCGCAGGGTGCGCGGCCCGTCGGCCGCGAAGCCCGCCGTCAGTACGTGCGGGTACATCAGCAGGGCGAGCGCGGAGCCGAGCGCGAGGGTGGCGTAGGCGGGCTGCTGGGCCGGGGTCAGCACCAGCGCGTCGCCGCCTAGCCGCCGGGCCGCTCCGTCGAAGACGGCGCCCGGCCCGCCGAGCCGCTCCAGGACCAGCCAGGTGACCGCGGTCAGCGACACGAAGACGGCAACCGCCTTGAGGGCCGAGATGACGGTGGGCGCGCGCAGCCCGTGCCGGTACGTGGCCACGGCGAGCCCCGCGAACAGCGCCACCATCACCAGATCCCCGGCCGCACCGCGCGGGTACACCCCGCCGGCCGTCAGCACGGCCCGTATGCCGAGCAGTTGGAGCGCCAGGTAGGGCATGGTCGCGAGGATCCCGGTCAGTGCCACGACCAGCGCGAGGGGCGGTGACCCGTACCGCCCGCGCACGAAGTCGGCGACGGTGACGTAACCGTGGGCGCGGGCCACGGTCCACAGCCGGCTGAGCAGCACGAAGGCGAGGGGGCAGACGATCACCGTGTACGGCACGGCGAAGAAGGCCGCGGCGCCGTTGCCGTACGCCAGCCCCGGTACGGCGGTGAAGGTGTACGCGGTGAAGATCGTGCCGCCCAGCAGGAACCAGGTCCACACCGGGCCCAGGCTGCGGTCGGCCAATGCCCAGCCTTCCAGGGACGGCAGCCGGTCGCTGGGGTGCAGGCGCCGCGCGGTGACGGCGAGCAGCGACGCTCCGCCGATCACGGCGAGGAACGTCGCGGTCATGGTGCCGTCGGCCATGGGTCACCGTCCTTGGTGTGCCTGATCCTCACGGGGGAGTTGCGCGGCGGCCCCGATCGGAGGACACGGAACCGGCGGGAAATCCTCTGGAAATTCGCTGTCAACCGGTTCCGGGGGGTGGGCAACTCTTGCACAGACCGACAGCGAGCGGGAGAGCCGCCGTTTCGCCGATCCCCGGGCACCTCGTGTCACGAGGTGCCTCGCACCGCCCTGGTGAGGAGCCGCCATGCCTGCGTCCACCCTGCCCGAAACCGGCCTGCCGACGCCCGAAAAGTCGCGTATATCACCTCGATCCGTCCTGTTGTGGACCGTTGTCGCCCTGCTCGGGGCCGTCGCCTGGGGCGTCCTCGCGCTGGCCCGGGGCGAGAAGATCTCCGCGATCTGGCTGGTGGTGGCCGCGCTCGGCTCGTACGCCATCGCCTACCGCTTCTACGCGCGGTTCGTCGCCCGCCGGGTCCTCCGGCCGGACGACCGCCGGGCCACCCCCGCCGAGCGCCTGGAGGACGGCGTCGACTTCCAGCCGACCGACCGGCGGGTGCTGCTCGGCCACCACTTCGCCGCGATCGCCGGCGCCGGGCCGCTGGTCGGACCGGTCCTCGCGGCGCAGATGGGCTATCTGCCGGGCACGCTGTGGATCGTCGCCGGGGTGATCTTCGCCGGGGCGGTCCAGGACATGGTGGTGCTGTTCCTCTCGATGCGCCGGGACGGGAAGTCGCTCGGTCAGATGGCCCGCGAGGAGATCGGCCGGGCGGGCGGAGTCGCCGCCCTGGTCGCGGTGTTCGCCATCATGATCATCCTGCTGGGTGTGCTCGCCCTGGTGGTCGTGAACGCGCTGGCCCACTCCCCGTGGGGCACGTTCTCCGTCGCGATGACGATCCCCATCGCCCTGTTCATGGGCTTCTGGATGCACCGCGTCCGCCCCGGCAGGGTCGTCGAGACCAGCCTCATCGGCGTCGCCCTGCTCCTCCTCGCCATCGTCGGCGGCGGCTGGGTGCAGAACTCCTCACTGGCCGGATCGTTCACCCTCAGCCCCACCACCCTCGTCTTCTGCCTGATCGGTTACGGCTTCGTCGCCTCCGTGCTGCCCGTGTGGATGCTGCTGGCCCCGCGCGACTACCTCTCCACCTTCATGAAGATCGGCACGATCGCGCTGCTCGCGGTCGGTGTGGTCGTGGCCGCGCCCGTGCTCAGGGCGGACGCGGTGAGCGACTTCGCGACCTCGGGCGCCGGGCCGGTCTTCGCGGGCTCGCTCTTCCCCTTCCTCTTCATCACCATCGCCTGCGGCGCGCTGTCCGGCTTCCACGCCCTGGTCTCCTCCGGAACGACACCGAAGCTCATCCAGAAGGAGTCGCAGGTCCGGCTGATCGGCTACGGCGCCATGCTGATGGAGTCGTTCGTCGCGATCATGGCGCTGATCGCCGCGGCGACGCTGGAGCCGGGTCTGTACTACGCCATGAACGCCCCGGCGGGCCTCCTCGGCGCGACGGCGGAGTCGGCCTCCCACGCGGTGGCGGGCCTCGGCTTCACCATCACCCCCGACCAGCTCACCCAGGCCGCGAAGGCGGTCGAGGAACAGACCCTGATCGCCCGGTCCGGCGGCGCCCCGACCCTCGCGGTCGGCATGTCGGAGATCTTCTCCGGGGTCTTCGGCGGGGCTGCCATGAAGGCCTTCTGGTACCACTTCGCGATCATGTTCGAGGCGCTGTTCATCCTGACCACGGTGGACGCCGGCACCCGCGTCGGCCGCTTCATGCTCCAGGACATGCTCGGCAACGTCTTCAAGCCCATCGGCCGTGTCAACTGGAAGCCCGGCATCTGGCTGTGCAGCGGCCTGGTCGTCGCCGCCTGGGGTTACTTCCTCCACACCGGCGCCACCGACCCGCTCGGCGGAATCAACCAGCTCTTCCCGCTCTTCGGCATCGCCAACCAGCTGCTCGCCGCCATCGCCCTCGCCGTCTGCACCGCGATCCTGATCAAGTCCGGCCGCCTGCGCTGGGCCTGGGTCACCGGCGTCCCCCTGGTCTGGGTCACCGCCATCACCTTCACCGCCGGCTGGCAGAAGATCTTCTCCGCCGACCCGAAGATCGGCTTCTTCGCCCAACGGGCTCGTTACGCCGACGCCCTGGACGCCGGCCAGATCCTCGCGCCCGCCAAGTCGGCCGCCGACATGCGCACCGTGATCACCAACTCCACCGTCGACGGCGTCCTCATCGCCCTCTTCCTGCTCCTGGTCGCCGTGGTGATCGGCAACGCGGCGGTGGTCTGCGTGCGCGCGGTACGGTCCGCGACGCCGCTGCCGACCACCGAGGCGCCGTTTGTCGAGTCCCGCCTCGACCCATCGGGCACCCCCATCGGGCCCCTGGCCGGATCCGGAGCCGGAGCCGGAGCCCGCTCGTGAGGGTCCGGCGCTGGGCGCGGGCCGTGCGCTGGTACCTGCGCGAGCTGACCGGCGAGGCCGAGTACGACCGCCACTGCGAACGGCACCGGCGCCACCACCCGCTCGCCCCGGTCCCCACCCGTCGCGACTACCAGGTGCTGCGCCTTCGGCACCAAGAGGCACGCAGCCACAACCGCTGCTGCTGAACGGCTCAGGTCACGCGCGGCGTGCACAGGGCGCCGCACGCTGCGTCGGTGGTCCGTCAAACGAGTGCGGCCGGGTCCGGTCGCCCGGACCCGGCCGCGTGGGTGCACCGGGTGAGAAGACCTGCGCGGCTCAGCCGCCCACGACGCCGCGGAAGTCGCGGAGCGCGAACGAGAAGAGCGGCCGATGCCGGCCGAGGACGGACAGGGGATCTTCGAGCCCGGTCGTGACGCGGCCGCGGCCGAGGGCAGGTCGTCCGCTGATCCGCATGGGGACGCGGCACTCCGTACCGTCGGACGACTGCTGGACCAGGTGGGCACGGGCCGGCAGCCGGCAGGGCAGCCGCAGCACGTCGCGGTACGTGAGGCGGACGGCCGAAGTCCCGGGAGTGGTCAGCTCACCCCGGGCGCTCCGGCCCTCCGCGCGGAGTGTGATCGCGCCCAGTTCTTTGGGGATGCCCCAGAGGGCGCGTCCCCCGGCGAGGGACTGTTCGTCGTCGACCCAGGCGGCCACGGTGCTGCCGGCGAGGCGGCGTCCGTGGCGCACGGCCAGGGCGATGAGGAACTCGCGGTAGGTGAGGACGCCCCCGGGCCGGTAGTCGACCCAGAAGGCGACCAGGGTGGCGCGGCGCCGCACGATCCACGGGCGGGCCCCGGACGGCAGGGACCAGGGCGGCAGCTCGCCCACGGGCACACGCCACAGCGAGACGATCATGTCGCCGGTGAGGTGCCACGGCGGGGGAGGAAAGGGGACGGCTGCTCGTTCCACGGCGTGATGACCGACTTCCTCGGTTCGGACTCGTAGGGCCGATTGTTCCACTGGACACGGCGGGGGCGGGCCGCGGCGCGACACCGCGGGCCCGCCCCCGGTCGCGGTCAGCGGTCTTCGGCCAGCGCGACGAGTTCGGCGAACAGGCCGCCGGCGTGGACGAGCTCGTCGTACGTCCCCTGCTCGACGACCCGGCCCTGGTCCATGACGAGGACGCGGTCGGCGAGACGGGTGTTCGCCAGTTGGTGGGTGACGACGATCGTCATGCGTTCGGCGGCGATCCTCTTGATCTCCAGGAAGATCGCGTGTTCGCCGCGGGCGTCCATCTGCGATGTCGGCTCGTCCAGGATCAGCAGCGGCGTCCGGCGGTACAGGGCGCGTCCGCACACCAGCCGCTGCCACTGCCCGCCGGAGAGTTCGGCGCCGCCCCACAGCTCCTTGGCGAGCAGTGTGTCGAGTTGCCGGGGCAGCTTCTCGATGGCCTCGCGCATGCCCACGGCGTCGACGACGTCCCACACGGGACCGTCGTCGAAGCTCTTCGGCTGCCCGAGGGTGATGTTCTCGCGGGCGCGCAGCGGCCAGCAGGCGAAGTTCTGCGGTACGAGCGCGGTCCGTTTCCACACGGCGTCGGGATCGGCGTGCGCCAGATCGACGCCGTCCCAGAGCACGCGTCCCTTGTCGGCGAGGAGGACACCGGTGATGAGCTTGGCGAGGGTGGACTTGCCCGAGCCGTTCTCTCCGACGATCGCCAGGATCTCGCCCCGGCGCAGGATGAGCGACACCCCCGCAACGGCCGGTTCCTCCTTGCCCGGGTATCGGTACACGACCTCGTCGAGACGGATCTCGTCGACGCGCTCCGGGATGGTCAGCTCACCGCGCCGGGGGGCGCGTTCGGCGGCCATGTCGAGGAAGGCCCGCATGTCGGCCAGGTAGAGCGAGGTGTGGAACATCGCGGCGCCGTGGATGACGAACTGGCCGAGCGCGGCGAGCGTGGTCTGCACGGCGACGACGGCCGTGGCGGCGACGGGCAGGGCGACCCGGCCGTCAGCGGCGAGCCACGCGAGGGTGGCCCAGGTGCACAGCAGGAACACTCCGCCGAGGGCACTGGTGGTCAGCACGATGCGCAGCAGGCGCGGGGCGGCGGTGAGAGTGCGCTGGTCGATACGGTCGGACAGGGACCGGTACCAGTGGACGAGATAGCCGGTCATGCCGTTGGCGCGGACCTCGTCGCCGAATCGGGAGTACGTGGCCCACCAGCGCATCATGGAGCGCACATTGCGGTCGCCGACGTTGAGGTAGTGGGTCTCGTAGTCGACGCGGGCGGACAGGACGGCCCCGGCGCCGGCCGGAAGGACGGCCAGGAGCAGCAGGGGCAGCATCAGCGGGTGCAGTGCGGTGATGACTCCGCTCGCGGCGATCATGCGAATCAGTGCCGACACGAACCGCTGGGCGTCCTGGACCATCATCCGGGTGCGGGTGACCCCCACTTCGGCGGCTTCCTGCCGGTCGGCGAAGCCGTCCTCGCCGTAAGCGGCGGTCTCCACCCGGCACACGGCGGCGACCAGGGCGATGTCGGCCTCGGTCGTCAGCAGCGGAGTGATCCGGCCGTCGGCGTAGGAGGAGAGGGCACTGGTGATCCGGCCGACGGCCGCGGCCGCCGTCACCACGATCAGGGCCGGCAGTGCGCCGTGCAGGCGTTCGGGAACGGTGCCGCCGCCGAGGATGTGCGTCATGGCCTGCGCGGTGAACGCGAGGACGACGGCCGCCGCGACGCCGGTGAGGAGCTGGCACGCCAGGAGCAGCACGACGCCGGTCCTGTCGACGGCCCACGCCATCCGCGCGGTGTGTCCGAGTACGGACGGCAGACGGCGGCACATCGCTCCGAAACCGGCGTCTGCCAGCGGGTTCTTGCCGAACTTCCCGCCGAACGCGATGGTCGCGGGCGGGGGAGGGGGCGGAGTGTTCTCGTCAGCGGAAGAGGCACGGGTCACCGTCACCTGGGGTCCTCCTGGAGGTCCGTGCCGAGCCCGGACGGCTCGGCGGTGCCCGGCCTAACGACATGACCCCTGATTCGAACGCGCTCGATTCCGGACGCGCTGAGTCCCTTGCCGCACAAGGGGTCGACCGGAGCGGCTCATTGCTGGGGCCGCTCCCGTCAGCCCGTGGTTGGCCGAATCGCGGAGGCTCGCAACGCGTGAGGCGCATGGGTTTTCGGAAGCCTCGGGACGGACGGCTCGGCCTACTTCGCTCCGGCCGGCCCCGTGCCTGATCTCACGGCCGGGACCAGGGCCAGCACGCTCAGGCCGAACATCAACACGCCCAGGGGGAGATGGACCGACGGGACATGCGCGATGCCGAGCACGACCTGGAGCGAGGCGAGCGCGAGGAAACCCGAGGCGTACCAGATCGGCCGGGGTGAGCCGCCGCCCGGCTTCCACGCCAGCACCGCCGCGAGCACGTACAGCATCGACGCCCCGTACATCACACGCGCCCCGACGCTGTGCAGCATCTCCCCGTAGGACGAGGTCAGCAGCAGTCCGGCGGACACCGCCTGGAGGAAGATCGTCAGGGTCTGCAGGGCGATCGCGACCTGCAGGAACGCGGTGCCACGCCGTGCCGTCGCTGTCAATTGAGCGGCCATGTCACAGTCCTCTCTTCCGCCCTCGGGCAGTTGATCGATAAGGTCTCGACAGCCCGACGACGCGGGGGCGCGAAAGGTAAGGCGAGGGGGCGCCGACATATGGGGACGGCCGGGACCGGCGCGGATGCGATGGCCGGCGAGCAACGCCAACTGATCAATGTCGCCTACCGGTTGCTCGGCTCGGTCACCGAGGCCGAGGACGCCGTGCAGGAGGCCTACGCACGCTGGTACGCGCTGCCGCGAAACCGACGGGAGGAGATCCTTTCCCCCGGCGCCTGGCTGACGACGGTGACCAGCCGCATCTGCCTGGACCTGCTGCGCTCCGCCCGGGCCCGCCGTGAACGCTATGTCGGTGTGTGGCTCCCCGAGCCGCTGCCCGACCGCGCCGAGTGGGACCCCGCGGACGGCTCCGGCCCCACCGGCCCCGCGGACCCCGCCGACCAGATCGTCCTGGACGAGTCGGTGACGGTGGCCTTCCTCGTCGTCCTGGAGTCGATGACGCCCGCCGAGCGGGTGGCGTTCGTCCTGCACGATGTCTTCCGGTACCCGTTCGCCGAGATCGCCGACGTTCTCGGCCGAACTCCGGCGGCGTGCAAACAACTTGCGGCCTCCGCGCGGCGGCGGGTGAGCGCCGCACGCTCCCGGGAGAGGGCGACCGCCCAGGCCGACGTGGTGCGGCACGTCAAAGAAGCCTGGGAGAGCAAGGACATCGCCGCCCTGGTCCGTCTCCTCGACCCGGCTGCCGTGATGACCGCCGACGGCGGCGGCGTGGCCGGCGCCGCGCGGCACCCGGTCGAGGGTGGCACGCGCATCGCCCAGTACATGGTCACCATCGCCGACAAGGCACCGGGACTCGAACTGCTGGAGCGGTCGGTCAACGGCAGGCCCGGCCTGGTGGCCCAGCGGGACGGCATCGTCATGACCGTGGCCTCGTTCGACGTCTCCGCAGGGCGCGTCACCGGGATCTGGGCCGTCCGCAACCCGCAGAAGCTACGGCCTTGGCGGCGGGGTGGCCGGACCTGAGACGTCAGCTCAGTTGGCTGCTCGGCAGCTGGAGGCCGTGGGCTGCGAGATCTACGAAGTACGGGGCAGCGGCCGGCGCACCAGGCGCTTGCCGAGCAGGTTGGCCGAGGCCGAGGCCCATTCCGTGGGTCGTGGCGGGGGTGATCGAGGGGTTGGTGCCGGACACGTCGTGGGAGTTGTTCCAGCGGGTGGTACCGGGGGCGCCGTCGCGACGTCAGGGGAGTGGAGTCCTCGCGGGGATCGGGCCGCCACCGCTGGACCGTAGAGCGCACCCTGGCCTGGCTCGCCGTCTGTCCAAGGGATGCCTGTGGAGGGTGTGGGGTGGGCGACGGCCGAAGCCACCGCGGGACGGTCAGGCGTCGGGCAGCTTGCCCTGGTTGTCGAGGTGGCAGCGCGCGGTCAGGCGTCAGGATCGACTTCGGGGTGGGTGAACAGCACGGGCTTGCCCAGCGACCGGGCGTAGGCGATTTCGGCTCGGGTGCTGTCTCCGGTGTGCTCGCCGACCACGAGCACCTCATCAGCGAGCCGGATCTTCGCCCGGTGCAGATCGTCGAGTCGAACCTTCAGCGCCTCGGCCTCGACTGGATCGGGCCCGAGTTCGTGCGGCGACTTCATGTCACAGCCCGGTTTGACGACAATCCTTCCGGCTTTGGTCTCCCGTAGATCGGCCTCGTTCATCTCGGTCATTAAGCGGGTGGCTCCCGACACCTGGCCCGGCGCACCCCCGTCCGCCCCCGCCCGCACTGGCCGTCCGGTCCAGACCATAGGGCGAATCCCCGTGAGCCCGGGCCGCGGACCAAGCCGACTTCGTACGAAGTCTTGACGCGGCCCGCTCGACTGCGTTGATATGTCTGCGCAGTCATGACAGCGCAGTCACCCGCCCGGCACGGCGGGCGACCGACGCCGTCCACACGATCCGATCCACCGCACACCGGGAGACGCCATGACGCGAGCAAGGGGGCGGGACGGCGGTTCCGCCGCACCGCGAGGCGTCGACGTGGCCCGGGCCGCGGGTGTTTCCCAGAAGACGGTGTCACGGGTCCTCAACGGCGAGCGATACGTCTCGGTAGAGGTGCGCCGCCGCGTGCTGGAGGCGGCCGACCGCCTCGGCTACCGGCTGAACAGCGCGGCACGGGCCCTCGCGTCTGGGCGGTCCCGGACCATCGGCGTGGTGGCGCTGGGAACAGCCCTCTACGGTCCCGCCTCGCTGCTCCTCGGTGTCGAGCGGGCCGCGCGGGACGCCGGGTACGCGTTGAGCGTGGTCAACACCCTCGAAGGCGACCAAGCCGGCGTCGGCGGCGCCGTGCAGTCACTCCTGGAGCGGGGCGTGGACGGCATCGTCGTGTCGGAGCCCATCGACGAGGACGCCGATCCGCTCCCGTCGGAGGTTCCGGTGCTCGTCCTCGGGGCGCCGGCCGGCGCCCGCACGGGGGAGCGGACCATCGCCGCAGGGGTCGACTCCGAGGCGCTGGCCAGGGCCGCCACCGAGCACCTGCTGGACCTGGGACACCCGACGGTTCATCACCTCGCGGGCCCCGAGCGGTGGTTCGCCGCCCGGGACCGGCTGGCGGGCTGGCGGCAGGCGCTCGCGGCGCGTGGCCGTGAGCAGCCCCCGGTCACCGAGGGCGACTGGTCCGCCGTGTCCGGGTACGCGGCAGGACGCCGGCTGGCCGCCAGGAACGACGTCACGGCGGTGTTCGCCGCCAATGACGACATGGCCGTCGGCCTGATCAGCGCCCTCACCGAAGCCGGGTTGCGGGTGCCCCGGGACGTCAGCGTCGTCGGCTTCGACGACATCCCGCTTGCCGCCTACGTCCGTCCGCCGCTGACGACGGTGCGCCAGCCGTTCGACGCGGTGGCCGACGAGGGGCTGCGGCTGCTCGTCCACGCCATCGAGAACCCGGAGGCGGAGCTGCCGACGGCGCAGGGGCAACCCGTCGAGCTCGTCGTCCGTTCCTCCACCGCGCCGCCACCGGCCCGGACGGGCTCGGGGCCGGTGCGACATACCGTGCAGCCCCTGGCCGGCGAGGCTCACGCTCCTCCGGCTGCCTGACCGGGACGCCACGTCCGGTTTTGCGTCACCCGCGGGGTGCGAGGGCACCACGACGTGAGCGGACATCCGCCGGCCCCGTCCTGGTACCGCACTGTCCACCCGTACAAGCCCCACCACCGGCGGGCCGACCGGTCCAAGGACCCGCCCACTCGGGGCCACCCACCTCGCAGGACCTGTGTCCCGGCTCGGCCACCCCGACGTCCGCGGCCACCGGTTCACCCGCTTCGTCACCTCGCTTTCCCCGGGCATGCCGCTGCCGGCCTCTGCCTTCCCTCTTCCTTCGCCCCGGCGGGAGTCCAGCATGTCCAGAACCCCCATCCCTTCGTCCGTACTGAGCCGCCGGTTCTTCCTCACCGCCACCGGAGCGGTGTCCCTCGGCGCGGCTTTGTCCGCCTGTGGCGGCGGTGGCGACTCGGGCGGCTCCTCCGCCGCGGCCAAGCCGGTCAGCAAGTCCGACATCGACAAGGCGATGCGGACGCCGACCCAGCTGACGTTCTGGACCTGGGTCCCGAACATCCAGCGCGAGGTCGCCCTCTTCGAGAAGAAGTACCCCGCGATCAAGGTCAACGTGGTCAACGCCGGCCAGGGGATCAAGCACTACACGAAGCTGCGCACCGCGCTGAAGGCCGGCAGCGGAGCCCCGGACCTGGCACAGATCGAGTACCAGGCGGTCCCGACGTTCACCATCACGGACAGCCTGCTGGACCTGGGCCCGCACGGCGCCTCGGCCCTCAAGGACAAGTTCGTCGACTGGACGTGGGGGCAGGTCAGCGGCCCGAAAGGGGAGGTCTGGGCGATACCCCAGGACACCGGCCCGATGGGAATGCTGTACCGCAAGGACATCTTCGACCGGCACGGCATCCAGGTCCCCAAGACCTGGGACGACTTCGCCGCCGCGGCCCGCAAGCTGCACAAGGCCGACCCGGACGTCTACCTGACGAACCTCGCGGCCAACGAACCCGCCGCCTGGCACGGCCTGTTGTGGCAGGCGGGCGCGCACCCGTACGGCGTCTCCGGCAAGAGTGACCTCTCCCTCAGCGTCGACGACACGGTCTCCGAGAAGCTCGGCGCGTACTGGGGCGGGCTCGCCAAGGAAGGCGTCATCAGCACCGACCCCGACTTCACCGACGGCTGGTACGCGGGTTTCAACAAGGGCAAGTACGCCACCTGGCTCACCGCGGCCTGGGGGCCGGCGTTCCTGTCCGGCTCGGCCAAGTCCACCGCCGGCAAGTGGCGCGCGGCCCCGCTGCCCCAGTGGGACACGTCCAAGCCGGCCTCCGGCAACTGGGGCGGCTCGACCACCGCCGTCCTGCGCTCGACCAAGAACGCCATCGCCGCCGCGCAGTTCGCCCAGTTCCTCAACAGCGACCCCGCCAGCGCGAAGCTCTTCGCCACCGAGCAGTCCTTCTTCCCGGCCACCAAGTCCTTGCTCACCGACCCCTCCTTCACCGGTGACGCCGCCTCCTTCTACGGCGGGCAGAAGGTCAACGAGCTGTTCGCCTCCATCGGCGACACGGTCGACCCCGCCTTCCAGTGGCCGCCCTTCTACGACCAGGCGGCGACCGACTGGATCGAGACCGTCGGCAAGTCCCTCGCCGGCAAGGCCGACACGGCCGCCGCGCTCGGTGCCTGGCAGACGCGCCTGACCACCTACGCCAAGAAGCAGGGCTTCACCGTCAAGGGAACGTGACATGACCGCCGCCACCGCACAACCCGCCTCCAGGCCGAAGGGAGCCGGACCGCGTCGCCGCCGCGTCGCCGGCCCCCTGTTCGTCGCCCCGTTCCTGATCCTCTTCCTGCTGCTCTTCCTCGCCCCGCTCGGCTACGCCGCCTACCTGAGCCTCTTCCAGGAACGCCTCGTCGGTGGAACGGTGTTCGTCGGCCTGGACAACTACGTCACCGCACTCACCGACCCCCTGCTCCTGCGCGGTGTCGGCCGCGTGGCGCTGTTCTTCCTCATCCAGGTCCCGCTGATGCTGGGGCTGGCGCTGGTGTTCGCCCTCGCGCTGGACAGCGGACTGCTGCGGCTGGCGCGAGTGATCCGGCTGGGCATCTTCGTGCCGTACGCCGTGCCGAGCGTCGTCGCGGCCCTCATGTGGGGATATCTGTACGGGCCGGACTTCGGCCCGTTCGCCCAGCTGAGCCGCGAACTCGGCGTCCCGGCACCGAACTTCCTCAGCGACGGATGGATGCTCAGCAGCCTCGCGAACGTCGTCACCTGGGAGTTCGTCGGCTACAACATGATCATCCTGTACGCGGCCCTGCGGACCATCCCGCACGAGCTGTACGAGGCCGCCGCGATGGACGGCGCCGGCCCCTGGCGCATCGCGAGGTCCGTCAAACTGCCCGCGCTGAGACCCGCCCTGCTGCTGACCCTGCTGTTCTCCGTGATCGGCAGCTTCCAGCTCTTCAACGAGCCGAACCTGCTGATGAAGATCGCCCCCGACGTCATCAGCAGTTCGTACACCGCCAACCTCTACGCCTACTCCCTCGCCTTCACCGGCCAGCAGGTCAACTACGCCGCCACGGTCTCCTTCCTCCTGGGCCTGGTCATCGTCATCGCCTCCTACGGCGTCCTGCTCACGGCGAACCGCAGGAGGACCCCGTGACCATGACCACTCCCGCGGGCACCACAGCCGCCGGCAGAACCGAGCGGAAGCACACCCCGGCGCCGTCACCGCGCCGCCGGTCCCGATCCCGCCGCAGCACCCCGCTGACGATCGCCATGCTCGCCGCGCTCGCCTACTTCCTGCTGCCGCTGCTGTGGCTGCTCATCGCCTCCACCAAGAACACCCAGGACCTGTTCGACAGCTTCGGCCTGTGGTTCTCCGACGCCCCACAGCTGCTGACCAACATCCGGGCGACCTTCGCCCAGGACGACGGCGTCTTCGTGCACTGGCTGCTCAACACCGCCGTGTACGCGGGAGTCAGTGCGCTCGGCGCGGCCCTGCTCGCGGCCGCCGCCGGGTACGGCTTCGCCAAGTTCCGCTTCCGCGGGGACCGCCTGGCCTTCAACCTGGTCCTCGGCGCCATCATGGTCCCGGCCACCGCCCTCGCGATTCCGACCTACCTGCTGTTCGCCAACGTCGGCCTGGTCAACACCCCGTGGGCCGTCATCCTTCCCTCACTCGTCAATCCCTTCGGCCTGTACCTGATGCGCGTCTACGCCGCCGACGCCGTCCCGGACAGCCTCCTGGAAGCGGCCCGCATCGACGGGGCCGGCGAGGCGCGGATCTTCTTCAGGATCGCGTTGCGCATGCTGGCCCCGGGCCTGGTGACCGTCCTGCTCTTCACCCTCGTGGCGACCTGGAACAACTACTTCCTGCCGCTGATCATGCTCAACGACCCGAATCTGTACCCCATCACGGTCGGACTGTCCTCCTGGGCGGAGCAGGCACAGAACGGTGGCGCGGGCGCCAGCAGCGACATGCTCCCCCTCGTCGTGACCGGCTCCCTGATCTCGATCGTGCCCCTCGTCGCGGCCTTCCTGCTGCTCCAGCGCTACTGGCAGAGCGGCCTGGCCGCCGGCAGCGTCAAGCAGTAGGGCGCGCGCAGCGCTTCATACCCCCCTTCTCGTTCACGGAGGTTCCTCCCATGGCGGATCTGCCCGCCCGCGTTCTGTTCGGTGCCGCGTACTACCACGAGTACACCCCCACGTACGACGCCGGCCTGCGACCCGACGAACGGCTGAAGGCCGATCTCGACCTCATGGCCGAGGCGCACTTCACCGTGATCCGGGTGGGGGAGTCGGTCTGGTCGACCTGGGAGCCCGAGAACGGCCGTTTCGACCTCGACTGGCTGCAGCCGGTTCTCGACGGTGCCCACGAACGCGGCATCTCCGTCATCCTCGGCACACCGACCTACGCGGTGCCGCCGTGGCTGGCCCGCCAATACCCCGAGATCACGGGCGAGCGGCGCACCGGAGAGCGCATCGGCTGGGGAGCCCGCCAGGAGGTCGACTTCACCCACCCGGCCTTCCGCTTCTTCGCCGAGCGGGTCATCCGCAAGATCGTCGCCCGGTACGCGGACCATCCGGCGGTCATCGGCTGGCAGGTGGACAACGAGCCGGGTCTGCACCTCTTCCACAACCACGGCGTCTTCCAGCGCTTCACGGACCACCTGCGGGAGAAGTACGGGGACGTCGAGACCCTCAACCGCGAGTGGGGCCTGGTCTACTGGTCGCACCGGCTGTCCACCTGGGCCGACCTGTGGACCCCGGACGGCAACGAACAGCCGCAGTACGACGTCGCCTGGCGGGAGTTCCAGGCCCGCCAGGTCACCGAGTTCATCGGCTGGCAGGCGGACATCGTCCGTGAGTACGCCCTCCCCGGACAGTTCGTCACCACCTGCATCTCCTACACCCGGCAGGGCGTCGCGGACGACGAGCTGTCCGCCCGGCTCGACATCGCCTCCGGCAACCCGTACTACGACATGCAGGACGGTCTGCTGCTGCCCGACCCCACGCCCGACGAGCACGAACAGGTCTGGAAGACCACCGGCGTCTGGTCGATGTACCAGACGGCGGACTGGATGTTCTCCTCCCGCCAGGAGCCGTTCCTGGTCACCGAGACCAACGCCAACTCCATCGGCTTCTGCTGGGACAACCGGCCCGGCTACGACGGGCAGTGGCGACAGGCCGCGTGGGCGCACGTGGGGCGCGGCGCGCGGATGATCGAGTACTGGCAGTGGCAGACGCTGCGTTTCGGCGCCGAGACGTACTGGGGCGGAGTCCTGCCGCACACCGGGCAGCCCGGCCGGACGCACGCCGAGATCGCCCGGCTGGGCGCCGAGTTCGACCGGGCGGGCGCGCTCGTCGCGGACCTCGAACCGGACGCCGACATCACGGTCGTCTACTCCACGCCCAGCAAGTGGCTGATGCAGAAGTACCCGCCGCTGGCGAACGCCGCCGGCGAACCGGACCCGGCCGCCTACCACCGCATTCTCGACCCCTTCTACCGCGGCGCCTTCGAGGCCGACCGCCAGGTCCGCATCGTCCACGCCCGCCAACTGCACGACCCCAGCCGTGAGAACGAGGGCCTGACCCCCGAGGAGGCCGTGCACCGCCACCCGGTCCTGGTCGTTCCGGCGCTCTACATCGCCCACGACGAGCTGCTCGACTGGTTCGCCGCCTACGCCCACGCGGGCGGCCACCTGGTCCTCGGCCCCCGCACCGGCTACGCCGACCATGAGGCCCGGGCCCGGCACGAGGCGGCACCCGGACGCCTCACCGAGGCCGCGGGGGTGTCGTACGACGAGTTCAGCAACCTCACCGGCGCCCTCCCGGTGCGAGCGGCGGCCGGCAGCCCCCTGGAGGTGCCGGAGGAGGCGACGGCGACCCACTGGGTGGACGGCCTGACCGTCACCGACGCCGACGTCCTCGGCGAATACGACCACCCGCACTTCGGACGCTGGCCCGCGCTCACCACCCGCCGCCACGGAGCCGGCCGCGTCACCCACGTCGGCACGGTCCCCGGCCGTGGCCTCGCCCGGGCGCTCGCCACCTGGCTCGCGCCGGAGCCCCGCAGCGGCTGGCGCGACCTCCCCGCGTCCGTCACCGTCACCACCGGCACGGCCGCCGACGGCCGTCGCGTCCACATCGTCCACAACTGGAGCTTCGAACCCGCCCGGGTCGAAGCACCGGTGCAGTTGACCGACGTCCTGGACGGCGGGGCGCAACAGGCCGGCACGTTCGTCTCACTGGGCGCGTGGGACGTGCGCGTCTTCGTCGCAGCAACCGAATAGAGGAGGCACACCACCGATGAACCGAGCCGCACCGTGGTCGTCCCCGAAAGGGACCACCAGAACAACCAGGACGGTCAGAGCCCTGGGGACCTTCGCTGCGGCCTCCGCGCTGCTGGCGATACCCGCCGGAAGCGCGCAGGCGTACAACCCGACGGGCGGGATCCTCTACCAGCTCGGCAGCGAGCCGTGCCTGAAGGGCCGGGGCAACTGCGCGGTCTACCCGAAGACGGCACAGCTGCCCGGCGGGCGCCTGGTCGCCTCGTTCGAGAAGTCCACCGTCGTGCCCACGTCGGGAAGCGCCGACGGCCAGACCCTGCCCGTCTACAAGAGCGACGACCACGGTACGAGCTGGCAGCCGCTGTCCGAGGTCAAGGCACCCGCGTACCTGTCCAAGGATCCCAAGTACGCCAAGTACACGAGCAACTGGACGAACCCGTACCTCTACGTGCTTCCGCAGAACGTCGGAAAGCTCAAGGCGGGCACCTTGCTTCTGGCGAGCGTCGTCTCGGGCGACGACGCCTACTACAAGGAGCACAAGGCGGCCGACCCCGGCTGGACGCCGAGCAACGACGGCGACCGCGGTGACCTGGCGATCGCCCTGTACTCCAGCAGCGACGAGGGCAAGACCTGGAAGGTCCTCAACATCGTCGCGACGGGCGGCTGGCAGGGCGGCAGCGCGGGTGCCATCGGCCGGAATATCGCCGACGCGAACAAGACCAAGCAGGTCGATCCCCTCTGGGAGCCGTACCTGATGGTCTACAAGGGCAAGCTGGTCTGCTACTACTCCGACGAGAACGACTACCTCGGCTTCGACCCGAAGACCGGCGCCCCGAAGCCCGACCCCGCCAACGGCACCGCCACCGACTCGCACGGCCAGATCCTGGCGCACCGCACGTGGGACGGCAGTGCCACGAAGTGGAGCGACGCCGTCGTCGACCTCGCCGGTTCGGTGCAGGACATGGGAGGCGGCAAGTCGGAGGTCGGCGGCGGCCGGCCGGGCATGACCAACGTCGTCCGCACGACCGACGACAAGTGGATGCTGACGTTCGAGTACTGGGGCGGCGGGGCCAACACCAGGTACGTGATCGCCGACGACCCGCTGAAGTTCTTCCGCGGTACCCAGACCGGCATGTCCGTGGGCGCACTGCCCGTCACCGCCGGTTCCCGTCCGCTCTCCGGCGGCGGCAGCCCGGTCCTTATCCAACTGCCCGACGGGCGCCTGGTCTACAACGCGGCGAACAGCGGCAACGTCTGGGTCAACGAGAGCGGACGCAGCGACGGCGTGTGGACGGAGTACCAGACGACCTCGCAGCCCGGCTACAGCCGCAACCTCCAGTACGTAGAGGGCACCGGCCGCGTCGCGATCCTCAACAACCAGGGCACGTCGCAGATCGCCTACGCCGAGGTCGACCTCGGCGACTCGGACGGTGCCTACTACCGGCTGGTGAACCGCAAGACCGGCCAGGTGATCGGCACCGGCAACAGGACCAACGACGCGAACATCGGCAACGGGAACGTCCCCGACGTGGTCCTGGAGGACGCCGGCGCGGCGGCGAACCCGGACACCCAGTACTGGCACGTGGTGACCGAGCCGAAGGGCGGTACGACGCTGCTCAACAAGTCGGGCGGACGCGCGGCGGCCATCTGGACGGGCAGCGCGACGGCCGGCCAGCGGATCGGCCAGTGGGTCGACGACAGCTCCACGGGCAGCTGGAACCTCGTCAAGAACGCCGACGGTTCCTACAAGCTCCAGTCGGCCAAGAACACCGGTCTGTACCTCACCGGTGCGACCGCGGGTGGGCCGCTGACCCTCCAGAGCGCGGCCGGCGACGGTTCGCAGGACTGGCGGCTCGTCCGGGACACCCGACGCGGCGGCTCGTGATGCCTGCCCACGCGGGTCGTTGACACGCTCGGACACGGCACCTCCGTCGGGCGGGGGTGCCGCGTCCCTGCCTCCTCGTCGGTTGACTGCGGGTGAGGCGAGCGGTGGGGCGGCAGCGGCAGGGCGGGTCGTTCAGGGGGTGGACAGTTCGAACCGTGCCACGCGGACCGAGCCGCCCAGCGCCTGCGTGGCGTGGTTGAAGAGGGCGAACCGGTAGCCCATGAAGAACCGCCAGTCGTTGCCCATGGCGAAGGCGGGGCCCAGGCGGGTGAAGGTGACGCCGTCGGTGCTGTAGGAGAAGGTGCCGGGCCGGGACGCTCCAGGACGGATGTCGGCGTTCGCCCGCAGCCAGAGGCGTCCGCCCGGCACGCTCGCACTTGCCCGCTCGATCCCCGTGCCGGTGGTGTTCCAGTTGCCGTCCATGGTCAGTCCGTCGACCATGACCACCCGCGTCGCACCGCCGTCCCGCTTCAGGCCGATCCAGGCGGAGGAGTTGCGCAGCAGCGCGAGTCCGGCCCGGTCGCCGTCCCGCATCGCGGAGTGGTCGAGCTGGACCGTCGCCGTGGACGTGGGTCCCTGGATGCGGTGGGTGAGGGTGTTGCGCGCCCAGTACAGGTCGTCGGTGACGGTGGCGGTGCGCAGGGTCAGGCCGTTGTTCACCGACCACTTGCCGTTGTCCGGGTTGTGGTTCCACTCCCACCTGGGCTTGAGGACCGTTCCGTCGAAGGTGTCGGCACCGGTCAGGGGAGTGACCTGCCGGGGTGGCGGGGGTACGACCGGGCCGGGGTACGACCTGCCCCACGCGCCGTTCACGAGCTGGACGACCGGCCAGCCGTCCGAGGTCCAGGTGACGGGCGCCAGGGCGGGCATACGGCCGCCGGGGTAGGCGTCGATGAAGGCCATGTAGTACCAGGCACCGCTCTGGGTCCGCACCAGCCCGCCCTGGTGCGGAACGCCTCCGCCGGAGATCGGCCCGGGCAGGTCGAGCAGGACCTGCCGCAGGGCGTAGGGGCCGAAGGGGCCGCTGGTGGACCGCAGGATGTACTGGCCGTTGGCCGGGCGGGTCAGGAAGATGTAGTAGCTTCCGTTGATCTTGTAGAAGCGGGAGCCCTCCAGAGTGCCGATGCTCGACGGGGTGCTGAACACCTGCTGGGTCCGCACCTGGCTGCGGCCGTCAGCGGACAACTGGGCCACGCTGATCGTGCCGTTGCCGTACGCCACGTACAGGGTGTTGTCGTCGTCCACCAGCAACCCCGCGTCGTAATACACCTGAGGGAGCGTCGCGTGCCTGCTCCACGGCCCCTCGACGGATCTGGCGGTGTACACGTAGGTCCGGGCGAAATCGATCTGGCCGAGCCAGTAGAACGTCCGGTCGGCGGGACGGTACGCCAGGGACGAGGCCCAGATTCCCCTGACGTAGCCGCGTCCGCCGCTCAGGTCGTACTTGGCTCCGAAGTCGAGGACCGGCACCGCGTGACCGGCGATCTCCCAGTTGACCAGGTCGAACGAGCGCAGGACGGGGGCGCCCGGCGAGTAGTGCATCGTCGAGGCGGAGCAGTAGTAGGTGTTCTCGACGCGGATGATGTCGATGTCCGCGAAGTCCTGCCAGATCACGGGGTTCGTGTAACTCGCGGCCGCTCCGGCCGCGGCGGCTCCCGCCGTTCCGTGGGGCAGCAGGGCGCCGACCGCCAGGCCGCTGGTCGTGGCAAGGGCCGCACGGCGACTGACTGTATGACCTGTCCATGTCATTCGAGATCCGCCTTGGGGATGAGGGGCGCTGCCATGAAGGGCGGGCGGGGGCTGCGTTCTGTATGCCGAACGCCGACTGTCCTACCGAACGTCCTGGATGATATGAGCGGCACCTGACGGGTCGTCAATAGGTCTCGCAGCATTCGGTGCCGAGGTCGAAAGATTTCGCTCCGCCCCGGGGCGGGGTCACGACGGCCCGGGTGCCGTCATCCAGCGCCACTGCGTGAACGCTTCCAGGCTGGCGGTGCCGCCGATGCGGGTGGTGTTGCCGGAGATCCCCATGCCGCCGAAGGGCGCGTTCGCGGCGTCCTTGGCGGACACGTCGTTGATGTGGATCATGCCTGTGCGCAACCGCTGCGCGAGTGCGGTCGCCCGGGGTGCGGACCGGGAGTGGACGGCGGCGGTCAAGCCGTACGCCGTGTCGTTGGCGATCTCCACGGCCTCGTCCTCGTGGCGGAACGGGATGACGGGTGCGACCGGTCCGAAGATCTCCTCCTGGAAGGCGGGCATGGCCCGGTCGACCCGGTCCAGCACGGTGGGCGGGTAGAAGAGCCCCTCGCGGGTGCCTCCGGTCAGCACGCGTGCTCCGGCGTCCACGCTCTCGTCCACGATCCGTGCGATCCGGGCCGCCTGCCGTTCGCTGATGACCGGACCGAGCGCCACACCCTCGTCACGCGGGTCGCCCAGCGGCAGCGCCTTCGCCTGCCGGACCAGCGCCTCGGTGTACGCCTCGACGACATCCGCGTGCACGACATGACGTCCGGCCGCGACACAGGCCTGGCCTTGGTATCCGAAGGAACTCATGGCCCCGGCCGCGGCGGCCGCCTCCACGTCCGCGTCCTCCAGGACGACGATCGAGTTCTTGCCGCCCAGCTCCAGGGACACGCGCTTGAGTCCCTCGCCGGCGATCCGGGCCACCTCCCGCCCCGCCTCGGTGGAGCCGGTGAACGAGATCATCGCGACATGGCGGTCGGCCGCGACCGCGCGCCCGGTCACCGCGTCGCCCGGCAGGACGTGCAGCACGCCCTCGGGCAGCCCGGCCTCCGCGAACAGCTGCGCGACCAGGACCCCGCCCGAGACCGGGGTGAGGGGATCGGGCTTGAGGAGGGCGGTGTTGCCCAGGGCCAGCGCCGGTGACAGCGCCCGCATCGCGAACAGCAGCGGCGCGTTCCACGGGGTGATGACCCCCACGACCCCGAGCGGCACCCGCCACGCCAGACTCGTACCGCCGGGAACCTGGGGTACGAGGACCTCGCCCGGGGGCTGTGACGCGAGCCCGATCGCGTGCCGCAACTGAGCGAGACCGGCCGCGATCTCGTAGTCGCCCTTGGCCGGAACGCCCCCTGTCTCCCGGACGATCCATTCACGAACCGCTCCGCTGCGCTCACGCAGGGCACGATCCGCGCGCATCAGTACGTCGACGCGGTCGGACGCGGTGGTCGCCGCCCACTCCGGCGCGGCCCGGGCAGCCCGGGCAGCCGCCCGTTCGACATCGGACGGAGAAGCCAGACCCACCTCCGCCAGCGCCTCCCCGGTGGCCGGTTCGACGATCCGGCGCGTGCCGCCCTCGGCGGTCCGCCAGCCCTCGCTGTAGATCTTCCCGGTCCACTCGGCCGCGTCCGGCCAGGTCCGCTCGCCTTCGACAGACATGGTCACGACCTCCGCCCTGGTCGGTGGTGATGCGCACGCTCTTACCAGCGTTCCTGGCCATTCAACCTGGCGCAGGAGATATCTGTCATTCTTGGGGCATATCAGAATCAAGTAGTAAGGATGCCTAGTGGGTGAGGCGGGTCGAGGGGCCAATGGCGAGATCTGCGTCCGTCCCGGGTGAGGGCAGCGGGGCACCGCCTGAGGGCCTCGCGGACGACGCCCTCACCGCGAAGGCCGTGGTGGACGAGCGCGGCGTCGTCACGGGATGGAACGAAGGAGCGCGCAGGCTGCTCGGCTACCCGGCCTCGGAAGTGGTCGGCCGGCCCGGGTCCGCGCTGCTCGCCGACGAGCCCCCGCCCGGTCTCCTGCGTTCCCTGCTCACCCTCCCCAGGTGGAACGGCGCGGCGGCGCTCCTGCACCGCGAGGGACACCCCCTGACCGTGAACCTCCTGGCCCACCTCCGGCGCAACGACGGCGGC
Source organism: Streptomyces sp. NPDC013187 (assembly GCF_042899705.1). Lineage (NCBI taxonomy): Bacteria > Bacillati > Actinomycetota > Actinomycetes > Kitasatosporales > Streptomycetaceae > Streptomyces > Streptomyces sp. NPDC013187. The sequence continues at coordinate 223,735 of NZ_JBIBAF010000010.1, read as the reverse complement.
CACAGGGAGTGGCTGCTGCTCACGGCGGTCAGCCGCCTCGGCGTGAGCCCCGACGACGACGCCTTCCTCAGGAGGAGCTTCACCCAGTCCACCTGTACGACGGCGCTGTACGACACCGGCTTGCGGCTGGTCAGAGCCAACGCCGACATGGAACGGGTGATCGGCCTCCCCGAGGAGGCGATGCGCGGACTGCGTGTCTCGGAAATCGTGCACCACCCGCAGTCCGACCTCACCGAGCAGGCCATGCGGCGAGCGCTGGACACCGGCGAGCGGCAGGACCTCCAGGTCTCGCTGCAGCTCGCGGGCCATGAACGCCCGAGCGTGTGGACCGTCTCCCTCGCCCCGGTCCGGGCGGGGGACGGCCGGACGCAAGGGGTGCTGCTCTCGGCGCACGACATGACCGAGCAGCACCAGGCCCGGCAGCGGCTGGCCCTGCTGAACGAGGCGAGCCTGCGCATCGGCAGCACGCTCGACCTGGTCCGCACCGCACAGGAACTCGCCGACGTGGCGGTACCGCGGCTCGCCGACTTCGTCACCGTCGACCTGTTGCCCTCCATCGACGACGGCGACGACCCGCCCACGGGCTCCCCCCGCGGCCCCGTGCGGCTGCGCCGCGTCGCCCACCAGTCGGTCCTCGAAGGCTGTCCCGAGGCCGTGGTCCCGAACGGGACCGTGGCCGTCTATCCGCACAGGTCGGCCGCGGCCGAGTGCCTGGCGGCCGGCCGGCCACTGATCCAGCAGGTCACCCCCGAGGCCATGGAGGACGTGCTGCGCCAGACCCCCGAGCGCGGAGAACGGATGCGCCGTTTCGGTTTCCACTCCGTGCTGGCCGTGCCCATGCGCGCTCGCGGCCTCACCCTGGGGGTGGCCACCTTCTCCCGCCACCGCAACCCCGAAGCCTTCGAACAGGACGACCTGCTGCTCGGCCAGGAGATCACCGACAGAGCCGGCCTCTGCATCGACAACGCCCGCCGGTTCACGCGAGAGCGCGCCACCTCCCTGACTCTGCAGAGCAGCCTCCTGCCGCAACGGCTGCCCGAGCAGTCCGCCCTCGACGTCGCCTCCCGCTACCTGCCCGCCAGCGCCCAGGCGGGGGTGGGCGGGGACTGGTTCGACGTCATCCCGCTGTCCGGCGCCCGCGTCGCACTCGTCGTCGGCGATGTCGTCGGCCACGGCATCCAGGCCTCGGCCACCATGGGGCGGCTGCGGACCGCCGTCCGAACCCTGGCCGACGTCGACCTCCCTCCCGACGAGCTGCTCACCCACCTGGACGACCTGGTCAGCCACCTGGCCGCGGACGCCGACGGCACCGGCGACATCGGAGCCACCTGCCTGTACGCCGTGTACGACCCGGTCTCCCGCCGGTGCTCCCTGGCGCGCGCGGGGCATCCCGTCCCGGCGCTGCTCACACCCGGCGGGCGGGCCGAGTTCCTCGACGTACCCGCGGGGCTCCCCCTGGGCCTCGGCGGTCTGCCCTTCGAAGCCGTCGAACGAGAGCTGCCCGAGGGCAGCGTGCTCGCGCTGTACACCGACGGTCTCGTCGAGGCGGGGTTCCGTGACATCGACGACGGCATGGACACCCTGCTGCGCACACTGCAGACCTCCGACGCCTCACTCGAGGGCACCTGCGACGCGGTGCTGCGGAGCATGCTTCCGGAACGGCCTGCCGACGACGTCGCTCTGCTCGTGGCCCGCACCCGCGCCCTGGACGCCTTCCACGTGGCCGCCTGGGAGGTACCACCCGACACCGCCGCGGTCGCCCAGGCACGCAAGAACGCGAGCCGGCAACTGGCCGAATGGGGCCTCGACGCGTGCGCGTTCGTCACCGAACTGGTGGTCAGCGAGCTCGTCACCAACGCCATCCGGCACGCCGAACCCCCCATCGAGCTGAGACTGATCTACGACCGGTCCCTCATCTGCGAGGTGTCGGACGGCAGTACCACCGCCCCGCACATGCGGCGGGCCCGCACCTACGACGAGGGCGGACGCGGCCTGCTCCTCGTGGCCCAGACGTGCCAGGGCTGGGGCGCCCGGCACACCACCAACGGCAAGGTCATCTGGGCGGAGCAGGCACTTCCCTGACGTAACGGCAGGTCACCCTGCCCCACCGTCGTCGGCTCAGGCGCCGATCGCCGCTCGGATCCGCTCGGCCTTCTCCTGTGAGAAAACGCCACTGTCCAACAGGGTGAGGATGGACAGCACGCCACCGCGCGAGCCCTAGCTGCCTTCCTCGATGCCGACCTCGGGCACGAGCACCGCGTCCGTGAGTGTCCCGGCCAGCCTGCGGGGCTGCTCCAGGGTCAGACGCCCCTGTGGCGGGTTCACGGTGATGATGGTCGTCGGTCACCTCCTATGACAGTCGTTATAGGCCGGCCTTGCACCTGCTCTATAACGATCGTCATCCTCGCCGGGGCGGGCCCGTCACACATCGAGCAGGGCCCGCGTGCGCACCGGGCTCCCCGACGCGAAGGACCGGTTCGCGGCGAGGCCCGTGACCAGTGAGCGCGCCCCGTCGACCGCGTCCGCCGCCCGGCCCAGCGGGTCGGCCACGGGTTCGCCGAAGAGATCCTCGAGCATGCGCACGTCCCCGCCGCCGTGGCCGCCCTCGCCGGTCGGGACCTTCAGTTCGCGCGGCGGTTCCCAGAACCGGCGCAGCATCAGCTCCGTGCGTCCCACCGTGTCGCCCACCGACTCTCCGTGCAGCACGGCACTCGCGCCCTGGATCCGTGCCCGGGGCCGGGTCCAGGTGGACTCCTCCACCAGCAGTTCGAGGCGGCCTCCGCTGCCGTTGAAGGCGATCCGGTACCCCTCCCAAGGGGCATAGGCGGTGAGGTGGTAGGTCAGCGTGGAGCCGGTCGCGTAGCGGACCAGCACCGCCATGTCGTCCTCGATCGTCACCCCTGGTCCGAAGACGTTCTGATCCCGGTGGTAGCCGTCCTCGGACTCCGCGTCCAGGTACAGCGCGGAGAGCAGCGGCGAGTCGGCCATCCGCACGGCGAACGGGTCGTCCGCAGCGGCCGGCGAGCCGTGCGCCCTCGCGTAGTCACGGGCCAGGCCGCGGCGTGTGCCCGCCTCGTCGCCGTAGAAGAACAGCCCGCCCTGCGCGTACACCGTCTGGGGCTCGGTGCCCAGCCACCAGTTGACCAGGTCGAAATGGTGGGTGGCCTTGTGCACCATCAGACCCCCGGAGTTGGCCTTCTCTCGGTGCCAGCGCCGGAAGTAGTCGGCGCCGTGCCGCAGGTCGAGCAGCCATTCGAAGTGCACGGAGCCCACTTCGCCGATCTCTCCGGCCGCGAGGGTCTCCCGGACGGCGGCGTGCACCGGGTTGTAACGGTAGTTGAAGGCGACCCGCACCTGACGGCCGGTGCGCCGCTGTGCGTCGAGGATGCGGCGGGCACGGTCCGCGTCCGTCGTCATCGGCTTCTCGGTGACCACGTCGCAGCCGGCCTCCAGAGCCTCGACGATGTAGTGGTCGTGAGTCCGGTCCACCGTGCAGACGACGACGAGATCGACGCGCTCGCGGCGCAGCATCAGAGCGAAGTCCTCGGCGGGGTAGGCGGGTACCGAGGCGCCGATCCACTCGTTGTGCACGGCCATCCGGTGGGGATTGACGTCGCAGAAACCCACCAGGTCGATCCGGTCCGCGTAGGGACCGGCGAGCGCCGTGGTGAACAGCCGGGCGCGGGCGCCCAGTCCCACCACGGCGCAGCGGCGGCGTGCGGTGTCGGAAGGCATGCGGTCTCCGTTTCGGTTCAGTTGGAGGACGACTCGGCGAGCGGGGGAGGAGAGACGGAAAGGAGAGGCCGTCGAGCGGAACGACTCCGGGGCGCGCCGCCATGACGATCCCCGCCAGGAGACGCCCTCCCGCCAGTCGGCCGCGCACCGCAGTCCCGCCGCCACGGCACTCGACTCGGGCCGCCGGTACGGCCATGCGGTTGATGCACAACTCGACGGTATGCCTCGCGATCGAAGGCGGGCAGGCGGCCTTCCGGCTCCTTGGACGCAGGCGGTGAGTGTGCTGCTCGGCCGGAACCGGATGACCATCCGGGTCCACCGCTGACCCGCACACGAGCGCCCGGCCCCATGGGGGAAGGCCGGGCGCTCGATCAGGGCTCAGACTCATGATCCGACGCGCCCGGGGCTGTGCTTGCGCCGCCGCACAGGGGGGCGGCACGGCGTGATCACCTTTTCAGCGCCGGGGCCGTTCGCCGCGTGAGCGCTGTCAGTCAGAACCAGCCGGTGCATTCGATGCTGCCGCCCCGGCCGTTGGTGCCGCAGGCTCGCATCACGAGGCCGGCGTCGTTCCACTGGGTGGTGTACGCGTCGTTGCCCGAGGTGACGGTGGTGTAGCCCAGCATCGAGTCCCAGGTTTTCCCTCCGTCGGCACTGCGGTCCACCCAGATCTCGTCGCCGACCGTGCCCCCGGTGATGCGGCCCCAGGCGCACTGGGTGGTGCCGTTGTAGCGGAGCTCCACGGTACGGCCGAAGACGGTGGTCGACTTGGCCGTCCATGCACCCGCGGAGTCGGGCTGAGTGCCGTCGCCGCAGGACGTGTTGTTCTCTGCGCCGGCCAGAGTTCCGCCGATCGCCGGAAAGTCACCGCAGGACGGTACGTCCTTGAGCAACGCCGGCCCCTGGACGAAGAGATTGCTGATCCAGCTGTGGTAGTCCGGCAGGTACGACCAGACGTTGTTCACCATGCCGTCGACCGTGGCTCGCTCGCCCACCCGCTGGCACAGCACCCGCACCTGCACGGAGATGCCGTTGCCGTTGGTGAAGTTGATGTGGCTGCCGGTGTTCGAGTCCTGCCGCAGATTGGGCTGGCCCCATGTCTTGTGGTACGAACCGCGGCCGTCCCATGTCCAGACCATCGGCACGGCGTCGGCGTGCGGGCGGAACGCGCCCTGGTAGCGGTCCCAGCGGGCGCTGATGGAGTTGACCTGGATTTTCGCGCCGGATTCCGGTGCCTCGACCATCAGTCCATTGCCGAGGTAGAGCGCGACGTGCGTCGGACCGAAGCCGTCCCGGCCGAAGTACATGATGTCGCCGGGCAGCAGCACGGCCGACCCCTGCGACTTCAGCAGCTTCGTGTGCGCGTATCCCGGTGTCGCGAAGGTCGCCTGCGTCGTGCGCTCTGTGATGATGTCCCGGCCGGTCGCCTTGTACCAGGCCCAGCGCACCAGGCCGATGCAGTCGAAGCTCCAGTAGGCCGGGTCCGCGGCGGTTTCCGGGTAGAAGCGGTCGTACATGCCTTGACTGGGACCGGGCATCCCCTGCGCGTGACCGCCGCCCCAGGCGTACTGCTGCCCGACGTATCGGCACGCAACCTGGACGGCCGCCTGCGCGGCCTGGCTCGCACCGGACTGCAACGGCGCGCATCCCGGGGCGGCGGTCGCCGGAGCGGCCGAGGCGACCGGCAGGCCGAGACTCACCACCGTCACGAGCGCGGCCAGCCATAGCCGTACCCGGCGACCCCATGGCCGCTCACTCCGCCACGCTCTCCCCGTTCCCCATGATCTGCGCACTCTGTCCACGGCACTCCCCCTGGTCTCGGTGGTCTCCCGCGAACGTACGCACTCGCCCTGCCTGCCGGGCCCTGACATCTGTCAGGACCTGCCACGCCCACCCGCTCCGTAAGGTCTCCGGTCATCACCCGATCCCACAGTGGAGGAGTCACCTTCCATGCGCACCAAGCTGAGGCGCGCCGCCGCGCTGGCCTTCGCCGGCGTGACCGCGGCCGTCGTCGCGACGGGCACCGCACAGGCCAAGCCGGCCGACACCTGGGCAGGTTGCCCGTACGGCGCAGTCTGCGTCTACCCGCAGAACCAGAACCCGGCCGTGTCGCCGAGCCACATCTACTGGACCTACGGCGCCCACAACCTCAGCAACCAGGTGGGTAACCACTGGGTGCTGAACAACCAGTACGACGGCGCGGTGGTCGAGCTGTGCCTCAGTTACAACGCGAACGACTGCACGTCGTCGATCGCGGCCGAACACGGCGAGTACCGGGACCTGACGCCCATCAACTCGCTGCATCTGAGGCCGCACTACAACTAGAAGGTCGGGGATGGCCTGCGCGACGCTGGAGGCCGGGCTCGAAGCCTCCTCCCGGTCGCCGGGTGGAGGCTTCGTCACATCGCCAGGCCTGTGCGCCGCCCCGGCCAGGCCACGCTGACAGGCGCCGGCCCTCTGGGCTTGCATGTCGAGCGTCGTGGGGCGGAGCCCGGACTCCACCATCCGTACCGCGCTGAGCAGGTAGGGCACCAGGAGGGCGTTGACGACAGGTGCGCACGCGCCGCAGCCGGGACTGCTTCTCCTCCTCGGTGGCGCGAGCCGGCTCGATGGCGCCCGGCCCGGTGCTCTCCGCGTGGGGGTCGCGGAAGGTGTTGACGCCGATGACGGGCGGGGTGCCGTCGTGCTTGCGCTGCTCGTGGAGCATCGACTCGTCCTGGATACGGCCGCGCTGGTAGACCGTCGGCGGCGCGCAGCACGATCCGGTCGCCGCCCTCGACGCCGAGGGCGGCGGCGATGGTGACCCGGCAGGGGTGGAGCGCTCCGGGATCGGTGGAGGCTCGGGCCTGTACCGAATTGTGTGGAGACGCTGATCGTTGAACCGCTCGACCCGATCCGCGGCGGTGAGGCCGTGGTGAATGACCTGCACCGCCGCCCGTTTCGGGATGGCCTGCTACTTGATACGGATCTCGGCGAGTTGGAGGCGGTACCTCGTGGTCTCGTCCGAGGCGGGCTTGCCGAGTTTCGAGACCTTCAGGCGTACGTAGCGGCCGGTGGCGGATGTGAGGGTGTAGGTCTGTGCGGCTCCGCCCGGGTTGGGCTCGGCGGTGATGGTACGGGCGGTGGTGTAGGTGCCGGCTCCATCGGGGCGGGTCTGGATGGTGAAGTCGACGGGGAAGCCCGCGGTGCCGCCGCCGACCGCGCCGGCGTCGGTGCGGGGGTGGAGGGTGACGGAGCGGATGGCCCGGTCGGCGCCGAGGTCGATCTCGATCCAGACCGGGGTGGCGGTGACGTCGGCGGAGGGGAAGTCGATGCTGGTGAAGCCCTTGGAGCCGGTCACGCTGGTGGTTGTGCCGTCGAGCACCCGGGTCTTGCCCCAGTCGCCGTTCTCCAGCGTGTAGTTGGCGGTGACGGTCGTCGCGGCGGTGGGGACGGTGAGCTCGGCGAGCTGGAGGCGGTACTTGGTGGTCTCGTCCACGGGGGGCGTACCGAGTTTGGTGGCCTGGAGGCGTACGTAACGGGCGGTGGTGGTCTTGAAGCCGTACGTCTGCACCAGCCCGCCCGGGTTGGGCTCGGCGGTGATGGTACGGGCGGTGGTGTAGGTGCCGGCTCCATCGGGGCGGGTCTGGATGGTGAAGTCGACGGGGAATCCCGCGGTGCCGCCGCCGGCCGCCGGGGTGTCCGTGCGGGGGAAGAGGCGTACGGCGTCGAGGTCGGTGTCGGCGCCGAGGTCGATCTCGACCCAGACCGGGTTGGCGCTGACGTCGGCGGAGGGGAAGTCGATGCTGGTGTAGCCCTTGGCACCGGCCACGCTGGTGAGCTTGCCGTCGGTGAGCCGGTTCCTGCCCCAGTCGCTGTTCTCGAGGCTGCTGTTGCTGGTGACGGGCCGGCCCAGCGCGAGGTTGTCGAGTCGGCCGGCGCCGCTGACCGTGAACGTCCAGCTGCCCGGCTGCAGGGTGAAGTAGACGTACGAGGTGTCCTTGCCCGCGTAACCGAGGCCGGAGACGCTGCCGGTGGCGGAGCCGCCCGTGAAGATGGTGGTGCCGTTCGCCTTGATGACCGGCGAGGAGCCGCCATAGGTCGGCACCCCCACCCGCGCGGTCGTGCCGCTCGGGGAGGTGAGGGTCAGCGTCACCTGGGTGCCGTCGCGGGTGATGCCGACGCGGATGTTGCCCCTGACGGTCGGTGTCACCGTGTTGACCTGCGTGAGAGTGCCGGTCTGCGGGACGACGTCGTACGTGGTCCAGCCGGGCTTGGTGGGGCGGACACCGGCGGCGTAGGCGGACAGGGTGTACAGAGAGCCGCCGTTCCAGGCGTGGTTGTCGGTGCCGCCCGACTTTTCCCATATCTCCCACAGGGTGTAGCAGGCGGGGTCGGCGACCTGGGCGGCGTAGCGGTTGCGCATCCGCTCCTCGGCGACGGTGGCCGCGCCCATGAGGTAGAGCGCTTCCAGGACGTAGAACTCCATGTACGGGCTGGCGTTGAGGTGGGTGCGCAGTACCGCGGTGACCGCCCGGTGGCGGGAGACGGGCGCGAGGCCGGCGACGACGGCGAGACCATTGGCGCGGTCGTCGGTGTCACCGCTGTAGCCGGGTGAGCGGTACTCGTTCCTCGAGGAGTTCCACAGAACGCGGTCGAAGTTGGCCTTGATGCTGTCGCGCTTGGTCTGCCAGGCGGTGACGTCGCCGCTGTTGCCGCTGAGACCGGCGAGGGTGATGGCCGTGTCGAGGGCCAGGTAGTACCAGCAGTTGTCCAGGACGCGGGCGTCGATGTTGCTGCCCCAGTCCTCCCAGTCCCAGTCCCCGGCGCGGTGGTTGACCAGTCCGTCGGCGTCCAGGCTCCACAGGTTCAGGTATGTCTTCACCGCCGGGTAGGCGCTGGTGACGGCGTCGGTCTTGCCGGTGTAGAGGTGATAGGTGCCGAAGGCCCATACCGAGGCGAGCATCTGAACGGGCAGTTCCGCGGTCCAGATGGTGGACGGGATCGGCGAGTAGAGCGCGCCGCCGGGCTTCTGCCAGGCGGTCAGCTCGGCGATGGCCTTGGCGCCGAGGGCGTGGGAGCGGGTGTCGAAGGTGTAGAAGCCTTCTTTGAGCTGGTTGACCACATCGCCCCACCACTGGGCGCGCTCGCGGGTGGGGCAGTCCATGTAGTTGTCGCGCATGTTGACGTACATGGTGCGGGCGGCCTTGGTCCACAGGGTGTCCAGGAAGGCGTCGCTGCTGCTGAACGACCCGGCGAAGTCGGTGTCGTAGCCGGACTCCCGGTACTTCAGATCCAGGATGGTGACGCCCGCCGGGATAGTGTACCGCACGGCCGTGCCGCTCATCCATGCCAGCGCCTCGAACTCCTGGACCCCGCCCCTGCAGACGTAGGTGGCGCGAATGTTGTTTTCCGCCCCGGGTGTGAGGCCGGTCAGGCCATCGCCGTCGGAGTAGTGGTCGGTCTGCATGCCGATCACCGCGCCGGCCGGAGCGTCCACCTTCAGGTACGGCGTGACCTGGAGGTTGGAGGGCAAAGTGGCCGTGATGGCGGTGGCGCCCTGTCCCGTGGACGGCAGCGACGACGCGTTGCTGTAGGACTTCGGGCCCGAGTACCGGAACTGCGGGACCGGTCGCTGGACGAGATCGTTCCAGGGCGCGCTGCCGGCGGCTCCGAAGTCGGTGGGAGCACTCCATGCGCTGTCGTCGAAGCCGGCCGACTCCCAGGCGGTCAGGGCGGTGGCGTTGCGGGCGTCGTAGTAGATGTTCGACTCGGGCAGGCGGAAGTTGACCTGGGTGCCGCTGGTGTTGTCGGAGTAGCCCCGGTGGACGGTGTGCTTCCAGCTGGTGTCGCTGACGACCCGGGTGGTGGTGGAACCGGTGGTGATGTCGGACTGGAACAGCAGGCCGCCCTTGCCGCTGCTGTTGTGCGAGAAGCCCTGCTTGCCGAAGTACCACACCAGCAGCGCCACCGTGTTGCTGCCGCTCTTCAGGTGAGGGGCGAGGTCGATCTCGTCGTAGTAGGTGCCGGTGCGGCTGGGGCCGCGCTTGAGCTGCCCGTCGAACACGACGAGTGTGCCGTTGACCCACAGCCAGTACTTGGAGTCCGCCGCGATCTGCGTCACCGCCTTGGACGGCGCGGAGCCCAAGGTGAACGATCTACGGAACGCCACCCACTGGTTCGCCGAGCTGGACGGAGCCCAGATCCACTTTGCGGTCCAGGAGACGGCGGCCGACGCCGGGGGAGCGAGCCCCGGTAGAAGCACCGAGCCGAGGGTGGGCGTGAGCGCCACGGCTATGGCCGAGCGCAGGACAGACCGACGCGTTGCAGAGGACATGCGGGCTCCTGCTGACGATGTGCGGTGATGCTAGGGAGGGGGCGCCCTGGAAACCGGGGGAAGAGCGCGGTCTGCGGGACGACTTTTTGAATCGTTTCATTCGCGTGCTTGCAGCGGGAATTGTTCGGCGTCGCGCCAGGGGGTGTCAAGGCCCGTGCAGTCGCTGTCCGGCTCCGTCACCGCTTCAGCTCTCGGGAGGAACTCCTCCGGGAAGTCCTCACCCGCTTCACCGCAAGGAGTGCCGAAGCGGCGCGGAATGCCCTCCGGGAGGGTGGCGATCTCGGTACGAGGATGTCCGAGGGCCTGGGCGCTTTCTGGGACGGTGTGGAACTCGGTCCGGGAGAGCACCGGGTGACCTATGAGCTCACGCATTACGCCTTGCGGCAGGCCGGCTTCGAGGAACTGGCTCGCCGACAGCACCAGAGCTGCCTGGAAGTCCACCTGGGTCTCCTCGCGGAGGCTGCCGAGGCCGAGGGGATCCGTTGGACTGTTCCTCTACCGGTCCTCACCCGCTATCTCAACGCGGTATTGGACGGCCTGATCCTGCGCTGGCTGGTCGACCGCAAGAGCGAGGAGCCGCGAGGTGCTGCATCTGACCGGCGAGCATCTTCTGCCCCTCGCCGAGAAGAAGGAATAGTCGCGGGTTCAAGGAAGAGTTGCGGGATCAAGAACCGGTTGGTGCCGACGGCCTGCAGCTTGGTGTCCTTGCGGATCGAGTCGCCGCGGGGGCGCCCTGGTGTGCGTAAGTCGTGCAGGTCAGGGTGAATGGCCAACCTCCCTGTGGTGCCCTGTGATCCATCCTGCCCGCTTCCGATCAACCCCGTTCACCCCCCGCCCGCTTCCCTGCACATTCCTTTGGAAAATCTGATGCTTGGTCATCTCCGCAGGTCAGAGGCATGATGATCAGGTCCAGGTCAGCAAATGGTCAGCAAGAGGCATGGCTGAGTACTGCACCGCTGCCCCTCGGTCCGTCGCTGACGCCCCAAGGGGCGGACCTGCTCTTGTTCGGAAGGTTTCATTCGTGGCACGCCAGCTCGCCCGCGGCATGGGTTCGTTTTTCAAGGACTGCTCCTGCGTCAAGCCCACTCGTTGCCCCCACCGGTACACCATTCGTTTCCGGGATGCGCTGGGGAAACAGCGTGAGGAGAGGGGCTTCACTTCCCAGGATGATGCGATCGAGCGACTTTCGAAGTTGTATGCCGAGAAGAAGGCGACGGCACCCGCGCTGGCGGAGGCCCGTCGAGAATTGGGCCAACAGACCATCAGGGAGTACTCGGAAACGTGGCTGCCCCGGCAACGCAGAATGACGGAATACTCTACGAAGGAGAACGTGCTCAGCTCTCTTAACGTGCACATCAACCCGACGCTGGGGTCGAGGAAATTGAACTCAGTGACACCGACCGTGGTGGAGCAGTTTCTCGATGACCTGGAGGCGAACGGTGTCGGTCGGGGTAACCAGGTGAGCATCTTCCGGGTCCTCAAGTCGATCCTCTTGGATGCCCATGAGAAGGGAGCCATTCCGAGTAACCCTGTGAAGGGCGTGCAAGGGCCGGAGTACGTGCGCGACAGGGTGAGTATCCCCACGTTGGGTTACATAGAAAAGGCGCTGTCAATAGCTCATGAGGACCTTGCCCTGGAAATCACTATGATGGTCGGCTGCGGTCTGCGAAACGGCGAAGCTCGGGCTGTCAACCTGAACAACATCGTTGCAGACGATGTCTACCGTGTACACGAGCAGATACATGCCAGGTTGAATAGGCCGGCGAAGTTGAAGCACCGAAAAGTGGGTGAGTTTCGGGAGGTTCCCCTACCTCGTACGGTGCGTGAGGAAATGGAGAAGTTCGCAAAGAGGCGTCCGGTGACTTCGGAGGGGTACCTTCTTCGTGGCCCGAGCGGATATTACACACAAGGAATGGAACACTATCGCGTACAGAAACTGTTCAAGCAGTTGCCGCCAGAAGAGGGGGTTGGTATGTACAGCTTCCGTCACTTCTTTGCGTCGAACGCCCTCAGTAACGGTATACCGGTCACCGACGTAGCCGAGTGGATGGATCACAAATCGATCGAGGAGACATATCGGACTTACCGGCACCTGATGCCGGGAAGCATCACGAAGGCTGCGCGCATTCTGGACGCCGGTCTTTGGGCTGCTGCCTGACTGTGGTGCTGAGCCAACCAGCAGGTTCTTCGTCTGCTGGTGGTACTGGCGTCAAACGTCGCTGCCCTGCGTAAAACGTGGCCACGTGTTGCTCGTTGTGGCCGTCGGGCCGGGAATGGCCCGGATCTTGTCCTCGGCGAGACGAGCCTGGTTATCTGTCGCCGCCGCGCCCCAGCTCAAGGACACTTGAAAGCGGATGTGTTGGCCCGCCCTCTGCTGCGGCGCGATGGGCAGGTGTGGGGAGCGGAGCACGAGCAGGGTGATCTCGCTGGGGGCGAAGACGCGGAACGGCGGGCCCAGAAGCCGGTGCCGCGGTTGGTGTAGAGGAGGGTGCGGGGACCGTGGTGGCTGAGGCTGGCGAGGGCGGGCTGGTCGATGCGGTCCAAGTGGTGGAAGGGCCAGATCTGGCCGCCGTGGGTGTGGCCGGAGAGCCGGAGGTCGATGCCAGCGGCCGCCGCCCGGTCGACGAACTTGGGCTGGTGAGCCAGGAGCAGGACGGGTAGGTCGGGGTCGTCTGCCGTTCAGGGCGCGCCTGGCCCGGGGCTGCGGCGTCGACGTCAGCGAATGACGCAGCGGGCCCCATTGTGTGTGGGGTGGGGGCCAGTGTGCAGCGGATGCCGGACAGTCGCCCCGTGCTCAGACTCGCATGACGTGCTACGCGCGCGGCGGAGCTGGTTCACGTTGGTCAAGTTGCCTTGCCCTGGGAGTCGGCGAGGTCGTTCAGGACCGCGTTGACCACAGGCCAGCACATGTTCAGTGATTCGCGGTCTGGGGCATGAGCCTCGCGAATCTCGGCGCGTGGGTGGACGAAATTGCGATACCGGCGCAGTTCGTGGCAGAAGCGCTCAACTGGGTGTCGCCCAAGAACTACACGGACTATACGCCGCTGCCCGGGGCGTGGCCAGACATTCACATGTCGCCGGCCCAGGTGGTGCAGGCACATCTTGACCTGCAGGGAGGCGGTCCGGGCGGGGTTCTGCTGCTGATCCACTGGGGGACGTTCAACCTGGCTTTCCATGCGTGGGCGGAGCCGGGTGAGTCCAGGCAGTGGCGTTCCCGCGGCCGGGGGAGCCGTTCGAGCCGGCGGGAAAGCTTCAGGTCGAGCCGTGGTGGCGGGCGGTCTCCGGCCCGATCGCGCACCCCTGGCGGCGTCCCCGGATCGCTGAGGGTGTGGCCGAGACGGGCAAGGGTGATCTCGACCTCGCCGGTGAGCGGTGACGTCGGTCGGGGATGAGCTCGGCGCGATGGCCCGGATGCTGGAACGTCTCACGCCTGAGCAGCAGGATCGTGTGCTGGGAGCCTTGGACGGGGCGCCTCGTGCGGAGCGTGAAGCCACTGCTCAGCGATTCACACCCTTGCCGTCCCTAGACGGCTCGCCTCGGGTTGTCGTCCGAACACGCATCTTGGTGCGCTGAACTAAGACGTCATCTCCACTGGTGTCTGATGGCGTCGATAGTCGCTGGCAGGCGTGCTGTCGGGACCGTTGAATGTCGTGGTGAGCGACTACTGGACACCCGCGCATCAAGCGGTCGAGCAGGAGGATGCTGAGACCCTGGCCCGGTTGCTGGCCACTGGTTCCGAGCCCGACGAGGTCTTCAGCAAGATGACGCTGCTGACGCACGCGATCGACGTCGAGGGTGATGGCTCCCTGCAGAGCGGGCAGGCGTTGACTGTGCACACCACGGCCGTGTTGCTGGCCTTCGGGGCGGATCCGGAACTCGCAGACCCACATGGCCGCACCCTCATGGACATGGCCGATCACTACAGCAGATGAGAGTGCAGGCGATGCTCGTGAAGGCGAGGAAGTGCTCGGCCTTGCGTTCATAGCGGCGGTGCAGGCGCCGGCGAGCCAGGCCATGGTGCGCTCAATGGTCGAGCGGAGGCGGCCGAGCCACTGCGAGGTCTCGATCCCCCCTCGGGCGATGCGCTGCTTGATGCCACGCACGCGTAACCATCGGCGCAGGTGAAGCTAGTTGTAACCCTTGTCTGCGTGAAGCTTGGCCGGCCTGAGTCGCCGCCGACCGCGGCGGGAACACCAGAGCATGCAACAGTTCAGCGAGCCTGGGCGGCACCCTATTGTGACGTAACGTCAGAAGGCTTCGCTTGCACGGTCATTATGCAGCTAGCATGCTGGAATCCCACTGCTGATGAGAGGTGGCGCCGGTTGGCCAGGCATTATCTGCGCTTCGCGCCCAAGATCCTCACGCGTCTCGGTGAAGAGCTCGTTCCGCATCCGGACATGGGGATCATGGAGTTGGTACGCAACGCGTACGACGCCGACGCCACCGAGTGCAGCATCGAGTTGGTCGACTCCGCGCGCCCTGGTGGCTCGATCATCGTTTCGGACGACGGGCACGGTATGACTGATGCCGAGCTCACCTCCGACTTCCTGCTCATCGGCAGTTCCAGGAAACCGTCGTCGCCGTTCACCAGCAGCGGTCGAAGGCGGGTCGGCGAGAAGGGGCTCGGGCGTCTTGCGGCGCTTCGCCTGGGCCGGCGCGTGAAGGTCACGACACGATCAGCGGCGAGCCCAGGGGTGCAGTACACCCTGGGTATCGACTGGGACGAACTAGACTCCGCTCAGGCGGTGGAGGACGTAGCGCTCGAACTCCGCGACGTCCTGCCTCACGCCCGCGTGGGAACTCGTATCGAGATACACGATCTCCGGCAGGGTTTGAGCGTCGCCGATGTCGAGCGGCTGACGCGCTCGCTCACGCTGCTCACGGGCCCGTTTCAGACCGAGTCGACCTTCAAGATTCGCTGGAATCAAACGGCGTTCGGATACGAGGACCTCACCTCGGCCGTGACGGATGAACATTTGCAGTGGGCCGAGTTCCACCTGTCGGGGCGGCTGGGTGTAGATGGTAGCCAGTCGGCGGAACTCAGGGATCACCATGGGCATCTGATCGGCACCGCAACGGCGGATGATCTTCGGTCTGTAGCCACAGGAGGGCGACGCCGAATCACCACCGACGACGGCCAACGTCTCTTCACCAGTGCCCCTGCGGCCAGGTTCGATCTGTGGATGTTTAACCTCAACCCGAGGCATTCGGTCGCCCTGCGTGACTCGATTCAGCCGACACCGGAGATCAAGAGCTGGCTCGCAGACGTCGGCGGTGTGCACCTGTATCACCACGGGCTGCGCGTCCAGCCCTACGGTGACCCTGACGACGACTGGCTGAGCATCAACGTCCGCCGTGCTGTGCTTTCCGAATTCCGGCCCTACACGAACAACTCCGTAGGGGCGCTGGTCGTCAACGACCCAGAAGATCGCCTCCAGCCGAAGACGGACCGTAGCGGTTTCGTCCAGAACGCGGCCTTCGGTGAGCTACGTGAGTTCGCCCGGTCCGCGATCGAGTGGGCGTCACAGCGCCGTCGCCAGATTCGCGAGGCCGAACGGCAGGAACAACGCAAGCGCGCGAAGACGCAGACGGCCGACGCCGAGGCCGAATTCACCGAGGCCAAGAAGGCCCTTGAAGAGCAACTTGCGGACAACCAGGGACGTCTGGACGGCAACTTCGACCGTGCGTCGGTACAGCGCATCCTGACCACCTCGCAGCTCCTCGCGGACCAGCGTCTGCGAGAGATCAAGGATCTCCACTCCGAGCTGCTCCTCTACCGGGCCCTCGCTACCGTGGGAACGAGTACCGCCGTGTTCGCCCACGAGGCGCAGCAGCCCGCTGATCGCATCCTCCAGGAAGTGCGCACGGTCGACAGAAGGGTGCGTCGGGACCTGGATCCGGCGACCGTCGACGATCGCTACAAACCGTCCCTGAGCGCCATCACGGATGGGGCCCGCACCTTGCAGATTTTTGCGAAGCTCCCCTTGGAACTCCTTGTCCGCAAGAAGCGCGATCTGACATACGTGGACATCGACGAAGTGTGTCTGGCCACATTGCGGCTGTTCCACAACTTCCTAAGTGACCGCGGCATTCACGTCACCCAGGACCTCGGCTGCCAGAACCTTCGCGTACGAACCTACGAGGCTGCGGTCGAATCCATCGTCTCCAATCTGCTCGTCAACTCCATCCACGCGCTGACGCGTACGGACGGCGGGTCCGAGCGCAGGATCCATCTCGCGACGCGCTCCTTCGTCGACAAGGACACCCCATGGATTCGCCTCATCGTGGATGACTCGGGCCCAGGTATCCAGGATGCCTCAATCGAAGAGATCTGGGTTCCCGGATTCACGACGCGAGACGGCGGGACAGGCTTGGGGCTGACCATCGTCCGTGACACTGTCGGCGACATGCTGGGCCGTCAGGAGGCGCTCAAAAACGGTCCTTTGGGAGGCGCCCGGCTCCTGGTCGAGTTGCCTGCCTCGACGGCAACCCTCGCCGCCAAGACCGCGAACGACGAACGGGAGGAGTGACGATGGCTCTGTACCTTGAGGGTGTCCGCAAGGTCGGCATCGTGGACGATGTGAAGGCCGACGCGGAAGCCCTTGGTCGGCTCTTCGAAGACTTCGACATGCAGGCTCTGATCATGCCCCGGCCGCAGCCCCGGGCCACGGCGGAGGAGTATCTGTCGACGCTCCCCCCTCTAGACGTACTCGTCTGCGACCACCAGCTGAGCAACAGCTGGCCGGTCGCGTTCACGGGAGCGGAGCTCGCTGCCAGGGCCAACAGCAGCCCTCACAAGCTTCCAGCCATCGTTATGAGTTCGCATGTAGGCACCCACGAGGCATCCTCCATCCACCGTTGGCGGGCCGACATCCCCGCGGTCGTCCCCAAGCAGGCCGACGAAGAAGAAGTCCTCGGCGCCGTCCGATACGCCCTCGAAGAGGCGGCCGGCAAGTGGTCACGAGAGCGGAGCCGGTTCCGCACCCCGGTCGAGGTCCTCGCCGTGTACCCGGCAGGCGCAACGCCGTATGCCGAGGTGCTGGTCAGCGGCTGGAGTCTGACGCAGGTGGCGCACCTGCCACTCCTACGCTTCGAGGAGGACACCGGGATCCCGGCCGACGCCCTGCTGCCAGGCACCTGGTTACGGGCCGAGGTCAACTGCTACGCCCCTCGGGCTGAGGACCTCTGCTTCGCACACATCTCCCTGGCCCCCCAACTGTCCGAGGAAGTCAGCGCCCTGTGACCGCTGCTTTTGTCCCCCGTCAGAGCGCATCCCCCGAGGGCGATCTAGCGGTCACGATCCTGGATGTCGGTCATGGCAACTCCGCCATCGTGCGCGACGGAAAACGGTGCGCGGTTGTCGACGCCGCGGACGACACCACACACGCCGAACTCGAAAGACTCGGCTGCACGGACCTTGAAGAGGTCATCGTCTCGCACGTCGACAACGATCACATCGCGGGAATGAACAGACTCCTCCTGGACCCGCGGTGGTCGCTCGGCCGCGTCCGGGTCAACGCTGACGCGTCCAAAGACAGTCGGGCGTGGCGGCACCTGCAGGAAACTCTGCAGCTCGTGTCGGACGACGAGCGCATCACGGGCATCCTGCCGGTGTACACGGATACGGGCCTGCCCATCCGGGTGGGCCGGGCGGAGCTCGAAGTGTGTCATCCTCGGCCGTTGATGGCGCTCTCAGGTCCACGCACGCGCGATGCCCGGTTCGGCACGGTGACGAGCAACACCATGTCCGCCGTCATCCGGATTCATCTCGACGGCGCGGCTGCCGTGCTCCTCGCCAGCGACATCGACGGCGTCGGCTTGAGGGACATCTTGGACCGCCGGAGTAAGCAACTCTGCGCAGATGTTCTCGTCTTCCCGCATCACGGTGGCCTTCCCGGGGCTATGAATCCGGTGGAGTTCGCGCGCTCGCTCACGTCCGCGGTTGACCCGCGCATGGTGATCTTCTCGATGGGGACGAGCGGCCGGACAGCCAATCCGCGACCAGAAATCATCCAAGGGGTACGGGCGGCGGCACCCGACGCACACATCGCCTGCACGCAGCTGTCGGTCCACTGCCACGAGGTGGGCTCTCCGCCGCCACCCGAAGGACACCTCTCCAAGGCCATGGCCCGTGGCCGCTCCGCGAATCGCTGCTGCGCAGGCAGCATCGTGATCACTCGCACCGAGAACGGCTTCCAGTACGCGCCGCCGCTGCCTCGTCATGGCGAATTCGTGCTCGCACTGGCGTCAGGGACGGAGACAAGAACGTTGCCGTTATGTCGCGTGGGAGCGTCGCCGATCCCGAACCCTTCGACTGACAACAGCGTTAGATAACAGCAGGTGGACGAAGTCAGTTATGTCTCGGCCCAGACCGTTTCAATCTGCCGCTCCAGTTCGAAGCGGTGGTGGAGGCCGCGTAGCTCCCTCCAGCCGCTGGGGCCGCTGACCGAACGCGCCCGGTCAGCGGCCCTTCTGGGCTCGCGCGTAGCAGGCGTAGAACAGGTCACGTGACCGTTCAGAAATTGATTACTCAAGCAGTGGATGAACAAAGGTCACGGTATGAGTGACCTCTCCACTCTCCGACACCTCCTCGGAGAACACGAACCTACCGTGCATGCTGCTGTCCACTGCCGGCGAAGAAGGGAAGGCTTCCACCCTTGACCCTCGATCGAATCCAGGGGCCTTCTGGGTAGCGATTTCATCAATCACCGCGCCGAGGTCTAAAGAGGGGGCACTGTCGACCCAGGTCTCAGTCCACCCTCCTTGAGGGAAGTCTCTCGGATCCCCAGACCGTAGGTGCTGGCGCATCGACTCCAATACCCAATCCTCGACAGTACGAGCAGCCTCCCGATTCGGAACGAGGCACCGATCAATCAGGACACCGCCCCGAGAGATGTGGGCAGCGACGCGGTCATACACCCTCGGCTCGCTATGCGTGATTCCGACCTTGATCAGCCCAAGGGGTAGAAAGTGGATCAGATATACCCAGTGAGGGAGATCCGGGTCGACCCCCTCTGCGCATCGCAAGCAAGGAGGGGCGCCAGCAGCGAGCGCACAGATGGAGACTTTCCTGCTCGCACCACAGTCGGGCTCAGCACAGTGCGCAGAGACTGGGTCCGATAGCTTCGCATACCCATCGTGCTCTCGAATCAATCCGAACTTGCCATAGAACTCGTTTTGCCAACCAGCGAACTTTGATGTGAAGCATGCATAGCAATGCGTCCATGGCTTACTCGAACTCGAAAGTATATGGACGGCGTTGAAGGTGTTCGGGGCAGCACAGAGTATGCACACGACATCGATCGACTCCCAAACTTCCCCGATACGGCAGACCATTTGACTCTCGGGAAGCGTCCTCCCAGCCCCATCCACCATTTCAAAACCCGCTTCGCGGGCCATTCGGGCCACGTCGCTCTGGTCCATCAGCCAGTGCTCTGGGTCCCGCGCCAGGCCGTCCTCATACATGCGGCGACTGACGCACCAGTTGCAGAGTTCAATACTTCGCGACTGGATCTCCTTGTACGGAATCGCCCCGGGCCTGCCACAGGTCTGGCACCGGTAGTTCCTCGGGGCCCCAGGAGATACAAACGTCCCCTCTGGATCTACCTTGAGTGCACGGTAGATCGCATCGATACACTCAACACAGCGTCCTGGCTTGCCTTTGCGATTGGCGCTCTCATTCTTGCCACACCTGGAACAGGGTCGGACTGCCATGGGGCCCCCTTCAGCACGATTGCCTCTGCGAGGCTACGGGCGGGCACTGACAGCGGGGCATCGCGGACGGATGACCTTGTCGGTGGACTACCGCTCCGGACCCACCCCAGCCTCCCGACGCCTACGCACACCAGGCCATCTGACGTGCATTTTTCATGATGCACAGGGCCCACTGGAGCAGCGGCAGTCTGCTGTCGGTGGGCAAGCAGTTCAGGCGCGTGCTGCCGGGGTTGGTACAGCGCAACTGGACGTCCGGGTACAGGCGTTCCCTGCACCCGAAAGGTCGCCAGCTGGTACCTCCCCTTGACGGGCAAACCGCACGCCGGGGAGCGGTGTTGGCACAGGTAGTTGCGCATTGCTGATCTGCGCTGTCCACCTCCAAGGCGCCTGTCCCAGCAAGGCGTGAAGCGAAGGCAGTCAGACAGACGACGGTCATTGTCGTCGGTGTCTGCCGGTTGCCCCGGACGTGCGGGCAATGAACACTGCTCTCCCCTCTCCCGTGGCTGAGCCGTCTGACATGCGACGGGCAGTGGCGATGAAGCAGCGCAGCCCCAGGTCGGCCAGACTTTCGATGAAGTACCGGTCGGAGAGCGACGACCCCGGTGGGTGTGTGAGCCTCGCGCTCATCCACTCCACCAGAGTGGAGCCTGCCCCACGTGCGGTCCGGGGCCGGTCGAGACGGGCCTGGTCCTCTCGGCCGCCGGTTGCCCGCGTCCAGGTCTGGTCGAGCGCCGTTCGAACCTCGTGACGCAGAGCGTCGAGTTCGTCCATGCTTGCGTGGACGAGGCGATCCAGTCGCTCCTCAGGCGAGGTCTCTTCCCGACGCGCCATCTGGGACGCATGGCTGATGGCGGCCATTTCCCAGACCGGTAAGGAGTCGTCGCTCTCCACATCCGAGTCAAGGGCCAGGGCCGCTTCCAGGTCGGCCATGAACGCGAGGTCGTCTTCGGGTAACTCCGGGAGGTTGAGGCCGGTGAGTACTCCGAGGAGGCGCTCGTCGACTTCCGCTCGGGGCGCGCGGGAGAGTTCGGGAAGGCGACGCAGGTTGATGCGCATCTGCCGGATGGCTCTGCCTCCGCGTTCGAGGTCGAGGCGGGCCTCGGCTTCAGCTTCTTCGTATTGCGGCGTCAGTTCGCCTCGCCATTCTTGAGGCACGGATGCCGCGACTTTCGCGACCCCATCCTCCTGGGAGAAGCGGCTGGTGAAGTAGGTGCGGGCCAGGGCGAGTTTGAGCGCGAGCTCGGGTACGGCAGCGCCGTCGAAGAATGCCATCAGGGCCAAGTCGTCCATGCTGCGGCGTGGACCGGCATGTCGGGCGAGTGAGAGCACCAGTTCCTCGGTGCCGGGCGGGTACTCCGTCCTGGTGCCGGCCCGGCCCAGGTAGTCGACCCGAGGCCGGGGGAGGAGGCCGTGCTGTCTCCAGCGTTCGAGTTGGGCGGCGCTGACCGGGTGTCCGGCGGCGGCTGCCGCGGTCATCAGATGCTGATCTGCACGGCTCGGTGCGGTTCGTGGCATGAGGGAACGGTACGGATCCAGGCGGGGTGCAACTCGGCGGAAGACGCGGGGGTCGAGTAGCCCGGTAAGGCGGATCAGTTTGGAAGGACGCGAGCGTTTGCGGGCGGGGCAGCGGGCCTCACCGCAGGGCTGTACGACGTGCGGCGGCGACGGAACCAGAAGTGGGTGACGGGGCCGAAGTTACGAGCTGGTTCCCGATGCGCTGGAGACTTTCCGGGCGGCGCACAAGATCGGCAACAGTGCGACGTCGCTCGGCGTCATTCTCGATATTTCCGAGCGGCACGTGGGCGAGCTGGCCTAAGGCTGGTTCGATGCGGCCTTTGGAGGGCAGCAGTACACCGCAGAAAGCGGTGGACATCCACGCGTCCTCCCCGCACGCGCGGGGATGGTCCCCATTGGAACGAGACCCTCGGCGGTAGCAGTTATATCCGTGCCGATGGCTTCCTGTTCGGCGTGTTCGCGGGCGTACTGCTGGGCTCGGTTGAAGGAGAGGCCTGCGCTGAGCTGGGTACCGGTGAATCCGAGCCGCTGGCCATCCTCAATATCGAGCGCGCCGTAGCCGACCAGTTGGCAAAGCGTGTCATGGCTGAGTTCACGTACCAGCACCGTGCTCATCGCCGCTGCCTTGCCGACGTCTGACGAAGCCACACCAAGGAGTGTGTAGGCCGACACCTTTCGCAACGTTGTGTAACCGCGCCTCAATGTCCCTGAGCTCGTTGGAACGTGCCGTGCCGCTGGTCTGCCAGTGCCGAGTCAGCACGCCACCAACCCCGTGCTGGTTACGTGCTGACTTCGATGGCCCGAATCAAGGAAACCCACAGGTCCTAGCCCCGATCGAATGAGTTGTCGTACCACTCGATGGTGGTGCCGATGAGGCTGGCGGTGACGATGCGTTTGAGGTTGGCGGGGGGTGGGGGAGCGGTGGTTCCGGAGGCCATGGGCGCCACTTCCTCATGTGCGGTGGGGACGGGTACGTGTCGGCACACGGTAGAAACATGCAGGTCAGGCGCACATGTGGCGGGGCAACATAGTTCGGGGGCTGGCTATGCCTGTGCCCACCATGTCAGCTCACAGAAGGGCGGTTCAGGGGCTCGAAGATGGGCGAAATGAGCGCTGTCCGGGACGCGTAGTTCGGGGTGATTTGACGGTACGGTGCTGACTCCCGTGCTGGTTTGGTGCTGACTAAAGGCCCACGTCATCACCCGTTCTCACCCCCTCCCGTGCTGACTTGGTGCTGACTACGCTCCGTTGAACCCCGTCATCTGGGACTGATCGGGCAGAGGTTGCCTTCTGGTCCTGCGCGGAGTTGAGCCCGGAGATGTGGGCGAGGTGGATGATGGCCGCGTTCTTCAGGACGGTGCGAGGCCCCACGGGCTATCGCCGTACGGGGGGCGTGATTGAAACAGCCTGCCGCCCTCACTGGGGCTGGTAACAGTTCTGGTGCCGTGACCGTCAGCTGCTATCGGTTCGGCAACGTCGTTTCGACCGTGCCGACCCACACACGAAAGCGCCGTACGGGACTGGGAGATTGCCGTGCTCGTGCATCCAAGCCTGCTCCACTTGTTCTAAACTGGATCGGGCGGACTCAGGAAGAGATCGTACAGGCCCGTCAGGATTGGATGGAAGGCTCCCGGTTCGGAGAAGTGAAGGGGTACGACGGGGCTCCACTGCCCGCACCGGAACTGCCGCCGGTGCCGTTGAAACGGCGGGGAAGAGTGCGCTGACCTGCGGAAACGCGTCGGCGTTGGTGGCCGCGAGGTGGAAGGTGGGCGGGTGACTCTCGCGGTCTTCCATTTGCTTGCCGGAAGGCGTCCAAACGGCCCGCTGGCTCAGGCTGGTGCGGTTGGCGATTCCACGGTGTGGCTGTCTGTGGGCGGCTGTGGCAGGACTCTTGCTGACCTAATGCTGACTTTGCTGACGCCTCGTCAGGCTCGGGTAAGGGGCTCTTTTCCAAGCTTCGGCGCTTGCGTAGGCGTTTGCAGGGTCAGTGATGTCCGGACCGATGCTGACTTGGCTGGCGGTTGAGTCAGGCGTTGCGGAGGGACGGCGTCGCTCACAATGTCGCCTTGTTGAGACTCCACAAGACTCCGATGCCACCGCTGTCTGTCGGCAGCGCCGCTTGCGTCCGATCTGAAGGGTGCTGCGCCGTGGTGTGACTAGCAGGTTCTTAGTCTGCTGGTGGTACAGCAACAGCACCCACGCTGACCAGGCAAAACGGTATTCGGCGCGGCCTTCCGTCGAGGGGCTGGTCCGGAAATGGTCCGGATCTTGGTCTGGCAACGCGGGTTCGGGTCCTGCTGCGGCTGCAGTGGGAGGGGTTGGGGACGATCGGGACCGAACGGGGCAGGGGATTGGCTGCCCGGACGCTGGTTATCCGGGATCGAGGGTGAGGTGGTGGGCCCGCGGCCTGCCCTAAGAGGGCATCTGATCAACGTTCAGGCCGTTGTGGTAGTCATGTCCGTTTCGATTCGCCAGGTTGGCGCGGATTCTCCCGTCAGTTCGCGGGACATTTTGTTAGCCATCGCCCAGTGGATCATTGCTCGAGATCTCTGGGGCAGGGCTTCGTAGTCCCGGGCCAGGCGGCGGTGCTGCATCAGCCAGCCGAAGGTCCGCTCGATCACCCACCGTTTTGGCAGGGGCTCGAACCCCTTCGCTCGAGGTCGCTGCACGACTTCCAAGTCGATGCCGAGGAGGGCGCCGTGGTTGAAGATGCTGTTCTGGTATCCGCCGTCGGCCCAGACCTTGGACACGCTTGGGTGGTTCGCAGCCACGTCGTTGAGCAGGAGCTTGCCGCCGGTGGTGTCCTGCACGTTCGCGGCGGTGATGACGACGGCCAGCACGAGACCGAGCGTGTCCGTGATCAGGTGCCGTTTACGTCCTTTGATCTTCTTGCCGGCGTCGATGCCCTGGCTGGTCTCGGCCACGTTTGCCGAGGTCTTCACGCTCTGCGCGTCGATCACGGCCGCGGTCGGCTCGGCTCTGCGGCCGTGGGCTCGGCGGGTCTTGTCACGTAACAGGTCATGCACCTGCTGGGTAGTGCCGTCCGCTTCCCACTTCGCGTAGTAGTCGTAGACGGTCTTGTACGGCGGGAAGTCGTGGGGCAGGTACTCCCACGGGATGCCGGTGCGGTTGACGTACAGGATCGCGTTGACGATCTCCCGCAAGTCATGCACGCGGGCCGCCGTGCCGGGACGGTCCGTCTCGCCCGCCAGGCGGCGAAGACCGGCTCGATCAGAGCCCAGCGGGCATCGGACACATCACTGCGGTACGGACGACGAGCACTCACGCACCGTGCAACGACCGCCAACGCCGCCAGTCACAAAAGCATCCCAGAACACCAACTACCTAGATCAGATGCCCTCTTAGTGAATTCTCTGTTGTTCCAGCCACCTGAAGATCTCACTCCTCTTGTACAGCACCTTGGCGTTCCTGCCTCGTCCGAGCTTGTAACCCCGTAGGCCTAGCTTTGCAGCCTCCTTGTACATCCAACTGGTGGACATATTGAGCGTTGCGGCGACTTCGGAGGTGTCCATGAGTACAGACTCAGCCGACCGGCGGCTCGATTGAGGAATTCGCGCGAGGCCTGTTTCGTTTGCTGACGTGCGCTGGTTTTCGGTCAGGGTCGCTCCTTGAACTTGGACAGGTCTCGTCGTGGCGTGAATGGCTGGGTTCCTGAACGGCGAGAGCCTCGCCTCAGAGTGGCTGGCGGGGCTAGTTCCAATGGTGGGAAAAACCGCCGGTTTGGCCAACCGGCGGTTCGCGGCTATGTTCCGCCTCCCCCGGTCTGAGGAGCCGACGTCGGCAGATGAGTATGTGCTGCAGCCCGCAATCGGCCGTAGGCCAGTGGGTTGGGCCCTGTGGCGCTGCGACGGTCCCTTGACGACGTCCGCCTGAGCCCGCAGGCGGGGCACAGGAGCCGTTGCCTTGGTCGGCCGACATCGCTGGGGCGGATGCGTGACAGCGCGAGGCGAGGTCGTGCACATCAACCTGATTACCCGTCAGTAAAGTCAGCAAGTGGTCAGCATGAGTCCTGCTGAAGCCTGCGAAGGCTTGCCGAACCTGCGAATCGCCGCGAGGGTGCCCTGGCGTGTTTAAGTCGTGAAGGTGCAGGTCAGGGTGAGTGGCTAACCGCCCTGTGGTGCCCCGCGATCCATCCTGCCCGCTTCCGATCAACCCCGCTCGCCCCCCGCCCGCTTCCCTGCACATTCCTTTGGAAAATGCCAAAGCGTTCACCTGCGCCCACCACTTTCCGTAGTGTCGTGCTCACGTTCGCGGGAACGGCCGTGCAGGGGGAAGGGGATTCGGCGTGCCCGGAATCGACGAGAGTCTGCTGGAAGCCATGCGCTTGCCAGGTGCTCGAGGGGCGTCGGTGGTCGACTGGATCAGTGGTCTTGCCCTGGGTGCGGTGGGTGCGGCACCCGGTGGCGACGCGGAGGCGACGGCTGCGGAAACCGCCGAACTCGCCCGCCTCGCCACCGAGAGCGGCGCCCTCGCCCTCACCGGCGGACCGTCGGGTGACGGCGCAGGCGCATCGCCCGGCGGCGGCCCCGGCGGCCCCGGCGGCCTCGACGGGCCGTCCGGCAAGGAACCCCCAGTACAGGACCTGATCATCACTAACGCCGACTCGTACCACCTGCTCAGGTTCGTCACGACGACCTTCGACAGCACCGTGTTCGTGCACTTATGGCTCGACCGCAGCGAAGGGAACCTGGCGCTGGCCCGCATCCGTCTGGCAGAGCTGACAGACCGGCTGGTGCTCGGATGACCACACCTACCCGGGCCCCGCGCACGGACGAACCCGCCTCGGCCCTGCTGAGCACCCTCGCCGCGCAGGGGGCGACCGGTGCCCTGTCCACCGAGTCGGGGATCGTCTACCTCGCTACAGGACACGTCGTCCACGTCGAGTCCGCCGTCACACCCGACCTCGGTGACCTGCTCACCCACAGCGGTGCGCTCGCCCCGGACGGCTGGTGGGAGGCGATCGACCAGGCCGGGCGCCGCTGCCGCGTCGGACGGCAGCTGGTGGACAACGGTCAGCTCCCCGTCGGCGCGCTGGAACTGTGCCACCTGGGCGCCCTCTTCGACGCGGCGTACTTCGTCCTCGCCCACGACGGACCGGCTCTCCGGTTCCGCCCCGGAGCCGCACACTGGCTCGGCGCGGTCCGGTCCGTACCGGTGGACACCGTCCTGCGCGAGTCCAGACGCCGCCGCGAACTGCTGCACCGCATATGGCCCGAACCAGCCGTCGACCGCGCGCCCCTCGCCCGCGTGCCCGGGCCGGACGCCGCCGACCTGCCGGCCCGCCGCGGCCGGACCCTCGCCCAGGTCGACGGCGTCCGTACCGCCGCCCAGATCGCCACGGCCCTCGCCTGCCGCACCTTCCACACCCTCGTCGAACTCCGCCGCCTCGCCGCCGCCGGACTGGTGGCTCCCGCGGCCCCCCTGGTCCCCGCCCCCACTCCAGCCCCGACCCCCGCCCCCACCCCAGCCCCCGCTCCCGTGCCCGCCGAGCCGGGCCCCCCTCCTCGTCCCGCCGCACCGGACGAGCCCGACACCGCACTGCTGCGACGGCTCCTGCACGCCTTGGAGGCACTGTGATCCGCGCGCGAAGACAGCGTGCCGAAAGGAGACTGCTCATGGCCGTCGAGACCGACGTCCTGGACGAACTGCGTCGGCTCCGCACCCGCATACCCCGGCTGACGGGCTCCCTCGCGGCCACCGTCGACGGACTCGTCCTCGCCCACGACGTGCCGGACACCGAACCGGAGGGACTCGCGGCGCTCACCGCCGCCGCCCTCGGCGTCGCCTACCGCATGACCGACGCCGCCGCCCGCGGCGACTTCCGCGAACTGCTGGTGCGGGGCTCCGGTGGCTACGTCGCCACCTACGCCGCCGGAACCACCGCCGTACTCACCCTCCTCGCCGAGGACCGCGTCAACGTCGGCCGCCTCCACCTCGAAGGCCGGCGCAGCGGCGCCCGGATCGCCGACCTGCTGGCCACTCGCGTGGGCCCGGGCACCGGCCGCCACGCCGACCGGCCGGCGCCCGAAGAGCACCTCGCGACCGTGCCCCCGGCCGGCGACCGCCCCATCGGCACCCTCCCGGTACGGACCCCGCAGCGACCCACGCACCAGCCACGCCCGCAGACCGGCCTCTGAGCCCACCCGGACCACCAGACCCACCGAACCTCCCGACCCACCAAACCTCCCGACCCACCAAACCTCCAGACCCACCAAACCTCCAGACCCACCAAACCTCCCGACCCACCAAACCTCCCGACCCACCGAAGCAGAAGACCGAAGGAAAGGAACCGAGCGCATGGCCAACACGGAGACCGCGCTGAAGGAATGCCTGAGCTCCATCGACGGAGCGACGGCCGTCGCCCTCGTCGACTACACCAGCGGCATGGCCCTCGGCACCCTCGGCGGCGGCAAGGACTTCAACCTGGAAGTCGCCGCCGCGGGCAACACCGACGTCGTGCGGTCGAAGCTGCGCACCATGGAGCACCTGGGCCTGAAGGAGGAGATCGAGGACATCCTGATCACGCTCAACACCCAGTACCACCTCATCCGCCTCCTGAAGGGGCGCGGAGGCAGCGGACTCTTCCTCTACCTCGTGCTCGACGGGAGCAGGGCCAACCTCGCCATGGCCCGGCACCAGCTGCGCCGTATCGAAGCCGACCTGGAGGTCTGAACCGGCACCACCGGACGGGAGCCCTCCGCCACGCACGCGTCGCGGAGGGCCCCGGCACGCCGCACGGCGACGACATGCTCCAGCCGGTCGCGTCTACGGTGTGTGTCATGACGGCACCCCTGGACGTGCTCGTGGTGGGCGCGGGCCCCACCGGACTCGCGCTCGCGACCCAACTGCGCGCCTACGGCACCCCGTTCCGGGTCGTGGACCGCTCACCGGACCGCGCCCGGGAGTCGCGCGCCCCGGCGATCCAGCCCCGGACCCTGGAGATGCTGTCCGCGTTCGGTGTGGCGGACGACCTCGTCGGCCGGGGCAACGCGGCGGTCGGGCTGCACCTGCACCTGCCCCGGCGGGTGCTGCGCGTCCCGCTGTTCGACGTCGGCTGCGACGACACGCCGTACCCGTTCCTGCTCTTCCTCCCGCAGTCGGAGACGGAAGCCACCCTGACGGCTCATCTGGCCGCGCGGGACGTGACGGTCGAGCGCGGCACGGAACTGCTGAGCGCCGAAACCGGGGGCGAGCACGTCACCTGCCGCCTGCGACACCGGGACGGAACCGAGGAGACCGTACGGGCCCGCTACGTGGTCGGCTGCGACGGCGCACACAGCACCGTGCGCTCCCAGGCGGGCATCGGCTTCGAGGGGTACGCCTACCCGCAGACGTTCCTGCTCGCGGATTTGGAGGCCGACGGACTCGAGCCGGGCGCCGCGCACACGTACATGACCGCGGCCGGACTGTTGCTCTTCTTCCCGCTGGGCTCTCCGGCCACCTGGCGGATGATCGCGATGCATCCGCCGGGCGCCCCCGGCGACAAGGTGAGCCTGGCCCTCCTCCAGCGGATCGCGGACGACTGGACGCCCGACAGGCTCTCCCTGCGCGATCCGGCCTGGATGACGAGCTTCCGCATCCACAACCGCGGCGCCACCCATTACCGCAGAGGCCCCTTCTTCCTCGCCGGCGACGCGGCGCACATCCACAGCCCGGCCGGGGGACAGGGCATGAACACCGGCGTCCAGGACGCGCTCAACCTGGGCTGGAAGCTCGCCCATGTCTGCCGCGGCGCGGCACCGGAGGACCTGCTGGGGACGTACGAGGCCGAACGCGCCCCGGTCGGGCACTCCGTGCGCCGCCTCACCGACCGTGCGTTCACCGCGGGTACGAGCAGCCATCCGGCCCTGCGGCTGGCACGGACGTGGTTCGCCCCGCACGTGGCCCCCCTGCTCCTGCGGGCGACCGGTGCCCGGGCGCGACTCTTCCGCACGGTCTCCGAACTCGGCATCCACTACCGCCGGGGCCCCGCCTCCGTCACCGGACCCCTCCGGCCGCGCCGGGGCCCACGGGCGGGAGACCGTCTGCCCGACACTCCGTCCGGCCTCCAGCGGCGCGTCACCGGGCCGGGCTACCACATGCTGCTCACCGGCCCCGCCCACCTCTGGCCCGACGACCCGCGGCTGGGCGAACGGCACGGACTGCTGAGCGTGCACCGGCTGGGCACGCGCAGCCCCTGGCCCGGTGTCCACCACGCCCTCGTACGGCCCGACGGATACCTGGGTTACGTGGCACGCGGCACCGACCTCACGGGCCTGCGTGCCTACCTGCACCGCTGGCTGCCGACCCCCTAGGCCGGAAGGCCGGCGAGCCACTCGGTCAGGAGGCGGTTGGTGTCGGCGGGACGCTCCTGCTGAACGAAGTGACCGCAGCCGTCCAGAAGGTGCGAGCCCCTCAGCCCGGGCAGCGTGGTCGGGTACGCCGCGATCGCGTCGGCCAGCCAGGTCGTGGACGCGTCCAGGGTGCCTCCGATGAACAGCGACGGCTGGGTGACAGGGGCACCGGCGAAGTCCGCCAGGTCCCGCCAGTCGCGATCCATGTTCCGGTACCGGTTCAGCGCCCCCGTCAGTCCGGTGCGTTCGAACTCCGCGGCATAGACGTCGAGGTCGGCCTCACTCAGCCACTCCGGCAGCCGCCCGGCGGGGAACCGGTCGCGCAACCGACCGCCGCGGGCCACGAAATGGGGGTCGGCCTCGGGCAGCGTGTCCGCCGACAGGGCCGCGTAGAAGCCCGCCAGCCAGCCGCGCACGTCGGGCTCGATCTCCGCCTCGGCCCGGCCCGGCTCCTGGAAGTAGGAGACGTAGAACTCCTCGTCACCCCCCATCCGCGCGAAGACCTCACTCGGTCGCGGCCCGCCGGGCGGAGTGTAGGGCACGCTCAGCAGCCCCACCGCGCGGAAGATCTCCGGCCGGACCAGGGCGGAGGTCGCCGCGATGGTCGCGCCCCAGTCGTGCCCGACGAGCACGGCGGACGGCTCGCCCAGCGCCTCCACCACGGCGACGTTGTCCTCCACCAGATCGAGCATCCGGTACGCGTCCACCTCCGGGGGCCGGGACGAGCGCCCGTAACCGCGTACGTCCAAGGCGACCGCGCGGTAGCCGGCCGCTGCCAGAGCGGGCAACTGGTGGCGCCAGGAGTACCAGGACTCGGGGAACCCGTGCAGCAGGAGGACGAGCGGTCCGGCGCCCTGCTCCACGAGGTGGGTGCGGCCGGCCGGTGTGGGCACCAGGCGATGTGCGCGGTCGGCGGCGGACGTCTGCGGCATGGATCCTCCCGCGATCCGAAGGGCGTTCGGTCCACCGATCATCCAGCGTCCGCCGCGCCGCACGCCAAGCCTGTTGCCGGATCGGCAAAAGGCTCAGCCGTGGAAGGTGATGTACCCGTTGCGGTCCGGGTCGGAGCCGCTCTTGGTGTACGAGTGCACGTCGGCACGGCTGCCGGACGGCTTGTACACGTAGATGGTGTCCTTGTCGTTGTTCCACATGAAGTTGCAGTTGTCGCGGTAGACGACGTTCCTGGTGTCGGAGTCGGTCCCGTTGCCGCCGCGCAGCTTCACGTAGTCACCCGGCTGGAGGGTGTGGCTCGCGGTGAAGGTGAACTTGTTCCCCGCCGCGTCCTTCACGACGTACCCCTTGAGGTTCACCGTCGTGGAGCGCGAGTAGTTCTTGATGGTCAGGTACTCCTCGGCGGTGTTCCCGCCCGAGCAGCGGTTGGAGTCGCTGCCGGGAGCGTCGTACTGGATGCCCCGGATCTTCAGCGCGGAGTCGTACTCGGCGGCCTGGGCCGGCACCGCCGACAGGGCGGTCAGGGCTCCGGCGGCGAGGGCCGTGGTGGCGACAAGGCGTATGCGCATGGACGTTCGTCCCCCCTGCATGGCCTTCAGGTGAAGGCGATGTGATGGTTCGGTGAAGCATCCGGATCGTACACGCTTCAAGTACGCAGAAGGGCGGGTTCGGTGACATTGCCACCGAACCCGCCCCGCGGCAGGTGAGACGTCAGGTGTGATGTGTCAGGCGCCGCTGGCCCGCAGCATGTCCTCACGCTCGACGATCTTCACGCGCTCGCGGCCCTCGGGGTCGCCAAGAGCCTTCTCCGCGGCGTCCAGCTTGTACCAGCCGTCCCAGGTGGTGAAGCGGATGTCGCGCTCGGCGAGGAACGCGTCCACGGCCTCGGGGTCCGGGGTGGCGGGCGTGTGCAATTTACCGCCCGCGTAGTCCTCCAGCAGGTTCTTCACCGTCTCGTTGGCGTCGCCCTTGGTGTGCCCGATGAGGCCGATGGGGCCGCGCCGGATCCAGCCGGTGACGTACGTGGACTGCAGGTGCTCGCCCGACTCCTGCATGACCCGGCCGCCCTCGTCCGGAACGGTGCCGGAGTCGAGGTCCCAGGGCAGCTTGGGGAGCTTGTCGGACAGGTAGCCGACCGCGCGGTACACCGCGCCGACGTCCCAGGTGTTGAACGTGCCGGTGCCCTTGACGTTGCCGGTGCCGTCGAGTTCCGTGCGCTCGGTGCGCAGGCCCACGACCTTGCCGTCCTCGCCGAGGACCTCAACCGGCGACTCGAAGAAGTGCAGGAAGAGCTTGTGGGGCCGGTCACCGACGTCGCGGATCGCCCAGTTCTCCAGGGTCTTGGCCACCATGTCGGCCTGCTTGTTGCCGCGCCGCGTGGTGATCGAGCCCTCGTCGTAGTCGATGTCCTCGGGGTCGACGATGACCTCGATGTTGGGGGAGTGGTCCAGCTCCCGCAGCTCCATCGGGCTGAACTTCGCCTGCGCCGGGCCCCGTCGGCCGAACACGTGGATCTCCTTGGCCCGGTTGGCCTTCAGACCCTCGTAGACGTTGGCCGGGATCTCGGTCGGCAGCAGCTCGTCCGCCGTCTTGGCCAGGATGCGCGCGACGTCGAGCGCGACGTTGCCGACGCCGAGCACGGCGACCTTCTCCGCCTCCAGCGGCCAGGTGCGCGGGACATCCGGGTGACCGTCGTACCAGGACACGAAGTCCGCGGCGCCGTACGAGCCGTCCAGGTCGATGCCCGGCAGCGAGAGCGCCCGGTCTGCCGTCGCGCCGGTGGCGAAGATCACGCCGTCGTAGAACGCGCGCAGGTCGTCCAGGCCGATGTCCGTGCCGTAGTCCACGTTGCCGAAGAGCCGGATCTGCGGTTTGTCGAGCACCTGGTGCAGGGCGGTGATGATGCCCTTGATCCGCGGGTGGTCCGGGGCGACGCCGTAACGGATCAGTCCGAACGGCGCCGGCATACGCTCGAAGATGTCTATGGACACACCGGGTTCGGCGGCCACCTCGGACTTGAGCAGGGCGTCGGCGGCGTAGATCCCGGCGGGGCCGGATCCGACGATGGCTACCCGCAGGGGGCGGGGCATGGTCAGGTTCCCTTCGAGCGGCGACAAGCGATCTCAACGGGAAGCTTAAACTAAGGTATGCCTAACCCGGTACGAGGGTCCGGTCTATGAGCTCATAAGGCTGCTTTATGGGGAGCCCCTGGTCGCCCTTATGGCAGGGGCTGCTCCGCCCAGATCACCTTCCCCGCGGGCAGATAGCGCGTCCCCCAGCGCTCCGCGAGCTGCGCCACGAGAAACAGGCCCCGCCCGCCCTCGTCCGTCATGGTCGCGTACCGCAGGTGCGGCGAGGTGCTGCTGCTGTCGAACACCTCGCAGATCAGGTTGCGGTCCCGCAGCACCCGCACGCGCATGGGACCGCCGCCGTACCGCAGCGCGTTGGTGACCAGCTCGCTCAGGATCAGTTCCGTGCTGAACGTCAGATCCTCCAGGCCCCACTCGGCCAGCTGCCGGCTGACCGCCGCCCGCACCTGGCCCACGGCGGCCGGGTCGGCCGGCACCGGCCACTCCGCGACGTGGTCGGCGGTCAGCGCCCGGGTACGGGCCACGATCAGCGCGATGTCGTCGCTGGAGCGGGCCGTGAGCTGCGAGTCGAGCACGACCCGGCAGGTGTCCTCCGGGGACTGCCCGGCCCGGCCCAGCGCCTCGCGCAGCATCTCCAGCCCCTCGTCGATGTCCCGCTCCCGGTCCTCGACCAGCCCGTCGGTGTAGAGGACGAGCCGACTGCCCTCCGCCAGTTCCAGCTCCGCCGTCTCGAACGGCAGGCCACCGAGCCCCAGCGGGGGACCGGCGGGCACGTCGAGGAACTCCACCGTGCCGTCCGGGTGGATCAGCGCCGGCGGGGGATGCCCGGCCCGCGCGACGGTGCACCGCCGGGAGACCGGGTCGTAGACGGCGTACAGACAGGTCGCGCCGGTGACCGGGGCGCTGCCGTCCTCCTCCGTCTCGTCCTGGTCGATCCGGCCGACCAACTCGTCCAGCAGGGCGATCAGTTCCTCGGGTGGCAGATCGAGGGCGGAGAAGTTGTGCACCGCGGTGCGCAGCCGCCCCATCGTGGCCGCCGCGTGCAGCCCGTGACCGACGACGTCCCCGACCACGAGCGCGACCCTGGCCCCCGACAGCGGCAGCACGTCGAACCAGTCGCCGCCCACACCGGCCTGCGCCGGCAGATAGCGGTAGGCGATCTCCAAGGCGTCCTGCTCGGGCAGGTTGCGGGGAAGCAGGCTGCGCTGGAGCGTCACCGCCATGCTGTGCTCGCGGGTGTAGCGGCGGGCGTTGTCGATGGAGACGGCGGCCCGTGCGACCAGCTCCTCCGCCAGGGCCAGCTCGTCCGGGTCGAAGGGCTCCTGCTTCTCGTAGCGCCAGAAGCTGACCACGCCGAGTATCAGGGTGCCGGCCCGCAGCGGCACCGTGATCAGCGAGTGGATGCCGTACGAGACGATCTGCGCGGAGCGCTCCAGGTCCTGCGCCTGCCAGCCCGGGGCCTCGCCCAGCCGGGGCTCCAGGACGGGGCTGCCCGTGGCGAGGCTGCGGCCCTGAGGAGAGGACTCGACGAACCTGATCCGCTCCCCGGCCGGATAGAGCGGCGCGTCCTTGCGGATCCCGCTCACCGCGGTCCGGCTGAGCGCGGCCGCGGCGTTCGGCTGCCCGCCGCCCAGTACGGCGTCGAACAGGTCCACGGTGACGAAGTCCGCGAACCGGGGCACGGCCAGCTCGGTGAGCTCCTCGGCGGTGCGGGTCACGTCCAGGCTGGTCCCGATGCCCACTCCGGCGTCGTACAGCATGTTGAGCCGCTCGCGCGCGGTCTCGGCCCGCCCGGACAGGGCCCGCAGCTCCGTGGAGTCGCGCAGCGTGGCGACGCTGCCGGGCGGGACACCCGCACGGTCCGTGGTCCGCTGGTTGACGGCGAGGAGCCGGTCCCCGACCAGGTGCACCTCGTCCGTGGCGACCCGTCCCGAGGCCAACAGCTCGGCGATGCCCGGGTCGAGACCCAGACCGAGGACGAGCCGGCCCTCGGCGTCGGCGGGCAGCCCGAGCAGGCGGTGCGCCTCGTCGTTGGCGAGCAGCAGGGTGCCCCCGTCGTCGACGATCAGCACGCCCTCGCGCACGGCGTGCAGCACGGCGTCGTGGTGTTCGTACATCCGGGTCATCTCGTGCGGCCCGAGACCGTGGGTCTGGCGCAGCAGCCGCCGGCTCACCAGCGCGGCACCCGCCGTCGCCAGGGCGAGCGCCGCGGCGGCGGCCGCGAGCACGAGCGGCAGCTGGCGGTCGGCGGTCCCGCCCACGTTCTTGGTCGTGATCCCCGCCGAGACCAGGCCCACGACCCGGCCGTCCTGGTCCTTGACCGGTACGACGGCCTGGACGAGCGGGCCGATGGTGCCGTCGACCTCCTCGGTGAACGACTTCCCGGCCAGCGCCGGCGCGATCGTCCCGACGAACTTCTTCCCGATCCGGTCCGGCTTGGGGTGGGTGTAGCGGATCCCGTCGGTGTCCATGACGACGACGAAGTCGACCTTCGACCGCTCACGGGTGGCTTCGGCACGTGGCTGGAGCACGGCGGTGGGATCGGGACCCTGCAGCGCCTCGACGGTGCCCGGCGCGTTGGCGAAGGTCTCCGCGACGGCGAGCGAACGGTTGCGGGCCTCCTGCGTCGTGTCGTGCCGCACCTGGAGCACCAGCGCCACGACGGCCGCCACGACCAGCAGCAGCACGATCACCACGACGAGCAGGAACACCTGTCCGGCGACGCTGCGTCCGCCCAGCACCGACCGCAGCCCCGCCGCCGGTTGCCACCGCGACGGGCCCGCCTCCCGCGGCTGCCGTGCCGACGGCGCAGCGCCGGGCCGCAGGGGCGATCGAGTCCCGGATCGACCCACGAGTCGGACCATGTGCCATGTCTACACTGCCCGGCTCCGGGAGGCGAGGGGCATCACCCAAGGTGACAGGGGGTTCTCACCGTTTCATCACGTCCGAGGACCTGCGCGGGGCCCCCTGCCCACCGCACAACGTACGACGATTTCAGGCGCCGAGCGAGCGGGCCAGCTCGTTCGTGGCACGGGCGATCTCACGGTCGTCGTCCGCCAGCAGCCGGCCGAGCTCGCCGCGCCGGGCCCGCACGGCCTGGCGGGCCGCACGCTCCCACACGACCGGGTTCTCCCGATGGTTCAGCAGTTTCGGATAGACGGCGGCGGTGCTCTCCCACTGCCGGGCGTCGGCGATGCTCTTGAGCAGCCGGATGATCTGGGCACGGCACGTCACCTGTGGCAGCTTGGCCAGCTCCCACAGGAACGGAACCGTGGCCGCCGTCGCCTGCTCCACGACGAAACCGAACTGGCAGATCCGTTTCCGCAGATCGTCGAGGGCGGAGCGGGCGGTGTCGGCATCACCCGCGGCGATGCCGTTGAGCAGGAGGGGAATGGCCGCCGCCGAGCCGGTGGAGTCCTGGATGTCGCCCCACGGCACACGGTCCAGTGCCGTGAGCGGCGTGTTCCGGGCCGTCCCGGTGGGGGCGTCGGGGCGCTCGGGGCGCTCGCTGCTCGGGTGTTCCGTCGAAGCGCTGCGCATGGCGAGGGGCCTTTCCGCGGCAGTCGTGTCAGATGGGTGGACAGGGTGCGGCCGGCCGGGTCGACAACCGGGCCCAGACCGTCTTGCCCGCCGGAGCGCCGGGGGACCAGCCCCACTCCTCGGACAGGGCGTCGACGATGCACAACCCCCGGCCGTGCTCCTCCAGGGCGACGCCGGTCGGCGCGAACACGGGCGGGTGGTCGTCGAGGTCGAAGACGGTGACCAGCAGGTGGCCGGGATCAAGGAGGAATCCGAGGCGAATCTCCGGCACACCGGGGGTTCTCGGCGCCGCGTGTGTCGCGGCGTTGGCGGCGAGCTCGGTGATGACGAGGGTCGCGTCGTCGCAGCGGTGGTCGAGCGACCAGCCGTGCAGGGTGTC
Source organism: Streptomyces sp. NPDC013187 (assembly GCF_042899705.1). Taxonomy (NCBI): domain Bacteria; kingdom Bacillati; phylum Actinomycetota; class Actinomycetes; order Kitasatosporales; family Streptomycetaceae; genus Streptomyces; species Streptomyces sp. NPDC013187. The sequence goes on along the minus strand of NZ_JBIBAF010000010.1, from coordinate 187,144 downwards.
GCGGGTGAAGGACCGGACTCGAGCGAACCCCTCCCGGCTGCACTCGACCCGCAGGGCGGCCGAGGCGGACAGGGCACCTGAGAACTGCGGCAGTGTCTTCGGCACCGAGGGCGGGATCCCGTACGGCGTGACCGTGTGCGGGCCGGCCGGCGCGGTAGGAGTCGCTCCGGGGGCGCCTGCGTGTGCCGCAGCCCCACTCGGCGGCCGGAGCACGTGCTGCGCAGGTGATGACACGGCATCTCCCCGATGCGACGTCAGGACACGGCGTCGGCCCGGGGGTTGACGCCGCGGCTATTATCCACGCTGAAGGCGCTCGCGTGCAATTGCACGAGAAATTGCGTGAGAATCCAGCCGTTGTGGGTACGCAAGCCGGGACGAGTGCGGTCGGAGGAACGCGGCCGCACTCGGGGGAACGGCCGGGCACACCGTGCGCGGCGGGGAACGAGAACAGCAAGGAGACTGCGGTGCCACCAGTGCGGAACGGAGTGCAGGCAAGCTCGTTGGACGCCTGCTGGATCAAGAGCCGGCACAGCAACGCCGAGGGCAACTGCGTCGAAGTCGCCCCCCTCGTGGACGGCGGGATCGCCGTGCGCAACTCCCGTGACCCCGACGGTCCCGCCCTGGTCTACACGTCGGCGGAGGTGGCGGCCTTCCTGGCGGGCGCGAAGGACGGCGAGTTCGACCACCTGCTCTGAGGGGCGGTGGCGTCTCGCGTGCGGTGTCCCGCTCTGGGGGAGCAAGTGGAGCCCAACTCCCCACTTATGTCGGGCTGCTTGGGTGGATGCGTGAAGACCTGGTGAAGTGCGATAGTGTAAATCGCCCTTGTGCCGGTCTGCTGGGAGTCAGGATGTCCGCCGCGTCACATCGCATCTCCCGCCTGGAACCCTACCTGGACAGGCCCGAGCCGGCGCCGACTCTGTTGAAGATGCTGGTCGGTGTACAGCTCGCCGGCTTCCGAGAGGACGCCGGGCTCGCCCAGGACCAGGCGGCGCGCGCTGCCGGGTTCAGTGCCGCGAAGTTGTCCCGCATCGAGTCGGGCAAGGGCCGCCGCCCGCCGACGGAGAACGACGTCCGCACCCTGCTCGAGCTGTACGGCACCGACGACTACGAGGCCTCGGTACTGCTCAAACTGCTGCAGCGGGCCGGTGAGCCGGGCTGGTGGCAGCGGTACGACAAGCGGCTGATGCCCGAGTGGTTCGACCGGCTGGTCGGACTGCAGGAGGCTGCCGCCACCATCCGTACCTTCGAGATCCAGTACGTGCCCGGCCTGTTGCAGACCCCCGCCTACACCAGGGCCGTGGTGGAGCGCGGCCTGCCGAACGCGCCGGCCGGTGAGGTCGAGCGACGCGTCGAACTGCGCAGACACCGCGCCCGGTTGGTGTCGCGGACGGACGCCCCGCAGCTGTGGGCGATCATCGACGAGTCCGTGCTGCTGCGCGTCCTGGGCAGCACCGAGGTGATGCGGGAGCAGCTCGCGCACCTCGTGGAAATGGCCGAACGTCCCAACGTGACGCTGCAGATCGTGCCGCTGAGCGTCACCAACGCCTCGGCACCTGCCATCCCGATCACGTATCTGCGCTTCGGCGGCCTCGATCTGCCCGACGTGGTCTACCTGGAGCACATCAAGAGCGCGAACTTCCTCGAGGACCGCGACGAGACCGAGGAGTACCGGATCGCGCTGGACCGGCTCGCGGACGAGGCGCTCAAGCCCCGTGACTCGTTGGAGCTGCTGCGGCAGACGATGGAGCAGCGCTACCCCTGACGCGAGGATGCCGGGCGCGGGACGACGACCGCCCCGCGCCGGACACCACGGTCACTTCTCCAGGGGAACCCGCCCGACTCCGCCGAACTCGATCCACTCGTGCGTGAGCTGACGGGGCGCCACCTCGGTGTCCGGCCGCCAGGTCGACACCTCCACGAGCCCGGGCTGGAGAATCTCCAGACCCTCGAAGTACGTCTCCACGTCCTTCGGTTCCCGCACGCGGCCCCAGTGGCCCTGGGTCGCCTGGTCCATGAAGTTCGTGACGAAGGCGCGGACCTCCGGGTCCTCGCTGACCAGCTGGCACATCACCATGAAGCTCCCGGGCGCGAGCCGCTCCCGTACGCGGCGGGCCACCGCGAGCGGCCCGTCGGTGTCGCTGTCCGGGATGCAGTGGAACACCGAGTTGAAGAGCACGCACACCGGCTCGTCGAAATCGATGAGCCGCTTGGTGTCCGCGTGGCCGAAGATCAGGTCGGTTTCGCGCATGTCCGCGTGGATGACGGTCGTGCGCTCGTCCTGCTCCAGCAGCGCACGGCCGTGGACCAGCACCATCGGGTCGTTGTCCACGTAGACCACGTGGGTCGTGGGCTCGATGCGCTGGGCGACCTGGTGCACGTTGTCCTGCGTCGGCAGACCTGACCCGTGGTCCAGGTACTGGCGGATGCCGTACTCCTCGGAGAGGGTCTTCACCACCCGCTGGAGGAAGCGCCGGTTGTTCAGGGCCAGGCGGCGCGTGCTGGGCACGACCTTGTCGAGTTCCTCGCACGCCGCGCGGTCGGCCGCGTAGTTGTCCTTGCCGCCCAGGTAGTGGTCGTACATGCGCGCTGCCGTCGGCACGTTCGCGTCGATCTCGGTGGACAGCTGCTTCTCGGAGTGCATCGTTCCCCCTGCAAGGTGCCGCGCCAACGGACTGGCTGGACAGGAAGTACATCCTAGGGAGCGGGAGTTGGGCGGGCCAGCCCACTGGGCAAGGTGCCCCCCGATCGAACGACAAGATGATGGGTGTCCACCCTGCCGCGTGTGCCCTATGTGGCGATCTGTGTGCTTTGTGTCACAAGCGCTCGGACGGGCCCTCGCGGGCCACAGTGTCGTCCTCGCTGCTGCACTCGGACGCGATGGGCACCACCCCGGTCACCGCCGCTGTGCGGCGATCATGGACCGGTACCAGTGGTAGCTGTCCTTCGGTGTCCGCTGCTGGGTGGCGTAGTCGACGCGAACGATCCCGAAGCGCTTGTCGTATCCGAAGGCCCATTCGAAGTTGTCCAGGAGTGACCACACGTAGTAGCCGCGCACCTCCACCCCGGCGTCCATCGCGGCCCGCAGCGCGGTGAGATGGTCGCGCAGGTAGGCGATCCGGTCCGGGTCGTGGACGGCCCCGTCCGGGCCGGCCTCGTCGTCCTCCGCGGAGCCGTTCTCGGTGATGAGGACGGGCGGCAGGGCCTGGCCGTACCGCTCCCTGAGCCCCACGAGCAGATCGGTGAACGTGTGGGGCGCGACGGCCCAGCCCATGGCGGTGCGCCGCACGCCGGGCATGGGTACCTCCGCGTACCGGTTGTCGGTCGCGACGCGTCGCGACGGGTCGCTCTCACGGTAGGGGGCGTCGGTCACCACGATCGGCCGGTAGTAGTTGATGCCGAGGAAGTCCAGAGGCCGGGAGACCAGCTCGAGGTCACCGTCCTGCCGGAAGTCCTGACCGCTGATCAGCTCACCCCACGTCTCCTCCTCGGCCGCCGGGTAGCGGCCTGCGAGAAGCGGCTCGGTCCACACCAGGTTGTGCAGGGTGTCCGCGCGGGTGACGGCGGCCCGGTCGGCGGGGGAGCCGGTCGCGGGCAGGTGGTGGTCGAGGTTGAGGGTGATGCCCACCTCGCGCACCCCGGCCGCCCGCAGGGCCCGTACGGCCAGGCCGTGCCCGACCAGCAGGTGGTGGGCGGCGGCCAGCGCGCCACGGCCCTCGCGGGCGCCCGGGGCATGCCGGCCGACGGAGTACCCGAGGAAGGCACTGCACCAGGGTTCGTTGAGGGTGATCCAGCGCGGCACGCGGTCGCCCAGGTGCTCCGCGACGACGGCCGCGTACTCACCGAACCGCTCGGCGGTCTCCCGTACCCGCCAGCCGCCGCGGTCCTCCAGCGCCTGCGGAAGATCCCAGTGGTAGAGGGTGGCGGCGGGCTCGATCCCCGCGTCCAGGAGCTCGTCGACCAGCCGAGAGTAGAAGTCCAGCCCCTTGACGTTCACCGGGCCGGACCCGTCCGGCACGATCCGCGGCCAGGCGATCGAGAAGCGGTACGAGTCCACGCCCAGCTCACGCAGCAGGGCGACATCCTCCGGGTACCGGTGGTAGTGATCACAGGCGACATCGCCGGTGTCCCCGTTCGCCACCAGCCCCGGGGTGTGGCTGTAGGTGTCCCAGATGGACGGCCCGCGTCCGTCCTCCTGCGCCGCCCCCTCGATCTGGTACGAGGCGGTCGCGGCCCCGAACACGAAGCCGGGCGGAAAACTCGGAAAGTCAGTCATGGCTTCCACCATGCCCGGGGCCGCGGGCAGCCGTGATGAGAACCGCTAATCTGGATATACGAGAATTTATCGAAAGTCTTCAGGCGTGTCCGCAACCGCTATTCTCGCGGCCCCGGCCGCTTTCCCAGGAGAAACTCATGGGCGACTATTACGATCTCGGCACGCACCGCCGTCCCGTCACCACGTCCTCGCCCGATGCTCAACTCTGGTTCGACCGCGGTCTGATGTGGACGTACGCGTTCCACCATGAGGAAGCCGTCGCCTGCTTCGAGAAGGCGGCCGAGGCCGACCCGGACTGCGCCATGGCCCATTGGGGTATCGCCTACGCGCTCGGCCCGAACTACAACAAGCCCTGGGAATTCTTCGACGGCGAAGAACTGGCGCAAACCGTCGAGCGCACGCACAGGGCCGTGGAAAGGGCCCATGAGAAGGCCGCCCGCGCCACCCCGGTCGAGCAGGCCCTCATCGGCGCACTGCGGGCGCGCTATCCGCAGTCGCAGGCCGTCGAGGACTGCTCGGTGTGGAACGAGCCCTACGCGGACGCCATGCGCGTCGTCTACGAACTGGCTCCCGGCGACCCGGACGTCGCCACCCTGCACGCCGACGCAGCGATGAACCTCACCCCGTGGCAGCTGTGGGACCTCAAGACCGGCCGGCCGGCCGAGGGTGCCCGGACCACCGAGGCCAGGGCCGTGCTGGAAGCCGCCCTCGCCACCGAGGGCGGCTTCCGGCATCCCGGCGTCCTGCACCTGTACATCCACCTGATGGAGATGTCCCCGACGCCGGAGCAGGCCCTCACCGTCGCCGACCGTCTGCGCGGCCTCGTGCCCGACGCCGGACACCTGCTCCACATGCCCTCACACCTGGACGTTCTGTGCGGCGACTACCGCCAGGTCGTCTCCGCCAACAGCGCCGCGATCGCCGCCGACGAGAAGTACCACCGGCAGGCCGGCGCGATGAACTTCTACACCCTCTACCGGGCGCACAACCACCACTTCAAGATCTACGGCGCGATGTTCCTCGGGCAGGCGCAGGTCGCCCTGGACACCGCCGCCCAGCTGGAGGCCGCCATCCCCGAAGACCTGCTCCGGGTCCAGAGCCCGCCGATGGCCGACTGGCTGGAGGCGTTCCTGGCGATGCGCGTCCACGTCCTGATCCGCTTCGGCCGCTGGACCGAGATCCTGGCACTGCCCGCCCCCGCCGACCAGGAGCTCTACGCGACGACCGTCGCCATGCGGCACTACGCCCGGGGCGTCGCCCTCTCCGCCACCGGCCAGGTCGACCGGGCGGAGACCGAACGCGAACTCTTCCGCGAGGCGGTCAGCAGGGTGCCCGAGACCCGGATGCTGTTCAACAACACCTGCCACGACATCCTCGCCATCGCCTCCGCCATGCTGGACGGCGAACTCGCATACCGGAGGGGCGAGTACGACCTCGCCTTCGCGGCCCTGGAGCGCTCCATCGTGCTGGACGACAACCTGCCCTACGACGAGCCCTGGGGGTGGATGCAGCCCACCCGCCACGCCTACGGCGCACTGCTGCTGGAGCAGGGCCGCGTGGCGGAGGCCGAGGCCGTCTACCGTGCCGACCTCGGCCTCGACGACACCCTGCCCCGCCCCCTCCAGCACCCGGGCAACGTCTGGGCCCTGCACGGCTTCCACGAGTGCCTGCTGCGCAGTGGCAAGACCGGCGAGGCGGCCCTCGTGGCCCACCAGCTCAAGCTCGCGACCGCGCTGGCGGACGTGCCCGTCCGGGCGTCCTGCTTCTGCCGCCTCGACACCACCCCAGGCCCCCAGGCGGCCGACGGGTGCTGTCACTGACCGCGGGCAATCACAGAGGTGGTTCTCGGCTCCACCATGTGCGTCCGGAGTCGTCCACGCAGCCCCTTCGTCGTGCCCAGCGCGCCCACGGCACCCCGCAGCCGTGGGCATCCCGGGCCCGACGACCGCAGCGCACGTTTGAGCTGCCGCTTTCCTGGTCACTCGGTGCGGTGACCCCGTAGTCGGACACGACATGGAGTGAACGAACCGTGGCTGGAGAGCAGAAGGGCAAGGCCAAAGCCGAGCAGGCCAAGGGCAAGGCCAAGGAGGCGATCGGCCGTGCGGTGGGCAACGAGCGCCTGACGGCCGAGGGCAAGGCGGAGCAGTCCAAGGGTGACGCCCGTCAGGCCAAGGAGAAGACCAAGGACGTCTTCAAGCACTGAGGTCACATGCGGTGCCGCGTCCCCGTGGCGGGACGCGGCACCTTCGCGTGTAGGTCAGCCGTCGGCCGGTCAGCCGTCAGCCGTCGGCCGGTCCCAGGGCACCGGCTCCGCGTGAGTGCGCCCTCGGCGCCCAGCGGCCCCGGCGGGATGCGATCACCAATCCGGGATGCACCACCCGCACACAACAAGCGCAGCAGGCAGCCGCGCCGCCGCCGACCCCCTCCCTTTTCGGTGCACGGGCCGTACGTTCTCGCTCCCGCACGCACACGTTGCGCAGCGGCACCCACCGGGTTCCCAACTCGCCTCACCTCTTGACGTGTTGATTGCCGTCCTAAAACATTCGGGAAGCTCGATCGACTCTGCGCGGTTCTGTTCGCTCCCGAAGGGAATCCATGTCCAGCAGACATCGCCTCGCCCGAACGGCACTGGCGATCACCGTCCCCTTAACACTCGGCGCGGGCCTCGTCGCCGTGCCTCCTGTCACCGCTGCTGCCGCGGATCCGCCGGCGAGCGCGGTCACGGTACGGATCGATCCGTCCTACCGGCAGCAGGAGTTCGAAGGGTGGGGGACGAGCCTCGTCTGGTTCGCCAACATCACCGGCCGCTACCCGGAGCCCATCCGGCAGAAGCTCGCCGACATGCTGTTCGGCGAGGACGGACTCCGCCTCAACATCGCGCGCTACAACATCGGCGGCGGCAACGCCCCCGACGTCCGCAAGGACTACATGAAGACCGGCGCGACGATGGACGGCTTCTGGAAGGCTCCCGAGGGCACCACCCGGGAGGACACCGACTGGTGGAACCCGGACGACCCCGGGCACTGGGACTGGTCCGCCGACGCGGGCCAGCGCTGGTGGGTGGACCGCGTCAAGAGCAAGGTGACCCGCTGGGAGGCGTTCAGCAACTCGCCGCCCTGGTTCCAGACCGTGAGCGGCTACGTCTCGGGCGGCTTCGACGCGGGCACCGACCAGATACGGGCGGACCGCGTCGACGACTTCGCCACCTACCTGGTGAAGGTGACCGACCGGCTGGAGAAGAAGCACCGCATCTCGTTCGACACCATCGCCCCGCTCAACGAGCCCAACACCAACTACTGGGGCACCCGGATCGGCGCCGACGGACAGCCCACCGGCGGCCGTCAGGAAGGCGCGCACGCCGGTCCGGAGCTCCAGCAGAAAGTCGTCCTGGCCCTGCAACGCGCCCTGGACAAGGCGAGGACGCGCGCCACGATCTCCGCGATGGACGAGACCAACCCCGACACCTTCGTCCGCAACTGGAACGCCTACGACAGCTCAGCCCGGGCCGCCGTCGACCAGCTCAACGTGCACACCTACGGCACCGGCATGCGCACCAGCGCCCGCGACAGCGCCAAGGCCGCCGGCAAGCCGTTCTGGATGAGCGAGGTCGAGGGCACCTGGGGGACCGGCACCGACTTCACCGGCATGGAACCCGGGCTCGGGATCGCCACGCGGGTCGTCGAGGACATCCGTGAACTGGAGCCGTCCGCCTGGGTGTTGTGGCAGCCGGTCGAGGACTCGATCCCCCAGGCGCAGGCCGGCAAGAACTGGGGCAGTATCCACATCCCGTTCAACTGCACCTCCAAGGACACCTTGGAGAGCTGCCCGATCAAGGCCAACACGAAGTTTCACACCCTGCGCAACTTCACCCATCACATCCGCCCCGGCGACCACTTCGTCAAGGTCGACGATCCCTCCAGCGTCGCCGCCGTACGCAAGTCCGGCCGCGGAGCGACGGTGGTGCACGTCAACAGCGGCACCGCTCCCCGTACCGTGACCCTGGACCTGACGAAGTTCCGGCGGGTCGCCCGCGGGGCCACCGTGACGCCCGTGGTGACCAGCAACGACGGTGCCCTGGTCCGCGGGGCACCCGTGAAGGTCGAGGACCACTCCGCCACCGTGACGGTCCCCGCCAAGTCGGTGACCACCCTCGTCGTCGACGGCGTGTCCGGCACCGCGAAGGGCGCCGCGCTGGTCGAGGCCGGTCATGTCTACCGCCTCCAGGGCACCCAGAGCGGCAAGTCCCTGACGCCGTCCGCCGAGGGCGACGGCGTCGTCGTGCGCACGGCCGACCCGGCCGCCACGTCGCAACTCTGGTCCGTCGAGCGGCTGACGCGCGGCAACGGCAACCGTGACCGCTACGCCCTCGTCAACGCCGCGGACGGCAGGCACCTCGCCGTGCGGGACGACGAGGCCGTGCTCGAAGACGGGGACACACCGGCCGCACACTGGATCATGTCGACCACCGGGGACGGCAGTTGGACCTTCGTGAACGCCGCGACGGGCCGTCTCCTCGATGTCGTCGGCCAGTCGACGGCCGACGGCGCCCGGGTCTCGGCCCACCTCCCGACCTCCAACGCCAACCAGCGCTGGGGGGTGAGCGATGAGACGGTGCTCAGCACGGAGCCGGCCGAGGCCTTCACCGTCCCCGGGCGCGCCCCCGAACTGCCCAGGACCGTGAAGCCCGTGTTCCCGGACGGCGCCCGGGGCGCGCTTCCCGTCGAGTGGACGCTGCCCTCCGACTCACGCTGGCGCAAACCCGGGACGGTACGCGTGAAGGGCCGGGCCACCGATGCCCTCGGCCGGACCGTCCCGGCCGAGGCGGTCGTCACCGTGGACACCATCGCCGCCACCGTGCCCGCCCGCGCCAAGACCTACACCGGCGGCCTGCCCGACCTGCCCGCCACGGTCACCGGCGTGGGACGGCACGGCGGAACCGCGGACCTTCCGGTCACGTGGAACCCCGTGCCCGGGGGAGCCTTCGACGACACCGGTGTGGTGAGCCTGCGCGGCACCGCCCGGATCCCCGGCGGAGACACGGCAGCGGCGAGCGTACGCGTCCAGGTCACCACGCCCGAGGAGACCAACGCCGCGCGCGACGAGGGCGTGGCGGTCGGTGCGACCTACACCGAGAGCGGCTACTCCGCCGAGGGCCTGCGCAACGGCACCACGTCCGAGAAGGCCTGGTCGAACTGGAGGTCCGGCACGAAGAACCCGTCCGACACCATCACCTTCACCCTGCCCGAAGCACACGATCTGACCCGGGTCGTGACCCACTTCCACCGTGACGGCGCCAACGTCAGCTTCGCGGAGTCCCTCAAGGTGCAGGTGCGAGGTTCCGACGGCACATGGTCCGACGCGAGCGACCAGGTCGCCGTCGGCGCCGAGGGGGCTCCCGTGGCCGACGTCCCGGTGCGGGCGATCGGCCCCTCGACGGGCGTGCGGGTCGTGATGACGGCCCGGCCGGGCGGCTACATCACCCTCGGCGAGATCGAGGTCTACGCGAAGGCGCCGGGCGTTTCCGCGGACGCGGCTGCCGCCTCGGTCGAGCTGGACGGTGCGCCCCTGGCCGGCTTCGACCCGGACCGGACGAGCTACCGGGTGGCCGTCGACCGCCCGGACCGGGCCCGGATCACCGCCACGCCGCGTGACCCGTACGCGAAGGTGACGGTCCGGACGGACACCGCCGGGGGCAGGACGGCCCACATCGTCTCCGTGACCGGCGAAGACGGCTCACAGACCCGGGAGTACAGGATCGAGCTGACCCGCCGCTGACCCACCGAAGACACACGGAAGCGCGGGGCCCGCACGCCCCGCGCTTCCGTCATCGGACCGGATCAGACCGGATCAGACCGGATCAGACCGCCGGGGCCGGGTACGTCGGGTACTCCACGCCGGACACGTGCTGCACGACGCGGATGACCTGGCACGAGTAGCCGAACTCGTTGTCGTACCACAGGTAGAGGATCGCGTTGTCGCCGTCGACCTTGGTGGCTCCGGCGTCGACGATCGAGGCGTGGCGCGAGCCGATGAAGTCGCTGGAGACCGCGTCGGGAGCCGTGGTGAAGTCGATCTGACGCTTGAGCGGCGAGGTCAGGGAGACGTCGCGGAGGTGGTCGAGGACCTCCTCGCGGGTGGTCTCACGGCCGAGCCGCAGGCTGAGGATCGCGATCGAGACGTCCGGGACCGGGACGCGGATCGAGCTGCCGGTGATCGGCGCCTTGAGGTCGGGAAGCGCCTTGGCGACGGCGGAGGCGGCACCGGTCTCGGTGATGACCATGTTGAGCGGCGCGGACCGGCCGCGACGGTCGGCCTTGTGGTAGTTGTCCAGCAGGTTCTGGTCGTTGGTGAACGAGTGAACCGTCTCGACGTGGCCGCGCAGGACCCCGAACTCGTCGTCCATCGCCTTCAGCGGCGGCACGATCGCGTTCGTGGTGCAGGACGCGCAGGACAGGATCTGCTCGTCCGGCTTGATCGTGTCGTGGTTGACGCCGTGCACGATGTTGGGGACGTCGCCCTTGCCGGGCGCGGTCAGCACGACCTTGTCGATGCCGGGGCGCAGGTGCTCGGACAGGCCCTGGCGGTCGCGCCACTTGCCGGTGTTGTCGATCAGGATGGCGTCCTTGATGCCGTACGCCGTGTAGTCGACCTCGGACGGGTCGTTCGCGTAGATCACCTTGATGGCGTTGCCGTTGGCGACGATCGTGCTGCTCGCCTCGTCGACGGTGATCGTGCCCTGGAACTGGCCGTGGATCGAGTCGCGGCGCAGCAGCGAGGCGCGCTTGACGATGTCCTGCTCGCCGCCCCCGCGCACCACGATGGCCCGCAGCCGCAGACCGTTGCCCGAGCCGGACTTCTCGATGAGCAGCCGCGCCACGAGCCGGCCGATGCGGCCGAAGCCGTACAGGACGACGTCCCGGCCCTCACGGCGCTCGATCTTGTCGGCGCCCGTGGCGCCGGCGACGGCCTCCGCGGTGAACTCCGCCACCGACAGACCGCGGTCGTCCTCGCGGTACGTCGCGGCGAGCATGCCGATGTCGATCTGCGACGGGCCGAGGTCGAGCTCGGCGAGGGTCTGCAGGAACGGCAGCGTCTCGGTGACCGAGAGCTCCGCACCGGCGATCTGCCGGGCGAACCGGTGGGTTTTGAGGATGCTGACCACCGACTTGTTCACCAGGGAGCGGCTGTGCAGCAGGACCGTCACGTCCCGCTCCCGGTGCAGCTTCCCGATGATCGGGATCATCGACTCCGCGATCTCCTCGCGGATCTTCCAGTTGGTGAACGAGTCGTCGTTGACAGTCACGAATCCATCTTTCGAGCTAGGCGGCGCTCATATGTTAAACCGTCCACTTTCCGGGTCGTGAACGGGGTGCCTCCGATGTGTTCAGCGGCCGCTCCGCGCGCCCCGAAGGGCGGCTCCTGAGACGATCGAAAGCGGGTCATCGGCGGGTCTTCCACGCGAATGGCGCGAAGGGGGTGCCCATGGATCACGAAAGGGGTGCCCATGGACTACGACTCAGTGGCCGACGAGCTGTACTCCCTGCGCCCGGAGGAGTTCACCGCCGCCCGCGCCTCCGCCATGGCCGCCGCTCGAACCGCCGGCGACCGGGAACTCGCCGAGCGGGTCGGCACGTTGCGCAAGCCCAGCCTCGCCGCCTGGGTCGGCAACCTCCTGGTCCGCAGCAGTCCCGGAGAGGTCGAGCCCCTGCTGCGCCTGGGGGAGGGGCTGCGGCAGGCCCACCAGGACCTGGACGGCGCACAGCTGCGCGAGCTGAGCCGCCGGCAGCACGCACTCATCCGAGCCCTGTCCCTGCAGGCACGGCAGCTCGCGAAGGAGGCCGGGCATCCGATCGGCGAGAGCGTGCAGCGTGAGGTCGAGAACACCCTGCACGCCGTGCTGGCCGACCCCGAGGCCGCCCGGGCCTGGGCCGGCGGTCGCCTGACCAGGCCGCTGAGCGCGACGGCCGGCTTCCCCGCCGTCGCCGAGGGCGCCCGGCCGCAGCGCCCCGCACCCGCAGCCGCGCTTTCCCGTCCGGGCGGGAAGGTGAGCGAGCAGCAGCGGCGCCGGCTGGACCGCGCCCGCAAGGACGCCGAAGCCGCCGAACGCGAGCTGCGGGAGCTGCAGGACGAGGCGGAGACGGCGGGCCGGGCGGCGGCGGAGGCGAAACAGCAGGTCGACGGCGCGCAACAGCGCGTGGACGAACTCACCGGGGAACTGGAACGCGCCAGGAACGACCACCAGCAGGCCCGCTTCGCCGAACGGGCCGCCCGGGAACGGGTGCGCACCGCCGACCGCCGGGCCCGCGAGGCGGGCCATAAAGCCGCGACAGCCGCCGCCCAGCTCGAACGCCTGATGTCACCGGACGTGTGACCGCGCCGGACGGCTGAGCTCGCCGGACGCGTGACCCGCAACGCGGAACGGCGATGCGCGACGCCTCACATCCGCGAGGGGGCGATCCTGTGGATGTGACTGAGCTCACAGGCCTCAAGTAAGCCGTCCCACAAGCCCTCACGCTCCCGACACCAAAATTGAACCGTTCGTTTTCTTGAATCAATCGTGTTTGTGTGGCTAGGTTGATCTCATGACCGCAACCGGGAACCCGACCACCGCCGAGGAGCTGCGAGGCGCAGGCCTGAGGGTGACGGCCGCCCGTGTCGCGCTGCTCGAGGCCGTGCGGGACGGTGACCACCTCGGCGCCGAGGCGATCGCCTCCGAGGTGCGCGGCCGCGTGGGCCACATCTCCGTCCAAGCCGTCTACGAGGGGCTGCACGCCCTCACCGCGGCAGGGCTCATACGCCGCCTCGATCCCCCCGGCAGCCCGGCGCTCTACGAGGGGCGGGTCGGCGACAACCACCACCACCTCGTGTGCCGCTCGTGCGGCGCCGTCGCCGACGTCGACTGCGCGGTCGGCCACGCCCCCTGCCTGACCGCGTCCGACGACCGTGGCTTCGCCGTCGACGAGGCAGAGGTCATCTACTGGGGCCTGTGCCCCGCCTGCTCCACCGCCCGCAGTACCTGAGCACGTGATCCCCCCGAGCGTTCCCGAGCACCTGATCCACCCGAGCGTTCCGAGCACGTGATTCACCCGAGCACCGTGATCCACCCCGTCCGGAAGGATTTCCATGACTGAGAACCACGACGCGATCGTCACCGACTCGAAGTCGGAGGAGACGGGAGGCGGCTGCCCCGTGGCGCACGGCCGCGCCCTGCACCCGACCCAGGGCGGCGGCAACCGGCAGTGGTGGCCCGAGCGGCTCAACCTGAAGATCCTCGCCAAGAACCCCGAGGTCGCCAACCCCCTCGGTGAGGACTTCGACTACGCCGAGGCCTTCAAGAACCTCGACCTCGACGCCGTCAAGCAGGACATCGCCGAGGTGCTCACCACCTCGCAGGACTGGTGGCCTGCCGACTTCGGCAACTACGGCCCCCTGATGGTCCGTATGGCCTGGCACAGCGCCGGTACGTACCGGATCAGCGACGGCCGCGGCGGCGCCGGCGCCGGCCAGCAGCGCTTCGCCCCGCTCAACAGCTGGCCGGACAACGGCAACCTCGACAAGGCGCGCCGGCTGCTGTGGCCCGTGAAGAAGAAGTACGGCCAGTCCATCTCCTGGGCCGACCTCATGATCCTCACCGGCAACGTCGCGCTGGAGCAGATGGGCTTTGAGACCTTCGGCTTCGCCGGCGGCCGCAAGGACGTCTGGGAGCCCGAGGAGGACGTGTACTGGGGCCCCGAGACCACCTGGCTCGACGACAAGCGCTACACGGGCGACCGCGAGCTGGAGAACCCGCTCGGCGCCGTCCAGATGGGCCTCATCTACGTCAACCCCGAGGGCCCGAACGGCAACCCGGACCCGCTCGCCGCGGCCCGTGACATCCGTGAGACGTTCCGCCGCATGGCGATGAACGACGAGGAGACCGTCGCCCTGATCGCCGGCGGCCACACCTTCGGCAAGACGCACGGTGCCGGCCCGGCCGACAACGTCGGCGCCGACCCCGAGGCCGCCTCCATGGAGGAGCAGGGCCTGGGCTGGCGCAGCACCTACGGCACCGGCAAGGGCGGCGACGCCATCACCTCCGGCCTGGAGGTCACCTGGACGAGCACGCCCACCCAGTGGAGCAACGGCTTCTTCAAGAACCTCTTCGAGTTCGAGTACGAGCTGGAGCAGAGCCCGGCCGGCGCCAACCAGTGGGTGGCGAAGGACGCCCCGGAGATCGTCCCGGACGCGCACGACTCCTCGAAGAAGCACCGTCCGAAGATGCTCACCACGGACCTGGCGCTGCGCTTCGACCCGATCTACGAGCCCATCTCCCGCCGGTTCTACGAGAACCCGCAGGAGTTCGCGGACGCCTTCGCCCGCGCCTGGTTCAAGCTGACCCACCGTGACATGGGCCCGAAGTCCCTGTACCTCGGCCCGGAGGTCCCGGCGGAGACGCTGGTGTGGCAGGACCCGCTGCCTGAGGCCGAGGGCGAGACCATCGACGCCGGCGACGTCGAGACCCTCAAGACCAAGCTCCTGGAGTCGGGTCTGTCGGTCTCGCAGCTGGTGTCCACCGCGTGGGCCTCGGCGTCCACCTTCCGCGGCAGCGACAAGCGCGGCGGTGCCAACGGCGCCCGTATCCGCCTGGAGCCGCAGCGCGGCTGGGAGGTCAACGAGCCCGACGAGCTGGCCCAGGTCCTGCGGGTCCTGGAGGGTATCCAGCAGGAGTTCAACTCCGGCGCCGGCGCCAAGAAGGTCTCCCTGGCCGACCTGATCGTCCTCGGCGGCACCGCCGCCGTCGAGAAGGCCGCCAAGGAAGCCGGCTTCCAGGTGCAGGTTCCCTTCGCCGCGGGCCGTGTGGACGCCACGGAGGAGCACACCGACGCCGAGTCGTTCGAGGCGCTGGAGCCGACCGCCGACGGGTTCCGCAACTACCACGGCAAGGGCAACCGCCTGCCGGCCGAGTTCCTGCTGCTGGACCGGGCGAACCTGCTCACCCTGAGCGCCCCCGAGATGACCGTCCTGGTCGGCGGTCTGCGGGTGCTGGGCGCCAACTACCAGCAGTCCCAGCTCGGCGCCTTCACCAAGACGCCCGGCTCGCTGACCAACGACTTCTTCGTCAACCTGCTCGACCTGGGCATCGAGTGGAAGTCGACGACCGAGGACCAGACCACGTTCGAGGGCCGCGACGCCGCCACCGGCGAGGTCAAGTGGGCCGGCTCCCGTGCCGACCTGGTCTTCGGCTCGAACTCCGAGCTGCGCGCGCTGGCCGAGGTCTACGCGAGCGACGACGCGAAGGAGAAGTTCGTCAACGACTTCGTCGCGGCGTGGGTCAAGGTCATGAACCTGGACCGGTTCGACCTGGTCTGATCACCTCCGCATGACAGGACGCCCCGGGCCCTCGGCCCGGGGCGTCCCGCGTTGTCCCGGCAGCGTTGCCTGAGGGATCGTCAAAAACCGTTCAAGGTAAGAACATCACTTACCCAACTCTCACCATGAAACGGCAAGGACGGCGGCCGTCCGCGCATTCGGGCATACGTTTCGGCCCGTGAACTCACATGCCACCTCCCACAGAGGCACCGGCCCTGAACCGCACCCCTTCGCCGGTTCACGGCCCCCCGCCGGCGGCACCGTCCGCCGGACCCTTCTGCGCACCGCGCTGACCGGGGCCGCGGCCCTGGGCGCGGGTCTCGGCGTCGCGCGCACGGCCACCGCCGCCCCGACCGACTCCCGACCCGCGGAGCCGCGACCCGGCACCCCGGAGCAGGCCTGGAGGGAGCTGGCCGCGGGCAACCGCCGCTGGCGCGCCTTCCGGGAACGCCACCCGCACGAGAACCCGGCCATGAGGCGGACGTTGGCCACCGCGCAGCATCCCTTCGCGGTCGTGCTCGGCTGCATCGACTCGCGAGTCCCCCCGGAACTGGTCTTCGACCAGGGCCTGGGCGATCTGATGACCGTGCGTACCGCCGGCGAGGTCCTCGACGAGGCCGTGCTCGGCAGCGTCGCCTACGGCGTCCTGGAGCTCGGCATACCGCTGATCGTCGTCCTCGGCCACCAGTCGTGCGGCGCGGTGCGTGCCGCCGTGTCGGCGGAGCAGTCGGGAGAGCGACTGCCCGCCCACATGCAGTACCTCGTCGACCAGATAAGTCCCGCCATAGACCACGGCCGGGAAGGGGACGCCCGGATCGACGCGACCGTGAGCGCCAACGTCCGGCTCGTGCACTCCCGCTTGGCCGCGGAACCTGAACTCGCCGCCATGATCGGCAACGGCAGGCTGGCGATCATCGGCGCCCGCTACGAGCTCACGACCCAGGCGGTCCACCGCCTCGCCTGAGGGACAGCCGGCCCGGTCCGCCGTGCACGTCGGCGGACCGGGCCGTCCCGTCACACCCGGAGCGGATTGAACCGGGCCGCGGCCATCAGGTACCAGGCCGTCGCCCCGGTGTGCCGGTACGGGTAGTAACCGAAGCCGAAGCCCGTGTCCAGCGGACTGCTGGCGGACACGACACCACTGCGCTCGGGCAGGGCTTTCCCCCCGACGGTCTGGCCGTCGCCCAGGAGGTCCTGCGCCCGCTCGATCGAGGCGAGCAGGCGCCGGGCGCCCGCCTCGTCACCACGTGCCCCGCGATCGCGCAGGGCGAGCGCGAGATGTGCCGTCCCTTCGAACCACACCCCGTTGCGGTCGGGCCTCGGCTGCCCGTCGGCGATCGGGGCGTCCTCGTTCGCCAGCAGGCTCGCCGAACTGAAGGTGACCCCCTCGTACGACTGCCCCGCGGGCACGGTGCTGTTCGTGCGCCCGGAGTGGTCCAGGACGGCCAGCTCGGCCACGGCCCAGTCCAGCGAACGGGAGTGGCGGCGGGAGTCCAGTGCGAGGTGCGTCCAGGTCTGGGTGTCCTCCGGGATCGGGGACTTGTTGACCGTCACACCGTCGTTCGTGCCGGTGTAGAAGAAGCCCCCTGACGGCTCCCACATCCGGCGCACGAACGCCTCGGCCCGCCCGCGCCGCTCCAGCCACACCCGGTCGCCGGTCAGCCGGGCGAGCCGGCCGAACAGGCAGACCAGGTCGGTGTTGTGCTCGGTCGAGGTGAACGGCAGCTTCTGATTCGCCCCGTCCACCCCGAACTTGTAGCCGCCGAGGGGCTCGTCGGTCCGGCCGGTCCGCTCGATCCACTCGCCGATCCGCACGGCACCGTCGAGGAAGCGGCGCGCCCCGGTGCGGCGGGCCAGGGCGCCGAGGGCGATGCCCGCCCAGGCCATGTCGCCCACGGCCGTTCCGGTGAAGCCGAACTGCGTGCCGACGTTGGCGGTGCCGTCGGCCCGTACGAAGCCGTCGGGCTGGAGCGAGCCGTCGTAGAAGGTGTACGGCCCGACGTTGTACGCCTGCCGGAGCCTGCCGTCGTCGTACGCCGGGTCGTGACCCTGGGCGTGGAGCAGGGCGTCGCCCAGCGCCTTGGCCCTGGTCAGACCGGCCGGGGTCCAAGCCGCGAGGTGGGCCAGGAGCGCCAGGGCGTTGTCGTAGGTGAACGCGGTGCTGAACAGTCCGGCCTGGTCGGTGTAGCTCTGCGTCAGGCGGAGCCGGCCGTGGTCGGGGTAGGCGTCCATGGCGGCGGCGAGAAAGGCGTGCCCTCGGGCCGGGGCCGGGGCCGGTGCGGGGCGGGACCTGGTGGAGCCGGCCGCGAAGGCCTGTCCCGAGGCGGCGGCGGTGAGCCCTGCGGCACTGATGCCGAGTCCGGCACCGATGAGCGAACGCCGGCTGAGCGCCGGGCCTTGTCTGCCAGTCATGGGTCTCCCTTGAGAGCGCTCTCAACCAATGGGCGCTCATTGTGCTGGCGCTCCGGGGCCGGGTCAACGCTTGCTTCGGAAGGGAGAGTTGTGGATCCGGACGACAGGGGAGCGGATCACTCGCAGACGATCTCGTCACGCGGCGTGTAGTGCGTGCGGTACGGCTCCCGCTTCACTTCCTCGCCGTCGTCGTAGAAGACCCGCTCCACGGTGACGTCGAACCCTTCGAGCGGTGTCTGCGGCACGCACTCCTTGTCGTCTCTCACCTTCTTCTCCGGCTGCTTCACCTCGGTGCGCGGGCCCGTGACGGACTTGATCTCGTCGTACTTGCGGGTGCCGAGGAAGGAGACGGTGACGGAGGTGTCGGTGGACTCGGCCTGGATGTAGATGGCCTTGCCGGAGTCGTTGGTGAACCGCAGGTCCAGGCTGCCCCAGGCGACCGTCGCCTCGCGGCCTTCCGGGTAGCGCTCGATGTAGAACGAGTGCGCTCCGTGCTCCACGGGCTTGACCCCGGCGAAGAACAGCGCGTTGTACACGGTCGTCGCCACCGACGAGACCCCGCCGCCGGACGCCTTGGTGAACTTGTCGTCGAGGATGATGATGCCGTCCATGAAGCCGTTGGCCTTGGTGCGCTCACCGACGGTCCGGTTGAAGCTCCAGGTCTCGTCCGGCTCGACGACGGAGCCGTTGATGAGCTCCACGGCCCGGCCTATGTTCTTCGTGCGGTACTCGGCCGGTTCGAAGTGGACGGTGAAGGAGGACATCTTCTCCGTCAGCCCCAGCCGCGCGGCGTTCTCGCGGGTCACCTCCGGCTGGGTCCGGCGTACCTCCACCTCACCGGCGCGGCCGGCGCCCGACTTGGTGAGCAGGGGCAGTACGGCCTTCCCCAGGGCCTTGTCCGTGACCGACTGACCCACCGTGGCGTCCTGCACCACCACCGCCTTGTCGCCCTCCGGCCGCAGCTTCGCGTTCTCGGCGGTCGTGGTGATGTCGGCCAGCGGGCCGGCCACGGCGGGCTCGGCGCGCAGGCCCTTCGCGTCGAGTTCCGGTCCGAGCCTGCCGCCGCCGTCCGGCCGCAGGGTCAGATGCTCGCCCAGCGCGTCCGGGCCGACGGTGAACCGCTTGCCGGCCGCGGTGAGCGTGACGGGACCCGACATGGCCGGCTCCGCGAAGGTGCGCACCGCCCGCTGTACCTCGCCGGCAGTGACCTTCGGCCGGGTCTCACGGGTGGGCAGGGGAGTGGCCGTGCCGGTGCCGCCCCGCAGGAAGGAGTCGCGCAGCGGCCCTACCGCGGCGTTCACGTCCAGCGCGTACCCCGTCCGGGGAGCGACGGTCTTCACGTGCCCGTCGTCGAAGGTCACGGCACCGTCCCTGACCTTCTGGTCGAGCGCTTTCGCCAGCTGCCCGAGGGCCGTCCGGGCTTTTCCCTCGTCGAGGTGCACGACCGGTTCGATGTACCCGCCCGAGCGGAAGAACCCGCCGAACACGCTGAACGGATCGGCGCCGGTGCGCGCTGCCCGGTCGACGGTCTCCCGGACGTCGTAGGAGAGCCCCGCACGCTCCGGATCGAGCCCGCCGGTGCGGTCGCCGACCTTCACGGGCAGCTCCCGGGCGCCTGCCGCACCCAGCTCTCGTTCCAGCTTCGCCACCGCCTCCGCGCGGCTCAGCCCTCCGATGTCCACCCCACGCACGGTCGTTCCGGAGTCGATGTGGCCGCCCGTGAGGAGCAGCCCGGCGAGATACAGGCCGCCGACCCCCACGGCCAGCGCGCCGCCGGCCAGGGCGACGGGCGGGAGGGAGGTGATGCGCGGGGCGAAGGCTGTACGGGGGCGCATGGGTCTCCTGAAGATCGATACGAGGGTGCACCCGAGGACGCGACGATGCGCGGGCAAACACATCAAGCTATCCACACATCAGGGGCAAACCGATATGGCCCAGACCACTTATGTCCGAGATCATTCCGGAATCGGCGAATCCGGCCCGGCGGCACGGCACGGCCACAGAGTGGTAACGACGAACAACGAACGGGGCGTTGACACGGTCTAGGCCACCATGAAGATCTCTTTCCTGATCCACAACGCCTACGGAATCGGAGGCACGATCACCACCACGTTCAACCTGGCCGGGGCCCTGGCCGAGCGGCACGACGTGGAGATCGTCTCCGCGTTACGTCACCGGGAACGCCCCAACCTCGTCCTGGACCCACGGGTGCGGTTGCGGGCGCTGGTGGACCTGCGCAAGGAGGCGGACGACCCGCTCCACCGGAGACCGGCGAAGGTGTTCCCGCCCGCCGAGTACCGCCACCACCAGTACAGCGAGCTGACCGACCGGCGTATCGGCGAGTACCTCGAGGCGCTCGACGCCGACGTCGTCATCGGCACCCGCCCGGGCCTCAACGTGCACATAGCCCGCCAGGCCCCGCGGCACGTCCTGCGTGTCGGCCAGGAGCACCTCACGCTGGACAACCACTCGCCGCGGCTGCGCACCGCCCTGCGCCGCGCCTACCGCCGACTCGACGTGATCACCACCGTCACGGAAGCGGACGCCGCCGCCTACCGGCGCAAGATGTGGCTGCCCGGCGTCCACGTCGAGGCCCTCCCCAACAGCGTCCCCGACCCCGGCCTGCCTCCCGCGGACAGCACCGCCAAGGTGGTGATCGCCGCGGGCCGCCTGGTTCCGGTCAAGCGCTACGACCTCCTCATCCAGGCGTTCGCCCAGGTGGCCGCGGCGCACCCGGACTGGCAGCTGCGCATCTACGGCAAGGGCGAGAAGCAGGCTGATCTGCGCCGGCTCATCGAGCGGCTCGGACTGTGGAACAACGTGTTCCTGATGGGGGCCGCCACCCCCATGGAGGCCGAGTGGGCCAAGGGGTCGATCGGTGCGGCCGCGTCCGACTTCGAGCCGTTCGGCATGACCATCGTCGAGGCGATGCGCTGCGGGCTGCCCGTCGTCAGCACCGACTGCCCCTACGGTCCCGGAGAGATCATCGAGGACGGCACCGACGGCCGGCTCGTACCGGTCGGGGACCGCGACGCGCTCGCCGCGGCCCTGTTGGAACTCGTCGGCGACGACGAGCGGCGTCGCCGCATGAGCCGGGCCGCCCTGGACAACGCGCGCCGCTTCGCCCCCGGCCCCGTCGTCGCGCAGGCCGAACGCCTGCTGGAGACCGCCGCCGTGGCCAGGAGCACCGGCCGCACGGCCACCCCGCAGGACCACCGCACCCCAAGCCCCCTGGTCGGCCGGGGCCACGCGGCCCGCGACGCCGCCCACGCCGCTGCCGCCGGCGTACTGCGCTCGATACGGAAGGGACGCCGATGAGCACCCCGGAGGACAAGCCGACCCGCACGCCCGAGGACACGACGTCGAGTGCGTCGCACGGGGGCACGATGCCGGCCGCGCCACGCGAGGGCACACCCGTGGGCACGCCGCGCGAGGGCGCGTCGGAGAACACGATGCCGAGCCCGCAGCACGACACCCACCCGCGGGCGGACTGCACGATCGACACCGACGGCCGGATCACCTTCCGGCTGCCGCCGACCTCCGCCGCACACCCCCGACTGCTCCTGCGGCTGCGGCCCAAGAAGGGCCTGCCCGAGACCACCGTCCACGTCATCGACCTGGAGACCGGCCGGGACGACGGCCACCGGCACGCCGTCCTGGAAACGCACCCGGTCCTCGACGAGGGCCGCTGGGACGTGTACCTGCTGTCGGAACCCGCAGCCGAACGCCGACGGCTGCGCCCCGGCCTGCGGGACCTGCGCACCCTCGTCGACGGCCACCTGCGTGACCGCCCCTCGCCGGTCGCGGTCCGGATCCCGTACGCCACGAAGGACGGCTTCCTCGCCCTCAGGGCATGGCGGCGCACCGCCCACGCGGAGGCCCGCGGTATCGATCTCACGGACCGGACCATGACGATCACGGCCCGCCTGCACGGTGCCGAGCTCCACGAGGACGCCACCGTGCGTCTGTGCCTGCGAGGCACCGACACCGTGCGGACCCTGGCCCCCCGGCTCGACGGCGACGGCAGGGGCTTCTCCTTCACCGCCGGCCCCGGGGACCTGACGGGCGACGGCGGGGGAGCGACCCGGATCTGGGACGTCTTCGTCCGTCCCACATCCGAGGCGCGGCCCGTCAGAGTCGGCCGGCTGCTCGACGACGTGGCGGACCGCAAGCACGTGTACGTCTATCCGCCGGTCGAGGCGGACGGCCGCACTCTTCGCCCTTACTACACCGTCGACAACGACCTCGCGATAGAGGCGACGTAAGACCGATTCGCCGAAATGCCCGACATGGATATTCCTGGAGTTTCGGATGGTCGTTTCGGTGATGCGTCGCGACAGTCGTGTGTGGATTCTGTGCGAAGCGGCGGCAAAAGGGGGCAGGGGCTCGTTCTCAACAGCCGCAAAACGGAAGGGGACTTGCGGCTATAACCAAACTCAAGTACCTAGATGAATCATGAACCTGTTCAACCGCGTTGTGCCGTCCCGCCGGCAGGCACCGCTCCCCCCACAACGCCCCACCGGCGCACCGGCATCCACTGCCGTGCTGCCGGACCCTCACCTGGCGAATCTGTCCGGTGAATGGGTCGTCGACCCCGCGCACAGCAGGATCGGCTTCTCCGTCCGGCATGCCATGGTGACCACCGTGCGCGGTTGTTTCCTGGAGTACGAAAGTCGCCTCTACTTCGACGCGCACGACCCCGCACGGTCACGGGCCGATATCACTCTGTTCACCTCCAGCGTCGACACCGGCGTGGAACAGCGGGATGCGCATCTGGTCGGCCGTGACTTCCTCGATGCCGCGACCTATCCGCGTATGCGCTTCACCAGCACGGCGGTGGAGCAGACGGGCGCCGACCTGTTCAGCATGTCGGGCGAGCTGACCATCAAGGGCGTCTCCCGCCCGGTGGTACTCGACATGACGTACATCGGAAATGTCACCGACCCCTTCGGCTACGACCGGGTCGGCTTCGACGGCACGACCACGATCAACCGCTCGGACTGGGGCCTGACCTACAACAGCAGGCTGGCCGAGGGCGGCGCGATGGTGAGCGAGAAGGTGCGTCTGCAGCTCGACATCGCTGCCATCCGCACGCCACCTTCGGGCGGCTGACCGCCCCAGGACCCCTCAGGACCCCGCGTCGGCCCCGGCCACGACCCGGAACGTGGCCGGGCCGAGCATGAGCACCCCGTCGCTCAGCGGCGTGCACCGCACACCGCCACGCCCGCGCAGGGCGCGCTGCGCGCCGGGGCCGATGGTCACGTCCATCCAGGCACAGGGCCGTGCCGGACGCTTCACGGCGAACACCACCGGCCCGGTACCGCAGTCGAGTGAGATCGTCGCACCGACGCGGGAGTCGATGTCGACGCCCCTGAGCAGGATGTTCCGGCGGGTGTGTCGCAGATCGGCGTCGGCCGGGAGACTTTCGGCGGCCATGATGGTCACCGCCGCGTTCCGGTGGGCGGGGCGGGCGTAGTAGCGGTCGCCGACCAGCCCCAGCTCACGGCGTACCTCCACCCGGGTGACGCGCTCGTCGGACGGGCCGGGGGAGGGCCCGTCGGACGGCCGCCCGGCCAGCCGGTGCGCGGGCGAGACCAGCAGCTGCAGCACCTCGACCTGGGTCATGACGCCCAGCCTAGGTCCTCGGGATCAGCGGGTCGGCGGTCACTCCTCCGGCCGTCGCCCGAGCCCGCCCTCATCCACGGGGGCCCGGCCGTCCGCCGTCTCACCCGCGGTGAGGTGCTCCAGTACCTCGACGAGCTCCTGGCAGGCGCGCTCCACGGAACGCCGTGTGTAGATCTGCTCGGTGATCACCGCCGAGAGGATCAGAGCGGTGAGTGCCATCGCCCCGTTGAAGGCCTGCAGTTTCATCATCACCTCGACCCGGGTCAGCCGTTCGAACGGTCCGACCCGGTCGGTCGCCGCCACCGTGGTCATGACCGAGGCGAAGAGAGCGCACAGCAGGCTGCCCGCCAGCTGGAACCGCAGGGCCGCCCAGATCAGCAGGGGGTAGACGAGGAACAGGAGACTGATCGAGCTGTGCGCGGCCACCGGCACGAGACAGCAGGCGATGACCGCCAGCCCCGTGGCCTCCTTCCAGCGCGACAGGGGCAGCGGGAGGCGCACCCGGGACAGCAGGAGCAGCACCGGCGTGACGATGAGCACGCCCATCGCGTCACCGACCCACCAGGCCAGCCACACCGCCCAGAAGCCGGGCCACTCGATCTTGTCCGTGGCGATCAGGATGCCGGCGCCCGTGGTCGAGCTGATCAGCATGGCGGTGAAGGCGCCCAGGAAGACCAGGGCGAGACCGTCCCGCAGCCGTGCGAGGTCGGTGCGGAAGCCGGCCCTCCGGAGCAGCAGGTACCCGGCCACGGGGGCGGCCGTGTTGCCCGCCAGGACACAGAGAGCCGAGGGCGTCAGGGAGGTGAGGGACAGGATGACGAAGAAGGCACCGAGGGCGATCCCGGGCCAGCAGCGCAGTCCGAGGATCAGCAGGCAGGCCACGGAGACGCCGGTGGGAGGCCAGATGGGCGTGACGACCGCGCCCTCGACGACCAGTTCCCGCAGCAGCCCCAGTTGCGCGGACACGTAGTAGCAGGCGGCGACGGCCAGCGTCTGCAGAGCGACGACGGCCGGCGTACGCAGATCCTGGCTACCCACCACAGCAGCCATGAGACACCGGGGCCGACGCCTCGGCGAGGCGGGAGCGGGCCTCGTGCCGCCCTATGGCTGAGCGTCAGGCCCGTCGAGACCGACCACCAGGACGGCGGCGTCGTCGTCGTGCCCCACGCGCTCGGCGCCCTTGATCACGGCGGCCGCGAGCGCGTCGACGTCCATGCCGGCCACGGCAGCGATGCCCGCGAGCCGTACCACCTGGTCGAGGCCCTCCTCCAGCCGCATGGACGGCCCCTCCACGACACCGTCTGTCAGCAGCACGAACACGCCGCCCGTCGTGAGCTCGTACCGGCTCACCGGGTAGCGCGTCCCGGCCTGCACGCCGAGGGGCGGCCCGCCCTCGTCCTCGGTGAGGCCGGACTTCCCGTCCGCTGTGGCCCAGACGCAGGGCAGATGCCCGGCCCGGGCACTCTCCAGTACCCCGGCACACGGGTCGAGCCGCATGAACGTGCAGGTGGCGAAGAGGTCGGAGCCCAGGGACAGCAGTAGATCGTTGGTCCGGGCCAGCACCTGCCCCGGGTCACTGGTGACCGACGCCAGTGCCCGCAGTCCGGCCCGCACCTGCCCCATGAAGGCAGCGGCCTCGATGTTGTGCCCCTGGACGTCGCCGATGGACAGACCGATCCGGCCGTCCCCCAGGGTGAAGGCGTCGTACCAGTCGCCGCCCACGTTGAGGCCCCGGTACGCGGGCGCGTACCGCACGGCCAGATGCAGTCGGCGGGCCATGGGCAGGTCCCGCGGCAACATGCCGCGCTGCAGCGCGATCGCCAGCTCGACCCGGGACCTCTGCATCTCGGCCTGCGCACGCGCCTGAGCCGTCAGGGCCCCGAGCCTGGTCAGCAGCTCGTCGCCGTCGTCCGTCGTGCCGGTGCGGGACATGGTTCACTCCGGCGAGGATGGCCACGGTAGGTGACGACCCGAGAAGGCAAATCACCCGATTTACGTCCATAGGATGATACTCAGGCGAACGCCGCAACGACGACTCCACGGGCTCCGGCAGCCCTCAGCTCCCTTCCGGCGAAGCCGCGGAATACCTACGCCGCCCCACCGCCGCCAGCACGAACGTCACGCTGATGAGCAACGCCCACGCTCCGAACTTCTCCACCCCCACCGGTTCCCAGCCGTGCTCCTGATGCGGGTACCGCCATGCGCCGGCCAAGGTCGCCAGATTCTCCGCCACCCACAGGAAGAACCCGATCAGCACGAACGACAGCGCCAGCGGCATCCGCAGGCGCACCCCGCGCACCGTGAACCGCACCGACGTCCCCAGGGTCACCAGGACGAGCAGCCCGGCCAGCACCCAGCGGACGTCGGGCAGCCAGTGATGGGTGAAGAAGTTGACGTACACGGCCGCGGCGACCACGGCGGTCGCACGCGGCCGGTAGCGCACGAGCTCCAGGTCGAACAGGTGCCAGGCCCTGCAGACGTAGCTGCCCACCGCCGCGTACAGGAACCCGCCGTACAGCGGGACCCCGGCGAACTTCAGCACGGCCGGTTCCGGGTAGCTCCACGAGCCGAGCGACACCTTCACCAGTTCGAAGGCCAGACCGATGACATGGCAGACGGTGATGACGGCGATGTCCCGCCCGCTCTCCCGGCCGCGCGCCCAGAACACCAGCGTGAGCAGCACGCCGTAGACGACGAGTAGGTCGTAGCGCGCCACGGGCAGGTCGGGCAGCAGCGCGGAGACGGCCACGCCGGACAGCAGGGCGAGGGCGAAGGCGCAGGCGCGCGTCTGGGTCCAGGCGAAGGCGAGCAGCCGGCGAACCGGTGTGGCCGAGGGGCCGGTGATGTCGGCAGGGATCATGGTGCCCTGTAGGACGGCCCCTCGTGCCTAGCGGTTGCAGGGAACCTCTCTGCCCCGAGCCCGCTCGTCCGGCTGCTCCCGCGCCTGCCCCACGGCCTGCCGCAACAGCCTGGACAGCCGCTGCTCGGCGTCCGGGGCGGCGCACAGCACCCGGAGGGCGTGTTCCAGGTGGCGACGCCCGGGCCCGCGCCACCACAGCAGATCGGCGATCCGGACCGCCGCACCTCCCGCCGACGCGTGGCTGACTCTCTCCGCCCTTCCGCGGCACGCGCGGCCGTACCGCGCCAGAGGCCGCGACGAGGGGCGCACCAGGCGGGCCGCGTCCACCACCGTGCCGACCAGCAGCGGTGCGTAGTCGCGGCCCGGAGGGTGGGCGTCCGCGAGGTCGGCGCCCAGCGGCCACAAGGCGTGCCGGGCGCCGTCACCGACGCTGTCGTAGACCACGCGGGCCAGGGCCGCGAGCGCCGGATGCGTCCCGGCCGGGCTGTCGGTGAACCGGCCGGAGGCCAGCAGGGCCGCGGCCTCCATCAGACAGGCACCGTCGTCCGGGTGCAGATGGGCGAAGCGCCCCGGCGACGGAAGGCCGTCCGGGGCCGCGGCAGCGGACATCACGGGCCACCGACGGCCGGGAAGAGCGGTCATGGACGCCTCCGGTTGTGATCACAGACCGGTGGCGGCGTGCAGGAGCAGATAGAGCGCCGCTGCCGGGATCCCCGCGCCGGGAAAGGTGAGGATCCAGGCGGTACCGATCGAACGGGCCACCTGCCAGCGTACGGCGGAGAAGCGCCGGGTGGCACCGGCGCCGAGAATGGCCGCGGTGATCGTCTGGGTGGTGGAGATCGGCGCCTTCACCAGGAACGCGGTCGTGTAGAGGACGGCCGCGGCAGCGGTCTCGGCGGCGAAACCGCGCGGCGGATCGAGGTGCACGATGCGCCGCCCCAGGGTGGTGATGATGCGACGCCCGCCGGTGTAGGTACCGGCCGCCATGGCGGCCGCCACGGCGGCGATCACCCACACCGGCACCGAGAAGTCGTCCTGCCAGCCGGCAGTGACCAGCGCCAGCACGATGACCCCCATGGTCTTCTGCGCGTCCTGCAACCCGTGGCCGAGCCCCATCGCGGCGGCCGAGACGGTCTGCGCCGCACGGAAGCGCCGCATGGTGCGCCGGGGTGCCGAACGCCGGAACACCCACAGGATGCCCGTGTGCAGGAAATACCCCAGCACCACGCCGACCAGCGGGGACAGCAGCATCGGCAGGACGACCTTGTCCAGGATGCCCGACCAGTGCACTGTCGCGGACGCGGCGAGAGCGGCACCGACCAGCCCGCCGATCAGGGCGTGCGAGGACGAGGTGGGCAGCCCGCGCCACCAGGTGAATACGTTCCACCCGATGGCGCCCAGGAGCGCGCACAGGACGAGCAGCAGCCCGGAGGTCGCCTCGGGCGCCCCGATGATGCCGCTGCCGACGGTCTGGGCGACCCCGGTTCCCAGGAAGGCGCCGCAGAAGTTCATCACCGCGGCCATGGCCAGCGCCACGCGGGGCGTCAGGGCCCTGGTGGAGATGGAGGTGGCGATCGCGTTCGCGGCGTCGTGGAAGCCGTTGGTGAAGTCGAACGTCAGACCCACGATGATGATCAACACCACGAGAGTGAGCTCCATGCCCGATCACCTTTCGACGCCCGGCCGCACGGTTCCATCGTGCGCTTCCGGGGCGGAGCGGGCTGTGCGACTACGCCACGTGAGGCGGCCCGCGGGACGGAACCCGGAGGACACGGGGGCCCGGCTTTACGGTGTTCCGATGCGATCTGTACCTACCTGGGCGCTGGTGTCGTCGGGGTGTGCCCCGGTCTTCCTGATCATGGGCTGGCTGTTGGCGGCATCGTTGCAGGGGCACCCGTACGATCCCGCCGCCCAGACGATCAGCGTCCTGGCGGCTCCCGGCAACTCGGGGTCCTGGGTGATGACGGCGGCGTTCGTCGCCCTCGGGTTCTGTCACCTGCTGACGGCCTGGGGTCTGCGCCCGGCCGCGACGGCCGGGCGGATGGCCCTGGCGGCCGGAGGTGTGTCGGCGCTCGCGGTGGCCGTGTTCCCGGCGCCGAGCAGCGGTGGTTCGCTGAGCCACGGTTCGGTCGCCGCCGTGGGCTTCGCCGTCCTGGCGGCCTGGCCCGTGCTGGCAGCCCGGGCCGGTACCGCCGTGCCGTGGGCCCTGCGCCCCTTTCCCTCCCTGGGGGCGACCGCCGTCATGGCGGCCGGCGCGGCCTGGTTCCTGATCGAGTTGCACCTCCATGGCGTGGCCGGCGTGGCCGAGCGCGCCGTGACGACCCTTCAGTCGGTCTGGCCCTTCGTGGTGGTCGTCTCCTGTCTGCGCGGGCCCCTGCGCGACGGGTGCCCGAGCTGACCGAGCGCACCGATGTGTTGACAGGTACGGACCAAAGCGCAACTCTGAGAGCGCTCTCAGATTCGGTCGACTGTCGAAACGGAGGCAGAGCGTGTTGCGAACTCTCAGGCGCCGGGCCGCGGCCGCGGGGCTGTCCCTCGCCACGGTCCTCGCCGGCTCACTGCTGGCGACCGGAACGGGTGCGCCGGCTCATGCCGCCGTCCCGGCGACGATCCCTCTGAAGATCACCAACAATTCGGCCCGCGGCGAGCGGTTGTACGTCTACAACCTCGGCACGGACCTCTCGACCGGACGGCAGGGCTGGGCCGACGCGGGCGGCACCTTCCACCCCTGGCCGGCCGGCGGCAACCCGCCGACTCCCGCCCCCGACGCCTCGATCCCGGGCCCGGCGGCAGGGCAGTCGACCACGATCCGCATGCCGAAGTTCTCCGGACGCGTGTACTTCTCCTACGGCCAGAAACTGGTCTTCAAGCTCACCACCGGAGGCCTGGTCCAGCCCGCCGTGCAGAATCCGACCGACCCCAACCGGAACATCCTGTTCAACTGGTCGGAGTACACACTCAACGACTCGGGCCTGTGGATCAACAGCACACAGGTCGACATGTTCTCCGCTCCCTACGCGGTGGGAGTGCAGAGAGCCGACGGCAGCACCGCGAGCACCGGACGGCTCAAGGCCGGCGGGTACAACGGCTTCTTCAACGCCCTCAGGGGGCAGCCCGGAGGCTGGGCCGATCTGATCCAGACCCGTCCGGACGGCACCGTACTGCGTGCCCTGTCGCCGCAGTACGGTCTGGAGACCGGCGCTCTGCCGGCCACGGTCATGGACGACTACATCAACCGCGTCTGGCAGAGGTACACCACCTCGACCCTGACGGTCACCCCGTTCGCCGACCGGCCCGGCATCAAGTACTACGGCCGGGTCTCCGGCGGCGTCATGAACTTCACCAACAGCGCCGGAGCGGTCGTCACCAGCTTTCAGAAGCCGGACGCCTCCTCCGTCTTCGGCTGCCACGGAAGGCTCGGCGCCCCGAACGACCAGGTGCGCGGACCGATTTCCCGCACGCTGTGCGCCGGATTCAACCGTTCCACCCTGCTGATCAACCCCAACCAGCCTGATACCGGCGCCACCGACTTCTACAAGGACGACGTCACCAATCACTACGCGCGCAAGATCCACGCGCAGATGGCGGACGGAAAGGCTTACGCCTTCGCCTTCGACGACGTCGGCCACCATGAATCGCTCGTCCACGACGGCAACCCCCGGCAGGCCTATCTCACGCTCGAACCCCTCGACTGACCCGCCTCCCCGTGCCGCTGGTGCCACGAACTGATCGTGGGGCCAGCGGCTTTACGCATGGGCCTGACCAAGGCCGTCGATAACGCGACCTCGCTCACCGAAGCCGCTGATCGGGTCCGTCCGCACTGCTGTGGTGGGGCTCACCATGTCTACGCTTCGGGCCACGCCGATCGGCCCCGCCGGACGGTTCTCGCCCGGCGGGGCCGAGGGAAGAGGGCGGGCGGGGCGGGAGGCCCGCGGTGTGTCACCTGCTCGCGGCGGTCACGGTCGCGGGGTCCACCCCGGTCAACTCGACGATGCGGTGCGGTGCCACACCGGCGGCGAGTGCCTTACCGATCAGGCCGTCCCGCCCGTCGGCGCAGTCACGGTAGGCGAGCAGCTCCTGCTCGACCCGGGCCAGCGGCTCCGGGACCATCTGGTGGCGCAGGCGGCTCAGCTCCTCCTCGCTCAGCGGGACGGGCAGCCGTTCCGCTCCCTCGGGCACGGCCGCCGTCTCCTCCGGCGGCAGCAGGCGCAGGTGGGGCGAGGTCGGCGTGCTTCCCTGGGCGTCGAGCCAGGCGCGGACGGCGGGAGTTTCCATGCACGCCAGTTCACCGACGGCGGCCGGTGACACACCGAGCTGCGCGGACGCGTCGTCAAGCAGGAACAGGTAGGCGTCGTCGGTCATCCTCGGCTCCTTCTCCACAGGGTGTTGAACGACATCCCATTACCCCGCCGGGCCCGGAATACCGCCGGATCACCAGGCACTCAATCGAGTGAGACGGCACGACGCCGGGTCTCGCTGGTGTGGAGGTCGATGTGCGAGGCCAGGGTGAGGGCGTCCCGGGGTTCGTCGGCGTGAACCTCGTCCCAGCTCAGAAACCCAGGGGCCGGCGCAGATATCGCCCCTCCGGCCTGCCGCACCCCTCCCGGGCACGATCAAGCGAATTGCCGACGAGCCGCACCGACCTCCGTGCGTGCGGACAAGGGGCCCGCCCAGCCCTCTCCGTGCGTGCGGACAAGGGGCCCGCCCAGCCCTCTCCGTGCGTGCGGACAAGGGCCCGCCCAGCCCTCTCCGTGCGTGCGGACAAGGGCCCGCCCAGCCCTCACCGTGCATGCGGACAAGGGGCCCTCCCAGCCCGCCAGTCCGCCCCCCGTTCAGATCCCGGCTCCGGCGGTCTCCCACCCTGCTTCCCCGCCTTCGAAGGTGGCGTCCCAGGGGCGCGGGCCGGTGCGGTCCGTCCACGCCTCCAAGGCATCCCGGTTCACGCACACGATGCCGCACTGCTCGGCGTACTCCACCGCCGGCGCAGTGAAGTCGCTCGTGCTGACCAGTACGGCGACATCGGCTTCGTGCACGGTGAAGCAGGTCCCGCCGAAGCGCTGCAGGTCCTGGGATCCGACCCGATGCGACTCGCCGTAGTGCTTGCACTGGACGACGACCCGGCGCCCGTCGGGTGTCACGGCCAGGACGTCGGCGCCCAAGTCCCCTGCGCCGCCGACCACCTCGACCTCGGTGCAGCCGTCGCGTTCGCAGAGTCCGGCGATCGCCTCCTCGAACTCCTCCGGCGTCAGGGCGTCGTAGTCGACGGCCACGGCCACGGTGTCGGCGTCGGCGCGAGCGGAGGCCGGCTCCCGCTGGGTGGGGACCACGGGAGTTTCCAGTACCTCGGCCGCTTCCCTGGCCGCCTCGTCGAGCGCTGTCGCGGCCCGGCGCGCCACCCCCCTCAAGCGCCAGCGGCGCCGCAGGCCCAGGCAGCCCGCCACAGCTATCGCGACCAGCACGAACACCCAGGCGGGACGCCGCTCGACGGCGCCCGCCGCCACGCGAGCGGCGAGTCCCAGGACGCTCACGATCACGGCGAGAAAAACGAAGAACAGGGCCGTCGACCGAAGATCGAACCTGTAACGGCGCCGCTTCACCAACGGCGTACGACGCAGAGGCGTTGTCACGACATCCCCCCTCATCGGAGCCCCCTCATGGAGCCGACAGCAAGATCACCCCCACCGTCTTCCCAAGATCACCACCTTCATGGGGGCACAGGCGTCGACACCGGCACCGCGGCACGCAACACCGCTGCAACAGAACACCGCGGCAAGAGCAAGAGAACGGGACAGCATGAACCGCCCGTGCGACGCCGGGGATCGCCGTGACAGGCCCGCAATCTCAAGCAGCGGGATAGGGTTGCCCGTATGGGAAACGCACGTTCGACCGGTCCGACGGGTTTCAGGTAGCCCGCCAGGAGACGCCTGGCGGTGGCTGCGATCGGAGCCCCGTGACACGCACCGCCCACCATCTGCCCCCTTCACTCGGCTCACCCGGCCGGAGTGGACACGACTTCCCGTCAGGAGCCCCCTGGCGTTCGGTGGTTCTCCACGGCCTGAGGTACAGCGCACGCAGCTTCACCGACGCGGCGCGAGAGTCCCGAAGGCCTCGACCTCGCCCCGTCCGTCGCACGGTGGAGGTCTACGCGTTCGCCCGGCGACGGAGGGACCGCTTCATCGCCGAGTGGTCCGCGCTGGAGGAACGCCGGGCGCGGCAGCGGCTGCGAGCCCAGGTGGGGACTCTGATGGGGTTGGTGCATGACTGCGTCGACGAACTCGCCCTCGACGCCGTGGACTCGGTGGACATCCCGCCGGCGCGTCATCGGCGCAGCGCGCTGTGGCACGCATAGCCACAGCCGCAGCGGGGCCGAAGACGCGCCGAACCCCCCGGCCGACGGTGTCTGTCTGCCGGGGAGTCCGGTGCGGCGTCAGTTCGCGAAGGGAACGGCGTCGGCGGGATCGGCGTGCCAGTTGGTGGCGACGGGCCGGTCGACCGTGGCGGTCTCCGGAAGGGTGAGGGTGACGGCGTTGGCCTCGTCACCGGCGACCGACAGGTGCAGGAAGTCGAACTGCTTGCCGTGATCGCCGTTCGTGGTCTTGGGGTTGATGCCGGCGTACGCGGCGGCGGAGCCGGACAGAGTGACCCGTTCGCTGACGCTGTGCTCGGCCGGCGCCACCTCGGTGTCCGCGGAGGAGCCGAAGGAGGCGGCGGGGAAGAGGCCTTCCAGGTAACAGGTGATGCCGGACTTGGCCTTGGCGGTGACGAGGAAGTAGCCGCCCGCCTGCGTCTTGAGGCTGACCTTGAAGCTCAGGTCCTTGGTTGCACAGGCCCGCACGGCGTTGCTGCGGTGGTCGGTCGTGGCCGCCGCCGTGGTGGTCGCGGTGGCGGTGACGGCCACCGCGGCGACCGCGGCCAGGGCGAGGCGGGTGGAGGGGGCGGCAAAGCGCGAACGCATCGAGATCTCCATGGTGCGAAGGTGTTGTCCAGCGGGCTGCTCGGACGGCCTCAGCCTGTGCCGTGTTTCGTCCCGTCTGCCACAACACGCGGTCGGTTCGGGACGCTGGAACACGGGAACGCGTGCTGACCAGCACGGACGCCGGCAGCCTGGAACGATGTACCGGGACGCGGAGGGCGTGTGGAAGCGGCCTTCCACCACCGAGCAGACCAAAAGCCGGCAGCCACCTGCACCTGTCAGAAGGGGTCTGCGTACTGGGTCGACATCGCGGCGGCCCGTTCGCGCAAAGAGGCGCGCAGCGCCACCGGGGCCAGGGCTTCCGCGTCCGTGCCGAGCTGCCACAGCGCCCACTCGGCGTGCCGCAGGTCCTCGAACGTCACCTCCAGCCGCAACCAGCCGTCGGCATCGCGTTCCGCGGCGCGCACGGCTACCGCACTGCTCAGCAGTTCCTCTCGCCGCGCCGGGAGCACCCGCACCCGTACGGCGATGTGATCAGTGGACAGAAACCGCGCACAGCGCTCCCGCCAGACCCGGTCCAGATCGACCTGACGGGGGCGCTGGGCCGGTTCGGGCAGCTCTTCGGCGGCCAGCACCCGCGACAGCCGGTAGGTGCGGTCCGCGCCGGATCTCGTGGCCAGCAGATAACCTCGGTCGCGTACGGTCACCAGGCCGATCGGATCCACCGTGCGCCACTGCGGCGTCCGGTCCGTGGCGGCGTAGTGGATGCGCAGTTTGTGCCCCGCGAGCACCGCGCGCCGGATCTCGGTCATCGTCCTGCCGGGCACGTCCTCCGCGACCAGCCGGCGTGAGAGCAGGTCGGTCTCCGGCTCGACGAGAAGGCGCCGGGCGGCGTCGTTCGCGGTGGCCCGATGGTTCTCGGGCAGTGCGTCAGCCACTTTGCGCAGCGCCGAATCGAGGGCCGGCCCGAGACCGAACGCCTGCTCGCCGCGCCCCGAGCCGGCGGTCAGTAGAGCAAGGGCCTCGTCGTGGTTCAGCCCGGTGAGCTCGGTCCGGAACCCGGGCAACAGCGCGAATCCGCCGCGCCGTCCGCGTTCGGCGTAGACCGGGACGCCGGCCGCGGACAACGCCTCGATGTCGCGCAGCACGGTACGGGTGGACACCTCCAACTCGCGGGCCAGGGTCTCGGCGGTCAACCGACCACGCTGACGCAGCAGCAGTACCAGCGATACCAGCCGATCGGCGCGCATTCGAGAACCGTATCGAATACATGACCGAGGGTGTCATGATTTTCCGGCAGGCTCATCAGCACCAAGTCGGAGAGGGCGGCTGCCGCCTCGACCGGCGCGCGTGATTTCCCGTGACGTGAACGGAGCTGATGTGGAAGTGGAACGAACAGCGGTCAACCCGGTGACGTGGTCGATGGCGATGGGGTTCAACCAGGGCGAGATCGTCTCAGGCCACACCCGGACCCTCTACTGCTCCGGACAGACCGCGATGAGCGGCGACGGCACGCCCCGCCATGACGGTGACATGGCCGCACAGCTGGCGCTGAGCCTCGACAACGTGGAAGCCGTGCTCGGCGAGGCCGGCATGTCCCTCGCGAACCTTGTCCGGCTCAACGTCTACACCACCGACGTCGATCTGCTGCTCCCGCACTACGGCGTGCTGGCGTCGCGGCTGGGCGCCGCCGGAGTGGCACCGACCACCACGCTGCTCGGAGTGACACGGTTGGCCGTCCCGGGCCAGATGGTCGAACTCGAGGGGACCGCCGTCGCGTGACGCGCCCTCGCCGCCTCGCTGCTCGTGCCGGACGTACCGGCACGAGCGGCAGGCAGACGGGTGGTGGGTGATGTCCGATGCTCAGAACGGTGACATCCGATGCTCAGAGTGGTGACGATCGGCGTCTACGGCTTCGACGGCGAGTCCTTCCTGCAACGGCT
The DNA here is from genome assembly GCF_042899705.1 of Streptomyces sp. NPDC013187. Taxonomy (NCBI): domain Bacteria; kingdom Bacillati; phylum Actinomycetota; class Actinomycetes; order Kitasatosporales; family Streptomycetaceae; genus Streptomyces; species Streptomyces sp. NPDC013187. Next base: position 151,769 of record NZ_JBIBAF010000010.1, on the reverse strand, counting down.
GCGGCAGGCCGACGTCCGTCTTCTGCTCGACGTCCGTCAGCGCCGCGGCGTCCGCGGACCCGAGTACGCCTGGGCGAACTCCCTTCGGCTTCAGGCGGCCCTCGCCCGCGCCCGGATCGCCTACGAGCACCACCCCGAGCTCGCCCCGACCACCGAACTCCGCCGGCTTCAGTACGCCGAGGACGACCGCCGAGGGGTCGGCAAGCGCTCGCGCCACGAGCTCGCCGCCGAGTACAGCCGCCGCTACACCACCGAGATCCTCGACCGCGCCGACCTCACGCCGATCGTGTCGGCGCTGCCGGGAAGCGGAACGGCAGCGCTCTTCTGTGTCGAGCGCGACCCCGGGGCATGTCACCGCTCGTTGATCGCCCAGCGGTTGGCCGAGCGGCACGGCGTCACGATCGAGCACCTTCGCCCGTGAAGGGCCAGGTCACGACTCCCCGGTGACACTGCCGTGAAGATCGCTGGGCGGCCGCCGATCGCGACGGTCCGGAAACGGTCGGCAGGCTGGGGTGCAGGCGGGGGCGCGAGATCTTTGAGGCGATGCCGCCATGCCGTCTGCTGGAGGACCTACGTGACCGATCCCGCGCCCGCTTCGCTGCCCGCCCCGCCCTACTACGCCGAGGTGTTCACCGCAGTGCGAATCCCCGGCGACAACGGCTATGCGGAGGCGGACGAGCGGCTGATGAAACTGGCCGCCGACCAGCTCGGGTTCCTCGGCGTCGATTCCGCACGCGGTGCGAACGGCCTGGGGATCACGGTGTCGTACTGGAGGGACGAGAGCTCGATCGCCGCTTGGCGGGAACACGCAGAGCACACACTGGCCCGTGCGCGCGGCCGCGAGCAGTGGTACGCATCGTTCTCGCTCCATGTGGCAAAGGTCGAGCGGGCCTACGGCTTCACCCGCCCGGCGGACGTGTGAGGGGCGCCGCGCCTCCCGGCCCGCCGACAGCGCGGGGTGTGAAAGCCGCACTGGGCACGGTCACTCGCTCACCGTGTCGCCATGACGGTGGGCCACCCTCCACTCGCCGTCTTCACGGCGGTACACCTGGGTGGCCCGCAACGTGTAGGTACGTGGTTCTCCGTCGACGGAGGCGGAGGTGTGCTCGAGGCCGGCCGTGTAGGCCATGTCTCCTGAGACGTCGTACGCCTGCAACTCGAACAGGTACGACGTGCAGTCGGAAAAGCTCCTCCCGAGGGTCGTGAAGAGGCTGTCCAGCTCCTCTTGCCCGTGGGCGTCGCGCCACGCACCCAGGACACTCACAGGCTCGTGGCGCGACCAGAGCGCGCGGCGGGGAGCCGCATCTCCGTTGTGCAGTGCAAGCTCCGCCTCGTACAGGGCGGTCCTGACCCACTCCAGGAATTCGTCACGATCGGGCATACGCTCATCATGGCCCCGGCGCGCGAGATGCCCCCGCATTCGACCCGTGGCACGCGGTGGCTCCACGGACCGCGTTGTCAGTGGCGGCTGAGAGGCTGAACGGATGAACGGCGACGAGCAACTGCTGCGCGGCCGGGTCTACGGCCACGACCACGACGACCCCGATCCGGGCCCCCGCTCCGGGCGGACCTACGCCCAGCTCATCGGAGGGCCGCTGGACGGGCTGCTCCTGGACGTCACGGGTTGGACGCCGGACGAGATCGGCACCGGGGCCGCCCTGCCCACCGAGCTCGGGCAGTTCCCCGGCGGCCGCGCGCTGTACGACCCCGGCCCCGGCGCACCGAACGCACCGGGCCCCGGAGTGACGTGCCGCTTCCACTACCGCGGGGACGCTCCTTGACCGCTCCCGGCCACGGCGGGCCGACAGGCCGGTGCGCCTCCGTCCGAGGGGTGCCTCCCGCGGTCCACCGGGCGAGGGCGGGACGAGGCCGGTGGACCGTGACCGCAGGCTGGACGAGCGTGGACCACCACACGCAACGCACCTGAAGCCTGGACCGCCGGCCTTGGTCCAGACTGTGCAAAAGACCATCACCGGCGGTGCGGCTCGTGTCAGGATGCCCGGCATGTCTGATCGTGCGTTGAGCTTCGGAGTGGCGGCGGAAGCATACGAACGGTTCAGGCCGGAGTATCCCGTGGAGCTGTTCGACATGGTGATGGGGTACGCGGGCCATCCGGTCCGGACCGCCCTCGAGATCGGCGCCGGGACCGGCAAAGCGACCCGGCTCTTCGCCCGGCGGGGGGTCGTGGTCACCGCGACGGAGCCCGACGGGTCCATGCTCGCCGAGCTGCGCAAGCACGTACCGGCCACCGTCGGGACGCTGCAGGCCGCGTTCGAGGACCTGCGACCGGGCGAGCGGTACGGGCTGGTCTACGCCGCCGCCGCGCTGCACTGGACGAACCCCGAGGGCCGGTGGTCACGCATCGCCGCGCTGCTGGAGCCGGGTGGTGTGTTCGCCTCGTTCGGCGGCCCGTTCCGGCTGGCCGACCCGGCCGTGGAGGAAGCCGTTCGCGCGGCGAGGGCACCGTTCCTGGAGAGCGACGAGATACCGTCGCCCGACGGTACGCCTCCGGAACAAGAGATGCAGTGGCCGGGTACCGAGCTGCAGCGGTCCCAGTGGTTCAGCGACACCCGGCAGTCCACGATCGAACGGCGCTTGACGACGAGCGCGCGCGACTACATCGGGCACCTCTCCACCATCTCTGCCTATCTCGTCCTGCCGGCCTCGGAGCAAGAGCAGGTGTTCAGCCGGATCATGCGGGTTCTTCCGGAGCGCGTCGAGATGACCGCCGACATCACCGTCCATCTCGCGCGTCGGCGCTCCGAGGATTGATCACGACCGCGGATCGCCGGGGTTCGCCGGCACACCGGGGACCGAGCCTGCGACCTTCGTGACAAGAGCCCTTCCCCGTCTCCGGGTGCACGCACTGCTACGGCGCGGAGGACCTGGCCGAACTCTCCGGGCCCTCAACCCGATATCCGTCGACGTGAACCTCATCGCCGTCTCAGCAGGCACACTTGATGTGAACATGGATGCTCGCGGGAGGCATGCTGGTGTGCACGGTGGATCACGAGGCCGCGGCGGTGGCCGCGACAGCGGCTCTGACGGCGGCCTACCCACATCTGACGCGAGAGGCTGCTCCGCATCCGGCGCTGCAAGGATGCGAGGACGTGGAGTGGTCGTCCATTCCCGGCTGCCCGGTCGACGTCCCGGTCGTCCTGCGCGGGCTGCTCGATGCGGATGCGGCCGAGATGGCCGAACGAGCACTGGACTGGCTCGTGATGTCAGGACCGATGTCCATCAGTGCCACGATGCCGGCGGTCGTCCCGTACCTGCTGCGGCTGGCCGCCGACCCATCGACTCCGCGCCGCAACGAGCTGTTCGGACTCGTGCTCGTGGCCGCCGCCCTGTCCGCACCGACCGATCCGGACAGCCGGTGGGACATGGCGGTCGGCGGCCTTGAGGAGGACCATCCTGAACGGGCCCTGTGCCGCGCGGCATTTGTCGCCGACGCGGTATGGGTGCGGCGTCTCCTGGCCGACGGTGAACTGCTGGCCGACCTTCGGCTGGGCGAGGACGAACGGGCCTGGCTGACCCAGGCGGCTGGACTGTGAAGCACGGACCAACCCGAGCAGGCCGTCAGCCCGGCCCCTGCCGCGAGGTCTCCACAAGGGAGGCGATCGTGGCGTGCCATCGCTCATCGGCCGTCGCGGGGTCCTCCGTGGCGGTGACCCGCAAGGGCTCGTAACGGGGGGAGTAGCCGGCGAACACGAAGAAGCGATCGACCACGCGTGAGTTGATACTCCAGGGGGTGTCCCGCGACAGCCATGTCTCATGGAGCTCATCGAGGTAGGCGCGGTCGCCCTGGCAGAGGCCGAACAGCGTTCTGCTCGTCCATTCGCGCCAACCGCGAAGACCCGAGGCGGTCCGGATGACGCTGTCCGTCTGGGCGATGACGTCCTGGGCCGCGGCGGTGTCGCCCGCCTGCCAGATCAATTTGGCGGCGAGGGCGGTGCGCATGGTGAGTGTTTCGCCGTACCGGTCGGCCTCGGAGAGAACGGCATCGCATTCGTCCACCGTGCTGCGGCCCATCAGAGTCCTGCGCCACAGGACCGTGGCGTCGTTGTCCAGCGCCAGCTGGTGCTTGCCCTGCTCACGGAGGTAGGCGCCGCGGGTCACCGGCCCGACGACGGATTCGTCCAGGAGGCCACGAACGTAGGCCAGGTCGCTCTCGATGCGCACTGCCGCGGTGGGATCGACCAGGGGGTAGTCGGACAGGTGCAGGTGCAGGGCGGCGAAGTCACCCTTGGCCTGCAGCCCGCGCGCGACCTGGTAGCGCAAGAACTGCGACTGCGGGTTCTCGGCCAGCAGACCCTTCAACAACCGCAGGGATGGGTCGAAGGCGGAGCGGTTCCTGTGCAGATAGGCCAGCCGGAGCTCCGCACGGGCTCGGACATCGGCCCGCAGGGGTCTCGTGAGGAACTCTTCCAGGCAGGCGATCCGCCGTAGCCCGGCTCTGCCGTGACGCCACGCGTCGAACATGCCGGACAGCTGCCCCATCCAGGTTTCCTGCGCAGGAGGCGGCAGTCGTTCGGCGGTCCGGGCGAAACCCGGCAGGTCCGTGAGGGCGTCGGCCAGCCAGGGCGCGATCAGATCGTGCTCCGCACACAGGCCGGCTGCGAGTTCCAGTACGTCCAGCCGTCGGTTGCTGTCTCCCAGCAGCGCCCTGCTGCGCCGTCCCAGGGCGTCCACGAGTCGCCGGGCCATGGCCGTACGGTCGTCGGGAGCCCAGGCTCCCGGCTCGGTGACCGGCTCGTGGGCGATGGCCGCGCGGACCGCGTCGTGCAACCGGTAGGGGAACAGCGGGTGGTCGTCCCGGGTGACCAGCGTGCGCCCGCAGAATCGGTGCGTGTCCCCGAGCAGTCCGTCCGTGGCCTGGTTGATGAGATCCTCGTCGAAGCGGGGGACGAGGCTGGCGGCACGGGCGATTTCGCGTTCCCGCTCGGGGAGGTTGGCGAAGACCCGGGTGGCGAGTTCCGGTAGGGGGCCGCCGAAAGCCGCCGCCGTGAGCGGATCTCCGTGCCCGGACCGGGCGATGGACAGGGACAGGCTGAGGTACAGAGGGAGGCCGTGTGCCCCGCTGCGGATACGGGCGATGACATCGGGGGACAGCTCGGGGTTGCCCGCCGTGCCCGACGCGGTGCGCAGGTACTGCTCGACATCGGAGTCGGAGAGCTTGCCCACGAGATGCTGACGGGGGTCCTCCTGCGTCTCCAGCCGCAGACCCGGCCAGGTCTGCGGCCCTGTCGCCGGGAGGAGCTGGTTGAGATGAGGGGAATCCCAGTCCAGCCGGTTGCGGGAGGTGACCACCCACAGCACGCCCGGCGTGAGATGCACGATGCGGTTGAACAGACGTTCCTGGGTGCGGTCGTCGCCCTGGACGTACTCGGCGGCGTCGGCGAAGGCCACGGCGACGGGCCGCCTGTCGGCGGCAAGGTTCTCCAGGTCCCACGACAACAGCCCGGCGAGCGTCGCCGCGACATAGTCCGACGGGTCCTGCTGTGTCTGGTTCACGATGTGGACGAGCGGCTCGCACCTGCGCAGGGTGCGGTTGCGGAGCCGGTTTTCCCGTACCGCCTCCACGATGCGGATCCCGGTGCGGACCGTCAGAGGGCCGAGCCCGAAGCTCGCCCCGGCATCACTGAGCGTCTCATTGAGGGTGTCGGTGATCTGCCCCCGCACGTCGAATCCGCCGGCCGACACGTCGGGCAGTGCTGTCCCCGGGCGCGCCAGCGACCACCAGGCGGCCAGACCGAGGTCGAAGGCGGGAAAACGACGTCCCCGGGCGGCGACCGCCGCGCGCAGACGCAGCACGATGTCCACCGCGTTGACGGCCCGGCTCCCGTGGAAGTCGATCCGCACCGAGTGCAGAGGGCCCTCAGGCGGAACGTTCCCCGACCACTCCCCGGGATCGGGCAGCTCGTCCCGCGCCCACGACTCCAGGCGCCGGGACAGCTCCGTCTTTCCGATGCCGCCGACGCCGTAGAAGGACATGACGTTCCGGCGAGCGGCATGACTCAAGATCGCGGAGCCGGAGCGGACGCGTTCGCCGTGCACACGAAGTGCCGTGGCGAAGGCCGTGTACTCGTCGACCCGGTTGGTGAACAACTCGGTCGCGGAGTACCGAGGTTCGAAGATTCGGTCAAATTCGCTCACAGGCCCCCGGCCCCCCTGGCCGGACGCCCCGGCCCCTCCATGGCAACCCTTAACTATGACCCACCCGCCAACAGGTCAGGAGACTTTCGATCCGATCCGAGCTCGATGCCGCCCTGGGGGGGCGTATGACCGAAGGCTGATAGGCGGCGCGGATCGGGGTACCTGCGTCGGCATGGCTTCGGAAACTGATCACGCTGAGTCCGTACGAGCCCTGCGGCAGCTGCGCCGGATGCGCACCTTCTACACCGGGGGAGCCGTCCTGTGGGCCGCTTCGGCCGCAACGGTGGGGTGGGCCGACCCGGGAAGCAGGCAGATGTGGGTGTCGGTGGCGCTCCTGGTGGTGTTCGCCTCGTTGCTGGCCATGACATCCCTGTGGCTGAGGCGGCAGGAGGCCGACCAGAAGGACGAGCCCGTACACCACGCCGCTCCGCGCAGGACGGCGTGGCGTCGCCACGCCAACGCCTGAGGCAGGCCGCCGGGGGCTACCGCCGCACGAGGCGTCAATGCAGCGTGGGGCGGTAGACGAGCTCCTGGATGTGACCGTCGAGCGTCCGGTGCTCCACCAGCTCCAGGTCGAAGTCCGCCGCATCCCGGAAGACCGGGTCCAGCCCGGTCCGACCGGTGATGACGGGGAAGAGCGTCACCTGCAAGCGGTCGACCAGGCCGGCGGCCATCAGCGCCCGGTTCATCGACAGGCTGCCGTGCGAACGCAGCGGCACATCGGACTCCTCCTTCAGCCGGGCGACGACGTCGACGGCATCACCGTTCGCGACGGTCGCGTCCGGCCAGTCGAGGGGGCCTTCGAGCGTCCTCGACACCACGGTCGTCGGCAGGTTCCTCATCCGCGTCACCCAGGGGTCTCGCACGTCGGACCCCTCGGTGCTCGTGGCCAGCATCTGCACGAAGGCCCGATAGGTGTTGGCCCCGTAGACCATCCGCTGCTCCTCGCTGTACTGGGCGAGGCGGTGGTCGAGCAGCTCGGGTCCTTGCTTGCCCCAGTAGCCGGTCCAGTTGGCGCCGGCGGCGCCGTAGCCGTCGAGGCTGGAGAAGACGTCGAAGGTGTAGGTGGCGGCCATGTCGATCTCCTTGTGAGCGGTTGACCGGTGTGAGCAGGAACCGGTGATCTCTTTCTCCGTCTGTTGTGCGGCGACCGTTGCACCCATGGACCCGGCGCGCTCGCAGAACTCATCGCCACGACCACCACACGTGGTCTCGAATCCCTCGAACGGCGGAAGACACAGGGCGGGCGGCAATCCGGTTGCCGACGGTCCTCGTCCCACGGCACTGTGCGCGTAACTCGTATCGCAGCACCCACCCTTCGGGAGGCACTGGTGGTGGTCACGACAGTTCGTCGGGTGGCTCTCCTCGGGGGAGGCTTTTCGACGGACGAGGACGGCCTGCTGGACGACTGGCTGCTCGACAACGCGAGGGGTGACCGCCCCAAGGTGTGCTTCGTCCCCACGGCCAGCGGCGACGCGCCCGCGTACATCGATCAGTTCTGGCGGGCGTTCGAGCCGCGCGACTGCGAGCCCTCCGTCCTGCCGCTGTTCCGGCGAGAACTGGACGACGATTCTCTGCGGACGTCTCTGCTCAGCCAGGACGTCGTCTACGTCGGGGGAGGCAACACCGCAAACCTGCTGGCGGTGTGGCGCGCGCACGGAGTCGACCGGATACTGCGCGACGCCTATGACCGCGGAACGCTGCTGTGCGGAATCAGTGCCGGTGCCAACTGCTGGGCCGAGGGCTCGCACACCGACTCCTTCGGCCCGCTGACATTCCTGCGGGACGGACTGGGCCTCCTGCCGGGTTCGGTATGCCCGCACTACGACAGCGAACCAGGGCGCCGCACGGGTTACCGGGAGGCAGTGGCTGCCGGGATGCTGCCCCCCGGGTGGGCGGTCGAGGACGGGGTGGGGGCCCTGTTCCTCGACGGACGTCTCGAGGAAGCGGTCAGTACGACACCGAGTGCCCGCCTGTACAGGGTGGAGGCAGATGGAGGCGACGGGTCCGGTGAGCGGGCGCTACCGTGCCGGCTCCTCACCGGATCCGGCTGACGCGTAGCGGAGATGTGTATCTGCTCGACCGAGGGATCGGCTCGGCCACAAGGTGCCGATCACACTCTCGTGGGTACACGCGCGGCATGTCCGAGGTGATTCAAGCAGGTGGTTGGGGGTTGCTGGCAGGAAGTGCTCTCCTGCTGGGAGCGGCGATCGGCTACGGGATGCGCGTGTCGCAGAAGGTCATCGCACTGGTGATGGCCTTCGGCGCCGGCGTGCTTCTCTCGGCCGTCTCCTTCGAACTGGTCGGCGAGGCCTACGAACAGGGCGGGATGGGCCCGGCGGCTGTGGGGACTCTGGCCGGAGCGGCGGCCTACACGGGGGGCAATCTCTGGCTGGCGGGCCGAGGCGCTCGCCATCGCAAGCGGTCGGGCCATCACACGGACCAGACGCAGCCGTCCGAGGAGCAGCAGAGCGGCTCGGGCCTGGCCCTGGCGCTGGGCGCACTGCTGGACGGAGTGCCCGAGTCGGCGGTGATCGGCGTCAGCCTGCTCGACGGTGGGGCAGTCAGCCTCGTGACCGTCGCGGCCGTGTTCATCAGCAACATCCCGGAAGGTCTGTCCAGCTCGGCCGGAATGAAGAAGGCCGGACGCGGCAAGGGATACGTCTTCGCCGTGTGGGGCGCCATCGCGGTCGCGAGCACCGTGTCCGCCGTCCTCGGCTACGCCGTCCTGGGAGGCTTCTCGTCCACGGTGATCGCAGGGGTGACGGCCGTGGCCGCAGGTGCGATCCTGGCCATGATCGCCGACACGATGATCCCCGAGGCGTTCCGGGAGGCTCAGCTGGCGATCGGGCTGGTCACGGTCAGCGGCTTCCTGGTCTCCTTCGCCCTGTCCCACGCCTGACGTCACCCCCTCGAACGACTCGCGTGTGCGGGTATGGTCCTCGACGGCCTTCCCCGCCACCATGGGTGCCACGGACGCGAGTCGGGGGAGGACGCGGCATGGCGGCGCCCACGGAATCACCGTCCGGATCGTCGGAGCGGCGGCCGGAGCTGGACGCGATACGCATGCTGGTGGTGATCGGACTGATCTTCTTCCACTCGGCACTGATGTTCGCGACCGAGGGCGACTTCTACGTCACGAACTCCGAGACCACGGAAGTCGTCACCGTCATCGCCGGGTTCGGTGTGGTCTGGGCGATGCCGCTGCTGTTCCTGATCTCCGGCCTGGGGGCCTGGCACGTGCTCCTGCTGACGTTCTCCCTCATGCTGGCCCCTCTCCCTCGCCGGCTGCCGCACGAGTCTGCCCGACGCGCCGTGGATCGCGTGGCGGCCGCGACGCTGCACCGGCGGGGCGTGCTGCTGGTCCCGGCCCTCCTCTTCGCCGCTGTCTGCGCCTTCGTCGGCATGGAGGAGGACTATGCGGGCTGGCACCGTTGGTCGTACCTGCTCTTCTTCGCCGCCGGCTTTCTCCTGGCCGCCGACGACCGCTTCCGTACCGCCATGCGGCGTGAGGCGCGCCCGGCGGCCTGCCTCGGCGTGCTGCTGTTCATCTCGGCTGCTGCCGGCTTCACCACAGCAGACGACCCCTTCACGCAGACGACCCCGGTGACGTCAGCGGATCGGACCCGGCGTCAGCACGTCTACGGCTACCTCGCCGCCGCCGTACTGCCGCTCTACGTTCTTCACCAGCCGATCGTCGTCGCCGTCGCCCATGTCGTCGTGGGTTGGTCCGCGCCGATCGCGGTCGAGTACGTGGTGCTGGTGGCGATGTCCCTCGCCCTGACCCTGCTCGCCTACGAACTTCTGGTGCGCCGGCTGCGCGTGACACGTTTCCTGTTCGGGATGCGGACCTGAATCGACGTTCGCTCAGCAGCGTCGCCCTTTCGCGGTCCGGGCCTCCAAGGCGCGCAGGACGGCCACCATGTCCTCGTCACCATGGCCCTGCCGGACGGTCTCGTCGTACAGGGCGTGACACACGTCAAGGAGCGGTGACGTCAGGTCTGCCGTGCGGGCGGCCTCGGCGATCAGGCGGTTGTTCTTCAGGACGTCCGCGGCGGCCGCTTGCACGGAGAAGTCACGCTCCAGCAACTTCGGTGCCTTGCCCCTGGAGACGGCACTGGCCATGGGCCCGGCGTCCAGGACGTCCCGGAGGAGACGCTGGTCGAGCCCGTGCCGCTCGGCGAAATGGAACGCCTCGGCAAGCCCCGTGACCAGGGTGATCAGGAACAGGTTCACCGAGAATTTCAGCAGCAGCGCGCCCGGGACGGCTCCGCATGCGAACGTCTCACGGCACATCGGAGTGAGCAGGGGCCGTACGGTCGCCAAGGCGTCGTCGTCGCCCGCCAGCATCCCCACGAGTTCGCCACGCTCGGCGGGGACACGGCTGCCGGAGACCGGGGCCTCGACGTAACGCCCGCCCGCGGCCCGGATGTCTTCCTGGAGGCCGTGGGAGTACGTAGCCGAGGTCGTGCCCATGTGGACGACGGCGTGGCCGGCGACGCGCCGGGCGAAGTCCGGTGTGCCACGCCCCAGCACCACGTCCACGGCCTCCTCGTCGGCCAGCATGAGGAACACGTTCGCCGCCCGGTGGAAGACCTCGGCAGTGTCCGCCGCCACCTCGGCGCCGGCGGCGCGCAGCACTTCACATCGCTCGGCAGTGCGGTTCCAGACCACCAGACGTGTCCCGGCCCGGGCGAGGTTCAGCGCCATGGGCTGCCCCATGACCCCCAGACCGATGAAACCGACGTACATGACGTACCGCCTTCCCGGGCCGGCGCGGGGTCGAGCCGCCACCCCCGGCCCTCGACTATGACGACGGTCATAGTAGCCCTGGTTATGACCGCGGTCATAGACTGATGGCCCGGGAACGAGGCGCGAGCGAACGGATGGAGGCCGAGATGGCGAAGGCCGAACGGGGACCGCGTGAGCGGATGGTCTTCAGCGCGGCCCAGCTCATTCGCCGCGACGGCGTCCACTCCACCGGTATGCGCGAGGTCGCCGTCGACGCCGCAGCACCACGCGGATCCCTCCAGCACTACTTCCCCGGCGGCAAGACGCAGCTGGTCGACGAGGCGGTGGGCTGGGCAGGCGGATACGCGGCGGGCCGTATCGCCCGTTTCCTGGCCTCGTTGCCCGAGCCGACGCCGAGCGGACTCTTCGCCGCGATGGTGCGTCAGTGGACCGACGAGTACGAGACAGCCGGCTTCGCCGGCGGATGCCCGGTGGCGGCCGCCACGGTGGACTGCGCGGAGTCGGTCCCCTCCACGCGGACGGCCGCGTCCGCGGCTTTCGCGACGTGGACCGGGGCGGTCGCCGAGGCCCTGACCGAGATGGGTGTGCCCGCGGAACGGGCCGGCGCACTGGCCACGCTCATGATCAGCAGCCTGGAGGGGGCGATCCTGCTCGCCCGCGCCGAGCAGGACGTCCAGGCCCTGACGACCGTGGCCCGGGAACTGGGCCCTCTGCTCGACGCGGCCGTGCGGGCCCGCTGACGGCCGACACCCGTTCACATATGGCTCCGTCGGAACCGGCTGTGTGCCCGGTCGCCGACGACCCGGGCCGGGGACCGGCCGCGGGTGCTATCCCTGGTACTGCGTGAGGTCGATGCCGTACACCGCGAGGTCGTGATCGTGGTCCGGATGCCGCGCGACTCCCTCCGTCTGCATGCCGAGCTTGTCGAGTACGTTCGCGGAAGCTCTGTCGCCCGTGCGGCAGACGGCCACCACCCGGTCGAGGCCGCGGTCCTGCACGGCGAACTCCAGGGTGGCGTGCGCCGCTTCGGAGGCGTATCCCTGGCCCCAGAACACCCGCCCGAGTCGCCAGCTGATCGCGACCCTGCCGGAGATCTCGGCCGGCGAGTCAGCCACCGAGAGGCCGACGGCGCCCGCCAGCTCACCGGATCCCAGGAGCTCGACGGCGAACATCCCGAAGCCTTCCTCGTCCCACTCCTCCTCCCAGGCCTCGATGTCCTCGGCGGTCTGTTCCAGGGAGCGCGGCGAGCCGTCGCCGATGCGTTGCATCACCACCGGATCGGCGTGGATCTCGGACAGGGGGACGAGGTCGTCGTCGAGCCATCGGCGCAGCAGGAGACGGGGTGTGCGGATCTCGGTCATGGCCTACATCCTGCCGACGCGGCAGGGGGAGCGCGAATCAGGGACCGCCTTCAACTCATGCCACGCCGCGGCTTCGTCCGCCCCTCTCAACCGGGCTTGGCCACGCCGCGGCTTCGTCCGCCCCTCTCAACCGGCCTTGGCCACGCCGCGGCTTCGTCCGCTCCTCTCATCCGGCCCTGGCCGGTTCCGCCCCACCGGGCGGTGCGACCATGCCCGCCACCGCGAGGAGCAGCACCGTCGCCGCGATGACGAGCAGCGCTCGCCCCGTGCCCCAGCGGCACCAGCAACAGCGTGCCGAGCACACCGCCGGTGAAGATTCCGCCCACGGTGGCTGTCCAGCGCGTCCTGGCCACGCGCTGCTTCGCCGTCATCCAGTGTGAATCAGCCCCGACGGCCGGGCACCGGGCCCCGTCCGGGACACGCGACCGATGGCTACGGGCGGGCTACCGGCCGGTGCCGTCCAGCCCCTGCCACCACGGCGAAGGTCGCCGCCTTCTGCGCCGGCCCTCTGCCGGTTAGGGTGTGGGCGCAGCCGGTCACTCACGAGGAGCTGAGACATGGTCGGTTTCCCGAGCGCGCGTTGACGTCGTAGACCGTATGACGGCCTGTCATCGCGTGCTGCCTTTGATGTTGCGGCACAGCGAGCCTTCTCCCGCCCGAACCGCCGAGGAGCCTGTTCCCGGGCCCGGTGGCGGGCCTCGTTGTCGGCAACACAAAGGATTCCCATGCCGTCGGCTGCATCCGGTTCCGCTCGACCCGCTCCGTCCGGTCTGTGGCGGGACGCCGACTTCCGCAGACTCTGGTGGGGGCAGACAGCGTCCCAAGTCGGCGAGCACGCAACCCTGGTGATCCTGCCGCTCCTTGCCGTCCTGACGCTGGACGCCGGTGCCGGCCGGCTGGGCGTCCTCCGCGCGGTGGGGCAGGCGCCGATCCTGTTGCTCTCGCTGTTCGTCGGTGCGTGGGTCGACCGATGGCGTACCCGCACGACGATGGTGCTCGCCGACGCCGGCCGGGCCCTGGCTCTGGGCGCTGTCGCCCTGGCCGCCCTCGTCGGCGGGCTCGGAATGCCAGGCCTGCTCACGCTCACCTTCACCGTCGGGGCCCTGTCCGTGTTCTTCGACGTGGCGTACCAGGCGTCTCTCGTGCGACTGGTGGAACGCGATCAACTGGTGCGGGGCAACGGCGCGCTCGAGGGCAGCCGGTCCGCGGCCCAGATCGGCGGTCCGGCTCTGGGGGGTGCGCTGGTGTCCCTGCTGTCGGCGCCCCTTGCCGCCGCCTCCGGTGCGCTGTTCTTCGCGTTGTCGTTCCTGTCGATCCGGCGCATCCGCCGAGCCGAATCGATGCCGGCGCGTCAGGAGAAGCCCCCGCGGGTCTGGCGGCGCATCCATGAGGGCCTGCGTTTCGTCGTCGGCGACACCTTCCTCAGAGCCGTTTGCCTGGCCTCGGCAGCGTTCCAGTTCTCCTTCGCGGCCATGATGACCGTCTACCTCTTGTTCCTGCCCCGGGAACTGCACCTGCCGGCCACCGTCGTGGGGCTGGCGCTCGCGGCGGCGGGGCCGGGCGCGCTCCTGGGCTCGCTGCTGGCCGCCCGACTGCCGGGCCGGTTCGGTCATGGCACGGTGGTCATGTGTGCGGCGGCCCTCGGCGACGGCGTGTTCCTGTGCGTGCCCGCCCTGGACGGCTCCTCTGCCGTCACGGTTCCCGTGCTCCTCGCCGTGGGCTTCGTGTTCGGGCTGGGCGGCCAGCTGGTGAACGTCACGCTCATGGCTGTCCGGCAGGCCGTCACCCCGGTCGGGATGCAGGGCCGCGCAGCGGCGACGATCACGTGTGCGGGCATGGGGCTGACCCCGATCGGGTCCCTGGCCGGCGGGTTCCTCGCGGGGGAGTGGGGGCTGCGTACCGGCCTGTTGGTGACCGCCGCAGGCATGATGCTGTCGCCCGTGGTCATGGCCCTGTCCCCGCTCGCACGCCTGGGGCGGCGGCTCCCCACTCCGCACGACGGGCTGCCGATCTCCTCGGTCGAAGCCGAGACCTGTGGAAGGCTGGACGGGTAAGAACCGACCTGCGAGCCGGACCCGGATCGTGAACGGCTGCCGACCAGTGACCGGCCGCCGTGAGCATCTGCTCGGGCAGACGGGTGCGCCGGTGGGGTCGACAGGCCTGAAGGGCGAATGTGATGAGCCGAGCGAACCAGTCTTCGGAGCGGGCGGGTGATCCGCCGGATCCGGCATCCGACCCGAGCGGGCTGATGGACCTGCTGGGTGTCGCCGCGGTGCTGGTGGAGGCCGGCGGCCGGATCGACATGTGGAGTCCGCAGGCCGAGGAACTGTTCGGCTACACCGGTGACGAAGCGGTCGGGCAGTACGCGTCCGCCCTGCTGCTGCATCCCGAACACCGGGAAGCGGGGATGGGGCTGTTCGCCGAGGTGATGGCGACCGGCCGGGGCTGGGCCGGGCCGTTTCCCGTCCGGCTCAAGGACGGCAGTACGCGGACGGTTGAGTTCCGCAACATGCGGCTGACGGACAACCTCGGCGATCACTACGCGCTCGGGCTCGCCACCGACCGGGCCACGGTGCGGCAGGTGGAACGCAAGGTGGCCCTCTCCAGCCAACTGGTCACGCAGGCGCCGATCGGACTGTCCGTCCTGGACACCGAGTTGCGGTACGTGGCGGTCAACGGCGCCCTGGCCTCGATGCACGGCGTCCCCGAGGCCGACCACGTGGGCCGCCACTTCCGGGAGATCCTGCCCGGCGCGCCCTTCACGACCGCTGAGAACCAGATGCGGGAGGTCCTGGAGACCGGCATGCCCCTGGTGGACGAGCAGGTGGTGGGCCGGACCCGGGCCGACCCGGACCACGACCACGCCTGGGCCGTGTCGCTCTACCGGCTGGAGGACCAGAGCGGGCACGTGCTGGGGATCGCCAACGTGGTGGTGGACGTGACCGACCGGTACGAGGCAGCCAGGCAGGCCGACCGGGCCCAGCAGCGCCTGCGCCTGATGGCCGACGGCTCGGCGCGCATCGGGACCACCCTGGAGGTGGAGCGGACCGCCCAGGAACTGGCGGACGTCCTGGTGCCCGACCTGGCCGACATGATCGCGGTGGACATCCTGGACTCCGTCCTGCGGACGGGCCGCCCGGACCGTGGGGACGGCCCGGCGCTGTTCCGGGCGCTGGCGGTGAAGACCGCCTACCCCACCGGGGCCTCCGAGGCGATCATCGCGCCCGGCCACCTCACCACCTACCACGCGGACCATCCGGCGGCCCACTGCCTGCGCACCCGCAAACCGCTGCTGATCACCCACCTCGACAGCGGCGACCTCGGCCGTATCGCGGCCGACGACGCCGCGGCCGGACTGCTGGCCCAGGCCGGTGTCCACACCGACATGGCCGTCCCCCTCATCGCCCGCGGACAGATCATCGGCGTGATGGGCCTGGCCCGGGCGCGCAACCCGCAGCCCTTCGGCGAGGACGATCTCACCCTCGCCTGCGAGCTGGCCTCCTCCGCCGCGCTGAGCATCGACAACGCCGTCCTGCACCAGCACATCCGCAGCGCCGCCGAAACCCTGCAGCGCAGCCTGCTGCCCCGCCCCTCGCCACGCCGCCCCGGCCTGGAGATCGCCGCCCGGTACCGGCCCGCACAGGCCTTCAGCGAGGTCGGCGGCGACTGGTACGACATCATCCCGCTCAGCGGCGACCGAACCGCTCTGGCCGTGGGCGACGTCATGGGCAGCGGTATCCCGGCGGCCACCGCCATGGGCCGGTTGCGCACCGCGACCTCCACCCTCGCCGACCTCGACCTCGCGCCGAGCCGCATCCTCACCCATCTCGACAAGATCACACAGGGGCTGGACCCCTACATCGCCACGTGCGTGTACGCCGTCCACGATCCGCACGCCGGCCGCTTGCAGGTGGCCTGTGCGGGCCACCTGCCCCCGGTCCTGGTGCGGGCCGGCCGGCCCCCCGAACTGCTCGACCTGCCCACCGGGACCCCGCTGGGAGTGGGCAGCGGTCCTTTCGAGACCTCCACCGTCGACATGAACCCCGGTGATCAACTCGTCCTGTACACCGACGGACTGGTCGAGACCCGGGACGACCCCATCGACAGGCGTCTGGACGAGCTCCTGCGTCTGCTGTCCCCGCCGTGCCGGTCCGCCGAGGAGACCTGCGACCGGTTGCTCCGGGAACTGCGCAAGCCCGCCGACCATGACGATGTCGCGCTGCTCATCGCTCATGCACGGCCACTGACCTCGGTTTGAGCAGGGGACGGGTCCCCGTCGCCCCGCCCCCGGGTGCTCGAGCACTCGCTGATATGTGCGAAGCGGCCCCCGGTGTTATTCAATGAGGTGTGCGGTCAGGGACTCGGGGCCCCACCGCACGGGTCCGGACAAAGCCCCGGCAACCGCGCCGGGGATTGCTGAGAGAGCCGCATGGACTCCACACCCTCGCCCTCGTCCTCCTCGGCGTTCGAGCTGGTCAGCCGCGCCCTTGGCCGCTACATCCCCCAGGGTGGTGCGTCGGCGGCCGACGCGCGGGGGGAGCGTGCCGCCCGTCAGCGGGTTCCCGACCCTCCGGCGGCCGGACAGCAGGAGCAGATCCTCGGCGCGGTCAACCTCGACACAGATCTGATCATCACCCGCTGCAACCTCGACGCCCCGGTGTTCGCGGGCCTGGAGGCGGGCGCCGGGAAGCCGTTCGTCGATCTCCTCCCTCCGGGCGACGTCCCGACGGTCACCCGCAGGCTGCGACAGGTCGTGGAGAGCGGTGAGGCGCACGTCGCCCGGATTCAGCGGCTGAGGCGCGGCGACGGATCCGAGCTGGTCGTGTCGATGAGCATCCTGCCCGCCGCGTCGCCGGAGGATGGCCTGACCGTCTCCCTGATCGCCATGGCCAGGCGGCTGCACCTCTACGCCGCCGAGACAGCGATCGGCACCTCGCTGGACATCGGAGAGACCGCGCAGTCGCTGGCGGAGTCCCTGCTGGCCTGGGGAGACGTCGCCGCCGTCGACCTCGACTTCGCCGTGTGGACGGGCGAGGGAGTCACCGGCAAGGCCCAGGGGCGTATCCACCTCCGGCGCGCGGCCCTGGTCCCGGACCGGGTGTGGCCCGAGGGCTACATGACCCCGGGCGACGATCTTCCCGGCGACGCGAGCCGGCTGCTGGCGCAGGCGGTCCTGCGGGACGATGCTCCGCAGACCATCGTCATCCCCGACCGCCAGGCGGTCGAGCGGGTCTTCGGCAGCCCCCGGGTGGTACGTGCCCTGGTGCCCGGCGGCCGGTCGGCGGGCGTGGCGTGCATCCCCTTGGTCCTGGACGGCGCGCCGCCCGTCGTACTGGGCGTGGCGGAGGTGTGGCGGCGGGCGGACTGCCCCTTCCGCGACAGCGAGCTGTTCGACCTGCAGGAACTGGTGGCCAGAACCGCCCACCACGTCGACCTGGCCCGCCAGCATCAGCGCGAACACACCCAGGTGCTGGCCCTGCAGCGCCGGCTCCTGCCCCGGTCCGGCGGCGACACCATCGAGATCGCCAGCGTCTACCAGCCCGCCACCCCCGACAGCGCCGGCGTCGGCGGCGACTGGGTGAACAGTTTCCCGCTGCCCGACGGCCGTACCGCCCTGGTGGTCGGCGACGTCGTCGGGCACGGACTGGGAGCCGCCGCGACCATGGGGCAGCTGAGCATGGAGGCCCGCGCGCTGCTGTCCGCGGGGCTCGCGCCCGACCAGGTGCTGGAGCACCTGGACGAGACCGTGACCCTGCTGGACGACGCGGAGTCAGGGCTGGCGGCCGGCTACAGCGCCCTGGGATCGACCTGCTGCATCGCCCTGTACGACCCGGTGGGCCACCACGTGACGCTGTCCAGCGCCGGGCATCTCCCCCCGGTCCTGGTCTCCCCGGACGGTCACGCGGGGGCGCTCGCAATCCGCCCTCACCCCGGCCTGGGCGCCGAGTTCGCGCTGCGCGAGCCGTTCGACGTGTACACCATCGGCGTACCTCCGGGCTCCATGCTCGCCCTGTACACCGACGGGCTGGTGGAGGATCCCGCACTCTCGATCGACGAGGGCATCGACCGGCTGGCGGACGTCGTCTCCACGGTCCACCCCTGGGACGCCCTGCAGCAGACGGCACGGGACGTCGTCTCCGCGCTGGCGCCCGCGCCCCAGCGCGACGACGTGACCCTGCTGCTCGCACGGATGATCGGCTACCGCAAGGGGGACACGGCGACCTGGCGGCTGCCCGCCCGCAGCGATGCCCCCGCCCATGCCCGGGAGCGGGTCGCCGCGCTGCTGAGGCAGTGGGGCACCAGGGACGACACCATGGACAGGACGCTGCTGCTGGTCAGCGAGCTGGTCACGAACGCCGTGCGCTTCGCCACCGGACCCGTCACGGTACGGCTGATCAGGTCCGGTCACGGCCTGCTGTGCGAGGTGGGCGACACCGGCAACGGCAGGCCACGCCTGAGGCGCGGCGACCTGCTCGACAACGGCGGTCGTGGCCTGAGCATCGTGCACCGGCTGACCACCCGGTGGGGGGTGCGGTGGACGGACAACGGGAAGGTCGTCTGGGCGGAGGTCGCGAGGTGACGCGGCCGGCCTAGGGGAGTGCGGCGAAGGTCAGGCGTGCGCCCCGGCCCCCGCCGACCGAGCGGACGACCCTCTCCGGCGCACTAGAGCCACTGCCCCTCCAGGGCGGTCGCGGTCAGTCCCGGTGCCGCCGCGTACAGAACCGCGCGATGCCCCGCCTTCAGCTGTCCCGCGTCATGGGCCCGCCGCAGGATGTCGAACACCGCCGCGCCTCCGCGGTTGCCGCTGGTGTAGCTGTCCCGGCTGTAGTCCAGCAGCCCCGACGGCCATCCGTCGGGCATCGTCTGCTCCATGTACTCCAGCACGCGGGTCCCACCGGGGTGCGCGAGCAGTACGTCGGGGTGCCAGGAGTCGGGGTCGTTCTGGTACCGGGTGCGCAGCCACTCCCACATCGCGGTGACCGTCTCCTGTACGGCACGCGGCCCACGCCGGTCCATCACGAAGTGGGTGCCGTCCGCGCGTGTCTCCAGACGGTGCAGGTCCTGGGTGCCGGGCAGGGTGTGGTGCCAGGCCGCGTCCAGCCGCAGCACCGACTCGGGCCTCTGGCGGCCCGTGACCACCGCGGCGACCGCGGTGTCCGCGAACAGCAGCCGGACGATCAAGGACTCGAGCGTGTCGTCCCCGGGCTGGTAGGTGGTGCTCAGCGCCTCCGAGATGACGACCAGCACCACCCGGTCGGGGTCCGCGGCGACCAGCTCAGCCGCCAGTGCCAGGGAGCGCGTCCCCGCGATGCACGCCCACTGTGTCGCCGGGAGCAGCAGCGTGTCGCCGCGGAGCGACAGCCTGTTGGCCAGGGCGACGTCCAGGCCCGGCAGCGCCGGGGTGGTGGAGTGACTGGTGATCAGGCAGTCGACGTCCGCGGCATCCAGCCCGGCTGTCTGCAGCGCCCCGCGCGCCGCACGCTCTCCGTAGGACTGCACGGCCTCCCAGGCAGGCGCCGTGCGCTCCTGGACGGTCTGCGGGGCGGGTACGGACTCCAGGGCGGCGATCACGCGGTCCACGTCCTGCTGTGCGAACCCCTCGCGTGCAAGCGCCTCTTGGGCCGGCTCGATGCCCACAGCGTGCAGAGAGCCGCCCTCGCCGGGCGCGACGGCGGTCTCCAGCGGCAGCATCCAGCCGCGGGTCTCGATGCCCGTACTGGCGGCGATGCCCTCGATCCGCGGCGCCCACGCCGCATGCGGGTGCCGGTCGCTCACCTCCGCCACGATCTGGCTGGTCTTCACGGCGTGCTCGCCGTGTATCACGGCTGGCGGGCAGAGGTAAGCGACCATGAGGGGGCACCTTCCGGGGGGTTACGGGGAGAATGTGGGCAGCGCTGTGTCATGGGTCACTTTGTGAATTCGCGCCCAAGAGATCGCGGATGAGCCCCACTTCACGGGGGGTCATCCGTTTCGAGCATGGACGCCAAAGGGACATTTCCGCTGTGATGCAGACAACTAAGGCGGACTTTGGTCGGTGTGACACGGCCCACGCCGTCGAGTTGGTACTCGGCCGCGCCCCGGGCCGCGAGCTGCCGTCCGGCTACCGGACGGGCTCCGGCTTGCGGCTGAAGTGGCGCAGGAGCAGGGGCTGTTCAATCTCCTGGGGCGCGTCGGCCGAGGACGGTCTGCGACGCTCAGTCGACGGGAATGCCCAGCCGCAGCGAGGCGGAGCTCAGAGCTGCGCCCAACGGGAGAGAAACCCTGGTGAGGGCGAGGTGGTCGCCGCGGGTCTGATCCCGGTTGACGATGAGTACCGGCTTCCCGGCCAGAGCCGCTTGGCGGACGAAGCGGAGTCCGGACATCACGGTCAGCGAGGAGCCCAGGACCAGCAGGGAGGTCGCCGCCCGGACCAACTCGCGGCAGTGCTCGACTCGCTGCGGCGGGACGGATTCGCCGAAGAACACGACGTCCGGTTTGAGGATGCCGCCGCATTCCGCGCAGGGGACCACGCGGAAGCCCGCGACCTGGTCGTCCGTGAGATCGGCGTCCCCGTCGGGGTTGATTCCCGCGGCCACGGGCTCGAACCCCGGGTTCGCCTCCTCGAGCCGCGCCGCGAGTTCGCGGCGCGGGACGTAGGCGCCGCAGGAAAGACAGACCACCCGGGCCAGGGTTCCGTGCAGCTCCACGACGTCCTCGCTGCCGGCGGCTTGGTGCAGGCCGTCCACGTTCTGGGTGACGACACCCGCGAGGAGGCCGTGCCGTCCGAAGGCCGCCACGGCCCGGTGCCCGGCATTGGGGCGGGCACCGCCGAAGGTGCGCCAGCCGAGGTGGCTGCGTGCCCAGTACCGGCGCCGGGCCTGGGCGGCGGCGGTGAAGTCCTGGTAGGTCATCGGAGTGTGCCGGCTGAGGCTCCCTCCCTCGCCCCGGTAGTCGGGGATACCCGATTCCGTGGAGATGCCCGCGCCGCTGAGCACCAGTACTCCGCCGTTGCGCAGCGCATCCACGACCGGCTCGAGATCCGTGGTGCCCGGCGGCAGGTCCTCGGCAGGGGTCCAGCTCAAGGTGGGACGCATGCGCATGCCGTCAGGGTACGGAACGGCAGCCCGGCAAAGCGTTCACCTTCACTTCATTGCAACGAGGTGGATGGCTCCGTTGCGTTAAGCGGCACGAAACGCAACGGAGCTTTCCGTCATTGGAAATGAAGCCACACGCGAATCCCGGCCCGGCACCCCCTCACGCGAGCAGGAGCAGGAGCAGGAGATGACCGAAGAGCAACAACACCTCCCCGAACCAGAAGCACTGGGCCGGGATGGTGCCGGTCGAGGACACGGCCCTGGCCGTCACCGACTCGGGCGGACCCGGCCCCCACGGGTCTGGCCCCGCGCATGACTCCCGACGAACAGGCGAACAGCGGCATCGAGCTCGGCAAGCGGTCCCGCGAGCGTGAGTTGGGACCCGTGCGCGACGGCATCACCGTCCCGGTGCGGTACGCCGTCGCTGAACCCGTTCCGCATCAGGGCCGACAGAGGCGATATCAGAAGGAGACGTTTGACCGGGCGCGATCGGCGTACCCGATGACTTAACAGAATCCTTATACGAGGAAGCGGAGACGCACCATGGGCATCATTGCTTGGATCATCATCGGGCTCCTCGCCGGCGCCATCGCCAAGGCCCTGATGCCGGGCAAGGACCCCGGCGGCATCATCATCACGATGCTCATCGGTATCGTCGGCGGTCTGCTCGGCGGCTGGCTCGGCAAGGTCATCTTCGGCGTGGACTCCATCGACGGGTTCTTCGAGCTCTCCACGTGGATCGCCGCGATCGTCGGCTCCCTCATCCTGCTCGCCCTCTACCGCGTCGTCACCGGCAACCGGCACTCGCATCGGCACGCCTGACCCCGTAGAAGGCGAACGCCTCTGAACACATTCCGACGGCTCCTTCCTCTCACGAGGGAGGAGCCGTCGAGCTTTGCTCAGTCGTTGGCAGCCCCGTACTGCAGGCCTCCCTCTCGCGGAAGCAGGTATCCGATCGAGCGCTCCTCGGGCAGCCTGCCCGCCAGCCTCGCCGCATCGGTGCACCCGGAAACCTCCCAGCCGATCACGCCGAGGCTGAAGCGCACCCGATCGAAGACCGCCCTCCCGATGGCCGCGAGCCAGTCGTCCATGACGGCAGACCTGAAGAAGGGCCGGCCGTCCCAGTGGGCGATCCCCGCGTTGTCCAGTGCACCATCGGGGATGTAGAAGTCCAGCCAGTCGCTGCTGTCGTCACCTCCGCGTATCGACACGCAACCGCACACGGCCAGTTGGCCGGTGGGCAAGCGCACCTGACCATGAAGGTGGCCGTACTCCGTGAGGGAGGCAACCGTGCACGGCACCGGCTCCTGCTCGTCGGGCTCACGATCGGTGAACGCGTAGCAGCCCCGCACATCCGCTGCGGACCACACAGCGCTCAGCAGCGCCTGTATGTCGGCGTCAGCAGTCGATCCGACCTCGATGGCCAGTTCGTAGTAACCGCCGGACCAGTTCGACTGGTCACGGAATGCAGCAGGATTCGACATGCTCTGATCATGCAACATGCTCAGCAGGAGCTCCGCCACACCCCGAGTTCCGGTTTCTTCCGCATCGACGACAACCCCAGTCGGCGGGACTCGGCACAGAAAGCGCTCCGCGGCTCCGCGTACTCCACATGGAACACCGCCTTGCCCGCCGCGATGAACGGGGAGAGCTCGCCGCACTCGTCGAACTGGGCGCACTCCTCGTTGACCGCGAAGTCGAAATCATCCACGAGCTGCGGAATTTGGGGGAGGTCGTTCTTCAGCCCCACCGACAGCCCCCGCTCATGGGCGAGGGCCGCGATCATCCGGTTGTACCTGAGCTGGTCGCGTGCGGTCAGCGGAAAGCCGGTGTCATTTCCGTAGCCCTCCACCAGATCCGGTTCCACCGCGTCGAAGCCCTTGTCGCGGCACATGTCGAAGCGGCGTTCCATGATCGGCCGCAGCACGGTCAGCTGCCGGATGTCCAGCCACCGCTCGCCCGACCACCCGTTGGGCTCGCCGAGCACCGAGCGAGGGAAAGCGTCCCGGTCCGGCCGGAAGTCCTCCCATGCGCCGACGTTGACGTAACAGATGACCTTCCTTCCCGCGCGGTGCAGCCGTGCCACGTCCGCCGCGGAGTTCTCGAAGCCGTCGATGTCGTAGACCGGCACGTCGGCCGACGCGTCCACCCTGCCGTCGAGTTGCCACTGCCAGGCGAGGCCCGGACGGGGCTTCCACACGGCCCGAGCGGGTGACGCCGTACCGTGCCCGTCGGCGGGCCGCTCGGCGCTGCCGGAACAGCCCGTCAGCGCCGCGGCCCCCACAGCGGTCAGCAGAGCCGCGCACCACATCGCCGGCCTGCTCATCGCCCCGCCCCGGTGAGCGCGGGTGTCAACCGGTCCCAGGGGTTGGGTGGTTCACCCGTCACCGGACCGCAGACCGCCGCTCCGCGTTCGTGCGCGGTGCGAACGGCGAGGGGAACGAGGGCCTCGGGCACGCCGTAGACGAGGTGGCACAGCCGCTCGGGTGAGTGCCGTGCGGCCCAAGCCGGCCGGCTGAAGGCCGAGACGTACGTCGACCAGTGGCCCTCGAAGGTGACGGTCAGGTCGGCGAGGCGGGCGTACCCCGGCGCAGGATGGACCCCGGGGTTGAGGACGACCGTCCCCGCACCCAGCCTGCGCACCGCCCGCACCAGCCTGCGGCAGGCCGGCAGTCCGTCCGCGGTCGCCGTCACCCGGTCCAGGAAACAGCCGTCCGCCTCGTACCACTCCCGGTGCCGGCGCACGTCCTCGGCGACGTCCGCCGGCTCGCGCACCCCGTAGTCGGTGTCGACGTAACCGAGCAGACGAGCTCCCGCGGCCCGCAGCGCACCCGCCGCCGCGGTGAACGCCGGGTCGGGCACTTCGCCCGGCCCGCTCGCCGGGTTGAGGACGACACCGTAGGTGCGGGTCGCGGCGGTGATCAGCCGGTGCCAGGCACCAGGGTCCTCGGCCGGATGGACGTACAGCGGAATCAGCAGGCTCACGGCGTGCGGCCACCTTCCCACAGGGCGGTCAGCGCGTCGTCGAGGGAGTGCGCCGGACGCCAGCCGAGGGCCTGCCCGGCGGCGGTGATGTCGGAACACTGCCACGACACCTGCGCGGAACGGGCCGAGCCCGCCGCACTCGCGGTGCTCTCCTCGATCCGGCCCCGGAAGCCGGCGAGCGCGGCCATCCTGCGCACCAGGTCGCGCACCGGGACGGCCCCGCCCCCGCCGATGTTGAGCACCGGGGGCAACGGGCCCGGGGCCGTGGCCGCGAGCACCGCCGCCCGCGCCACATCGCGCACGTCGACGAAGTCCCGACAGGCGGACAGGTCGCCGAGCCGCAGCACCGCCTCCGGGCCGGAGCCCGCCTCGCGCAGCAGTGCGGCGATCCGGCCGGGCAGTCCGGAGGGCGGCGCTCCGGGCCCCACCGGATTGCCCACCCGCAGTACCACCGCGTCCAAGCCGGAGGCGGTCACCGCGACCGTGCCCGCGAGCTTGGTCGCACCATAGGGACCGACCGGGCGGGTCGGCGCCGACTCCGTCACCGGGACGTCGGGCGTGCCCGGGCCGTACTCGGCGGCCGAGCCGAGGTGCACCAGGCGCGCCGCGGGCGCCGCCTCACTCAGGGCGGCGCACAGCACCGCGGGACCGCGGGTGTTGACCTCGGCCAGGGTGACGGCGTCACCGCCGGTCGCGCCCGCGCAGTTGACGACGGTGTCGGGCGCGGCCGACGCGAGGGCCTTCGCCAGCCGCTCCGGACGGACACGGGCCAGATCGACGTCGACGTCGGCGGCGGGCGACCGGCCACCGCCGATCACCAGCGCGCCCGGCAGGGCGCGCAGCCGCTCGGCGACATGAGTGCCGAGATAGCCGGTGAAGCCCAGGACGAGAATGCGCATGACGTGCTCAGGCTCCCTTGAGCAGCAGTGACTTGCGGGTGGTGAACTCGGCGTTGGCCCGGTCGTAGTCGTCCGGGCGTCCGATGTCCAGCCAGTACCCGTCGAAATCGTACGCGTGCGGCTGGTTGCCGGTCTTGAGCAGGTCGAGCACCAACTCGTCGAAACCGAGCGGGAGTCCGGCCGTGTAACCGTCAAGGGTGCTGCGGGACAGGCCGTAGACGCCCATGGAGACCCGGTAGTCCATGCTCGGCTTCTCGGTGAACGCGACGACCCTGCTGGAGTCGGTGGTGAGCACCCCGAAGTCGATGTGCACCTTGCGAGCGTATGTGGCGATGGTCAGCGGGGCACCGGACGCGCGGTGCCGGCGCAGGACGTCGGCGTAGTCGAGGTCGGTGAGGACGTCGCCGTTCATCACCAGGAAGGTGTCGGGCAGCCGGTGGCGCAGGTTGAGCAGCGGTCCCATGGTGCCCAGCGGGCTGTCCTCGGTGGCGTAGTCGACGGTCAGGCCCCACTGAGAGCCGTCGCCGACGTAGGCGCGGATGATCTCGCCGAGGTGGCCGATGGCGATGGTGCAACTGGTGAAGCCGGCCGTGGACAGCTGGCGCAGCACGATCTCCAGGATGGCGTGCTGGTCGCCGATGGGCACGAGCGGCTTGGGCAGCGCGGTGGTGTACGGCCGCAGCCGGACGCCCTTGCCTCCCGCCAGGATCACTGCGTGCATGGGGCTCCTCCTTCGTGAACGCTTCGTGGACGTGCGCGGACGTGACGGACGAGATCCGCTGTGCGGTGTCAGATGTTGTAGATGCCGGTCTTGTACCGGGCCAGGTTGGCCGGGTCGCGGAAGAATTCCACGGTGGCCGCGAGGCCTTCCTCCAGGGTGTGCGCGGGCTGCCAGCCGGTGGCCGCGCCGAGCCGGCTCGCGTCCGCGACCAGCCGCATCACCTCGGAGTTGGCGGGGCGGATGCGGGCGGTGTCCTCGCGGACGTCGAGGGCGGTGTCCATCACCTTGCCGATCAGCGCGACCAGGTCGCCGACCGAGATCTCCCCACCGGTTCCGGCGTTGAAGGTACGGCCCACGACCCGCTCGGCGGGCGCGGTACCGACGGCGAGGAAGGCCTGCGCGGTGTCCTTGACGAAGGTGAAGTCCCGGGTGGGGCGCAGGTCGCCGAGGGTGATCGTGCGTTCTCCCGCCGCGACCTGCCCGATGACGGTGGGGATGACCGCGCGCATCGACTGGCGCGGCCCGAACGTGTTGAAGGGCCGCAGCGTGACGACCGGGGTGTCGAAACTGGCGTGGTAGCTGTCGGCCAGCCGGTCGCCGCCCGCCTTCGAAGCGGCGTACGGGGACTGGGTGTTGATGGGGTGGTCCTCGGTGATGGGCACGGTCTGCGCGGTGCCGTACGTCTCGCTGGTGGAGGTGTGCACCAGCCGCGGGGTGCCGAGGGCCCGCACGGCTTCCAGCACGTTGAGGGTGCCGGTGACGTTGGTGTCCACGTAGCTGTGCGGGGCCTGGTAGGAGTACGGGATCGCGATGAGGGCGGCCAGGTGGTAGGCGGTGTCGGCGCCGTCGAGCAGACCGCGGACGGAGCCGGGGTCCCGGACGTCCCCGAGGACGATCTCCACCTGGTCGAGGACGTCCGGGTGCAGGGTCTCCAGCCAGCCGTAGGAGGAGAAGGAGTTGTACTGCGCCATGGCCCTGACCCGGTGTCCGGAGGCGACCAGCGCCTCGGTGAGGTGCGAGCCGATGAAGCCCTCGGCCCCGGTGACGGCGGCGAGCGGTGCGGAGGTCAACTGAGTTGTCCCTTCGATGAGATGGACGGAGCGGGGAGAAGCGGGGCTCAGGCGTGCGGTGCCGGCCGGCCGAGCAGCCACAGCGCGCACGCCGACAGACACAGGGCGGCGGCGCCGCAGCCGAGCGGCAGGGCCAGGGCGGCGCCCGGTGGCAGGTGGAACAGGACGACCGCTCCCGCCCCGCCGGCCGCCGTCAGGCAGATCCCGGCCGACGACCACGCCGCCCCGAACGCCTGGAGCAGCAGCGCGGTCCACAGGACTGCCGCGAGCAGGAGCAGGGCGACGGGGTCGGCGCCGGTGAGCAGGGCAGCGGGCAGCAGCGGCGCGAGATAGGCGAGCAGGCAGAGCCCGAGGATGCCGGCCGAACGCAGCAGGAATCCGGCAGGCGTGGCGGTGGCGCGCAGCGCGGCGACCGACAGTCCGCGGTAGCGGTACAGCAGCCACTCCGCCGGCCCCATGCTCAGCGTCAGCACGATCACCGCGTACGGCTCCTCACGCCCCTCCAGCAGTACCAGCACCCCGGCGGCCAGTCCGAACAGGCCGTACGGCAGTGACCACAGCAGACGCGGCCGGGTCGCGCCGACGGCGGCCGGGACGGCGAGGGCGCCCCGCAGGACCCAGCCGGTGACGGCGAGGGTCGCGAGCAGCGCCAGCAGGGGCAGACCCGCCCGGACCACGGGGCCGGGCTCTAACCATGGCAGGACGGCCGAGCCCGCGAGGAGCGGGCTGAGCGCCGCCAGCAGCAGCCGTTCCCGGCCCAGCACCAGCAGGACACCGGCGGCCGCCAGGTACGCGGACTGCGCGGCCGCCACCAGGGTCACCGGTCCGCCGCCCGCCGGCAGCGCGGCGGCCGCCGTGGCCACCGCCGCCCCCACGGGCGCACCGGCCAGGAGGGTGCGGCCCGCCTCCCTGCGTCCGGCCGCCATCCGCAGGTGCGCGCGGTGCCCGAGTGCCTGCCCCCACGCCCACGAGACGAGTCCGGCCACGATCAGGGCGGACGCGTACCCGCCGGCGTCCCACAGGGGCGCGGTCAGCAGGTAGGCGAGACCCGGCAGGGCGAACAGCACGCCCCGCAGCAGACAGCGCACGGTGTCGGGGCGCCAGGGGTCGGTCGCCGGGGCGGGTTCGGGGAAGGTGCGCGGCACCCGCTCGTACAGGGCTGAGGCGAGCGAGAACAGGTTCGGGTGACCGTAGCGTTCGTTGATCAGGGAGGCGGACAGTCCCTCCGCCTCCAGCAGCGCGGCCACCTCGTAGGGGTGAACGGCCGGCCCTATGCGGTCGGCGAGCTCAGCGGCGAGCTCACTGACCGCCTGCTCGTCGGGTCCCCTCCGGGGGAGCCGGATGGCGAGCGTGGCGTCGTCCAGGGCCCACCGTGGCCGGCGGCGCGGCGGGCGGGTGCCGGCCAGCCGGATGGCCAGCGTGTCCTGCTCGGAGCCCCCCGGTTCGAGGGATATCGGCCCGCTCACAGGGTGAGGCTTCCGGTGCTGTGGACGGCCGGGGCGGAGATCCTGACCGTGGTGGTCATGGCCGTCGACTCCTGTTCGGGGTGGGCCAGTTCCAGATAGACGGACCGAAACGTGTCAATGGTCTGCCGGAGGGTGAACTGCTCGATGACCCGTAGCCGGGCCGCCTCACCCATGGCCCTGCGCCGCGCGGCGTCGCCGAGCAGCTCCAGGGCTGCCGTCGCCATCGCCTGCGGATCGCGCGGAGGCACCACGAGCCCGGTGTCCCCGACGGCTTCGCGTACCCCGCCCACGTCGGTGGAGACGGTCGCCCGGCCGCAGGACATGGCTTCGATGAGAGTGAAGGGGAAGCCTTCGCTGATGCTGGAGAGCATCACGACGTTCCCGGCGGCGTAGGCGTCCTTGATGTCGTCGACGCGTCCTTCGAAGGTGACGGCGTCGGCGTGTCCGAGTTCGGCGGCCAGGGCTTCGCAGCGTTCGCGGTAGGCCTCTCCGCCCCGTGGCGTCCCGCCGAACAGCCGCAGCCGTGCGTGCGGGAGCTCGGCGCGCACCAGGGCGAAGGCCCGGATGAGGGTCTCCAGGTCCTTGATGGGGTCGACACGGCCCGCCCAGCTGAGGGTGGGGGTGTCCGGTTCGGGCCCTGCGGCCGGGAACGCGGCGGGGTCGACGCCGTTGTAGACGGTACGGATCGACTCCGGGGCGGCGCCGCCCTCCTCCTCCCACAGCCGGTTGTAGCGGTTGCCGGGCGTGATCAGGGCTGCCCGGCGGTAGCTCTCCCGGGCGAGCAGCCGGAAGAACCCGAGGATCACGGCCTTCACCGGCCAGCGGTAGGGCGCGGTGCGGTAGCCGAGGTAGCGCTCCCGCAGGTAGACCCCGTGCTCGGTCAGCAGCAGCGGGACGCCGTGGCGTTCGAGGGCGGCGAGGCCGGGCAGGACGGCGACCCCGCCGCTGACCGCGTGCGCGACCCCGGTCTCGGGGGCCGGGGCGGCCAGCGGGCGCAGGGCGTGCTCCAGCAGGGCGGTCGCGGTGAGCGCGTCGTGCAGGGTCGGCTGCGCCTCGCGTACGGCGAGGCCGGGACGGGTCCACAGTGCGGCGAGGATCGCGATCGCGCGGTCTCCGCGCAGAAAGGGGCTCAGCGTCCCCTCCGAGGCGGCCCGTGCCAGCGTGTACAGGGCGGGCGCGAACCCGTCCTCGGCGTGCGGGTCGAGCAGCGCGGTCAGGAGTCGCTCGTAGGCGGCGGCGAGTCGGTTGCGGGACCTGCCCCGGGGCGGGCGTCCCTCGGGCGGGGCGCCCCACATGGGGACGGACAGCACGCCGGCGACGTGCGCGGGCAGGTCCCACACGACCGGCTCACGTCCGGTGCCGGTGACGGCGATGACGTCGAAGGCGAGGTCGGGCATGCCCTGGACGAGCTGGTCGCACCAGACGCTGACGCCTCCGTGGCTGTGCGGGTAGGTGCCTTCGGTGAGCAGGGTGACGCGCGTTGCTCCGGCATGTCGCGCGCCCTGGGGAACGGGCATCGATGTGCTCCACGGCCGAGGAGTGGGGTGGTTCGGGCCGGTCCTGGCCGCTACGGAGCGGCCGGGACCTTCGGTCGGTCTGGGGTGGATGCGCCGTTCAGCCGTCTGTGGTGTGACCCACGGGGTCGGTGACGCCCGCGGGGACACGGGTTCGCGGTGCGGTGCCGGTGGCCGGGGCGGGCTCGGCCGCCTTGCCGGTGGCCGGAGCTGAGACGGAGGCCGGCAGAGTGAGGGCGAGCGGCGTACCGGTGGCGGCCGTCCAGCCGGAGACGGCCCCGGCGTACGCCTCGCCGAACGCGGCCCCGCCGAGCGTGGTGCCGGTGGGCAGGGTCGCGGTGACCGCCAGCCCGTTCGGCGCGTCGACCGTCACCGTGGTGCCGATGCGGTAGGCGGTGATCTCCCCGGCCCGGAGTGCGGCCTGCCAGTCGGCCCGGCGCCGGAGTTCGACGCCGATGTCCTTCATCCGCGGGTTCACCACGGGCGTGTTCTCGGCGAACAGTGCCTTGTAGCCGTCCAGGACCCCGTTGAGCACGGGGTAGGCGATGCGGTCCTCGGCCAGGTTCGACTGGTGGATGAAGTGTGGCTTGGGGTCGTTGGCCAGGACGTGCCCGAGGGCGGTCCGCGTCTCCAGCGGGACGATGTGGCCGGCGTAGCCGGTGGCGGGGTTCAGCGGCGCCGGCAGACAGGTGGTGGTGGCCGGGTTGTCCTCGCAGATGCCGCTGCCGCCCTGCGCGCGGCTGGTGTAGATCCAGTTGTACTCGTCGACCTGCTCGGCGGCCCGGCCGGCGTTGTAGAAGACGTTCATCGGGTAGCGGGGCACGGTCGTGGCAGGACCGACCCGACGCTGGGCGGGCTCACGGGAGTTGTCGGAGCCGAGCCAGGCGATGTCGTTGTCGTCGAGGGCGAGCGCCAGGTTGGGGTTGTCCTCGGGCTGCTGCGGCAGCACCTTCATGCCCGAGTGCTCGCCGGTGACCAACTCGTCGTCGACCAGGGGCAGTGCGGCTCTCTCGCCCCAGACACGGTTGGTGGCGATCTCGTCGGAGATGTCGTTGCGGCTCATCCAGCGGATGCTGCCGTCGGCGTCGGTCGCGCACTTCCACGGCACGACGCTGGTGTCCTGCACACAGCCGAGGAACGGGTGCGAGTAGGTGTGATTGATCCAGCGGAACTCGCCCCGCCGTGCGATCAGCCGGTCGGCGAGCGAGTCGGCACCGTTGTTGTCCTCGCGGTGGTCGGCGCTGCCGGCGCCGTTGTAGGCGAAGTCGAAGGTGAAGTTCTCGTCGTTCTGCCAGTCGACGGCGTGGTCGACGTCGGCGGGCGTCATCCGGATGGGGTCGGGCGTCGCGTCGGGGTCCTCGCAGTCGACGTCGCCGGGGGTGCAGTTGAGCTGGCTGTTCCAGCGGTCGTCGGCGGCGAACACGTCGTCCACGTGGACGGAGAAGTAGTTCCGTGAGGCGCCCAGGTGCACCCCGCCGGTCATCCACTCCACGATGCCGCGGGCCAGAAGCCGGAACTGCTGTTGGTACTGGTTGTAGACGAAGGTGACGACCAGCTCGCGCCGACCGTCGTGCCGGTACTCGCCCACCAGCGTGCCCTTGGCCGTCTGCCCGGGGATCGCCGCCTCGACGTAGGGGGTGAAGTCGGCCCCCGCCACCGGCCTGGACAGGTAGGCGTAACTCTCCCCGATGGCCGGGTCGTTGTCCTCGAAGGGCACCGCCCCGTCGAGGTAGCCGAAGGGGCCGGACTTGCCGGCGGCGGTCACCTCCGCCCGCTTGCCGTCCATGCTGCCGGAGTAGCCCCCGTAGACCGGGTACTGCAGACCGGCTTCGGGACGCGCGTAGGTGTAGGCGTCGACCTGGGGAACGTCGTACGTCCGCTCGTACGCCGCGAGTGCCGCCATCTCGGCGGAGCCGGCCGGGAACGGGTTGTCGTTGGGCAGAACCACGGCCTGGAACTTGGCGCGCGGCCTGCCGTCGACGGTGTCCGCGAGGAAGCCGGCGTCGATCACGGCCCGGCCGGCCTGGGTGAGGTCGATGCGGGTGTACGGCGTTCCGGCCGCCGCCAGTTCGGCGGCTATCGCGTCGGTCGACGGGCCGCCGTCGCTCACCACCAGCACTCGCAGGTCGATGCGGGGCGTGGTGTCGGCGTGTGCCGCGCCGGCCGGAAGGCCCAGCGTGGCGATGAGCGCACTCACCGTGAGCACGGTGGTGCGAAAGGTCCGCTTCATGCGGTGAGGTCCCCTCCCCGGGCAGGGGTGAGCACGGCTCCTGTGGAGCGGACACCCCCTTGCGTGCCGCCGGCGTCCCCCTCAGAAGCCAGTTCGTCACGCATCCGTTCGCGTCACATAGTGATGTCTGTGTGGAGATTTCGCGGTCATGTTGCGGAACATGACGGAAAAGCGCAGGTGTCGAACGAGGTGGTTCCGAAAGCGAAACGCGCCGTTCCGTGCTGCCGGCGTGACGCCGGACCTGGTGGGTTCGAGGGCCCGGCGCGCTGGTCCGGGCCCTGTGCGGCGCACCGGCGGGCCTGGGGGGCCCGCCGGTCGGAGTGCCAGTGGTCCAGACCGGCGCCGGTACCTGGACAGCGAAACTTTCAGGTCACGGCCGCCGGCTGCCCGGACGGAGCGTCAGGAGCAGAGCACTCGGGTCACGGGCGTGTAGACCGGCCCGCCGCTGACGTTCGTGGAGTCGCTGAACTCGGCGTAGAAGTACGAGTAGAAGCCGATGTTGCCGTTGCAGCCGGAGTCGGCGGCGACGTCCAGGGTCAGGGTGACCGTGCGGCTCTGGCCGGGCGGGATGGTGGCGCCGTAGTTGCCGCCGAGGTTGGCCGGGCCGGTGCCGGAGCAGGCGGCGGGGCCGTTCGCCGTGGTCAGGCTGCACCCGGAGAAGCTGTACTTGAGGTCGGGGCGCTGGGTGGTCAGCCACGTCGGCTCGATCGTCTGGTACACGAACCAGACGTCGTAGGTGTTGTTGTTGGTGAGGGTCATCGACAGCTTGACCGAGCCGCCGGGCGTGGTGGTGGCGCTGTCGGTGGTGAAGGTCAGCTCCGCCGGCGCTGCCGCCGCACTCGCGCTGGGGGCCAGGCCGAACACGGCGAGGGCGAGGGCGAGGACGGCACCGAGGCCGAAACGTCTCATCAGGGGTGATCGCATGGCCTGGGAGGCTAGGCAGGGGCCGGGCGCACCGTCTGCCCCCTCCGGAAGGTGCGGCTCGCCACTCGGCCGGAAGTGTTCATGGAGTGAGGGAGTCGTGTGGAAAACATGGAGGCGTCATGGGGCTCGCGTTGTCCCAGGCAGTCGGTGCTTGCCGGGCCGGCTGTGCGGGCCGGACGGGGCGGGCCGCTCTCCCGGCGCGAGAAGATGACATTGGCGCATATCGGATCCACCGGACCGCTTTCTCTCCCGGGCTCGCCCTGAGATTCTCGGCCACCCGCCGGTTTCCGGCCTGCGCGCACCGGCGAAATCCTCAGGATGCTCCGAGGCCGCGCAGCAATGTGTCGACCACGACGTCCGCCGCCTGTGCGGGGCTCAGGTCGGGCAGCTGCCGGGACACGAGGTGCATGAGCTGGGGCAGCAGTGCGCTCGCCCATCCGTGGGGAAGGCCGGAGCGCAGAAGCCCCTCGTCCGTGGCGCGTTCGAGAAAGGCGTCGACTTCACGCACACAGGCGTCCCGACGGGCGCGGACGCTGTCGTCGGCGAGCATACGGGCGAGGTCGACCGGCCAGGTGCGATTGACGGCGATGATGTTCTCGACGTAGCGGTGCAAGGCGACGGTGACCGGGGCCTCGCGCAGCCGGGCGTCCGCGATGGCGTGCTCGATGGCCGCGAGGCGGGATGCGTAGATCGCGGCCAGGAGGTCGTCGCGGGAGGCGAAGCGCCGGTAGACGGTGCGCCGGTCCACGCCCGCCTCGGTGGCGATGTTCGCGATGCTCGCGCCGGGGTCGGTGGCGAGCATGCGCGCTCCGGTCGTCAGAACTGCTTCCAGGTTGCGTGCTGCGTCGGCTCTCACGCGCCGAGTCTAAGCCTGCTTTGTGGAGCCTGAGAGGCTTGACGCCTCTCTCATGTGCACCTTGATTTCCTTACTGCCACATGAATGCGTCAGGTCATGCTCATCATGCGCGGAGCGAACCGGCCGTGACAGCCGAGCTCGTCACCTGTCAAGATGGTGACTACATGCGAGTGTGGACGACTATGGGTCAGAAAGGTGATGCGCCATGAGTGATGTCGAGGAGAGGGCGCTGCTGGCGGGTGGCTGCTTCTGGGGTATGCAGGAGCTGATCCGGTCGCTCCCCGGGGTGATCCGCACCCGGGTCGGCTACAGCGGAGACAACGACAAGCCCCACGCCACCTACCGTGACCACGGCAGGCACGCGGAGTCGATCGAGATCGTGTTCGACCCGACCGCCACCGACTACCGGGCGATTCTGGAGTTCTTCTTTCAGATCCACGACCCGACCACCCGGAACCGGCAGGGCAACGACATCGGTGAGAGCTACCGGTCCGCCATCTTCTACCTCGACGCCGAGCAGCAGCGCGTCGCGCTGGACACCATCGCCGATGTCGAGGCGTCCGGCCTGTGGCCGGGCCCGGTGGTGACCGAGGTCGTGCCGGCCGGTGCCTTCTGGGAGGCCGAGCCGGAGCATCAGGACTACCTCCAGCGCTACCCGGAGGGGTACACCTGCCACTTCCCGCGCCCGAACTGGCGGCTGCCCAGGCGCGGTTGATCTTGCACGTCAGTGTGGCCGGGAGGGGCGTCGCCCTCCCGGCCACACGTTTTTATGGCGCACTTATGCGGCTTCAATCGATGTAAGCGCTACATTGAAGTGACAGATGACGGCGGCAGCGATAGTGCTCCGACTCTCCGAAGGGCGAACAGGGCATGATCACGTACGATCGGCTGTTCATCGGAGGGCCCTGGGTGGAGCCCAGCGGCCCGGAGCTCCTCGCCGTCAGGTCACCCCACGACCGATCGGTGATAGGGCACGCGGCCCAGGCGCAGCCGGCCGACGTGGACCGCGCGGTCGCGGCGGCGCGGGCTTCGTTCGATGCGGGTGCCGTTGTGGCGTACGGCCCCGCCGCGTGAGCGCATCTCCGTCCTGGGGCGGTTCAACGCCCTGCGCGAGGAGAACGCGGAGAACGTCGCGCACCTGATCTCGCTGGAGAACGGCTCGGCGGGGTGGTTCACGCGGGCCGGCCAGCCAGGCCTGAACCGGCAGGCCCGGGCCTACCTCGAGGCGGCGGCGGAGTTCGGCTGGGAGGAGACCCTGGCGCCCTCCGATCCGGCGTCCCCGGTCCGCGAGGGTGATCAGCGTCCTGCCGGCGGACCGGGAGACCGGTGAGTACCTCGTGTCGCACCGGGAGGTCGACGAGACCGCCTTTACCGGCTCGACGCGGTCCGGACGTCGCATCGCCTCGATCGCGGGTGAGCAACTCAAGCTCGTCAGCCTGGAGTTGGGAGGCAAGTCCGCCGCCATCATCCTGCCGGACGCCGATATCGAGCAGGCGGTCGCGAGCCTGAAGTTCGGCTCCCTGCTCAACAACGGCGAGTCGTGCATCGCGCAGGCCCGCGTTCTCGCCCCGCGCAGCCGCTACGAGGAGGTCGTGACCGCACTGAAGGAGCTGGTCGAGTCGCTGAAGGTGGGAGACCCCGCCGACCCCGACACCTTCATCGGCCCGATGATCCGCCCCGACCAGCAGGAGCGGGTGCGCACCTACATCCGGCTGGGCATCGAGGAGGGCGCCCGCCTGGTCACCGGCGGTCCGCACATCCCCGAAGGCCTGGAAAAGGGTAACTACGTGACGCCCACGGTCTTCGCCGATGTCGACAACTCCATGCGCAACGGGCGGGATTCAAGGCCAGCGGCATCGGGCGCGAGTACGGCGCGGTGGGTCTCGGGACGTACACCGAGCACAAGACCATCACCGTCTGACACGCTTACCCGACGTGTGTGTCACCGCCTTGACCGGTGACGCTCGGGAGGTCATGCTGTTGTTCGTTCAAGGCAACAGTGTGATTCCGAAGGGGAGACCGGTCATGGGCAGGGAACCGGCGAGCGACACCGCCGCAGCGGCACGCCAGGCGCGTTACGGCAAGCTCCCCGAACGCATCCGCTTCGCCGACATGGCCGAAGAGGTGGAGGCCGCGCCGCGTAGTGGGGTGAATACCTACGACCCCGAGGGCTCGTGGAAGAACTACTCGTGCCTCGCGCTCGACTTGGGCCTGTAGACCGGGGTTCGGCCTGGTGACGGGCCGGTGCAGCACCTGAGCACCGCGGGCGCTTCCTGCCGTGCATCTCTGCAGGGCACGGCAGGAAGCGTCACCGCTTCAGGTGGTGCCGAGCCGGCTGAGCGCGATCATCACCCGGCTCGGCGCCCCGTCCTCGCGTCACACTCATGATCCGGTTCCAGGCGCAACTCCCGGCCCTGCCAGCGTCGGCGCAGCCAGCGATCGTGGCCGGCGACCACGACCGCCCCGGGCCGTCGGTGCCCTGCGCCTCCTCCAGCTCGTCGCACAGCCGAGGGGAGAGGTGGTTGGTGGGCTCGTCGAGCAGCAGCAGGTGAGGCGGGCGGGCCACGAGCAGCGCCAGGGCCAGACGGCGGCGCCGGCCCACCGAGAGGTGCCCGACGGCTTGGTCCAAATCCATCTCGTGCAGGAGACCCAGCGAGCCGAGCGGCAACCTTCTCCGCCCGCTCCGGGCCCACTGACAGCTCATAGGTGTCCCGGACCGTGCGGTCGAGCCGTTCGAACACGGTGTCCTGAGTGAGCAGTCCCACCGTCAGTCCGGGCCGCCTGCGCACCTCGCCCGCGGGCGCAAGGCGGCCGGCGAGTACGGCGAGCAGCGTGGACTTGCCCGCCCCTTTGACAGAGAGAGCTCTGCCCTGGGCAGACGTGCGGAAAGGGGGGGTACGACGAACCGGCCACGTCGGCGGCGCTTCCTCAGCGCGTCCGGTGGCCGTCAGATCCGGGTCTCACCCGGAGATGTCGTCTTCACCCACCACGTCTGTGACTCCTCGATACAGCGTCAAGGTCACTCGCAGCGTAACGGCCGCTTCGCCGGAAACGGACACGTTCCAGCGGGGTCCGGAAAAGCACGGAGGCAAGGAGATCTCTCCTTGCCTCTCCTAACTTATAGCGCACCGGGGGGCTTGCGGCAAGGCCCGGGTTCTGCCGCAGAATCGTCGACCGAAGTCACTACCTGCGGAAACGGGGACACGAGGTGTGTGTGTCGGAGATGGGGACGTGCTCGACCATGGGTTCGGCAGAGCAGGAGGTATCGCGATGACCGAGCGGTACGTGCTGGATCTCCGGGAGGTCGACGAGACGCACCTCGCGGTCGTCGGCGGCAAGGGTGCCCACCTGGGTGCACTTGCGCGGATCGAGGGCATCGGTGTGCCGGGCGGCTTCTGCGTGACGACGGACGCCTTCCGGCGGATCATGGCGCAATCGCCGTCGATCGAGGGTCTGCTGGATCAGCTGTCGCGCTCGAGCCCGGACGACCGGGAGGCGATCGGTACGCTCAGCGCACAGATCCGCCGGGCCGTCGAAGGGATCGCCGTCCCGGACGATCTCGCGGCAGAGATCACCCGGGCCGTCGCCCGACTCGGTGAGCGAGTCGCCTGCGCTGTCCGGTCCAGCGCGACGGCGGAGGACCTGCCGACGGCCTCCTTCGCCGGCCAGCAGGACACCTACCTGAACGTCGTGGGGCCGACGGAAATCCTCCGGCATGTCAGCCGGTGCTGGGCCTCCCTCTTCACCGAGCGGGCCGTGACCTACCGTCAGCGAAACGACATCGACCACCGCATGGTCGACATGGCCGTGGTCGTGCAGCGGATGGTCTTCCCGCACGCGTCCGGCATCCTGTTCACGGCCGACCCCGTCACAGGCAACCGGAAGGTCGCCACCGTGGACGGGGGCTTCGGTCTCGGCGAGGCCCTGGTCTCGGGCCTGGTGAACCCGGATGTCTACAAAGTGCGCCACGGCGAGGTCGTCGAGCGGTCGATCGCCGCCAAACAGCGTGCCGTTCAGGCCCTGCCGGACGGCGGCGGCACGCAGCAGGTGGCGGTCGATGCGCAGCGGCAGCATGAGCCGGCGCTGACGGATGCGCAGGTCGTGCAGCTGGTTCAGCTCGGGCGGCGGATCGAGGAGCACTTCGGCCGCCCCCAGGACATCGAATGGTGCCTCGTCGACGACGGCTTCCAGATGGTTCAGAGCCGGCCGATCACCACGCTCTTCCCCATCCCCGAGACCGACGATCAGGGCAACCACGTCTACGTCTCCGTCGGCCATCAGCAGATGATGACCGACCCCATGAAGCCCCTGGGGCTCTCCGTGTGGAAGCTGACGGCCATGGCCCCGATGACCGACGCCGGCGGCAGGCTGTTCGTCGACGCCACCCGGGCCCTGTCCTCGCCCGCGAGCCGCTCCGGCCTCCTGGACCTCGTGGGGAGGGGCGATCCCCTGACCAGGGACGCGCTGGAAACCGTCCTCGACCGTGCCGACTTCGTCCCCTCGCTCCCCGACCCGGACCCAGCTCCCGGCGGACCGCGGGCCGGTGGTGCACCCAGCCCGATCGAGACCGATCCGTCCGTCGTCGCCGGGTTGATCGAGCGCAGTCAGGAGTCGCTCGCCGCCCTGAGGCGCGACATCGGCACGAAGACCGGGCCCGCTCTCTTCGATTTCCTCCGGGAGGCCTTCGAGGAGCACAAACGAGTGCTCAGCGATCCGCTGAGCATCCAGGCGATCATGGCGGGCATGGAGGCCACGTGGTGGCTCAACGACAAGCTGCAGGAATGGCTGGGGGAGAGGAACGCGGCTGACACCCTGACGTTGTCCGCCCCCGACAACATCACGTCCGAGATGGGACTGGCGCTGCTCGACGTCGCGGACGCGATCCGCCCGCATGCGCAGGTGGTGGCGTTCCTGCAGAACACCGGAGACGACGGCTTCCTGGACGAGTTGCCGAAGCTGGCGGGTGGCACCGAAGCGCGCGATGCCATCGAGGCCTACCTCGACCGGTACGGCATGCGCTGTGCCGGAGAGATCGACATCACGAGGCCCCGCTGGCGAGAGCGCCCCAGCGCGCTGGTGCCGGCGATCCTCGACAACGTCAGGAACTTCGAACCGGGTGCCGCCCTACGGCGCTTCGAGCAGGGACGACAGGAGGCGTGGAAGAAGGAACAGGACGTACTGTCACGCCTGAGGGCCCTGCCCGACGGGGAGAGCAAAGCCGACGAGACCAAGCGGATGATCGACCGGGTCCGCACCTTCATCGGGTACCGCGAGTACCCGAAGTACGGCATCGTCAGCCGCTACTTCGTCTACAAGCAAGCCCTGCTGGAGGAAGCCGACCGTCTGGTGCGGGCCGAAGTGCTCGCCGACAGGGAGGACATCTTCTACCTCACGTTCCAGGAACTCGACGACGTCGTCCGTTCGCAGCACGTGGACGGCCGGCTCGTCCAGCAGCGCAAGGAAGCGTTCCGGACGTACCACGCGCTCACACCGCCCCGGGTCCTCACATCGGAAGGGGAGACCTTCAACGGGGCGTACCGGCGCGACGACGTGCCGGCCGGTGCCCTGATCGGCCTGCCGGTTTCCGGAGGGACCGTCGAGGGGCGGGCCCGTGTCGTTCTCGACATGGCGCAAGCCGACCTCGAGGCGGGCGACATCCTGGTCACGGCCTTCACCGACCCGAGTTGGTCGCCCCTGTTCGTCGGGATCGCGGGCCTGGTGACGGAGGTGGGCGGACTGATGACCCATGGCGCGGTGATCGCACGTGAGTACGGCTTGCCGGCAGTCGTGGGCGTGAACCAGGCCACCCGGCTGATCCGAGACGGCCAGCGGATCCGAGTACACGGAAGCGACGGCTACGTCGAGATCCTGTCCTGACAGCACCACCGGACAGCGAGAGCTGCTGTTCTCCGAACCAAGTACTGGGTCTGGAAAGCCACGCCGACCGACCTGCCGCCAGTTGGCCGAGCCCGGGTACCCACCCGGGCCGTTGGTCTGTCAGGCGACCGTTCCGCCCGCATTGCGGATCAGCCGCTGGAGCACTTTCACTGTGGTGACGTAGTCCACGTCGTCGATGCCCTCGTGGAGGGCGGCGCGGATCGCGGGCGCGTTGCGCGCGAGGTCGACGCGGGCCTGTTCACCATCCTCGGTGAGCCACAGCCGGTCCTCGGCGTCCCGGGCCAGCCAGCCGCGTTCCAGGAGCACCTCGGCCTCCGCCGCCAGATCGTCCTCGGGTCGAGTGTAGGAAGTCATGGCCTTCCTCAGCTCGGGCAGCGTCATCCCCTCGCCGTTGGGTGAGATGTCGTTCACGGACAGGTTGCGCAGCAGCCAGAACTGGGGCTGGGTATAGCCCTTTTCGGCCTGCTGGGCCCGGGTGTATGCGATGAGCGCCTCGTAGGCGACACCGGTCCAGTACGCGGCGGGCTGGCCGGCCAGATCGGCGTCCAAGCTCTGTTGGGTCGTCACGGTTCCCTCCTGGTGCTTCGGTGCGGAGCCTGCACGCTGGGCAGGTCATGCAATGACCGTAGGACCTCAAGTGCAGTTGAGGGCAAGTGGGTGATCTTCCGGACGTCGGCGCGAAGACGAGGATTCCAGCCCCAGGCTCCGGGCTGATCAAGCTCATGGAACCCATTTGTAGTGCTCACCGCAGGGCGCCGCTGGGCGACGGGAATCACCCTGGCCAGCCCGGCCAGCCCGGCGGCGGGCTGGAAATCTCGCCGCCATCGAGTTCGGCGGCGTCAGGCACCTGGAACTGCTCCCGCCATTGGTCTAGATCGGCCTCGCTCATCGGGAACGTCTGATGAGGTGTCGTCGCCTGGCGGTGCGCGATGCGGGCGAGCCGGCCCGGGTGGTCTTCCCGGCTCCGGGGAGCCCGACCATCAGTAGCAGGGTGGCCACACGCGGGTCCTGCAGCAATGAGGCCGCGGTTACAGCAACCTCGGATACCGCCGCTAAGCGGCGGTACGGGTAGTCAGGGGGCAACACATGCCTTCACCGTAACCGACAGCCGAAAGGCACCCTGACCTGCGAATACGCATGAATTTGGTTCGGTCGACACGTCCTGTACGGATAACGGCCGGCTGTTGCCCCGCTGGACGCGCCCTCCCGGCACCGGGGCGGGCGCATCCGGCCGGATGCGTGCGGCCCCGATGGGCGCGTTGGATACGTTGCCCTGATGTCCCGTAGCGGTGGCCCGTCTCGCCAAGCCGGCCGTGGAGCCGGAGGACTTTCCGCACGGGACCAGATCCGCGGCCATGACGATGAGCGGGTCCGGAGCCGTGCCGCCGCGGGCCCGGACGGTCCCCCTGGCATGAACAGGTGTGACGCATGCGCCAGGGCGGGACGTGGCCGTCGAGGCGCCTGCCGGCTGACGGGGCCTGTCGGACTCGGCTGTTGCGGGGGTACGGGGCGAGTGTGCCGTCACTTCCCTCCACGGAAGGTGTTGCGGTACGCGCGCGGTGACACGCCCAGCGCTTCCCGGAAGTGCTGGCGCATCGCGGTGCCCGTCCCGAAGCCGGCCTCGGCCGCGACGCGGTCCACGGGCTCGTCCGTACGTTCCAGCAGCCTACGGGCGTACTGCAGGCGCTGCTGACCGAGCCACTGCATCGGAGACACCCCGGTCTCCCTACGGAACCTGCGGGACAGCGTGCGTACGCTCGTCGCCGCCCGTTCCGCCAGATCCTCCAGGGCGAGGGGCTCACCCAGGTGCTCCAGAGCCCAGGCCCGGACAGCGGCGATGGAGCTGTCGTCGGATTCCGGTACGGGACGGTCGATGTACTGGGCCTGGCCGCCTTCGCGGTGCGGCGGGACCACCGTGCCGCGGGCGACGGTGTTGGCGATGTCGGCGCCATGGTCGCTGCGGATCATGTGCAGGCACAGATCGATCCCGGCAGCGACTCCCGCGGAGGTCAGAACGCCGCGGTCGTCGGTGTACAGCACATCGGGGTCCACCTCGATCTCCGGGTACAGGGCTGCGAGTTCCGGGCAGGACTTCCAGTGCGTCGTCGCCCGGCGACCCGCGAGACACCCGGCCGCCGCCAGCACGAACGACCCGGTGCAGATGGAAGCCAGACGTGCTGTCTCCGGCACTGCCTCGAGGGCGGCTCGTACCGGCGGACTCAGTTGCCCCCGCCGCTGGGGACGGTAGTCCTCCACGGCGGCGGGCACGATGACCGTGTCCGCCCGGCGCAGTGCC
Organism: Streptomyces sp. NPDC013187; assembly: GCF_042899705.1. Lineage (NCBI taxonomy): Bacteria > Bacillati > Actinomycetota > Actinomycetes > Kitasatosporales > Streptomycetaceae > Streptomyces > Streptomyces sp. NPDC013187. The sequence continues at coordinate 109,567 of NZ_JBIBAF010000010.1, read as the reverse complement.
TGCGGTCCCAGCGGCACGTTGACGGTGAAGTCGGCCTCCGTGGATATCTCACCTGGCTCCGCCGCGCAGGTCACCACCGAATACAGCGGCCGGCCGGTGGCATCCACCGCGGTGCCGAACAGCCGGTGCACGATCCCGAGTTCCATGGGCAGCAGCCCGGAACGAACCAGGACAGCGACCGTGTGCACTCCTTCATCACTGACCACCATGACCGGATTCTTTCACTACGTGTCCAAACGGCCAGTGGTTTCGCGCGTCCCTGGCCCTCAACGATGTAGACATGCCTGAGACAACCGGCCATCACACCAAGGATTCCGGGCGTCGCGCCTGGTGGGTAGCCGCCCTCGCCGGGGCGGCGATCATCGTCGCCGGCGCCCTCTCCACCATGCCGGGCCTTCTGCAGGACCCCCTGCGGCAGGAGTTCCACTGGTCCCGCGGTTCCATCGGTCTGGCCGCCTCGGTCAACATGGTCCTGTACGGACTCACGGCTCCCTACGCCGCCGCCCTGATGGACCGGTTCGGCATCCGCCGCGTCGTCGTCGCCGCACTCGGGACCGTGGCCGCCGGAGCAATGCTCACCACCGCGATGAACGCCGCCTGGCAGTTCACCCTCTTCTGGGGCCTTCTCGTCGGCCTGGGCACCGGGTCACTGTCGATGACCCTCGGCACCACTGTCACCAACCGCTGGTTCACCACCCGTCGCGGCCTGGTGACGGGCATCCTCTCCTCCGGCAGCGTCCTCGGCCAGATGGTCTTCCTGCCTGCCCTGTCATGGACCATCGACCGCTACGACTGGCGGCCCGCCCTCGTCACCCTCGCCCTCGCGGCCGTGGCGATCAGCCCGCTGGTCTACCTCGTACTGCGCGACCATCCTGCCGACCTGGGACGGCGTCCCTACGGCAGTGACACCTTCATCCCTCGGCCCGAGCCTGCCCCCGGCGCCGCCCGCCGCACCCTGACCGTGCTGAGCCGCGCCGCCCGGACCGTCCCTTTCTGGCTGCTCGCCGGCACGTTCGCCATCTGCGGCGCATCCACCAACGGCATCATGTGGACCCACTTCACCCCTGCTGCCCACGATCACGGCATGCCTGTCACCACGGCCTCGACGCTGCTGGCATTCATCGGCATCTTCAACGTGGTCGGCACGATCGCCTCCGGATGGCTCACCGACCGCATGGACGCCCGTCGTCTCCTCGCCGTCTACTTCCTCCTGCGGGGCCTGCTCATGGTCAGCCTGCCGCTGACCCTGACGGCCACGGTCAGCGCGCCCATGCTGGTCTTCGTGGTCGCCTTCGGCCTGCTCGATCTGGCGACCGTGCCACCGGTCATCGCCCTGTGCCGGACCTTCTACGGAGAGGACAGTGCCATCGTCTTCGGCTGGACCAACGCAGCACACCAGGTCGGCGCCGCATCGGCCTCGTTCCTCGGGGGTGTCGCCCGCGACGCGTTCGGCAGCTACAACCCCGTCTGGCTCGCCCTCGGCGCGGCCTGCGCAGCCGCGGCTCTGCTGCCCCTGGTCATCCGTCACCACCCCACGACCTCCGCCGACGTCGACCAGACGGCATACGCCACCTCGGCCACGCGCCTTTTGACGGCGGCACCGGACCGCAAGGTGAATCCACAGCAGCGGATCGGGCGCTGACGGTGGTGACGACCTCGCGGAGCGCCGCAATCCTGGGCGGGGCACCTTCTCGGCCGGTGAACAGCAGGTGCACGGCGCCGACCGGACGCGATGGGAGACGGTTCCCCAATGCGGTACGCGACCATGGCGGTCACGGCCGCGCACCCGCGCGAACTGAAGGGCGGACATGAGCTACCCCACCAGAAGAGGCGAACTGTTCGGCGGCGCCAACGGCGCCGGCCGGTTCACCGGCCCGACTACCGGCGACGAACGACGCATGCTCGTCGATGTTCTACGCGCCCAGCGCGCCACGCTGCGGCTGAAGTGCTCCGGCCTGGGCCCGGAGTTGTCCCTGCGGGCCGTGGAGCCGTCCACTCTCTCGCTGCTCGGCCTGGTCCGACACCTCGCCGATGTGGAACGCCGCTGGTTCCGGCATGTCCTGGCCGGGCACGACGCGCCCACCCTCTTCTCTTCAGCAGCGGATCCCGACGGGGACTTCGACGGCGCCACGGACGACGACAAGGCCATCGCAGCAGCGTGGGAGGCTTGGCGGACCGAGGTGGCCTTCGCCGAACAGTTCGTCACCGAGGCCCCCGACCTCGACGTCGAGGGTGACGACTCCTGGCGCGGAACAGTGTCGCTGCGCTGGGTCCTCATCCACATGATCGAGGAATACGCCCGCCACAACGGCCACGCCGACCTGCTCCGCGAGCGCATCGACGGAGCGATCGGCTTGTGAAGCCGAGACAGCCCGGCCGCTGACGCCGAGCGCCGTCGGCCCTTGCGTCCGGGCCGTCGGCCCGGACCTGTCGCCGGTCATGTGCGCGTGTGCTGCGTGCCGGTCCAGCGCGCCGAAGGCCTTGACCGCGGCGAGGACGGCACCGTTCGCCGCAGCGGACACGGCCGCGCGGAGCACCGCGGGTTCTCGTCCTCCCGCACGTGCCGGAAGGCGGCGGTCACTACGTGGGAGTGGGAACTCGCCGTTGAGGGAGGCCCGTCAGCCCACGGTACGCACGCGAATGCGGCGACCTGCTCGGTGCTCGCGGTCACGCCCCAGCGGCACCGGCCGCCGCCGTACGAGAACGGCAGTCAGGGCGGCCAGTGCCGTCACTCCCCAGCGCGTTGGCCGCGTGCTCACTCGGCGCCGCCGGCGAATGCCCCGTGCAGGAACACCTCCACCAGCTCCTTCGGGGTCAGGTCGGGCTCGTCCTCGGTGCGTGGCTGGGTGAAGAGCAGCCCGAAGAAGAGGGCCGCGATCTGCTCCGGCGGCCGCCGCAGGGCGGCCCTGTCGGGCTCCAGAAGCTCCACGAGGGCCGCGCGGATACGGGTCGTCGACTCGGTGCGGCTCTCGCCGCGCACCGTGCCGGGGTGCTTGCCGCCGCGATGCCCCAACGAGCCCATGACCGCGCCCATCCTGGCCATGTGCGCCTGCAGCGCGTCGGCCGCCTCCGCGAGCCGTTCGGGAAGCGGCTGGGACACATCGATCGCTTCGAGCTCGCGGACGGCGTGCTCGGGGGAGAGCGCCTCGGCCACGCAGGCCTGGAGCAACTCGTCCTTGTCGGCGAAGACGCGGAAGATCGTTCCCTCGCCGATGCCCGCGGCGCGGGCGATCTTCGCGGTCGTCACCGCGGCGCCGTACTCGGCGATCAGCGGGATGGCGGTCTGGATGATCATTTCGCGGCGCCGCTCCGGCGACATGCTGGGGGCGCGGCGGCGGGCGGTCCGGTTCTCCTTGGCTGCTGTCATGACCGCAAGTATGCGGAGTGAGTGCTCACTCCGTCAATGAGTGAGTCCTCACTCCGATCGATTTCCGGCCATGTGAACTCGGTGGGGTTCACTCGGGCTCAGAAGACCCCCGTCAGATGAGGGTCAATCGCCGAGCAGGCCACCGCAGTCGAGTCCGGCGATCACATGCCCGAGGAAGCCGGCCGCCGTGCCGCCGTCGCATGCACGGTGGTCGAAGGTCAGGGAGACGTTGACGACCTTGCGGACCTCGACACGGCCGTCCCGCGCCCAGGGGCGGTCGGCGATGCGGCCCACCCCGATCATCGCGGTCTGGGGATGGTTCAGGATCGGCGTGGCGCCGTCGACCTCGAAGCCGCCGTAGTTGTTGAGGGTGAAGGTGCCGCCGGTGAGGTGCTCGGAGGGGAGCGTCCCGCGGCGGGCGAGGGCGGTCAGCCGCCGCAGTTCCGCGGCGAGGTCGTCGAGGCCGAGACCGGCGGCGTTCCGGACGACCGGGACGACCAGACCATGGTCGGTCTGTGCGGCGAAGCCGAGATGCACCTGCGGCAGCCGGACCAGCTCCCGACGGTCGGAGTCGACGCGGGAGTTGAGCTCCGGGAACGCGGCGAGCGCGTCCAGGCACGCCCGGGCGAGCAGCGGCATCAAGCCGGTTCCGAGGGCGGCGCGGGCGGCCAGAAGGCTGTCGGCCTCGGTGTCCGCCCAGATGGTCACGGCAGGCGTGTCGCGCTGCCCGCGGACGAACTTCTCCGCTGCGGGGCCCAGCGGAGTCCGGGTGGCGGAGAGGAGGGGGCTGTCGGCGTGCCGGTCGTGGGCGGCATCGGCCGCCGCGGACGTGGCCGCACGCGCCGGCCGGGGCGACGGCCGCGGTGCGGTGGGCCGGCCCGACGTGCCGTAGCCGGTCAGGACGGCACCCGAGGCCGCCGTCTCCTCTCCCACGGTGAGCAGCGGCGCCCCCACCTCGACGACTGCGCCGGCTCGGCAGTGCAGGGCGGTCACCGTGCCGGTGTACGGACTCGGCAGTGTCACCACGGACTTGGCGGTCTCCACCTCGGCGACGACCTGATCGTGCTTGACGGGGTCACCCACGGCGACCTTCCACTCCAGCACCTCCGCCTCGGCCAGCCCCTCGCCCAGGTCGGGCAGGAGGAACGTCCGGCCGGTCGCGGCTTCATCGGCGGCGGCCGTGGTGCCGTCGGTTCGTCGCGCGGCGGCAGTGGAAGGGGCGGGGGCGGGGAGCAGGCGATGCAGACCGTCCAGCACCCGGCGTACGTCCGGCAGATGGGCGTCCTCCAGCAGGGGTGGCGGATACGGGATGTCGAACCCCGTGACGCGCAGCACCGGCGCCCGCAGCGCGTCGAAACACCGCTCCTGCACCCGCGCCGCGATCTCGGCGCCGACCCCGGCGAAGCCCTGGGCCTCGTGCACGACCAGGCACCGCCCGGTCCGCCGCACCGAGGCGGCCAGCGCACCGTCGTCGAGGGGCACGAGGGTGCGCAGATCCAGCACCTCGACGTCCCAGCCCTCCGCGGCGGCCAGGTGAGCCGCCTCCAGGGCCACGTCGACCGACGGCCCGTAGGCGACGAGCGTGGCGTCGCTTCCTCCCCGGCGAACGGCCGCGGTACCGAACGGCATGGTGCGGACGGGGAGTTCGAGTGGTTCCTTGGACCAGTAGCGGCGCTTGGGCTCCAGGAAGATCACCGGGTCCGGGTCGTCGATGGCCTCGCGCAGCAGGGAGTACGCGTCCGCCGCCGTCGCCGGTGTCACCACCTTCAGGCCCGGCGTGTGCGCGTAGTACGCCTCGCTGGAGTCGCTGTGGTGCTCCACGCCGCCGATGCCCCCGCCGTAGGGAATCCGCACGACAAGGGGGAGTGGCAGGGCACCCCGCGTGCGGTTGCGCATCTTGGCCATGTGGGAGGCGATCTGCTCGAACGCCGGGTAGGCGAACGCGTCGAACTGCATCTCCACGACCGGCCGCCAGCCGGCCATCGCCATACCGACGGCGAGGCCCGCGATACCCGCCTCGCTGACCGGAGTGTCGAAGCAGCGCCGGTCACCGAAGGTGTCGCGCAGGCCGTCGGTGACCCGGAACACGCCGCCGAGCCGCCCCACGTCCTCACCGAAGACGACGACGCGTTCGTCCGCGCCCAGAGCGTCCCGCAGGGCCGCGTTGAGGGCCCGGGCCATTCCCATGTCGGACGTGGTCATGTCAGCGATCCTCCAACCGGACTCGCAGCGAAGCCCTTTGACCGACAAGGTGAGCAGATGGCGCGGCGAAGACATGGTCGAAGAGGGCCTGGGGAGCCAACTCCGGATCTCCGCTCAGCCGTTCGCGCACGCCCGCGGCGTACGCCTCGGCCTCCGCCGTCGCGGCCTTCGTGTCGGCGTCGGTGAGCAAGCCCCGATCGCGCAGTTCGGACTCCAGCCGGGCGATGGGGTCGCGTTCCCGCCAGTGGTCGGCCTCCGCCGCCGTGCGGTACCGGGAGGGATCGTCCGCGCTGGTGTGCGGACCCATCCGGTAGGTGTGCGCCTCGACGAGCCACGGCCCACCGCCCGCCCGGGCGTCCTCGACGGCCGTGGTCAGCACGGCGAGTACGGCCGCGGCGTCGTTGCCGTCCACTTGTTCCGCGCGGATGCCGTAGCCGACTCCCTTGTACGCCAGGCTCGGTGCCGCGCACTGCTCGGACCGCGGGACGGAGATGGCGTAGCCGTTGTTCTGCACCAGGAAGACCACCGGAGCCTTCAGCACGCCCGCCAGGTTGAGGGCCTCGTGGAAGTCGCCCTCGCTGGTGGCGCCGTCGCCCACCAGCGCGAGGGCGACCGTGTCCGTGCCCTTGAGCCGCTCGCCGTGGGCGAGTCCGGTGGCGTGGGCAGCGTGGGTGGCCAGCGGGGTGCACTGAGGTGCCGTGCGGTGCCGTACCGGGTCGTAGCCGCAGTGTGCGTCGCCGCGCAGTAGTGTCAGCACCTCGACGGGGTCGATCCCGCGGCTGACCAGCGCGACACAGTCACGGTAGGTGGGGAACAGCCAGTCCGTGGCGCGCAGTGCCAGCGCCGCGCCCACCTGGCACGCCTCCTGGCCGAGGCTTGCGGGATGGACCGCGAGCCTGCCCTGCCGCGCGAGTGTCGTCGCCTGCTCGTCGAAACGGCGCCCCAGGACCATCTTCCGGTACGCCGTCATCAGTGACTCGACCGGTGGCTCGGGATACGCGCGCTCCCGCGACCCTTGAGCGGCGTCGAATGTGCCTGCATTACGATTCGTTGACCAAAAGGAAACCGGAACCTGGGAAGGAAACCAGGCAGAAGGGTCTGCATGGTTTTCCACAGTCGTATGCGTCGGCGTATCGCCCATGTTTCCGCCGCCTTTTCATCGTCGCTCGTGCGCCTCGGATGCTTCCTGCAGTGAGCGCTTTCCCAACTGCCGGTCGGGAAAGAGGGGGTGAAGCGGAACTGAACAGTCCAAGGGTGTCCGTCCGTTGTTCGCGTGCGGCCTTGGCAAGCGCTTCCCATGTGTCAACTGCACGTCGACAAGGCGTCATCCATGCGTTGCCCGCCCGTCTCGAAGGCCCGGTTCCAATGGATCAGCTAAGCGTGGCACTGCGGAAGGCAAGCGAAGATGTCCGGAGCACGCCCGGGAACACGTCACTATCGCGTCGTCTGTTCCTCATGCGGGACCAGCTACCAGGACGACGGCCTCCTCCTCGACTGCTCCCGTCGACACGAACCGGCATTCCTGCGCACTGAGTACGACAGAACCGGAATCTCCGTCGGTGAAAACAACGGCCTGTTTCGGCACGCCCCGCGGCTGCCGGTGGTGCGCACCTTCCCCGACGTTCCCGGCCCGGTGGTCCGGCCCGCCGAACGGCTCGGCCGCCGCCTCGGCCTGGACCGGCTGTGGGTGGCCTTCAACGGGTACTGGCCGGAACGCGAGGCACACCTGCCGACCTGCACCTTCAAGGACCTGGAGGCCTACACGGTGCTCGGCCGGCTGCCCGCCGAGCCCCCCGTGCTCGTGATCCCTTCGGCGGGCAACACCGCCGCCGCGTTCGCCTGGGCGGCCACCCGTCACCAGGTGCCCTGCCTGCTCGTGGTGCCCGCCCCGGCCCTGGAGCGGATGCGTTTCCCCGGCCCGCTGGATCCCCGCGTCCGGATCGTCGTCCTGGAAGGCACCGCCACCTACAGCGACGCCATCGCCTGCGCCGACCTGCTCTCCGCCCTGCCCGGCCACCACGCCGAGGGAGGCTCGCGCAACATCGGCCGCCGGGACGGCCTGGGCACCGTCATGCTCACCGCAGCCGAAGCCGTCGGGCGGCTGCCGGAGACCTACGTACAGGCCGTCGGCAGCGGCACCGGCGCCATCGGCGCCCACGAGGCCGCACACCGGCTCCGTGCCGGCGGCGAGCGGCTGCCCCGCCTGCTGATGTGCCAGAACGCGCCCTTCACACCGCTGTACGAAGCCTGGCGATGTACCGGCGCGGCTCCCGCCGACCGCGAGCACGAGCCGCTGGCCCGCGAACTCACCAACAGAAGCCCGCCGTTCACCGTCCGCGGCGGAGTGCGCGACGTGCTCACCGAGAGCGGCGGTGACGTCCTGCGCACCGACAACCTCGCCGCCCTCGCCGCCATGGCCCTCTTCGAGGAGGTCGAGGGCATCGACATCGAACCTGGCGCCGGCGTGGCCCTGGCCGCCCTGGCCGACGCGGCACGGTCCGGGCAGGTCCGCCGCGACGAACTCGTCCTGCTCAACATCACGGGGGGAGGCCGCGCCCGCCAGGCCCGCGACCAGGCGCTCGTGCCCGCCGAGCCCTGGCTGCGCGTCGCCTGGCCCGGCCGCGAGGAAGGCCCGCGTGCCGTCGCCGAGCTCGTGGCCGAGCGGTCGACCGGCCTCGCGATCGTCACGGAGGGCGCCCGATGACCATCCCGCGCGCGCTGGACGTCTCCGCCGCCCAGCGCTCCATGTGGTTCGGGCAGCGGCTCGACCCCACCGGGCCCGCCTACAACGTGGGCGAGTACACCGAGATTCACGGCCCCGTCGACCCGGTCCGCTTCCGGGCGGCCGTCCAGCAGGTCGTGGACGCCACTGAGACACTGCGGGTCCGTTTCGCGGCCCACGACGACTCCGTCCGCCAGTTCGTGGACACCGGCTCCGCCGCGGAGCTGCCCGTGGTCGACCTCACGGGCGACCCCGACCCCCGGTCGGCCGCCGAGGCCTGGATGGCCGCCGACTTCGCCACGCCCTTCGACCTCGAACGGTCCCCGCTCTTCCGGTACGCCCTGCTGAAACTCGCGGACGCCCACTGGATCTGGTACCAGCCCTACCACCACATCGCCGTCGACGGCTACAGCTGCTCGCTCGTCGCGAGCCGGACCGCCGCCGCCTACAGCGCCCTCGTCGCGGGCACACCGCACACCCCGTCCCCGGCACCCCTCGCCCCGCTGGTCGAGGCGGACGAGGCCTACCGTGCGGGGGAACGGCACGCCGCCGACCGGGAGTTCTGGACGGCTGCGTTCGCCGACCGGCCCGAGCCGGTGAGCCTTTCCGCCCGGGCGCCGCACGTCACCGGAGGCTTCCACCGCCGAACCGGTCATCTCCCCCAGACCGCCGGGGACATGGTGTACGCGGCCGCCGACCGGGCCGGCACCCGCTGGTCGCGCGTCGTGCTCGCGGCGACCGCCGCCTACCTCCACCGGCTCAGCGGAGCACGGGACATCGTCCTGGGCCTCGCAGTCACCGCTCGCGACAGCCAGACCGAACTCGGCACGCCGGGCATGGCGTCCAACGTGCTCCCCCTGCGGCTGACCGTACGGTCCGACACGAACGCCCACGACCTCGTACGTCAGACGGCGTCCGCCACCCGCGACCTGCTGGCGCACCAGCGCTACCGCGGCGAGGACCTGCGCCGTGAGCTGGACTGGCCGCAGGGAGGACGGCGCTTCTTCGGGCCCGTCGTCAACATCATGGCGTTCGGGCCGGAGCTGCGCTTCGCCGGGCACGCCACCACACGCCACAACCTGTCCACGGGGCCCGTCGAGGACCTGGCGGTCAACGTCTACGACCGGGCGGACGGCCACGGCATCCGGATCGACCTCGACGCCGGTCCCGGCCACTACACAGACGCCGAACTCGACGGCCACCACAGGCGTTTCGCACGCTTCGTGGAGCACTTCGCGACTGCCGCCGTCACCGGCACACCGGTCGGCCGCGTCGAGGTGACCTTGCCCGGGGAACGGGCCGACGCGCAGCTCGCCGGCACCGCCGCACACGGGGGAGGGGCGACGGTACCCGAGGTGTTCGCGGCCCGCGCCGCGGCGGCCCCGGACGCGACCGCCACCCTCCACGGCGGACGCGCGACCAGTTATCGGCAGGTGAACTCCCGCGCGAACAGGCTCGCGCACCGGCTGATCGCCCTCGGCGTCCGGCCGGAGGACCGCGTCGCCGTCCTGATGAGCCGCTCGGACCGACTTCTCACCGCGCTGCTGGCCGTACTCAAGGCGGGCGGTGCGTACGTCGGCCTCGACCCGCGCGCCCCGGCCGCCCGCACCCGGCACATCCTGGCCGAGACGGGTGCCGACGTCCTGCTGACCGACACCGATCCGGCCGGCGCGTACGAGCGCATGGCCGTGGTGCGCGCAGACGACCCGAAGCTCGCAGCCGAACCGGACACGAACCCCCGAGTGCTCCCGCACCCGGACCGACTCGCCTACGTCAGTTACACCTCCGGCTCCACCGGCCTGCCGAAGGGCGTCGCCGTCACCCACCGCGACGTCGTCGCCCTGGCCGCCGACTCGGCGTTCGGCGGCGGTGCGCACGCGCGTGTCCTGGTGCATTCGCCGACCGCGTTCGACGCCTCGACGTACGAGATGTGGGTGCCGCTGCTGAACGGCGGCACCGCCGTGGTCGCCGGGCCGGACGAGGACATGGACGCAGCCGCCGTCGCCCGCCTGACGGCACGCCACGGGCTGACGGCGCTATGGCTGACCGCCGGGCTGTTCCGTCTGGCCGCCGAGGAGAATCCGCACTGTTTCGCGGGGCTGCGCCAGGTGTGGACCGGTGGCGAGGCCGTCCCCGCCGACGCCGTCCGCCGCGTGCTGACAGCGTGCCCGGGGCTGACGGTCACCGACGGCTACGGCCCGACGGAGACCACCACCTTCGCCACCTCACGGCCCTGCACGGCAGGCATGCCCGTCCCCGATCCGCTGCCGATCGGCCGCCCCCTCGACGGCATGCGCGCGTACGTCCTCGACACGGCCCTGCAGCCGCTCCCGCCGGGCACGGTGGGGGAGTTGTACGTCGCCGGGCCAGGCGTGGCCCGCGGCTACCTGGGCCGCCCGGGCGCCACCGCCGAACGCTTCGTCGCCGACCCGTACGGCCCGCCCGGCACCCGCATGTACCGCACCGGCGACCAGGCGCGTGTGACGGACCGGGGTGAGCTGGAGTTCCACGGCCGCGCGGACGGCCAGATCAAGCTCCGCGGATTCCGGATCGAACACGGTGAGATCGAAGCGGCCCTCACCGCCCACCCCGAGGTCGCGCAGGCGGTGGCCGTCGTCCGCGAGGCCCGGCAACGCCGCGGCGACCGGCAGCTGGTCGCGTACGCGGTCCGTGCGGAGGGCGGAGCCTCGACCCCGGGCGCCCTGCGCGACCACCTCGCGGCCCACCTGCCGGACTACATGGTCCCGGCGGCCGTTGTGATCCTCGACCGGCTGCCGCTGACCCCCAACGGCAAGCTCGACCGGGCCGCACTTCCCGCACCGCCCGCCGCTGCCGCACCGCGGACGCCCGTCGCCCCGCGCACCCCGCACGAGCAGGTCTTGTGCGCCCTCTTCGCCGACGTGCTCGGGGTGCCGGGCGTGGGCCCCCGGGACGGCTTCTTCGCGCTCGGCGGCCACTCGCTGCTCGCCCTGCGTCTGCTGGGGCGCATCCGCACCACCCTCGGAGCCGACCTGACCCTGCGCGATGTGTTCCAGGCGCCCACCCCGACCGGGCTGGCCCGGCTCCTGGAGCGTGCCGGGAAGGCCGTACGTCCGGCCCTGCGCCCGACTCCGCGTGCGGCCCCGCGGGAGACACCGCCGGAGGCACCCCTGTCGTCCGCCCAGCGGCGGCTGTGGTTCCTGCACCGTCTGGAGGGGCCGAGCGCGGCCTACACCATCCCCCTCGCCCTGCGTCTGACCGGCGCCGGCCTCGACGTGGACGCCCTGCGCGCGGCCCTCGCCGATCTCGTCGCCCGGCACGAGATCCTGCGCACCGTCTACCCGGACGCCGACGGCCGTCCGTGCCAGCGCGTGCTGGAGCCCGCCCCACCGGACCTCGACGTCATCGACCCCGTCGCCGAGGAAGAGCTACAGCATCGGCTCCGCCGGTCGGCCGGTGTCGGGTTCCGGATCGACCAGGACGCCCCCTTCCGGGCGCATCTTCTGGTCCTCGGCCCCGAGGACCGCGTGCTCCTCCTCGTCCTGCACCACATCGCCGGTGACGGCTGGTCCCTCAACCCCCTCCTGCGCGACCTGGCGGCCGCCTATCGCGCCCGCCTGGAGGCGCGGGAGCCGGACTGGGCACCGCTGCCCGTGCAGTACGCCGACTACTGCGTCTGGCACCACGAGGTGCTCGGCGACGAACAGGACCGTCAGCTCCACCACTGGCGCGAGGCGCTCGCCGGGCTCCCCGACGAACTCACCCTCCCCGCCGACCGTCCACGGCCCGCCCGTGCCACCCGACGGGGCGGCGACATCCCCGTCCGGCTGGACGCGGAGCTGCACCGGTGGCTGCGTGTGCTCGCGGAGGAGACCGGCACCACGGTGTTCATGGTCGTGCAGGCGGCACTCGCCACCCTCCTCACCCGGCTGGGCGCGGGCACCGACATCCCGATCGGCACGCCGGTCGCCGGTCGAGCCGACGAGGTGCTGGACGACCTGGTCGGCTGCTTCGTCAACACACTCGTCCTGCGTACCGACACCTCGGGCGGCCCCGGCTTCCGGGAACTCCTGGGCCGGGTACGGGAGACCGACCTGGCGGCCTACGCCCATCAGGACCTGCCGTTCGAGCACCTGGTGGAGGCGCTCAACCCGCCCCGTTCACCGGCCCGGCACCCGCTGTTCCAGGTGATGCTCGCCTTCCGTCCCGACGCCGGGCCTCACCTCGACCTGCCGGGACTGCGCGCCCGCCCCCTGCCGGTGGAGACCGGGGCCACGAAAGTCGACCTGACCTTCAACCTGGCCGAACACCGTGCCGCCGACGGCTCCCCGGACGGGATCGAGGGCGTCCTCCAGTACAGCGCCGACCTCTTCGACCGGCGCACGGCCGAAGGGCTGGCCGACCGTCTGGTGCGAGTGCTGCGGGCCGCGGTGCGCGAACCCGACCTGACGATCGACGCGCTCGACATCCTCACGGACGCCGAACGCCACCGGCTGCTGGAGGAGTTCAACGACACGGCACGGACCGTGCCGGACACCACCTTCCCCCGGCTCTTCGCGGCACGCGTCACCGAGCACCCGGACGCGGTGGCCGTCGAGGACTCCACGACCTCACTCACCTACGAGCAACTCGACATGCGGGCCCAGCGGTTGGGGCGTGTGCTCGTCTCGCAGGGCGCCGGGCCGGGCCGGATCGTCGCCTTCTCCCTGCCCCGCTCGGTCGACCTGGCCGTGGCCGTGCTCGCCGTCCTCCAGGCGGGCGCCGCGTATCTGCCCCTGGATCCGGAGCATCCCGCCGAGCGCACCGCCTTCCTGCTCGCCGACGCCGAGCCCGTGTGTCTGATCACCCGCGACCCGCACTCCGCGGACCGCCCGACCGGCTGTCGCGTGGTCAGTCCCGACGCGCTACCGGAGGATCCGGACGCGCCGCTCCCCGACGCCCGGCCCGCCGACCCCGCCTACCTGATCTACACCTCCGGCACCACCGGCCGCCCCAAAGGCGTCGTCGTCGAGCACCGCAACCTCACCACCTACGTGGCCCGCTGTGTGGAGGCGTACCCGAGCCTGCGCGGCACTTCGCTGCTGCACGCCACCATGTCCTTCGACGCCACCGTCACCACCCTGCACGGGGCGCTCGCCGCAGGCGGCCGGGTGCACATCGCCGGCTTCCACGACGCGGGCGTGGCACCCGTGAACGGCGGCTACACCTTCCTCAAGGCGACGCCCAGCCACCTGCCGCTGCTGCCCGCCCTGCCGCACGACCTGTCGCCTGCCGAGGAGTTCATGCTCGGCGGGGAGGCGCTGGTGGGCGAGGCACTGCGCGCCTGGCGCGGGGACCACCCCGGCGTACGCCTGATCAACCACTACGGCCCCACCGAGCTCACCGTCGGCTGCACCGACCACCGCATCGAGCCCGGCGAGGAGCTGCCGACGGGGCCGGTGCCGATCGGCCGCCCCATGTGGAACACCCGGGCGTATGTGCTCGACGCCCGCTTGAACCCCGTACCGGTCGGCGTCGAGGGCGAGTTGTACGTCGCGGGTGACCAAGTGGCCCGTGGGTACTGGAGGCGGCCGGGACTGACCGCCGAACGGTTCGTCGCCGATCCCTTCGGGACGGCCGGCGGGCGCATGTACCGGACCGGTGACCTGGCAGTGTGGCGGGCCGACGGCACTCTGGAGCTGCGCGGGCGGGTCGACGGCCAGCTCAAGATCCGCGGCCTGCGGATCGAGCCCGGCGAGATCGAGGGTGTGCTCACCTCCCATCCGGCCGTCACCCAGGCCGCAGTGGTGGTGCGCGAAGATCGCGCGGGCGTACGGCGCCTGGTCGGATACGTCGTCGGAGCCGCCGAGGCGGACCGCCCTGCCCTCCTCGCGCACACCGCCCGGCATCTGCCCGCCCACCTGGTTCCCGAGGCGCTCGTCGCGCTCCACGCGCTGCCGATGACATCCAACGGCAAACTGGACCGCGCCGCCCTGCCCGCACCGGTCACGGCGGGGGAGACGGCCGACCGGGCTCCGCGCACCCCTCAGGAGGCGGCGGTCAGGGAACTGTTCGCCGAGGTCCTCGGAATCCCTTCCGGCGGCATCGGCGCCGATGACGGCTTCTTCGACCTGGGCGGCGACAGCATCACCTCCATCCACCTGGTGAGCCGCGCGCTCGCCGCGGGACTGCGGCTGACCCCGCGTGACGTGTTCGAGCAGCGCACGGTCGCGGGCCTGGCCGCCACGGCGGCGGCTCGCCCGGCTCCCGGCCACGTACGGGACCAGGACGCGCCGACCGGCACAGTGCCCCTGACGCCGGCCATGCGCCGGCTGGTCGAACGCGGTGGCCCGGTGGCGGCGTTCAGCCAGTCCCTCCTGCTCGTCACCCCCGCCGATGCCGACCAGACGCGGCTGACGGCCGCCCTGCAGGCCGTACTCGACCACCACGACGTGCTGCGGCTGCGACTGGCATCCGACGGGCGGTCGGCGGAGGTTCCGCCTCCGGGGACCGTCGATGCCGCCACGGTGCTGGACCGCACCAGCGGGCCGGTGGACTTCGCCGACCTGTCGCAGCGGTCGGCCTCGCGACTGTGCCCGGAGAAGGGCGAGCTGGTGCGCGGGGTGTGGTGCGACGCCGGTCCCGACCGCCCCGGACGGCTGCTGCTCACCCTCCACCACCTGGCCGTCGACGGCGTCTCCTGGCGCATCCTGTGCTCCGACCTGGCCGCGGCCTGGGCCGAGAAGGAGCTGCCCGAACGGGGCACCTCCTTCCGGCACTGGGCCCGCCTCCTGGAGCGGGAGGCCGGCACACCGGAGCGGCAGGCCGAAGCGGGCCTGTGGCGGGAGGTGCTGGAGGAACCCGGCCCGCAGCTCGGTCTCCGTCGGCCGGACCCCGGCCGGGATGTCGTCGGCACGATGCGTCACCTCACCAGGGCCCTCCCGGCCGAGGTCTCCTCCGACCTGCTCACCAGGGTTCCTGTGGCTTTCCACGCCGGGCCCGAGGACGTCCTGGTCGCGGCGCTCGCCGCCGCCTTCGCCGGATGGCGGCGGCACCCGGTCCTGGTGCTGGACATCGAGCGGCACGGCCGCGAAGAGATCGCCGACGGTGTCGACCTGTCGCGTACGGTCGGCTGGTTCACCAGCGTCGTACCCGCACGTCTCGACCTCGCGGGCGTCGACGCCTCGGACCCGGCCCACGTCCTCAAGACCGTCAAGGAACAGCTGCGAGCCGCCCCGGACCACGGCATCGGATACGGCCTGCTCCGTCATCTCGATCCCGGCCACGGGCCGCTCCTCGCGGCCCTCCCCGCTCCGGAGGTCGGCTTCAACTATCTGGGCCGGGCGACCCGATCGGCCGAAGGCGACTGGTCGACAGCGCCGGAGGCCCTGCGCGACCTGGGCGCCGTGCACGACCCGGCGATGCCGGTGGCCCACGGCCTGGAGATCACCGCCGTGACCACCGAGGACGGCCGGCTCGACACCACCTGGTCCTGGGCCCCCGGCATCTGGCACGAGGACGACGTACGCACCCTCGCTGACCGATGGATGGCGGAGCTGACCGCACAGGCCGAGGGCGGCACCGGTGCGAGGGGCGGGCACACCCCTTCCGACCTGCCCCTCGTGTCGCTGTCCCAAGCAGAGATCGACGAACTCGAAGCCGAGTTCGGCAAAGAGTGGAGGTAACCCACGGTGACTCGGTCCGGTTCCGCAATCGCCGACATCCTGCCCCTGTCGCCGCTGCAGGAAGGCCTGCTCTTCCACGCCCTGTACGACGACGAGCAGGCCCCCGATCTCTACGCGACCCAGCAGATCCTGGAGCTGACGGGCCCGGTCGACCCCGCCGCCGTGCGCGCCGCGGGGCAGGCCCTGCTCGACCGGCACCCCAACCTGCGCGCCTGTTTCCGTCGCCGGGACACCGGCCGGGCCCTGCAGATCGTGCCCACGGACGTCGAACTGCCCTGGGCCCAGGACGACCTGTCCGCCCTCGGGGAAGCCGAGCGAGACAAGGAGTGGGAGCGGCTGCTGGACGAGGAGCGTGCCCGCCGCTTCGATCTCGCCAAGCCGCCGCTCCTGCGCTACCTGCTGGTCAAGTGGTCCGCGGACAGCTACCGCCTGCTCCTCACCAACCACCACATCCTGCTGGACGGCTGGTCGAAGCAGCTGCTGGTACGCGAGTTCACGGCGCTGCACTCGGGTGAGCACCCGGCGGCTCTGCCGCCGGCGCCCGCCTACCGCGACTACCTCGCCTGGCTGGGGCGGCAGGACCGCACCGCCGCCGAGACCGCCTGGCGCCACGCCCTGGCGGATGCGGACGAGCCCACGCTGCTCTCGCCCGCGGCCACCGGCGCCACCGCCCTGCCCAGCGAACTGGTCGCCGAGCTTCCCGAGCGGCTGACCAGCGCCGGAGAAGCCACGGCCCGCTCCCTCGGCATCACCCTCAACACGCTCGTCCAGGGCGCTTGGGGCGTGCTACTGGGCCGCCTGACCGGCCGCACCGACATCACCTTCGGCCAGACGGTGACCGTCCGCCCACCGGAACTGCCGAACATCGCGTCCATGGTCGGCTTCTGCATCAACACCGTTCCCACCCGCGTCCATTGGGACGAGGACGGCACCGTCGCCGATCTGCTCACCGCACTGCACCAGCGGCAGGCGGCCCTGCTGCCGCACCAGCACCTGGGCCTCGCCGACATCCGGCGCGCCGCGGGGAGCGGCGGTGAACTCTTCGACACCCTCCTCGCCTTCGAGAACCACCCGGCCGCGAACGGCCCCGGACCGTCCCGGGTCACCCAGCTCACCGGCCGCGACGCCACCCACTATCCCCTCACCCTCGCCGTCCTGCCCGGCCGCCGCCTCGCCCTGCGCCTGTCCTACCGGCCCGACCTGTACGACGAGACGGGCGCCCGGCACGTCCTGGACCGGTTCGCCGCCGTCCTGGAGGCCCTCGTGGCCGATCCCGCGCGCCGCGTACGCGAGGTGGAGATCCTGCTGCCGGGGGAGCGGCGACGGATGCCGGCGGCGCGGCAGGCCGTGACCCCGGCCGGCACGCCGGCGCAGACCCTGCCCGCGCTCTTCGCCCGCCAGGCCGGCCGCACTCCCGACGCCACCGCCGTAGTGCACGAGGACAGCCGGCTCACCTATGCGGAACTCGACGCCCGCGCCGGACGGCTGGCCCGGCTGCTCGCCGCCCGCGGGGCGGGTCCCGAGCGGCTGGTGGCGCTCGCGCTGCCCCGCTCGCCGGAGCTCGTGGTGGCGATCCTCGCGGTCCTCAAGACCGGCGCCGCATATGTGCCGCTCGACCCCGAGTACCCCTCGGAACGACTGGCCTTCACGCTGGCCGACTGCGCGCCCGTGCTGCTGGTGACCACCGGCGACGTCGCCCCCGGCCTCCCCGCCTCCCAGATCCCCGTCCTCCTGCTCGACGACCCGCAGCCCTCCGAGGAACACCCTTCTCCCACCTCCGACCCGGCGAGCGATCACATCGCCTACGTCATCTACACCTCGGGCTCCACGGGCCGCCCGAAGGGCGTGGCGGTCACGCACCGCAATGTCGTGCGGCTCTTCGACCACACCCGGCACTGGTTCGACTTCGGCCCGGGCGACGTGTGGACGCTGTTCCACTCCTACGCCTTCGACTTCTCGGTATGGGAGCTGTGGGGCGCTCTGCTGCACGGCGGCACGCTCGTGGTCGTCCCGTACGCCGTGAGCCGGGAACCGCAGGAATTCCTGCGGCTCCTGGCGCGTGAAGGCATCACAGTGCTGAACCAGACACCCTCCGCCTTCGGCGAACTGCTCCGCGCCGACGCCGCCCTGCCCGACGTCAGGAGCGAACTGGCCCTGCGGTACGTGGTCTTCGGCGGTGAGGCACTCGACTTCACGCGGGTCGCCGAGTGGTACACCCGGCACCCGCAGGACGCGCCGGTGCTGGTCAACATGTACGGCATCACCGAGACGACCGTGCATGTCACGGGACTGCCGCTGACCGAGGCCGCGGTGAACGACCGGTCAGGCGGCATCGGACAGGCCATTCCCGACCTGCGGGCCTACGTCCTGGACGCGGGTCTGCGGCTGGTGCCGCCCGGCGTCACCGGCGAGTTGTACGTGGCGGGAGCGGGCCTGGCGCGCGGGTACCTGGGGCGGCCGGGGCTGACGGCAGGGCGCTTCGTCGCCGACCCGTTCGCCGCCGTCGCGGGTGAACGAATGTACCGAACGGGCGACTTGGTGCGGCATTCGGCCGAAGGGGAGCTGGAGTACCTGGGCCGGTCGGACCACCAGGTCAAGATCCGGGGCTTTCGCATCGAACTCGGCGAGGTGGAGGCGGCGCTCGCGAGCCACCCCGACGTGGCACAGGCCGTCGTCCTCGAACGGGACGGGCGGCTGGTCGGCTACATCGCCGGACGAGACCTCGACGCCGACGCCCTGCGCCGACACGCGGGGCGGACACTGCCGGACCACATGATCCCCTCCGCGGTGGTCGTCCTCGACCGGTTCCCCCTGACCTCCAACGGCAAGCTGGACCGCGCCGCCCTGCCCTCGCCCTCCGCGGAGAGCCGGGGCCGCGCCCCGCGCACCCCGCAGGAAGAGATCCTGTGCGGTCTCTTCGCCGACGTCCTCGGCCTGGAGCCGCACCGGATCGGCGCGGACGACAACTTCTTCGGCCTCGGCGGCGACTCCCTGCTCGCCATGCGCCTCAGCGACCGCATCAGGAGCGCGCTGGGCATCGCACTGCCCGTACGGGCAGTGTTCGAGGCGGCGACCCCCGCCGGACTGGCCGTCCGGCTCAGCGAAGGCGAGGGCGGCACCCGCCGCCCCGAGCTCACGGCACGGGTACGCCCGGACACTCCGATTCCGCTGTCGTACGCCCAGCAGCGGCTGTGGTTCATGAGCCGCCTCGACGGCAGCAACCCCTACACCGTGCCCTGGGCCCTGCGCCTCACCGGCCCCCTCGACCGTCCGGCGCTCGAATCCGCGCTCGCCGACGTCGTGACCCGCCACGAACCGCTGCGCACCCTCCACCCCGACTTCCAGGGCGCCCCGTACCAGCGCATCCTGGACCCCGAGGCGGGGC
This sequence comes from Streptomyces sp. NPDC013187, assembly GCF_042899705.1. Lineage (NCBI taxonomy): Bacteria > Bacillati > Actinomycetota > Actinomycetes > Kitasatosporales > Streptomycetaceae > Streptomyces > Streptomyces sp. NPDC013187. The sequence continues at coordinate 90,248 of NZ_JBIBAF010000010.1, read as the reverse complement.
GCCCGCACCTTGCCGTCCTGGAGGCCACCGAGACGGAACTTCCCGCGCTGCTCACCGCCGCCGCAGGACACCGCTTCGACCTGTCCGCCGAAACGCCGCTGCGCGCCACCCTGTTCGAGCTCGACGACGACACGCATGTCCTTCTGCTGCTCGCGCACCACATCGCCGTCGACGGCTGGTCCATGGCACCGCTGATGCGCGACCTCAAGACGGCGTACGCGGCCCGGATCGCCGGATGCGCCCCGCCATGGCGGCCTCTTCCCGTCCGGTACGCCGACTTCGCGCACTGGCAGCGCGAACTGCTCGGCACGGCAACGGGCGAGGCGGTGAGCACGCTGGAACGGCAGACGGCCTTCTGGCGGGAGGCGCTGGCCGGCGCCCCGGAAGAGCTGCCGCTCCCCACCGACCGCCCCCGGCCCGCCGAACCCAGCGGACGCGGCGACCGGGCCGGCCTCACCATCGACGCGGAGCTGCACACCGCACTCACCGACCTGGCCTCAACCTCCCGCGTCACCCTGTTCATGGTGCTCCAGGCCGCGCTCGCGGCGACACTGACCAGGCTCGGCTCCGGCACCGACATCACCATGGGCACACCGGTCGCAGGACGCCCCGACGACAGGCTCGACGACCTGGTGGGCTTCTTCGTCAACAGCCTCACACTGCGCACCGACACCTCCGGCAACCCCACATTCCGCGAACTGCTGAGCAGGGTCCGCGACTTCGACCTCGCGGCCTACGCCCACCAGGACGTCCCGTTCGACCTCCTCGTGGACGCCCTCAGCCCGCAGCGCACCCTCGCCCGCCATCCGCTGTTCCAGGTGATGCTGGCCTTCACCGCTCACGCCTCGGACGTCGACCTGTCCCTGCCGGGCCTGGGCGCGGCGCGCGAGCCCGTCGCGACCGGCGCGGCCCGCTTCGACCTCTGCCTCTACCTGAACGAGCGGCGCCACGGCGATGGCACACCGGCGGGCATCGACGGCATCGCCGAGTACAGCACCGACCTGTTCGACCCGGCCACCGCCCAGCTGCTCACGCGGCTGCTCCTCCGGTTCCTGACCGCCGTCTCCGCCGAGCCCGACCTGCGCGTCGAGGACGTGGACCTTTTGGGGGAGGACAAGGTGAAACTCGACGTGCCGGCCCTGAAGCCCGACGGTGAGCCGGTCCGCGCCGCGCTGCCCACGCCCTCTCCGGTACCTGGGACCGACGGGGCACAGGAACCGTCGACCCCGGTCGAGCGCATCCTCGCCGGGCTCTTCCGCGAGCTGCTGGGGCTGCCCGAAGTCCCACTCGACGAGGATTTCTTCGCCCTCGGCGGCGACAGCATCACCTCGATCCGGCTCGTGAGCCGGGCAGCCGAGGCCGGGGTCGTCATCAGCGCCCGGGACGTCTTCAAGCACCAGACGGTGAAGGAGCTGGCGGCGGTGGCTCGTGGCCCGGTCGGCGACCGCGCCGAGGGCGTCCACGCGACCGACGGCGTGGGCCGGGTCCCGCTCACTCCCATCATGCGGTGGCTGCTCGAACGCGGCGGCCCCATCGACCGGTTCAGCCAGTCCGTGCTGCTGACGGTCCCGGCCGGTGCCGGTCTGCCGCGGCTGACAGGCGCGCTGCAGGCGGTGCTCGACCACCACGACATGCTGCGCTCCCGGCTCACCACGACTGCGGAACCCGACACCGGTGTTGTCGAGCCCGACATCAGTACCGTCGAACTCGACGTCAGCCCGGTCGGCCACGTTCGCGCCGCCGATCTGCTCGACCGCCGGGACGTCTCCGGCACGACCGGTACCGACGACCTCCACGCGGCCGTCGCCGAGGAGTTCGACCGAGCGGTGGGGTTGCTCGACCCGTCGGCCGGGGCCATGGTCCGGGCCGTCTGGCTCGACGCGGGACCCCACCGGACCGGACGGCTGCTGCTGGTCGTCCACCACCTGGCGGTGGACGGCGTGTCCTGGCGCATCCTCGTCCCCGATCTGAAAGCCGCCTGGGAGGCCGTGACCACCGGACGGAGCCCCGAACTGCCACCCGTCGGCATGTCGTTCCGCCGCTGGTCGGTGGAACTGGGCCGCCAGGCGCGTACACCGGCGAGGGTCGCCGAGGCCGAGCTGTGGCGCCGCATCGCCGACGCCCCGCGCGCCCCGCTGGGCAGGCGTCCGCTCGACCCCGGCCGGGACACCGCCGCCGGCACGCGCTCGCTGCGGCTCACCCTGCCTCCCGGGACGACGGGACCGCTGCTCACCGACGTCCCGGCCACCTTCCACCTCGGTGTCCAGGACGCCCTGCTCACCGGCCTCGCGCTGGCCGTCGCCGACCGGCAGGGCTCCCCGCACCTCGTGCTCGACATCGAGGGACACGGCCGCGAGGAACACCTGCTGGGCCTCCAACCGTCGGGCACGGTCGGCTGGTTCACCTCGCTCTACCCGGTCCACCTGGACCTGGAGGGCGTGGACGTGGCCGACGCGCTGGCTGCCGGACCCGCCGCCGACCTCGCCGCCGCCCTGGTCGCGGGGCGTATGCGGGAACTGCCCGACCACGGAGCCGGACACGGCCTCCTGCGCCATCTCAACCCGGACACGGCGGCCGAGCTGGCCAAAGCGCCCCCACCGGCGATCGGCTTCAACTACCTCGGCCGGTTCAGCACTCCCGGCACCGCCGGCAGCGAGCCGTGGGCCTTCGCCCCCGAGTCGTCGGCACTCGGCGCCGGCCGCGACCCCGGCCTGGCCGCCGCCCACGCCCTCGACATCAACGCGGTCGTCCACGACACGCCGGCCGGACCGCGGCTGGTGGCCGACTGGGCCTGGCCCGAGGGCGTGCTGACCGAGCCGGAGGTGCGGGAGCTGGCCGAGACCTGGGTCACGGCACTCACCGCACTCGTGTCCCGCGCCGCTGAGGCCGCCGGTCCGTCGGTCCCGGGCCTGTCCGGGGACGAGCTCGACGAGCTGACCGCCGGGCTCGACTAGCCGACCCCACACGGAGACGCAGCAGGGCCTCGAACAGCCGACCCCACGCGAAGACGCAGCAGGGCCCCGAAGCCGACCCCACGCGAACACACAGCAGGGCCTCGACCGGCCCACCTCACGTGAAGACGCAGCAGAGCCGGAACACAGCGAGACGAGACGACATGACGCAGCCCGGGCCGCCCGACGTGCTCCCCGTGACCCCGCTCCAGGAGGGCCTGCTCTACCACGCCCTGTACGCGCACGAACGGGACGCCTCCGACGTGTACGTCGTGCAGTTGGTCTTCGCACTCGAAGGCCCGGTGAACGCCGACCGGCTCCGTTCCGCCGCACAGGCACTGCTGGACCGCCACCCGAACCTGCGCGCGGCCTTCCGGCGGCGTCGCGGCGGCCAGCCGGTGCAGGTCGTCCCGCGCGGGGCGACGCTGCCGTGGGCGGAAGCCGACCTCACCGAGCAAGCCCTCGCCACCGACCCCGAGAAGGCGTGGACCGCGCTGCTCGACGAGGATCGGGCCCTGGGCTTCGACCCCGCCACCCCGCCACTCCTGCGCTGCACCCTGGTCCGCACCGGCGAGCACCGCCACCGGCTGCTCGTCACCCACCACCACCTCCTGCTCGACGGCTGGTCGGTCTCCGTGCTCCTACGGGAACTGCTCGCCCTCTACACCGCCGACGGCGACCCGGCCGTACTGGCGCCCGTCCCGCCGTACCGCTCCTTCCTCGAGTGGCTGGGCCGCAGGGACCGTACGGTTGCCGAGGGGGCCTGGCGGGAGGCGCTGGCCGGCGTGACCGAACCGACCCGGCTGGCCCCGGCCGCCACGCCGGGCTCCACGAACCCGGAACAGGCCCGGACAGAGCTGTCGGCGGGGACCGGAGCCGCCCTCACGGCACGCGCCCGGAGCCTCGGCGTGACCGCGAACACCCTCGTCCAGAGCGCCTGGGCGATTCTGCTCGGCCGCCTGACCGGCCGTGACGACGTCGTCTTCGGAGCCACCGTCTCCGGCCGCCCACCCGAACTCCCCGGCGTCGAGTCGATGGTCGGCCTGTTCCTCAACACCATCCCCACGCGGGTGCGGCTCAGGCCCGAGGAGAGCTTCAGTGCCTTGCTCCGCGAGGTCCAGGACGGCTACGTCCGCCTCCTCGACCACCACCATCTCGGCCTGGCGGACATCCAGCGGGCCGTGGGCGTGCCGGAGCTCTTCGACACCCTCGTCGTCTTCGAGAACTATCCGGTTGATCCAGGCGCGATGGGCCAAGGGCCTGCCGGTGACGGTCGTGGCGGTGCCGACGGCGGTGGGTGTGGTGACGGGCGGGGCGGAGACGGAGGTCGGCTTCGCGTCGTCGGTTCGAGCGGCCGTGACGCCACCCACTACCCGGTGACCCTCGTGGCGTTCCCCGGCCCCCGGCCCCGTTTCCGGCTGGCCTACCACCCGGGACTGTTCGACGCCGGCTGGGCCGACGCCACTCTCGCCCGCCTGGTGCGGATCCTCGAGGCCATCGCGGCGGACCCGGAAACCCCGCAGGGCCGCGTGGGGGTCCTGGCACCCGACGAACTCCCGCACAACCCCCTGCCCACGCCACCTGCGACCCGTACCCTCACCGACCTCTGGTCGGCCCAGGTCTCGGCCACCCCGGACGCCGACGCCGTACTGGACCGCGGCACATCACTCACCTACCGCGAACTGGAAGCACGCGCCGAGCAGTTGGCCGGTCGTCTCACCGCCCTCGGAGCGGGCCCGGAGCACGTCGTGGGCATCGCTCTGCCGCGTACGGCGGAGCTGGTCGTCGCCGTGCTCGCCGTACTGAAGTCCGGTGCCGCGTATCTGCCGCTCGACCCCGCCTACCCGGCCGACCGTCTGGCGTACATCGTCGACGACGCCGGCCCCGTCGTGGTCCTCGCCACCAGGGAGACGGCGGGAGCGCTGCCGAAGGGCACGCCGCTCCTCGACCCCCAGGACACTGGGCCGAGCCGTCGGACCGATCCCTCAGCAACCGCGTCGACCGCGGACAACCTCGCCTACATCACCTACACCTCCGGCTCCACCGGCCGCCCCAAGGGTGTCCTGGCCACGCATCGCAACGCGGTCGAGTTCGTCGAGTGGACGCACGCCGCGTTCGGTCCCCAGCGATTGGCCCGCGTACTGTTCTCGACCTCGCTCAACTTCGACGTATCGGTGTTCGAGATCTTCTCCCCGCTGCTGTGCGGCGGCCGTATCGAGATCGTCGAGAACCTGCTCGCCCTCACCGAGGGCACGTCCCGGGACGCCGGCCTGATCAGCGGTGTGCCGACGGTCATGGCCTCCGTGCTCGCCGATCGGCCGGCCGTCTCACCGCACACGGTCGCCCTCGGCGGCGAACCCGTCCCCGCACAACTCCGCGCCGGAATCGAGGCCGCCTTCCCCGGAGCGCGGCTCGTCAACTTCTACGGGCCCACCGAGGCGACCGTCTACGCCACCGCCTGGCAGTCCGGTACCGACCCGGACGACAAGACCGGGCCTCCCATCGGCCGCCCCCTGGCCCGCAACCTCGTCCACCTCCTCGACCATGCGCTGCACCCCGTGCCCGACGGGGCCGTCGGCGAGGTGTACGTGGCGGGCGGCGGCCCCGCCCGCGGCTACCTCGGCAAGCCGGGCATGACGGCCGAGCGGTTCGTCGCCGACCCGTTCGGCGGCCCGGGGGAGCGGATGTACCGCACGGGCGATCTGGCGGTGCGCGGCTCCGACGGACAGCTGCGCTTCCTTGGCCGGGCCGACCAGCAGGTGAAACTCCGCGGCTTCCGGATCGAACTGGGCGAGATCGAAGCCGTCCTCGCCACGCATCCGGCTGTCGACAAGGCGGCGGCCACGGTGGGGGAGGACCAGCGCGGAGAGAAGCAACTGACCGCCTATGTCGTACCCGCGGAGGCGGCGGCCGTGACCGCTGACGACCTCCGCGACCACCTCACCCACGCCCTCCCCACCCACATGATCCCCTCGGCGTTCGTCACGCTCCCGGCACTCCCGTACACCGCCAGCGGCAAGCTGGACCGCACGGCGCTGCCCGCCCCCGACGCGCCGCTCGCCGCGGAGACTGCTCCGCGCAACGAGCGGGAGGAGACCCTGCGCGGCCTCTTCGCCGAGGTCCTCGGTCTCGCCCCCGCCCAGATCGGCGTCCATGACGGTTTCCTCGATCTCGGCGGGCACTCCCTGCTGGCCCCCCGACTGACCGCACGCATCCGCGCCGAACTCGGCGTCGAGCTGCCCCTGCGGGCCCTCTTCGACGCACCGACCGTGTCGGCACTGGCCCGGCGTCTGGCCGAAGGCGACCACGCCGGCGAAATGGACCGCCCCGCGGGGCCCGGCCGCCCCGAGGAACCCGGCCGCCCCGGACGATCCGACCGCTCTGAAGGACCTGACCGCCCCGGACGGCCCGACGGCCCTGCAGGATCCGACCGCCCTGAAGGATCCGACCGCTCTGAAGGACCTGACCGCCCCGGGCGGCCCGACCGCCCTGAAGGATCCGACCGCCATGAAGGACCTGACCGCACTGGACAGCTCGCCCGTCCCGAAGGTGCGGGCCGCTCCAGCAGTTCGAGCGCGGCCCCCGTCGGGCCTCTGCTCCCGCTGCGTACCCGAGGCGACCGCGAACCCCTCTTCTGCCTTCCCCCGGCTTCCGGCCTGTCCTGGGGCTTCGCCGGCCTGGCCCGCCACATCGACACCGGCCGCCCCCTCTACGGCCTGCAGTCCCGCGGCCTGATCCCGGGACAGGACCCGGTCGGCAGCCTGGCCGAGGTGGTCGCCGAGCACACCGCCCTCATACGTGAGACCCAGCCGCACGGCCCCTATCACCTGCTCGGCTACTCCATGGGAGGCCTCGTGGCCTACGACGTCGCCGTCGGCCTCCAGGCGGCGGGAGAGCAGGTCGCGCTCCTCGCGCTCCTCGACTCCTTCCCCGGAGCCTGGATCCGACAGGCCCCTGCCCTGACCGACCGCCCGACGCTGCTGCGCAGTCTCCTCTCCATCCTCGGCCGGCACGTGCCCGGTGACGGGACGGAACCGCTGACCGAGAGCCGGTTCGCCGAGCTGGTGCGCCGCGTACCCGACATGCCCGGCAGCCTCGACGACGCCGAACTGGCGGCCCTGGTCGAGGTGACGGCGAACAACCGCCGCCTGCTGGGCCAGTTCGCCCCCACGCCGTACCGAGGGGATCTGCTGTTCTTCACCGCCGCACAGGATCCGGACGCGGTCCCCGACCGGTACCGCTCCTGGCAGCCGTACGTCGAAGGCCACGTCGACAACCACGACATCCCCTGCACACACGGGGAGATGACCCGGCCCAAGTCCCTGGATCTCATCGGCCCGGTGCTGGACAGCCGGCTCCGCACGTGACCCGACAGCACCGGTCGCAGCCAACCACCCACCGCAGGAGGAACCACCCATGACCACGAACCCCTTCGACGACGACAGCATCGAGCACCTGGTCCTGGTGAACGACGAGGGCCAGCACTCCCTGTGGCCCGCCTTCGCCGAGGTGCCGGCCGGCTGGACTGTCGTCCACGGACGTGCGAGCCGGCAGTCCTGCCTCGACTACGTCGGCGAGCACTGGACCGACATGCGCCCCAAGAGCCTGATCGCCGCGATGGGTGAGTAGACAGCGACCCCGTAGGCCCCGGCCCCCGAAGAGAGACCGAACAGCCATGCCCCTGGATGACCCGACCGTCACGACCGACCCGACCAAGCTGGTGTGCCTTCCGTACGCCGGAGCCGGCGCCTCGTTCTACCGCCCCTGGGCTGCCCTTGCCGGGGGAGCGCTGCAGATCGTGCCGCTTCAACTGCCCGGCCGTGAAAGGCTGATCGACGAGGAGCCCTACCGGGACGTGCACCGGGCCGTCGACGGACTCCTGCCCCAGCTGCGGGAACGGCTCGGCCCCGGGCAGCACAGGGTGGTCCTCTTCGGGCACAGCCTCGGTGCCGTGCTCGCCTACGAACTGGCACACCGGCTCGTGGCCGAACCCGGCGTCGAGCTCGCCCATCTGTTCGTCAGCGGGTCGCCGCACCCCGGCCAGGGCCGTGAACAGCGGGCCACCGGCCTCTCCGACGACGACTTCCTCGCCCGTGTCGGAGAGTTCGCGGGCTACAGCCACCCCGCGCTGGACGACCCGGAGATGCGCGAGATGCTCCTGCCCACCCTGCGCGCGGACGTCGAGATGCACGAGGCCTACGTACCCAGCACCTCCCTGCCGCTGGATGTGCCCCTGACGGTCATCCGGGGCGAGGACGACACCCTGGTCGGCCATGACGACGCAGCGTCCTGGAACAAGGCGACCGGCCGCGACTTCGAGCACATCGAGATCCCCGGCGGCCACATGTATCTGACCGAGTCGGCGCCCGCCCTGCTGCGTGCGATCGCCGCGAAGGCGCGCTAGCCGTCGCTCCTGAGCCCCTCGCCCTCTGCCCCTTCAGAACTCCCAGGAAGGAGAACCCGATGCGTCTGCACGGCAAGTCGGTCCTCATCACCGGCGCCGCCCGCGGACTCGGCAGGGCGACCGCGGTCGCCTGTGCGGCCGAGGGCGCGGACCTCACCCTGCTGGACATCTGTGCCGACCTGCCGGGAGTGCCCTACCCGCTGGGCACCGTGGGGCAGTTGGAACACACCGCCGCGCTGTGCCGGGACGCCGGTGCGTCCGTGCTCACCGCGGAGGCCGACATCCGCGACACCCTCGGCATCCGGCAGGCGGTGGCCCGCGCCGAGGACCGGTTCGGCCGGATCGACATCGCCGTCAACAACGCGGGTATCGCCGCGCCCTCGGGCAGACCGGTGCACGAGATCGAAGAGGACGAGTGGTCCCTGATGATCGACGTGGACCTCTCCGGGGCGTGGCGGGTGATCCGCGAGGTGGGGGGAGCGATGAGCTCCCGCCGCGCGGGCAGCATCGTCAACATCGCCTCCACCGCCGGGCTCGTCGGCTACCGGCACTTCGCCGGTTACGTCGCCGCCAAGCACGCCGTCGTCGGTCTCACCAAGGCGGCCGCGCTCGACCTCGCGCCGATGAAGGTGCGGGTGAACGCCGTCTGCCCGGGCTCCGTGCGCGACGACGCGCGGGCCGAGGGCAGGATGCTCGCCGAGATCGCCAGGGCCCTGGACGTGCCCGTCCACGAGCACGAGAAGACCTTCGTCGAGGCGCAGCCCATGAACGCGCTGATCGAACCCGAGGACGTCGCCGCCGCGGTCGTCTTCCTGGCCTCGGACGAGTCGCGGCACGTCACCGGATCGGTCCTGACCGTGGACGGCGGGTTCAGCGCCCGCTGAGACCACATCGGCAAGCCGAGCAAGCAAGAACGACAGAAGTCACAAGGAGTACGGCCCGTGTCCGCGTCGCTGCCCGAACCCCTCCTCCACGCGACCCACTGCCACGCGCTGCGCGTCAGGTCGTGCCCCTCTCGGGAACCCGCCCCCCGGCCGGGGCTGTGGATCGAAGACATCGCCGTGCCGGCGACGGACCCGCTCGCCGAGCGCCGACGCGCCACCGAGCTCGCCCGCCCGAGCCGCGATCCGCGCAGCGTCCTCCTGCGCTACGCCGACGGCTTTTCCGACCTGATCGTCGTCGCCCCGCGCGGGCGCTGGGACCGTACGGCCCTCGCCCGGCTGGCCGCCGGGCGGCCCGTGGCACCTAGCGACGCCCCTCGCGCCCCCGCTGCGGCACCCGCCGCAGCCGCGCCCGCCTGGGGACTGGGCGGCGGCGGCACCGGCGCTTCCCATGTCGTCGCCCTGGACGACGCAGGTGACGAGGCGAGCTGGCTCACGGCACTCGCCGTCACCCTGCGCCGCTATGACCCCGACACCCCACCGGTCATCGGCACCGGCCACGGCACCTTCACCGTCGAACCGGCGGCCACCCTGGGCGATTCGACGCCCACCCCCGCGACGGGCCCCGCCCTCACGGGTCTGCTCTTGTGCGACGACGCCGACCACGCCTCCGACCACTCGGACGGCACCGCCCTGTCCGGCGAGGGCGAGACCGAGTATGTGCCCTGTCTGGCGCCCCCGTTCCCGCTCACCGTCTCCGTCCTGCGGGACTCGGGCGGGCTTCGGCTGCGCTGCGACCACCTGAGCAGCCACTTCTCCGCGGAGATCGCGGCCCAGTTCGTACGGCACCTGGTGCACGTGCACCAGCAGATCCGGCATCGCCCGCGGACTCCGCCGGACGACGTTCAACTCCTCGACGAGGCGGAGCGCGCCCGCACGGCGGCGCTCGGCCGACCGACCCGTGCCCTGACGACCAGGCCGGAGAGCGTGCCCGGGGCGTTCGCCCGGATCGTGGCGGCGACGCCGGACCGGATCGCCGTCACCGACGGCGCTACGGGCCTGACCTATCGCGAACTCGACGAGCGGGCCGCCCGGTCGGCTCACGGCCTGCGCGCACGTGGGGTCGGCGCCGGCGATCGGGTGGGTGTGTGTCTGGAGCGCTCCGCCGAGCTCGTGGTGACCCTGCTCGCCGTGCTGAGGGCCGGCGCGACCTACGTCCCCCTCGACCCGGCCTACCCGGCGGACCGGCTCGCCCACACGGCGCGGGACGCGGGGCTGGGCGTTGTGGTCACCCGGCTCCCGGAGTTCCCGGCCGTGGCGGGCTGCACACGGGCGACGCCGGACGAACTGGTGGCCGAGCCGCGAGGCGGGTGGCAGCCGCAGGAGGGGAACACGAGCCCGCCGCCCCCCTCACCCGACGACCCCGCCTACGTCATCTACACCTCCGGCTCCACCGGCCGGCCCAAGGGCGTCGTCGTGCCCCACCGCAATGTGATCGCCCTGATCGACGCGACCCGCGACGAGTACGGGCTCGGAGCAGCGGACGTGTGGACATGGTTCCACTCCAGTGCCTTCGACTTCTCGGTGTGGGAGATCTGGGGCTGTCTGCTGACCGGCGGCCGGTTGGTCGTGGTGCCGTACTTCGTCTCCCGGGAACCGGACCACTTCCGCGATCTGCTCGTGGCCGAGAAGGTCACCGTGCTCAGCCAGACCCCCTCGGCCTTCGCCCAGCTGCTGGACGTCGAACACGCCGAGGTGTCCGTCCGTCTCGTCGTCTTCGGAGGTGAGCCACTGGACGCACGGATGCTGCTGCCCTGGTTCGACCGGCACCCCGAGCGGTCCTGCCGGGTGGTGAACATGTTCGGCATCACGGAGACCACCGTCCATGTCACCGAGCAGACGCTCACCCGGGAGCTGGCGCTCGCCGGCACCCGCTCCGTCGGGCGGGCCCTGCCCGGCTGGCACCTGTACGTGGTGGACCCCGCCGGACGGCTGCTGCCGCCCGGAGCGGCGGGCGAGATATGCGTCGGCGGCGCCGGCGTGGCGCTCGGCTACCTGGGCCGGGAAGAGCTGACCGGCCACCGGTTCGTGCCGGACCCGTTCTCCGACGGCCCGATGTACCGCAGCGGCGACCTCGGGCGCCTGCGCCCCGACGGGCGGCTCGAACACCTCGGGCGGATCGACAGCCAGGTGAAGATCTGCGGCTTCCGGATCGAGCTCGACGAGATCCGCTCCGTCCTGCTGGAGGACCCTGCCGTGCGCTCCGCGGCCGTCCTGGTGCGCCGCGACGACCCGGCGGGCCCCGCCACGGCCAGGATCGACGCCTATGTGACCCTCTCGTCCGGGGGCGGCGACCCCGCCGGGGTGCGTGAGCGGGCTGCCGGCATCCTGCCCGACTACATGCTCCCCGCCACCGTCACCGCCCTGGACGCGCTCCCGCTGACGGCCAACGGCAAACTCGACGCGGCGAGGCTCCCCGCACCGGCCGCCCCGCGCCCCTCGAGGCGAGACGGGGCCTCCCGCGCCGACACCGCCGACGACCTCACCGCAAGCCTGACGGAGATCTGGAGCGACGTGCTGGGCGTGCCCGTCGACCCGGACGACGACTTCTTCGAGCTCGGCGGCAATTCCCTGTCCGCCGTGCGTATCGGTGCCGCCCTGCGCGCCCGCGGTCTGCCGTCCCTGCGGCTGCGGGAGCTGTACCGGCATCCGACCGTCCGGGGGACGGTGGCGAGTATCGGCGGCACGGAGGAGCACCTCCGCAAGTGAGGTGACCGGCGAAGGCGGCCCGGACCCGGTGAAACGGGGGGTGGGCCGTGGAACGCCGGCCGCTTGAGCGCGCGGACGCCGGGTGCGCGCAGGACGGTGCAGGGGCCTGCTCTACCCTCATGTGCGTGGCCGGTGAGCGCTCTTCGGCCTCCGAGGGGATCGGCAGAGTCACCTGCGCCGAGGGACCACCGGTGCAGGGCTCGGACACAGGCGTTGGTTCGCCTGGCAGGAGGACCGTTGCACCAGGATCCGCGGGCGGACCGGCCCGGAAGCCACGGAGAGCACCAGATTCAGGACGAGTTGGGTACCACCAGCCGCGCTGACCGCTTCTACGACGAACAGGTACTGGACCGGCTCAACTCCAGGATGAGGGAGTTCGTCGCCCGCCAGGAGATGTTCTTTCTCGCCACTTCGGACAGCCAGGGCGAGTGCGACAGCACGTTCCGCGCCGGGCCGCCCGGCTTCCTCCACGTTCTCGACGACGCGACCCTCGCCTACCCGGAGTACCGGGGGAACGGCGTCATGGCCTCGCTCGGCAACATCCGGGAGAACCCGCACGTCGGCCTCCTGATGATCGACTTCTCCGAGGACCGCATCGGCTTGCACGTCAACGGCCGCGCCCGCCTGGTCCCCGATGAGGCGATGCGCCGCAGCCATCCCGGCCTGCCCGTCGACCCGCTGCCCGGCCGCCGCCCGCGGATGTGGGTCGAGGTCGAGGTCGAAGAGGCCTACATCCACTGCTCGAAGCACATACCCAGACTGGTCAGAGCACCGCTGCGGCCGCATGCCGCGCAGGACGGCAGCACCGCCGCCGGCGGGGAACAGGCCTGGGGCACGGACGACGTGAAGCGCAAAGGCGGCGACTACTTCAAGGCGGCGGAGGCTCGCCGCAATCAGGCCGTGCGGTGATCCACGCACCGGCCGGACACCGACACGCGCACCGTCCGGCAGGGATAAAGGAACGGGATAAATTTTAGGCTAAGGTCCGCAGGGAAGGGGAGCGCGAGAGGAGATCGGCATGGCCTCCGAAGAAGAGCTGTTCGCGTCCGTCGACGCGCTGCTGGAGGAGGAACCGCAGCTTCCCCCTCCGGCGGAGCGGGCCAGGCTACGGGAGGCCGCCGGCATCACCCAAGCGCGCCTCGCGCTCGCACTGAAGACCTCCACACAGACGGTGAAGAATTACGAGAACGGCAGGTCAGAGCCGAAGTCGCCGCGTCTGGAGGCGTACCAGCGGCTGCTGAAGGGCTGGGCGGCGAGGTATCCCACCCACGGCGCCCCCGCCCGCGGCGGCGCCCCCGCCCACGGCGGCGCCCCCGCCCACGGCGGCGCCCCCGCCCACGGCGGCGCCCCCGCCCACGGCGCCCCCGTCCCGGCTCCCGCATCAGCTCCTCGGGCTCCCGCACCAACTCCGACGGCCCACGCCGACGCGCCCCGTCCGGAGCTCCGTTCGCAGACGCACGATCCTTTCGCCGAGCCCTCAACGCCCCGAACGGCACCCGCGCCGGCACGGACGCCGACCGCATCCGAACGCCCTGACCCTCACCCGGCTGCGTCCTCGCGGCGACCTGCTCCGAAGAAGGTCGCGACCCCCGCAGCCGACCCCCGGTACCCGCACGGGCCGCTGGTCGTGCTCGACGGCGACGGCGCGGCGTACGGCGTCGACGGCATCGTCCTCGACTGCCCCGCCACCTCCGTGCCGCAGCTGGTGGAATGGACACTGCGCGAGTCCGGCCTCGGCGCGCCGCGCCTGCACCGCAACGGCAAGGATTCCGACCCGTTGGTGGTGCTCACCCCGGCGGCGGCTGTGAGGCTCGGACTGCCTGAGCGCCTGGAGGGTCACGAACAGCGCCGTTCTCTGCGTCTGCCCCATGACCATCCGGTCGTTGTGCAGGTGACGAAGGCGGGGTGGCAGCTGACGCAGCGTGGGTTCGGCCCATGGGCCCGGATCTACCGCAAGGCCCAGGAAGGCCGGCGGCAGTGCGTGCAGTTGGCGGTTCTGTCGTGGGACGCCCTGGACGAGCGGTCCTGGCCAGGGGTGACGGCGATGGAACCTGCCGGCATCGCCCGGGTACTCGGCGTCTACGCGCGGCGCGTCCTCACCCCACGCGGCAGTACCGCCGTCGTCGGCCTGGAGTTGATGACGGCGCTGCGGCCGCCCACCCGCGCGGTCCGCGACGAGGCCACGGGCAACTGGGTACCCGGCCACAACCCCGGTTCGCTCGGGACGCAACCGGTGGACCCGGCGCCGCCCGAGGCCACCCCGGAGCATCCCGTGGTCGTCGACTCCGGCTGGAGCGGAGGGTTCCTCGACGAGGAGGCCTACCAGTGGGTGCGCGAGGTGGACCTGCTGAGCGACGAGGAGTGCCATCTGCCCTACGCCGTCGGTCTGGACCTCAACACCGCGTTCCTCGCCGCCGCCGCCCGGCTCACGGTCGGACTGTCGGGACCGGAGCACTTCGTCGGCCCGCAGTTCAATCCGAAGATCCCCGGCTCCTGGCTGGTCGACCTCAGCCATGTGGAGCTGGACCCACGCCTGCCCAGCCCTTTCACGCCGAGCGGTGAACGGCCGTCCGGCCCCGCCTGGTACCAGACCCACACGGTCGCCTACGCCCAGGAGCTGGGCTACAACGTGCGGCCGCTGGAGGCCTACCTGCGCCGCGCGACGGGTGCCTACCTGGACCCGTGGCACGACCGGCTCAAGAGCGCCTATGTCGACACCCTGGCCGACCTCGGCGTCACCCGCGACCTGGACGACCGGCAGTTCCTCGCGGCGATGGAGCGGCACAAGGACAACGACCCTGCCCTGGCCGCCGTCCTCGCCGCGATCAAGGCCACCGTCAAGGGCGGCATCGGCAAGCTGCGTGAGCGCCCCCAGGGACGCCACTACAAGCAGGGGGAGCGGTGGCCGGCTCTGGAACGGCCCACCTGGCGACCCGACATCCGCGCCGCCGTCATCTCCAAAGCCCGGGTCAACATGCACCGCAAGCTGCTGAACATGGCCAAGCTGACGGGACGGTACCCGCTCGCGGTGCTATCGGACTGCGTCGTCTATCCCAGCCCCGGCCCCTCGCCGCTGGACTTCCTCCCCTACGCGGCCTCCGGCAAGTCCCAGCCCGGGGGCTTCCGCCTCGGTCCCACGCCGGGCCTGGCGAAGCCGGAGGGTGTGCAGGAGATGCTCTGGGCGGTCGACTTGATGGAGAAGGGCCTGAACCCCGCCCGCCACGTCAAGGGCGGCGACGCCGTCCTGGACGACGGCGAGTAGGGCCGACCTGCGAGAGGAACGGACGCCGTGGGAGAAGTCGACGACGCCATCGAGCGCGCCGAGCAGGAGGCCTTCACGCGCACTCCACCGAAGACGCTCAAGGGCCGGATCAACTTCCTGCTGAGGCAGCTGAAGACGACCCGGGCCGTGGCGGCGGAGCTGGGGGTGAGCCGGCGGTCGGTGGAGCGCTACCGCACGGGTGAGCGCAAGAGTCCGCCGAAGGAGATCCAGCAGAGGATCGAGGCCGCCGTCCGGTCCCGCTGGCAGCCTCAGGTCCGCAGACGGCGGCGCAAGGAGGCCGCCTCCACGGGTGGGATCACGGTGGAGACCCGAGCCCGCTTCGGCTACACGGCACCGATCGGCACGACCGACGACGGCCGTTTCCGCCGACTCACGGTGCACCTCCCCCCGGCTTACGCGCAGCAGCTGTTCGACGCCCGCGAAGCAGGCGCCGGCGACCAGCAACTACGGCAGATCATCGCTGACGGATTCAGGGAAACCTATTTCCAGGACGGCGGAGCCCGGGCACTGGGACTCTCGGACGTCGCCCTCAACGACATCGACTACATCGACCTCGACTACTGAGGCCGACAGAGCCTAGCGGCGGGTGAGGCGGGTGAGGGTGGCTCCGCCGGGGAACGCGGTGCGCTCGGCGACATCGAAGACGGTGGGGTCGAAGGCGCCGTCGACCGCCGGGACTCCGCTCCCCGCGATGACCGGATAGGTCTTGATCAGCAGCTCGTCGATCTCGGGCGACACGGTCCCCGCGAGCCGGCCGCCTCCGCAGAGCCAGATGTCCTGGTCGGTGTCGGCTTCGCTCTTGAGTTCGCGGACGAGGCCGAGCGGGTCGCTCGCCACGACGGTCACTGCTGGGTCGACGTCGGGCTCAAGGGTGCTGGACACGACGTACTGGCGCAGGTGTGCGTACGGGCTGGTGATCCCGTTGTCGTGGGGGAGGCGGTAGGTGCCGAGGCCCATGAGGACGGTGTCGAAGCGCCGGTTGGGCTCGTCGGCCACGCCGGCGGCCGCGCGGTAGGCCGTCGGGACGGTTTCCGGATACAGCATGTTGATCCAGTTCGCGTAGGCGGCGGCCTGCTGTTCGTCGCCCTGCGGAAAGAACCCGGACTCAC
The DNA here is from genome assembly GCF_042899705.1 of Streptomyces sp. NPDC013187. Classification (NCBI taxonomy): domain Bacteria; kingdom Bacillati; phylum Actinomycetota; class Actinomycetes; order Kitasatosporales; family Streptomycetaceae; genus Streptomyces; species Streptomyces sp. NPDC013187. Next base: position 73,851 of record NZ_JBIBAF010000010.1, on the reverse strand, counting down.
CGCCGGGGCCGGCGATGCGGCCGTCGAGCGATATGCCGATGTAGTACACGAGCTTCCGCACAGTGGTTCTCCTCGTAGTACTCTGCATGAAGTGGTTTGAACGTAGTACTACGCCTGGAGTGGTGTCAATGGTGAGACGGAACGACCGGCGGCGCGCGGCCCTCGTCGACGCGGCGATCGAGGTGCTGGCCCGCGAAGGCGCACGGGGCCTGACGTTTCGGGCCGTGGACGCAGAGGCCTCCGTCCCGGCCGGCACGGCATCCAACTACTTCGCCAGTCGCGACGACCTGTTCACACAGGCCGGCGCCCGGGTGTACGAGCGGCTCCAGCCCGACGAAGCGATGATCGCGCGACAGCGGGCGGCCGGCCGCGACCGGGAGACCTATGTCGGTCTGATGCGCGATCTGGTCGGCCGTGTCGCGTCCTTCCGCACCGGTTACCTCGCCCTGCTGGAACTTCGCCTGGAGGCCACCCGGCGCCCCGAGCTGCGCGAGGTCCTCACTGAGCGGGTCCGCGCAGACGTCGACGCCAACGTCGCCCACCACGAGGCTTCCGGCCTCCCCGGCGACGCCACGGCCGTCAAGCTGCTCATGCTGACGCTGAACTGGCTGATCGTCGAGCAGCTCACCCTGCCGGACGTCTTCACGGAGGCGGAGCGTGAACAACTGGTGACGGCCGCGGTGGAGCGCATCGTGGCGGCCGATCAGCGCCGGGTGCCGCCCGGTCGCAGTGGGCACCGGTGAGACCGGCGTCGGTGAGAGCGATGCCCGGCCCCACCGGTTCTCGCGCCGGTTCTACAGCATTTGGTGCCCGGCCGGGGACCCGCCGGGGTCGTCGGCGAGTACGACATCGGCGGTGATGCGCTTTCCGACCGGCTCGCGGTGGATGGCGAAGCCGACGCAGACGGCGGCCACGATCTCGAGGCCGTGCTGTCCGATCCGGCTCGGGTCGGGCGCCAGGATCGCCGGCAGTGTGGTGCTGCTGTCCCACACGCTGGTCCGTACAGTCCCGTCCACGATGTCCAGGGTCAGCAGGCAGGGGCCGGGAGCGTACTTGCGGGCATTGGTGACCAGCTCGCTGACCACGAGCTGGACCATCCCCATGGCCCGGCTGGAGACCGGCAGGCCGTGCACCGCCTGCACCCGGGTCAGGAACGTCCGGGCCAGGTCGCGGGCTTCAGCGATCCCGGTGTCGCCGTCGAACGCCGCCGAAACGGAAATGGCGCTGGTGGACAGCGGATCCGGGCCGTTTCCTCCCACTTCCTGATCCATGGGGGGCGTCGCGTCCTTCGAGTATTCGTCCAACACGAACCGCGCTTACCCACAAAGCGCCAGGCAATGCCACCGGCGCCCGCACGCGAAGGTCCGACGGCGACCGGTGTCAGATCACCTCGTCCAATTGGGCCTGCATCTGTGACGCCTCGGCGTCGCGAGCGACGGCCTGCGCGAGCAGCATCCGCAGCACGAGCACGATGAGCGCGACACCCAGGATGGCGAGACCGATGCCGCCCATGATGACGGTGACGCCCGGGTCGTCCCGCTGGCCCGGCGCGTTGAGGATCGTGACCGCGAACCATACGAGGGCGGCCGCCACGATCGAGCCGATCACGACATCCACATACCGGAAGGCTGCGGGGGAGAACACGGTCCTGTGGCGCACCATCGTCACCAGCCGCCAGACGCAGACCAGGGCCGCCTGGGCCGCCGCCAGGCCCAGGATCGTGATCACGCGCAGCGGGGTCAACGGGAGCGAACCGTCCTCCGGATCGTTCCCGCTGACCAGAGCCCACACCATCGACGCCTGGACCAACACGCTGCCGACGAGCAACACCACGAGCACGGCGCGCAGCGCGCACACTGCCAGCTTCCCCATGACCCATCCTTCAATCGACTTACGATGGGAACCTATCGAATTTCGATAGGGTGGGCAAGGGGTGACGGGGAGGAGGTGCGCGCTACGGCGCCCTCTCCCGCCTAGAAGGTCAGATTCCAGGTGTCGATCCGGCCGGTGTCCTGTGTCGCGATGTCGCGGACACGCAGCTTCCACGTACCCGACGCGGTCTCGGACGAGGCGTCGACGGTGTACGTCTTCACCACGTCGTCCGCGCTGTCGCCGTCGGCGAAGTCCTCCAGGGGGTAGACCGATCCGTCAGGGGCGACGAGCGACAGCACCAGGTCGCCGCGGTACGTGTGCTTGACGTCAACGCCGACCTTCAGCGCGGCCGGGGTATTTCCCGGCACGCCGGTCACGGTGATCGGTGACTCCACCGTGGCGTTGTCGGCGACGGCGACGTCGGTGGTGTTCTCGAAGTACCGGCCCGGCTGCGGCCCGGTGCCGCCGACGGCCTTCAGCGCGTCGACCTGGCCCTCCCCGAAGAACGCGTTCTTCGCCGTGGTTCCGGTGCAGCGGCCGTCGGACGGGCACGCGATGTCCGTGGCCTGGCTTCCCAGCCGTGCCCGGAGGTCAGCGGGGGTGGCGGCCGGATCCGCGCTCTTCAGCAGCGCGGCGACACCGGCCACATGCGGCGAGGCCATCGACGTGCCGTTCATGTTCCCGTACTTGCCGCCCGGGAGCGTGGAGTAGACGCCGTAGGCTCCGTCGCCGCCCGGCGCCCCGACGTCGATGACGTCCCGGCCGAAGTTCGAGTAGGACGCCTTGATGTTCCCGTTGCCCATCGCCGCGACGGTCACGACACCCGGCAGCTCCGTCGGGATGTCGACACACGCGTTGGTGATGGTGCGGTTGACGGGGGTGGAGTCGTTCGGGCTGGAGTTGTCGGTGCGCTTGTTCGCCAGGTCGTAGTCGGAGTTGCCGGCTGCCGCGACCTGCAGCGAGCCCTTGCCCTCCGCGTACTCCTGCGCCCGGCGGACACCCTCGATGATGGCCGCCTGGTCCGGGTCGTCGGGGCAGTTGAACATCCACGGGTCCGTGTAATAGCTGTTGTTGGTGACGTCGAAGCCGTGGTCGCCGGCCCACATGAAGCCGCAGATCGTGTTCTCGGCGAAGAACATGCTCGTAGTGGGCTCGGCGATGCGCACGGAGGCGATCTTCACGCCCGGTGCGACGCCGACGACTCCCTTGCCGTTCTTCGCTGCGGCGATGGTGCCCGCCACGTGGGTGCCGTGGGTGCCGACGTCACGCCAGGCGCCGGCTCGGGTGTCGGCCTTGCCGTAGGCGCAGGAGGCGGAGTCCGCCGCGTCGAAGTTGGGCGCGATGTCCTGGTGCCGGTCGTCCACCCCGGTGTCGAGGACACCCACCGTGACAGACGGGGATCCGGTGTTGACGGCCCAGGCTTTGTCGGCGTTGATCCTGGTCATGTCCCACCGCGCGGTCTCGGTGAGCGTGGTGGACGACTGCGCGGGAGCACCCGGCAGGGTGGGCGAGTAGGCGTCCGCGGGGACGTCCGAGGTGCGGGTCGCACCCACCTTCTGCACGCCCGCGACGGAGCGCATCGCGGTGGCGAAACCGGCCGAGGAGGAGTGTGCGACCACCACGCCGATCGCGTCGTAGTGCGCGAAGACCGAACCGCCGTTCGCCGTCACGGCGTTGCGTGCGGCCGACGTGTCGCCGGGGGCGGTGATGACGAGGTAGGAGCGGGTTCCGGCGGCCCATCCGGCGGCGGACTGGACGGGCGTGGCGGCGCGGGGCGCGGCCGGACCAGGCGGAAGGCCGGTGTCCACGTCGGCCGCGCCGGCGGGAGTGGCCAGCGTGAGAGCCGCTCCGACAGCGGCTACGGACAGCAGCGACCGTCTGAGACGGTGCCGGGATATGCGGGGGGTTGTCACAGCATCCTCCGAGAGCCCGGGGCATGGGTGGCGCCGACCGGGCCGTGGGCCGAATGGGTCGACGCAAGATTTCAGATGAGGGCATGACAAGGGAAGAGGCTGCGGCGCACCGATGGTCGCGAGCAGGCAAGTGGGTGGCTCCGCTCCGGATCAAGCCCGGACGCGACCGGTCAGCCCACTGGCGGAGTGCCTGTCCTGACGCGATCGAGGGCCGCGTGTTCACCTCGTCGGGCCGCGTGGGTCGAGGTGGGCGATGGTGCCGGAGCTGCAGAGGAATCGGCCTGCCGCCGCTCCCCCCAGGAGAGGGACACTGACGAGCCCCATGGCCAGAGCGCCCGCGGAAGCGACTGCCACCGCCGTCGAAGAACGGACACCGGGCTCGCTGAAGACCGTGAGGTCGAGAATCCAGAGGTATGGCCCCGCGACGCCACACGTCGCGACCAGCCAGGTGGCCCGAGCACGCCCCAGCAGCGTCCCCAGCAGGAGGGACGGAACAGGCCCGAAGATCAGCATGCTCAGGAGGGGGCCACGCCCGACAGGTCCAGGATGCCCACGGTGCTCGGCAGCCAGGGAATCACGGTGATCAGTGCCGCCCACGCCAGGGACGTCGCGACGAGCCAAGTGGACCTTCCCGCGGTCATCGCCCCCTGGCGCGCTGCCTTGTCCTGCATCCTCACCCACCCCTGTGCGGCTGAGCGCGATGCTCCCACCAAATTTGAACGCGTTCAAGGTTCGGTTGGGTCGCCTGGGAGGCCGATGACCGGCCGCCATCGATCGGCCGCCATCGATGGCCCCGGGGGAGTGGCCGGGATCACCACACGTCCGAGCTGAGTACGGAACAACCACCGCTGGTTGCCCGTTGAACAAAGCGTGGGTGCGGATGGGACAGTGTCCCCGGGCCTCACCATTCGCCCACAGGGACGATCGTTCGGCTGAAGCCCTGTGGAGCCTTTCGCCGAGAGGCGACCGCCATCCGCACCCACCACCGGACCGCCCCGGCCGTGATCCCCCGTCCGGCCGGGGCTCTGCCGCGACCGGGCCGTGCAGGGGGCGCTGCTCCGCGCACTCCCTACGGCACATCGTTCGGCAATGCGTGGTGGTTCGCGTAGGGTGCCCCGGTCGTCGAGTGGGAAGGCGGGTCGTGGGCATGGCACCCCGGACAGTGACACGAGAGCAACTGGCGGGGGCGGCGCGGGCCGCCCTGGGAGGCGGGCGGCGGCTGGAGACGGTCGAGCGGCTCACGGGCGGCAGCAAGAAGGGCGTCTACCGGCTGACGATGGACGACGCCACGACTGCTGTGGCCTATCTGTGGGAGACGTCGGAGAACTACTGGCCGACGGCCGAGGGCGACGACGACCTCACGAATCCGTTCTCACCCGGTACCGGCCTCGACCTGTTCGAGGCCGCACGCGCGCGGCTGGACTCGCTGGGCCTGCGGGTTCCCGAGCTCCACCTCACCGACCGCGACGGCATTCACTACCCGGCCGAGCTCGCGATCCTGGAGGATTTCCCCGGCGAGAACCTGCTGGACCTGCTCAACCGCGATCCGCGCGCTGCGGAACCGACCATGGCGCGCCTCGCCGACGCGCTGGCGGCGATGGGAGGTCACCGCGGTCCGTCGTTCGGCAAGGTCGGCCTGATCGACGCGGGCGGGGTGTCGCGGTGCGCGTCGGGTGAGCAGGCCGCGCTTGGCTTCGGGCTGCGCTGCCTGGCCGAGGCGGCTGCCCGTGACGGGAGGATCGCGGGCGCCCGCGACCGGCTGGAGGAGCGGCTCCTCGAGCTCGCCGCGGCGGTGCGGCCGCGTGCGGAGTACTCCGTCGTCCACGGCGAACTGGGCCTGGACCACGTACTGGTGGACCGGGCCGGCAACCCTGTTCTGATCGACATCGAGGACCTGATGTACTTCGACGTCGAATGGGAGCACGTGTTCCTGCGGCTCCGCCATCCCGACGACCACTGTCGACGGTTGGCGGCGGAGGGGCTCGAAGAGGACAGGCTCGCGCTCTACACGCTCGTCCAGCGCCTGTCACTGACGGCGGGTCCGCTCCGGCTGCTCGAGGGAGACTTCCCCCACCGGGCATTCATGAAGGCGATCGCCGAGCACCACGGCCGTGAGGCGCTGGCGCTGGTCCCGATGATGTAGACGCCGTCAGGACACGGATTTGTGGGTGCTGCCCGCGCCTGCGGCCGTCGATGACCCCCTCGCTGCTCCAGGGAACGCCGAGGCCGGTCAACGGCGCGGGGCGATGGGCGCGGGCGCGCCACGCAGGCACACCCGGCCGATCCTCGCCACGCTCCTCGCGGCGCGCACCCGGGGCGACTTCACGAACTTCTTCCGCCAGCGCGGCGGCCGAGAGCCGCGGGAGTGCCGCGGCACGGCGCGTGGTACGCAGCCGACCGACTGACTCGAGACGTCCTCGGGAAGCGCGGGGCCCGGACAGACCGGACCCCGCGAAGAGAGTGCTCGTGACCCCTCGTGCATCGTGCCTACGGCTTGTCGAGCACCGTCCCCGTCAGCACCGGCCCGTCGGGCAGCGGATCGGCGTGGCGGTCGGTCAGCGCGAGGCGCATCGACTCGGCCGGTTCGGCCACCTTGTCCTGGACGGTCGGCACGACGAAGTCCACGCCGGTGCTCCCGGGCGGGATGTGCAGCCATACCCACAGGTGCGCGTCGGACAGCGGCCGCTCAGGGTCGGGCACGTCACCGGACCAGTCCTTGAGCCACTGCGGGTCCACGTCCTTGGTGGACAGCTCGGCGCCTTCGGTGACCGGAAGCACCCGCACCGGCTCGTAGAGGTCCACCGCCGCGGGCGCGTCCACGGACAGCCGCCAGGTCAGCGTCTCTCCCTCGCTCACCCGGTCCGCGACCGGCGACAGGGTGATCACCGGCGCGGGGTCGTCGTTCTCGACGGTGAGCCCGCCCCGGTACTTGCCGACGACGGCGCCCCGGACGGGCTTGACGGCGATGTCGTGTTCCACGTCGTCGCCGTAGGCCGTGTCGCCCTTCACCTCGACCGGGATGTCGACCGCGCCGCTGCCGGGCCGTACCGTCACGAGGCGGTTCCCGGCCCGGCCGCTGTCCGGGTCGAGGACGTACACGCGGACCTGCCCGCTGCCGCGCCCGGAGACCTCGACCGGGATCCGGTAGGTGCGGGTGCCCGAGTCGCCCTCCTTGACGATCGTGCGTCCCACGTCGACGCGCGGCAGTGCGGCCGTCTTCACCACCGGAGTGCCGGGGGCCCAGCCCCAGGCGTCCATCAGCCAGGCCCGCCCGGACCGCGAACGGGGCGTCAACGCAAGGGACTTGACGTGCTCGAGATCGAGCCCGGCCCGGGTCGCGGCCGAGAGCGGGACGCGCAGTTCCTGCGCCCAGTGGGACGCGGTGGCGGCGGAGCCCGGGAGCCCCGCCACCTCGACCCGCCCCAGGGTGGCTCTGCGGTTCCGGGAGTCGGTGACGGACACGTCGAACTTCGTGCCGGTCGTGTTCGGCGGTACGAAGACCCGTAGCGCGAGCTTCTGCGACCCGCGCAGGGAGAGCGGCTTGGCCGGAGTGACAAGCCCGGCCCTGCCCGGCGCGGACCACTTCAGGTCCACCGCGCTGCGGCCGGTCTCCTGCTGCGTCTCCCATGACGCGAAGTGCGGTGACGATCCGAGGGTCTCCGGGGCCAGACAGGCCACGGCCGGGTCGGGGTCGATCGCCGAACACAGCCGGGCGGCCCCGGTCACCTTCACCCCGCCGTCCGGCAGGAACCCGCCGCTGCGGCGGCCGCCGACCGCGTGGGTCAGCACCCGGGCCGGGTCCGCGGACGGGGCCCGCTTGCCGGAACCGTCGAGCAGCGGACGCACCCGATCGTCCCCGGCGACGAAGAGCCGGGCCGCGGCGGCGATGTACGTGGCGCCCGCCTTGTGCTGCTGGGCGGCGGTCAGCCGGGTCGCGGCACCCGGTGTGCACACCGGGTCCGGCGCATCCGGGTCGGTCCGGAAGTCGTCACTGGCCGGTGCGACGGCCTCGCCCGGGGTCCACTCGGTGTTGAAGTAGTTGTGGTTGGCGCCGGCCATGTAGACCGCGCTGTGCAGTGCCGTGCCCCGGCTGATCCCACGCGTTCCGTCGACGAAGGCCTCGCCCTGCAGGTCCGACACGTCGCCGTCGCAGCCCGGCAGCAGCGTCATGGACGGCACGTCGGCGACCGGGTTCTGCCCGAAGATCGTAGGTGCGATGAGCACGGCCCCGCGCACCTTCCAGCGTACCGGGCCCCGGTAGCCGTCCTCGGCGGTCGGCGGCGGGTACAGGCTGTCCAGGGCGGCCCGGTTGACGCCCTCGCCGCCGCGCGAGTGGCCGACGAGCAGGACCCGGGACAGGTCTGCCTTGGGTGCCTTGCGTACCACGGCCGGGGCGGAGGAACGATGGGCGGCCCAGTCGGCCCAGCGGGCGAGGTGCTGCCGTACCAGCGAGGAACGCGCCTGCGCGCCGGCGTCCTCGGTCTCCGAGTCCTGGGCGTTGATGCTGTTCGCCGAGATCGACACCGTCACATAGCCCTGGGAGGCCAGCAGTTGCTGGTCACGCAGATAACCCAGGTAGCTCGGAATCGGCTGGTAGCCGTCCGCGCAGGGCCAGTCGCCGGTCACGTCGTCCTCGGAGCCCGGCTTGTAGCAGCTGTCGTGGCGGCCGTGCAGGAACAGCGCCAGCGGCCGGCTGCCGGTGGCACCCTTCGGCGCCACCACCTGGGCGGTCATCTCCACCGGGGTCGCGTATCCGGGCAGGCGGACCGGGTCGAGGTCGTACTCGCCGGTGACCGTGCGGTACGAGCCGGGTTGGCCCGGATCAACGCCGTTCGCCGGTGCCTGTGCGGGCATTCGTCCCACGCGCGAGCCGGACCTGCGCGGGTCATCGGCTGCCGCGTCCAGCCGGCGGCCCGCGGCCATTACCTGAAGGTCCGCCAGCTGCCCGGTTCGCGCCTCGTCGAGGGCGAGCCGGAAGGTCCGACCGTCCCTCGCCGGCTTCGGCACCCCGAGCAGCCGGTCCTGGGTGCGGAACTCGACCCGCGCATCTCCCATGGGCACCGCCATCGGTGCACGCCAGACCAGCTCACGCGCCCCGGCCTGTCCGTCGATCCGCCATCCCGGCGGAAGCGGGTTCTCGTCCGTAGCCTTCAACAGCCCTGATTGCCGCGGCTGTTCGGCCTGTGCCGGTCCGGGCGAGCCCGCCAGGGCCGCCAGCACCGCCACGGCGGTCACACATATTCGCCGGGCACGGATCAATGATCCTCTCCTCAAACCCCGTGCGCAGACGTCCCGTCGGTCCCGGGCGCCTCTCGCGTCACCTAGGACGGGGAGGGGTGTCTGTGGGTTGTCTGTGCGGAGTGGCCGAGATGGCGGACGAGCGATGCGCTCGGTGAGTGCGGCTGACGGCTCTCCGATACGTCGTCGCGCAGCATGCTGCATTCATGCACGCACCGTTCATCTCCCTCGCCGGGTTCGGCGGCGAGGAACTGCTGAGCGAAGGGCAGATCTGAATCCTGCCCGTCCGCCATCCCCTCGCCGCGCGCAAGTCGCTGTCCTTGGCCGACGTCGCCGGCATCCCGGTTCTTCCGCACGCCCGCTGGTTCCGCGACGGCACTGCCCCTCCGGCCGCCGGGGCTTCCGGCTCCGGCGGCCGGGCGCCCGTTACCGGTGTGCGGCCAGGAACGGCAGGACGACCTCGGCCATCTCGTCGGGTACTTCCTCCGCGAGGTCATGGCCCGCGTCGAAGACATGTCCGGTGACGTCATGGGCCACGAGTCGCGCCTGGGACTCGTTGCGCTCGCCGATGAAGGCGGAGCCGCCGAGTGCGAGGACGGGGATGTCCAACTTCTGCCGGGCGGCCCGCCGGTTCTGTTCGGCGTCGGTGAGCATCGCCCGGTAGACGGCGAGCATCGCGCGGATGCCGCCGGGCATGGAGTAGCAGCGCACGTACTCCTCGATGGCGTCGGGGGTGGCGGTGTCGGGGTGGCTGCGCTCGTTCTTGATCATGTAGGTGATCAGTTCGCGTTCGTGCCCGGCGATCAGCATCTCGGGGACGTCGGGCTGGAAGTAGAAGCCAAGGTGCCACAGGTGCATGCCACTGGAGACGTTCTCGGGGGTGAGGGCCGTGTGGCCCTCGAAGCCGAAGCCGGGGAAGAGAGCCTCGGCGAAGACCAGTGACGTGGCGGCACCGCGATGCCGGGCGGCGAGCTGATAGCCGATCACCGCGCCCCAGTCCTCGCCGATCACGGCGTAGGTCTCGTGTCCGAGACGAGCCATCAGCTCGGCGACGTCGTCGCTCATCGTCGCGGAGTCGTAGCCGTCCGGGGGGCGGGCGGAGTCGCCGAGGCCGCGCAGGTCGGGTACGACGACGGTGTGGTGGGGCGTCAACTTCGGCACCAGGTGGCGCCAGTGGTAGCCGGTCTTGGGTACGCCGTGCAGCAGCACCAGGGCCGGGCCGGACCCGGCCGTCCGGTAGTGCAGGCTCGTTCCGTTGACGGCCGCACGGCCGGTACGCAGGGGTGTTGTGGTGTGGTCGTACATCATGACGTGCTGCTTCCCGTCCTTCGTGCGGTGGGGTCGATGAGGTCGGCGGGCGGCTCGGACCGTCGGTGCTGACGGGGGCGACGCCGTCGCGGCCGATACGAGTGCCCGTTTTCTTTATCAAGCGTTACAGATTCGGGGCATGGAGAACGCCCGGCCGAGGCCGCGTGGCGGCTCAGTCGAGAGCGGTCAACGCGACCTCTACGAGGGGTTCGAGGGCGGACGCATCCGGTGTGATCTTCGCGGAGACCAGCAGTCCGTTGAGAAAGGTGACCAGGAAGGCGGCGACCGTGTGCGGGTCGTGCCGCGGCGCGATCTCACCGCGCTCCATCCCGGCCCGCAGCACCTCGGTGAGCGCTTCCCGGCTGGCGTCCTGCATGTCGCGCACGGTGTGCCGGGTCACCGCGTCCTGAGGCAGTCGCTCACAGACGGCGTTGACGGCCAGGCAGCCCTTGCCGCCGCTCCGGACGGCGATGCGGATCCGCTCGGTCAGCAGCGTACGGATCGCCGCGCGGGCGTCCGACCCTTCCTCCAGGCTGCGCAGGGCGGCCGCCGCGAGGGTGCTGCGGTAGTGCTCCAGTGCGGCCCGGTAGAGGCCCTCCTTGTCGCCGAACGCGGCATACAGCGAGCCCTGCCCGATCCCCAGGTGCTGGGTCAGATCGCGCACCGACGTCGCCTCGTAGCCACGCGTCCAGAACAGGTCCATGGCGCGGCTCACCGCCGCCTCGGTGTCGAATTCCCGGGTCCTTGCCATGGCCTCACCGTAACCTATCTGGATCGCTCGCTCAAGAAAAGTGATCGATGCCTTGTCCGGCAGGGGCGGCGACTGGGTGGCGCCCTTGCGGTTTCCGTTGTCAGCACACTGCGAGCGGGCTGCTGCGCGAGGCCGCCCGTCAGGTCGACGCGGCCCGTGCCCACCTGACCGACGACTCGGCCGCCACCGCATCGATCGCGGTCGCCACCGCCAAGGTGACGGCGGCCGAGGCCGCGGTGGAGATCGGCAGCGCCCTCTTCGAGGTCGCCGGGACCCGCTCGGCGCTCGACTCCCTGGGCCTGCACCGCCACTGGCGCGACGCCCGCACCCACACCCTGCACGACCCGGCCCGCTGGAAGATCCAGCACATCGGCCGCTCCGTGCTGAACGGCACCAGACCGCCCCGGCACGGACTTCTCTGAGGCTCCGGCCATGGACCACGTCCTGGCCTCACGGGAGCGCGCGGCCACACAGAGCTGACGTGGGCGCTCCGCGCACCGCAGCGCCGGGCGGTGGCATGCCCAACGTCCCCGCGCATGCCGGGAGATGAGCGACCGAGTCCCTTGCTATGGTGCGCCGATGTCATCGATCAAGCAGTTCCAGGTCACCTTCGACTGCGCAGAGCCCGCGCGCCTCGCCGGCTTCTGGTGCGAGGTGCTGGGGTACGTCGTACCGCCGGTCCCGCAGGGCTTCGCCACGTGGGAGGACTACCACCACTCGCTGCCGCCCGAGGATCAGGTCATCTACTTCGCGTGCAGTGATCCCTCAGGCGTGGGCCCGCGCCTGCTCTTCCAGCGCGTCCCCGAAGGGAAGGTCGTCAAGAACCGCGTCCACCTCGACGTGCGAGTCGGCACGGGACTCGTCGGTGAAGAGCGCCTCGCCGCGCTGGAGGCCGAGTGCGCACGACTGGTCGCGCTCGGCGCGGTGCACGTACAGACGATGGCTGCCGATGAGGAAAACGAATCATGCATCCTGATGCAGGACATCGAGGGCAACGAGTTCTGCCTCGACTGAGCATCCTGCGCGACGGTGAGATCGGGCCGGCTCCCTGCGTCCCGGACTCCGGACGGAACATCGGTAGCGCCTCTTGACGTGGCGGGAAAGGCCCCTGACACTCCAAAGGAGACTTCCCTAGTGCATGGGTAGGAAATGATGGAGCGTCCGGAGCCGACCGCCGACCGCGCCCTGCGCGTCGGCCGGTCTGCTCTGCTGCTCACCTCCCGTCGGCACATCGATCTCCTGCGGGTCTGCAGCGCCGCGAGCCCTCTGCGCTGAAACCGGGGTGTCCACAGGCACCGCACTCCGCCGCGTGCGGGTGTGTGCCCATCCCCCCGGCGTGCCCGTTCCGTGCGTGCGCTGCCCGCCGCACCTCCCAGAGCCAGCAGCCGGATTCGGACCACAGGGAGACACATGCCGTCCACACCCCTGACCACCGTGCCGCCCCTCCTCTCCTCGCGATCGTTCCGAGGCAGGATCGGCTGCGACGCGAACAGCGGCTATTACGCCGTGCCGTGCCGCTACCGCCTTCACCTTTCGCTGTCCTGCCCGAACAGTCTGCAGATCGCCATCACCCACAGCCTGCTCGGACTGCAGGACACCCTCCCGGTCGTCCTGCTGCCGGCGCTCCCCGACAGGCCCGACGGCGGACACTCCGCGCTGCACGACTTGTACGAGGCCAGCTCCCATCGGCACCCCGGACCCGCTGTGGCACCGGTGCTGAGCGACAGCTGGACGGGACGGATCGTCACCACGCACTCCTCGCACATCCTGCGGGACCTGGCCCGCCACTTCGGCGGTGACACCCAGGACCGGCCCCTCCTCTACCCGCGAGGCGCGGAGAAGGAGATCGAGGCCGTCGAACGCCTCTGCGAGGACCGCCTCGACCACGCCGCACAGGTCGCGGGGCGGGCCGACATCGACGACGCGGCGCGCCACAGTGCTCTCGCCTCCCTGCTCCACGTCCTGGGCTCACTGGAGAGGCGGCTTGCCCACCAGAACTTCGTCCTCGGGGACGAAGTGACCGCCGCCGACGTACGGCTGTGGGTCGCCCTGGTCCAGCTCGACACCGTGCACCGTCTGCACCTGGACGCCGCAGCGGTCCACCGCATCGCCGACCATCCCCACCTGTGGCGCTACGCACGCCGCCTTGCCGCTCACCCCGCCTTCGGCCGCCATCTCGATCTGGACGGCATCGCCCACAGGCACCACGCCCGTTGCCGGGGCCTGGAGGCCGCAGGGGCAGCGGTACAGATCCTGGACTGGGCGCTCCACATCGCGGACGCACGGCAGTAGCCCCTGCCCGCGCGTGTGCGGACGGTCGCACGGCCTGACCCCGCCCGACGACTCCACATCGCGTGCCGGCGATCACTCGGCCGGCGCGTGAGTCTCGTCACGAAGCCGATTCGACGGGATGCGGAGGAGCAGGAGAAAGGTTGGCATATACATCTGATCGAGATTCCGCGCCGGGCGGGCGACCACCCGGCGCTCACCGGAGAGGCGCCATGAGTCACCGCACACCCGAGAACCCCGCCGACGTCGTGGCCCGGCTGCGCGCCACCTTCCGCACCGGACGCACCAAGCCCCTGGAGTGGCGCACCGGCCAGCTGCGCCGCATGCGGGCGATGCTCACCGAGCGGGGCTCCGACCTCGCCGCCGCCCTCCACGCCGACCTCGGCAAGAGCAGCACCGAGGCCTACCGCACCGAGATCGACTTCACCATCCGGGAGATCGACCACACCCTGGACCACCTCGAAGGGTGGCTGCGCCCCGAGTCCGCTCCCGTCCCCGCGCACCTGGGCGCCGACGCGACCGCCTGGACCCGGTACGACCCCCTCGGTGTCGTACTCGTCATCGCCCCGTGGAACTACCCGGCCCAGTTGCTGCTCGCCCCGGTGGTCGGCGCGCTCGCCTCCGGGAACGCGGTCGTGGCCAAGCCGAGCGAGCTGGCCCCGGCCACCTCCGCCGCCCTGGCCGAGCTCCTCCCGGCCTACCTCGACACCGACGCGGTCGCCGTGGTCGAGGGCGGTGTCCCGGAGACCACGGCCCTGCTGGCGGAGCGGTTCGACCACGTCTTCTACACCGGCAACGGAACCGTAGGCCGCATCGTGATGCGCGCCGCGGCCGAGCACCTCACCCCGGTCACCCTGGAACTCGGAGGCAAGTCCCCGGTGTTCGTCGACGGCGACACCGACCTCGACGTGGTCGCCGACCGGCTGGCCCGCGGCAAGTTCATCAACGCCGGGCAGACCTGCGTGGCCCCCGACTACGTCCTCACCACCCCGGAGACGGCAGCCGCCCTGGAGACCGCCCTCGTCCGCGCCGTCGACGCCCTGTACGGAGCGGACCCGGCCGCCTCACCGGAATACGGCCGGATCATCAACGAGCGGCACTTCGACCGGCTGTCCGCCCTGCTCGACTCGGGCCGTGTCGTGACCGGCGGAGGCAGCGACCGTACCGGCAAGTACATCGCGCCCACGGTGCTCGCGGACGTCGACCCGAAGTCCCCCGTGATGCAGGAGGAGATCTTCGGGCCGATCCTGCCCATCGTCACCGTGTCCGGCCTCGACGAGGCGATCGACTTCATCAACGACCGCGACAAGCCCCTCGCGCTGTACGTCTTCAGCGAGTCCGGCGAGACGCGAGACCGGATCGCCGAGGAGACTTCCTCCGGCGGCCTCGGATACGGCCTGCCGCTCGCTCATCTCACCGTCTCCGACCTGCCGTTCGGCGGGGTGGGGGAGAGCGGCATGGGCAATTACCACGGCAGGTACTCCATCGAGACCTTCAGCCACCGCAAGGCGGTCCTGGACAAGCCGCTGAACTGAACTCGTCGTTCGGGCGCGCACCGTACCCCACCGCCGTCGCCACTCGTGAGACTCCCGGCGTTGTCCTGACCCGCCGCCCGGCCCCGCCGGGCGCTCGTCAGGCCAGGGGGAGGGGCGGAACACCCCCACTGTTGTGCAAGCGGCGGATGGATGGGTACTTGCGTTCGGCGGCACGTCGACGGCGGGCCTGTGAGCGATGCGAGTGCGCGGAGTGGGGAGATCGAGGTGGGATTGCGCGAGGTGCGGGGCGCCCGGGCTGTTCGAGGCTGTGCCCGGATACTGGCGGGCCGCTACCGCTTGGATGCGCTGATCGGTTCGGGTGGCGCGGCTGACGTGTACCGCGGGTACGACATCCGGCTGCGACGGCCGGTCGCCGTGAAGGTGTTCCGCCCCGATACCGGTTTCGACACGGAGGAGGCCTTCCGGAGGGAGGCCGTGATCCTCGCCCGTTTGCACCATCCGGGGCTGGTGACCGCCTTCGACGCCGGACACGATGACGGCGATGCCTTCCTGGTCATGCAGCTGATCGACGGACGCACCCTGAAGTCCCGCATCGCCGAAGGACCCTTGTCGTGCGAGGCTGCGGCTGCGCTCGGGGCGGCCCTGGCCGAGGCTCTGGCTCATGCCCACGAGGAGGGGATCGTCCATCGGGACGTCAAACCGTCCAACATCCTCCTCGACTCCTCCGACCGCGCCCACCTCACGGACTTCGGCATCTCCCGGGTGCTGGATGCGGCCACCCGTACCGCTACCGACAGCCTGACCGGCACGGCGGCCTATCTGTCCCCCGAGCAGGTGCTGGGTCGGCCGGTCGGCAGGCCCGCCGACATCTACGCCCTCGGCCTGGTCCTCCTCGAGAGCCTCACCGGCCGACTCGAGTACGACGGCGGCCCTCTGGAGTCCGCCGTAGCGCGTCTGCACCGCCGGCCCGTCCTCCCCGACTTCCTGCCCGACGGCTTCGCAACCCTCCTACAGGACATGACGAGCCTGGAGGAACATGTTCGTCCCGGGGCGTACGACTGCGCCCAGACGCTGTCCCGTCTCTCCGGAGCGAGCGCAGGGGCGCCTGCCGCATCCGTTGCCCGGCCCGCGCTCAGCGTCGTGCCCCTCGCAGTCGCGGAGCGCGCCGACCGTACGCACCGGAATGTGTCGCCTGTCGCGCACGAGCCTGGGAGGTCGAGTGCCTCGACAGGACTGCCTCGGGAGGTGTCTCGATCCGCCTCCGTACGCGGCGGCCTGCGAACGCGTGGACTGGCAGCTGCACTCGCCGCCCTTCTCGCCACCGGCCTGGCGGTCACCGACGGCTTCTCACAGCACGATGCCACCGACGAAGCGGCCCCGTCCGCCCCGGATCCGGCCGCTCCCACCACCCCTCCCGACGCTGCAGACCACAAGGACGACGCGCCCTCTACATCGGTGACCCGGCCTTCGCGCAGCCCTTCCGACTCCGCTCAGCCGCTGAGCGACTCCGCCCCCGTGCGCGACGTTCACCCGCCCTCCGGCAAGCCGAACCCCGGCTCCCGCCCCGCCACTACTGACGGCGCTCCCGAGCGGACCGCGGCCGCAGTCGCCAAGGACCGGGCGAAGACCCCCGATGTGCTGCCGGGTCAAGCACGGGAGAAGCGAAGGGGTAAGAACACGGCCCCGATCGCACAGCCGAACCACAGGCCCTGACAGCGGCGATGGAGGAAAAGCAGCTGTCCGACCTTGACGCCTACGCCCACGTCACCCGTCGAGGCGACACTGTGTCTGCCGCGTTGTCGCGCGACGCCGACTGATCAGGTCCTCTCCGACGGGGCCCCGGTTGGAGTGTCGCTCGTGGTGGGTCGTCGTACGAGCAGGTGGCTGACCTCGTATGACATCTCGGTCGTTTCCGGCTGGGGTGCGGGATGGTATCGCCCGGCGCATACGGAGAGATTGACGATGAGGTAGGCGTGCCAGGTGCGGCCCACGCCTCTCCCGTCGGTGAAGACCGGTCTGCCGTTGAGCCACCAGTCCACCGAGCGGGTGCCGAAGACGGTGCGCAGGTTCACCCAAGCGCCCGGGCGGATCACCTGGTCGTGGTGGTAACGGTTCGTGCCGCGTACGTGGTTGGTGAATTCGAGCAGGTCTGGGTTGTCCGGGTGGTACTCGAAGACGTCGATCTCCTGGTCGCCGTCACGCCAGGTCCAGATCGCAGGCCAGGCGCCGATCTCCTTCGGCAGCCGCACCCGTGCCTCCAGCACATCCCCGGCACGGACGGTGAAACCTTCCTCACTTCCCTCGGTGGTGAGCAGCCCGGTGTTCCACCGGCCGTCCTGTCGTCGTCCGGCACGGAAGACGCCGGAGCGGCTGTATGCGGCGTCGGCCACCAGGTGATCGAGTTTGTCGTCACGCGGGTTGACCGGCCCTCCGCCGGGATAGGCCCACGAACGGCCCGCCACCCATTGGGTGGTGGAGGTGAAGTCGGCCGTGAAGACGACCGGTGGGGAGAGGGGGCGGCCGGGAGGGGGAAGTGAGCCGGCAGGTAAGGGTTCGGTCATGCCGAATGTCTCACCGCTTGAAGGCCGCATATGCGCACAGCCCCCGGCCTCAGGGCGGATCTGACCCTTTCAGGTGAGTGGGAGACCGCCGACGACCATTGCTACCGCAGCTTTGTGCACTGTCCGTCACAGAGCCGTTGGACTGCGGGAGACCGGCGTCTGTTCGTGTCCCTTCCGCCTGCGCGCCGGTGTTCGGAATCGCCCGATGGTGGAACTGATCACGGGTGGGCGACACTTGATCCTGGAACACTTTCCGGGGGCGGGCCCGGGGGAGAGGCGGTGACGACGAGTGAGTGAGCAAGGCGGCCGCGACTGGGTGGGCATGACTCCGGACGACTTCGACCGCGACGCGCCGCCGCGCCCGGAGGTCGACGGACGGATCCCGGCCGAGCTGGACGAATGCGGTACGGCTCCGCTGTTCGGTGATGAACCGGCGCCGGCAACGGCACGTGGGCCCGGTCCGCGCCCTTCTCGACGAGCCTGCCAAGGGCGGCTGTTCTGACCCTCGGGTGGTCCGCGCGGAGCACAGAGGCCGCTCGGTGCCGCCTCCTGGGTGCGCCTCAGAAACCGCGCCAGTGAGTTCAATTGCGTCGGCGTCGCGAAAGCAGGGGCGAAGGTCACAGTGGCATATCACGCATTTCGCTCTTCGATCTTCACGGAAGACGCACAAGTTAGCTAAGTTGGTCACCGTGTGCACAACTCGCACCGATGCATCGGTGGGTTTCGTGCGCTCTCAGAACGGAAGGAGTGCCCTTTCCATGGCGCTGGAACGAACCTCGCGCCCCGGAGTGACCGACTTCCCGGACAAGGCCGACTCCCTTGCCCCGGAGGCTCTCACTGCCGAGGTCCGGCTCTCGCATTTGGCTGGTGCCCGCGTTGGCGACTGACAGCGAAGGGCCGAGCCCCGACGAAGTGCGGCGGTGGGTCGACAGGCTCTACGACCGGGCCGAGAGCGACACGGGCACCTTCAACGCGACCCGTGCCGCCGCGATCCCGCGTCAGCGAGACGCGGCCGCCCGTAGCCGGTCGCAGAGTGACGCGGAGCCGGCGGGCGGAACCCTGGCCCGGAAGTGGTTCGACGCCGCCCGCGCCAAGCTGGGCCCGACCGTGCCGGCGTGGCACACGGGCCAGAGGGTGCCGGCCCGGCCCGACCGCGCGCCTGAGGCAGCACGCCCCATGCGTCAGGTGGAACGTCCTGCGGAACCCCGTGCCCTCGAAGCGCCCCCGGCACCCAGGGTTGCTGCGTTCGAGCTGACCGGCGGATCAGCTCAGGCACCGGCCACTGAGTTCCTCCCGGAGCTCCCCGCCCAGCGTGCCGCATCGGCCGAGGCAGGCAAGCCCCGGCAGGACGAGAGCACTTGGCGAGCCGGTGCGCAGTCGGTCCTCGACGCCGACAAGGCGGCGTGGCCGCTGTACGAGCCCTCGTCGGCGCCCGCACCGGAGTTCAGCCCGCAATCCACTGCGGTGCTGCCCGCCGTTCCGGACCTCACCGCGGCGCTGCCCACGGTTCCTGAGCCCGCAGCGGCGCTGCCCGTTGCCCCTGCCCCCACCGCCGGTCCTCACCAGGCGGATCTTCCAACGACCGGGGCGGAGACGTACGGTGCCGGTCGTGCGGCCGTCGCGACCGCACCGTACGCCACCGCTCTGACCGCCGATCTCACCGCTCACCACCCCTCCGGTCCACCGGCCGAGGTGACCACCGCTACCTACGGCGCCGGCCTGCCGGACATCCCCACCTCAGGTGGAACCTCCACCACCACCCACACGCCCGGCGCCTACGGTGGATCCTGGCTGTCGCCGGGCCCGGGCCACAGCACCCGGACCGAGCGGGTGATCGCCTTCGCCCGTGCGCAGATCGGTCGGCCCTGCGTATGGGGCGCGGTCGGGCCGGGATCGTACGACGCCCCGGGTCTCACCCAGGCCGCGTGGAAGATCGCCGGTGTCACGCTTCCCCGGACCACCCAGGCCCAGTGGGGAGCGGGAGTACCGGTCTCGCTCGCTGACGCCCAGATCGGAGACTTGGTCTTCTTCCACGATGACCTCGGCCACGTCGGCATCTGGAGCGGCGACGGCATGATGATTCACGCCCCGGGGCCGGGAGCGCTCATCCGTGAGGAGTCGGTCTTCTTCGCCGGTCAGTCGGCGATCAAGGGCGCGATCCGCCCGGCCTGACGCCCCTCACCGGCCGGTGTGAGGTACGGGAGAAGTGAGGTGAGAGATTCCGCCATGTACGTGAGCGATCAGGGCACTGGCGGCTCATGACACTGCCCAAACCGTTGGGGACCGCACTGATCATCCTGCTGACCTACGTCTTTCTCGTACTGCTCATGCGCTACCGAAGAGACGGCATGGACTGGGGTCCGGCCCTACTGATCGGCCTGCTCGCCACACCACTGGCGCTCCTGGTGTCATGGGGCCGGGACCGGCTCATGGGGAAGGCGCGGAGAGCAGGTGAACGGGCGCGGGCTCACCGCCGAGGCGAAGCGGCCGAGTAGCGCCGGGCCATCGCCCCACCGCCGGTACAAGTCCGTCCGCCCCGGCCGAGCGCGTACTCAGTCCGACGCGTCCGGGGTCGGCATCACCCCGTGGCGCCAGCGGAGCAGGGGATCGTGTACTTCTTCAGCAACCGACCCGAGGGCCGCAGAAGGATTCCTGGGCGGCCGCGGGCCGGTGAGATGGGGCGGAGCGGGTGTCGGGAATCCATGTGATCCCGACACCCACAGCCGATGCTGCCTCCGGCCTCTTGTCGGGCAGCCGCTACCGGCTGTACCCGGTATGCAGCTCGAGTCGCGCCGATCACCTCGACGACCGGTCCGCACAAGCGGCGTACGGTCAGAGAGTGCCGCAGTCGGCGATGGTGATGGTGGCCGACGTACGGCCGGAACGAGAGCCGTAGCTCTCGATCTTCCGTACGAGCTCCATGCTGCTCTCGTCGGCGACCTCACCGAACACGACGTGCTTGCCGTCGAGCCACGACGTCACGATCGTGGTGATGAAGAACTGCGAACCGTTCGTGTTCGGGCCGGCGTTGGCCATGGAGAGCTGGCCGGGCTTGGTGTGCTTGAGCGTGAAGTTCTCGTCGGCGAACTTCTCGCCGTAGATGCTCTTGCCGCCTGTGCCGTCACCGCGGGTGAAGTCGCCGCCCTGGAGCATGAACTCCGGGATGACGCGGTGGAAGGACGAGCCCTTGTAACCGAAGCCCTTCTCGCCGGTCGCCAGGGCGCGGAAGTTCTCCACGGTCTTGGGGGCGACGTCGTCGAACAGGTTCATGTTGATCCGGCCGGCGGGAACGTCGTCGATGGTGATGTCAAAAAATACCTTGATAGTCATGCCCCCATCTTGACACCTGGCGCCTTACGGATCGGCCCGGGTACCCCGAAGCTCTCCGAGTGCCTGCGGACCCTGTGGCGGCCTGGTCTTCTCTCGGATTGTCGATGCGTCGTCGGTGTGAGTGCTCACGTCAGGCGCCCGTGCACACCGCGAGCAACAGCTGTTTCTCCGGTTACCTGCTTCGGACCCTGTGTGACCGCTGACCGCAGCTTCATCAACCCCGCCAGAGGCCGCAGGCGGTGCTGCATCAATGGCAAGTCACGCCGTGCGGTGGCGGGATGAGAATCGCGCAGGGTGCCGCTCGGTTCGTGGACCGCATGCAAGACTGTCGCCCGTGACCGGATCGTCGTCTTCGCCTGTCGCTGAGAGCACGCCCGGCCGCGCCGGCCTGGGCCCGCGTGCCGCCGGCATGCTGGTGTTCGGGTCCTCGGCGGCGGTTCTGGTGGTCGAGATCGTCGCCTTGCGGCTGCTCGCTCCCTACCTCGGCCTGACTCTCGAGACCAGCACCATGGTGATCGGCATCGCGCTCACCGCCATCGCCTTCGGCTCATGGCTGGGCGGGCACATCGCGGACCAGGTCGATCCACGCCGGCTCATCGGTCCTGCGCTCGGAGTGTCCGGAGCGGTGGTGGCTCTCACCCCGTCCGTCTTGCGCAGCACCGCTGAGTGGGCACCGGCGGTGCTCTTGGTGATCGCGTCGCTGACCATCCTGGTGCCGGGCGCGCTGCTCTCCGCGGTGACCCCCTTCGTGACAAAGCTGCGTCTCACGAACCTCGCGGAGACCGGAGCGGTGGTCGGCCGACTCTCAGGAGTCGGCACCGTCGGCGCCATCGTCGGCACCGTACTCACCGGCTTCGTGCTGGTGTCGCGCTTGCCCGTCAGCGGCATACTGCTCGGCCTCGGAGCACTGCTGGTGGCAGGCTCGGCATGGGTCGAGTGGCGAACGCGCGGGTGGAGCGGTGCCCCGGCTCTGGCACTCATGGTCGTAGCGGGCGGTCTCGCCGTCACAGTCGCGCCCGGGGGCTGTGACGTGGAGACCAAGTACCACTGCGCACGAGTCGTCGCGGACCCCGACGGGGGCGCCGGGCGCACGCTCGTACTGGACGGTCTTCGGCACTCGTACGTGGACGTCGACGACCCGGCCCATCTGAAGTTCGAGTATGTGCGCGCCATCGCTTCGGTGGTCGACGCGGCCTTTCCGCAAGGTGAACCACTTGCCGCCCACCACGTGGGCGGGGGCGGACTCACTCTTCCCCGTTACCTTGCGGCCACGCGGCCCGGCACACACAGCCTCGTCTCCGAGATCGACGCCGGGGTAGTGGACATCAACCGTGAGCAACTCGGTCTGCGAGCGCAGGCCGGTATCGACGTGCGCGTCGAGGACGGCAGGCTGGGACTGCGGCGACTGGACACCGCAAGCCGTGACCTCGTCGTCGGCGACGCCTTCGGGGGCGTCAGCGTGCCGTGGCACCTCACCACTGTCGAAGCGATGACCGACGTACGGCGGGTCCTGGACGAGGAAGGGCTGTACGTCGCCAACCTCATCGATCACGGGGGAATGGACTTCGCACGTGCCGAAGTAGCCACCCTCAGCCAGATCTTCGAGCACGTCGCCGTCCTCGGCGAACCCGCCGACATCGGCCAGGGCCGCCCGGCTGCCGACTCCCGGGGCGGCAACCTGGTGGTGCTCGCCTCCGACCATCCGGTGGACCTCCGCGCGACGCAATCGGCGCTCGACTTCCGGCGGACCGGCTGGAAGATCACCACCGGCGAGGACCTCACCTCCTGGACCGGCGCTGCCCACGTACTTACCGACGATCACGCCCCCGTGGACCAGCTACTGCAGCCCCTGTAGTCCGCAGAGCGATCAATGAGACGCCGGCTCTCATGGCGTGATCGGTCATGGAGCCGTGCATGACGGATCTGATTGAGCGGTTCGGGCCGGCATGACCCACGGCGGGGCCCCAGTCTCCCGGTATCTCCGGCGCCAACATGCCAGTTGAACCGGCCCAAGCCTGCTGTGTCCGTGGCAACCCATAAGGTGTGCGCAACGTAACCAACGAGGGGCTCTCATGGGGTTCTCGGGGCACGTGGTCTTTGCTCGTAGCCGGCGTCCGCTGCTGGAAGCACCCGTGTTCGACAGTATCCATCAGGAACTGAACGACACCCGTGCATGCCTGGTGGCCGCGCGCGGGCGGCTGGCAGACCCTCCAGTTCGATCACGGACTGTGGGAGGACGACTACCTGTCCGCCCTGGTCAGATGGACCAACGCGCCGGCCTGCGTCGCAGAGGTCTCTGACAGCGACATCGCCCTCGTGACCGGGCTGGGAACCAACGGGCAGCGTTGGCAGGCGTGGCTCAACCTGGATAACGCTGCGGCACTTCTCACCGAGGAACCCGAGGACCTGGACGACGTGAGCCTGTGGGTGGGCACACCCGAGTTCAACGAGGCTGTGAGGCGCAAGCGCGCGGAGCTCGACATGGCCGTCCCGGCCGACGCCGAAGGCGCCCTCGTTTGGGCCAGAGCGGCTGGCATCCCAGCCACAGCGCAGCAGTCCCGGATCGAAGACCTACTGCGCTCGCGGGAGACCCTTGCGGAGGACCTCTTCGGCGCGCTGCTGGACCAGTTGGGCTTTCCCCCGGCCGCCCAGCCCTCGGAACATGGGAGGCACCTGTGAGGCCCGTGCCGTCGGCATCCTTGTAGGCTCCGGGCCATGAACGACGGGGAATCCGGCAGACGGGTCATAGACGGGCGCTTCGAACTGCAGGCGAGGCTCGGTGGCGGCGGCATGGGCTTGGTGTGGCTGGCTCGCGATCTCATCCTCGACCGAGCCGTGGCGCTGAAGGAAGTACGGCCGTCCGATCCGGATCTTGCCGAGTACGATCCGCAGGCTGCGAAGATGCTCCGGGCCCGGGTACTGCGGGAGGCACGAGCACTCGCGCGTGTCGACCACCCCAATGTGGTGACCCTCCACCACGTGGTGGACGGCGAGGAACACCCTCACCCATGGCTCGTCATGGAGTTGGTGACCGGTGGATCGCTCCAGGACCGGCTGGACAAGGGCCCGCTGACGCCCGTAGAGGCCGCCCGGCTCGGCCGCGAGGTGCTGGCAGCACTGCGCGCCGCACACGAGGTCGGGATCCAGCACCGGGACGTGAAGCCCGCCAACGTTCTGATGAGGCCCGACGGGCGTCCCGTCCTCACCGACTTCGGCATCGCGGCTATCAGGGAGTCGACCGTCCTGACCGCGACCGGCTCCCTCATAGGCACACCCGACTACATGGCGCCCGAGCGCATTTCCGGCGGTGAGGGCGGCCCGGGTTCCGACCTGTGGTCGCTGGCGATGATGTTGTACGTCGCCGTCGAAGGACATCATCCGCTACGCAGGGGAACCACCCTGGCGACGCTGGCTGCGCTCCTGAGCGAGGAGCTTCCGCCGCCCGTCCGGGCCGGAATGCTGACCGGTTTCCTGAATGCCGTCCTTGTCAAAGATCCGGCCGGCCGAGCGGACGTGGAGACCGCCCACCGGATGCTCGCGGACGCGGCCAACGGCCGCAACGCGGCTCCGAGCGCTCCCGAAGGGGCGGGTGCGACCACCTCGTACCGGCTGGCGCCTCCGGCGGGGCCGGCACCCATACCTTCCACGCCGGCAGGCTTCGGGCCGCCTACGGGCTTCGGGCCGCCCACCGGCTTCCGACCGGCGGGACCACACGACGCCGTGCCCGGCCCCAGCGTCGTGCCGCCCACCCCTCACCCCGTGGGCCCCGCACGACGGACGCCGCGACCCTCGAACCGTACGAAGAGCCGAATCACGATCGCCTCGTCGGCCGTAGGGGCCGTGCTGGCGGGAGTCCTGGTGTGGACCCTGGTGCCGGACGAGGGAGACCCCGACGACGGAGACGTAGCCAGATCACCCGGCTCGGCCTCGACCAGGACGCAGGACCCGACGTCCGAACCGCCGAGGGCGACGGCATCGACATCCCAGGCCGACACGAAGACGGATCTGCTCACCCCGGACGGCATCCGGACGGCGGTGAAGGAGATCGAAGCCGCGACAGGCACGGACCGCGCATGCGATCTCACCGTCTATCCGGGCTACGTGTCCGCGGAAATCATGGTGAAGGGAAGCGACACCAAGTACGTCAGCTACACCTACCGCCCGGGCCGGGGTGTCGAGAAGGGCATCATCAGCAGTTCCATCATCGGCGGTGAACGCCCCTTCAGTCTGGACGACTTCGACTGGGACGTCATTCCCTCCTTGCTGAAGCGGGCGGAGAAGGACCTGAATGTGAAGCGGCCGACCGTGCGTTACGTCCTGGTCAACCCTGCCGACGACACGTTCGACACTCCGCTGGGACTGTCCGTCTACCTTGGTGACGACTACGCCACCGGCTATCTGGCCGCCGACCTGAAGGGCAAGGTGACCAGGGTGATGCCGGCTCAGGACTGACCGCGCTGCGTGTCGCCCTGCGACAGAGCGGACTCCCGCTTCGTCGCAGGGCGGGACTCCACGTCGGCGGGAAGAGTCAGCCCCTCGGCGGCTGCAACGCATCGGCTGCATCCGAGAACCCCAGGGCGGCACCAGGACTGAAGACCGCTCCACGGGTCAGGTGCTCACCCGTCGCATCGGCGCGGTCGTTCAGGCTGTGCGCACCTTCCTGTCCGTGTCCGGATTGGAAGAAGCTCAGTGCTCGCAGAGGGAAAACTCTCGCTCGTAAAGCTGCTCATTGTGTTCGTCGACGAAGAACTTGCGTTCCTGCATGAGCTGTTCGCGGTAGCCCTTGGCCTGTTCCAGCGTCATGGTCGAGGTGTCGGACCACGGTTGCTGCGGTGGCACATCGGACGTCGAGACGATGCTTTCCGATGGGTCCACCAAGAAGAACGCGAGAATCTTACGGTATCCCGGCCGGGTGGGGTCCATGAGGCGGAATGATCCGACCCGGTGTTGCAGAACGTTCGGGAACGCAAGGCAGCGGCCCGCCGGGGTCGAAGCCGATCCCAGCATCTGGTTCAGCGCGTCTTCGTCCTCCAGGCCATAGACCTCACGCAGGCCGTTGTCGTCGTTCTGTTCGTAATCCGGGTCGTCGAGTGCCGCGCGGAAACTCAGCCGGCTCTCGGTGATGTTCTCGCTGTCCCAGTAGTAGATTCCGGTGGAGACGATCCGCTCGTTCAGCATTCCTTCGACATGCCAGGATCCGCCGGCATACTCGGGCTTGCCGGGGGTGAGGTGAATGGTGGCGAGCTTGACGATGACCTGGAGACGGTGGCCGCGCAGGTCGACTCGGGGGGATTCGGCTGGTGGTTCGGGAGGGGTGAAGACGGGGGCGTCCGGTACGACGGGCCGGCGGTTTTCCCACCATTCGTCGTGGGCCACTGCCCATACGCGTCTGGCTTCAGCGTAAGCCTCGTCATCACTGTAGGAGGACTTGTCCGGATACTCCGGCTCCGAGTCGTACCAGCCGTAGGGATCGGCCTCGATCCGCAGGGGCCGCGGATGGCGCAGATCGGTCAGCACGTTCTCCAGCAGCGGGCGCATACGCGCGAACAGGTCCGGCAGGACGGAGGCCAGTTCGTGGTGAGTCTCGGGGTGGACGTTGTTGACGTACGAACGGAAGACCACATCGCCGTCGTCACTGACGTCGACGTCCGTGGGAAGCCACTGGAATCTCTCCGAGAACTCGTACTTCGAGTAGTGGTTCGTCGGGTTCTGCCAAGCCCGCTCGGGCGCGCCGCTCACCCCCCTCACCAGACAGAACAGTGAGGGATGGACCAGATCCAATACCTGCCCGTCGGATCCGGGGTGCCAGTCCAGTTCTGCTTCGGGGACCTGTTCCAGAATCTGAACCGCCTTGCGCAACCGCGATCCGAGCGTGTCGTCGACCAGAATGTCCGACTGCCACACCCCGTCGACGGCGGACACCTCGATGCCGGTTCGCTCATCTCTCAGGGCGGCGTAATGCGGGAGTTCGTCCAGCACGTAGCGGACTTGCGCTTCGGTGAGTCCTTGGGAGACTGCTTCTTGCGTCCACCTCGCGACGATGTCGGCATCATTCATCTTCTCGAACCACCCGGGTTTCTCCCGGATATGTGCGCTGCACTGCATCATCTGGAGTTCCCGCAGCGTTCGCGGTGGCGTGAACGATATGGAACGGGAAGCGTGAAAAGGCAAGGGGAAAGCAGACGAGCCGGTCAACTCTCTCGGTCCTCACAGTCGGTGTGCGGTGGCGGGAAGGATACTTCAGCGGACTGACACTGCTTCCACATCGCTGTCCTCGCTGGACCCGCACGCTGGGCGCTGCACAGAACTCGGCGGCCCTCCACTGCCTCCCATGAGGCGGGTCAAGCCGCCGACGTCCCCAAGGGACGGCTCGGGCGAAGCTCTGGACTTGCTCAAGAGACGCTTCAGGGCACCGCGACGCCGGGCATACTGCGGGCAATCCGGGCGAAGCTCGGCGGAAGGGGGCGTCGTGTTGATCGCATTCGTATGGGTGGCCGTACTGGCCTTCGTCACAGTGGTGACCTGGATGGTGCGCCGGGCATGGCGTCGCGCTTGGGACGATCTGGGCGTGCGGGCAACCGCGCACGGGTCGAGCGCCGGGCCAGGCCTTGGAGCGTGGCCGACCGGCACCGGAACGCACGGCGCGACGACGCCGCATGACGCCTACAGCCCAGGCGACCACTCGTCCTGGTGGGAGGCAGGCACCGGCGAAGGCACTTCGAGTGGCTGCTCCAGCGGTAGTTCCTCATCATGCGGGAGCAGCTCGTCGTCCTGTGGCAGCAGTTCGTCCTCCTGTGGGAGCAGCTCATCCTCGTGCGGGAGCAGCTCGTCGTCCTGCAGCAGTTCCTGCTGACCGGAGCCACCGACCTCGGTTGACCGGCGCGTCATGCTCCCTGATCGAGGGTGGGCTCGAAGCGCACGACGATGCCCTTCGACGTGGGCTGGTTGCTGATGTCGGCGACGCTGTCCAGCGGCACCAGGACGTTCGTCTCCGGGTAGCAGGCGGCGGCCGAGCCCTTGGCCGCCGGGTAGGACACGACCTCGAAGTTCTCGGCCCGGCGCTCGGAACCGTCGTGCGAGCGCAGCGTCTGCAGCAGCAGGTGTCCCTCGATCGCCGGGGGACCACGCGCTCGTCGCAGGTGAACAGGGCCTTGCCGACCTGGTTGTTGAAGACACCCTCGTTGACCGAGTTGGGCAGTTGGAAGCCCCCCGGGGCGGGTCACCCGTGCGTTGAAGTCGTGGAAGCCCGGCACGATGCGGGAGATGCGATCGCGGATGGTGCCGTAGTCGCCCTCGAACCTGTCCCAGGGGATGTCCGCCTTGCCGTCCACGGTGCGGCGAGCGAGCCGGCACAGGATGGCGACTTCGCTGCGCAGCAGCCGGGAGGCCGGTTCAAGGCGGCCCTGGGAGGTGTGCACCTCGCTCATGGAGTTCTCGACGGTGACGAACTGCTCGCTGTCGGCCCGGACGTCACGCTCGGTGCGCCCGAGGGTCGGCATGATCAGCGCGGGGTCGCCGCGGACGGTGTGCGAGCGGTTGAGCTCGGTGGAGCTATGGGCGGTCAGCCGGCACGAGCGCATCGCCTCCTCGGTGATCTCGCTGTCGGGAGCGGCGCGGACGACGTTGCCTGCCAGGGCGAGGAAGACCTTGACGCGGTCCTCGCGCATCGCCTTGATTGAGCATGGTGCGGTCGCCCTGGACGTTGCTGTGGCCGCGCACCGGGCAGGCGCCGGTGCCGGCGCCCGCCCAGATTGCCGCGCGGCATCAGGAATCACCGCACTTGCCCCGGCCCATGTCCTGGGGCGGGGCACTGGCTCGCTTCGAACTTCCCACGGGCTTCGGCCTCGTCGTTTCCCCGGTGGTCATCACCACGCTCGCCTTCCGCGGCCCGGCCGCCCTCTGGGGCGGCCTGGCCGCAGCGACACTCCTCTCCGCGGGTGCCGTCGTTGACCGCGAAGGAAGCCTGCCGGTCGACGGGTTGTGCGACTCGGAGGCGTCCGGTCAGGTGCAGTTGCCGTTGTCCGAGTTGAAGTAGATGTCGATCGAGCCGCTCCACGTCAGGCACTGCCCATCGTCGGGGACGTCCTTGTAGACCGGGCCCGCGTAGCTGGTGTAGGAGCCGGACTCCTTGGCCTGACCGCTGCTGTAGGGCCAGGTGTCCAGTGTGACCTCCATGAAGACGCGGGGGCCGGGGTTGGTGCGCACGGTGACCGCGCAGACCTTGCCGGCGTCGCTGTTGTAGGTCACGAACGTGGTGGCGGGGATGGTGGACTGCGAGGAGTGGATCGGCGTAGCCCGGATGACGTCGTATCCGGTGCCACAGGCGCCGTTGTAGTGAGTGGGCGTGGCAGCCGAGGCCGGTGCGGTGGCGGCGAGTGTTCCGCCCAGGGCGAGAACGGTCAGGACAGCGGCGGTTGCTGCCTTGCGGCGCGTCGACTTCATGGTGTTCCCCCGGTTGTGGTCTCAGTGAATGCGTCGCAGACGGCGGGTCGTGCCGTCCACGCATCATGAGACCCGGGCTCCTCACCGATAGTTGTGGGGCGCTTCGTCACTGTTCCGTCACCAGTGTCACGGCGGGCTGAGGTCAGCCGCCGTCACAAGAAGTAGGTCGCTCGCACCGAGCAGGGTCTGCGGGGCGTGTCGTTCGATCACCAAGTGCCGAGGCCTCTCCGGCTGATTCTGCAGACGGCCGGGACTTCGTGACTCGTGCACCCGTCCAGGTCTCGCCAGGGGTCAGGACCTGCATGGAGGAAATTTTCATGCGACTTCACTTGCGAGTACGAGCCGCCGCGCTGACCATCGCCGCCGCGCTCGGGAGCCCGTAAGGTTCGAGACCTCGGTGAACGTGGCCGAGGAGACCCGCGACCCGCGGCGGTCCTACCCGCGCGCACTGTTCGGCGCCCTCGCCACTGCCGGGGCCGTGTACGTGCTGGTGGGCATCGCCGCGTCCGCAGCGGTGCCGACCGCCCGGCTGGCCGGGTCGAGCGGGCCATTGCTGGAGGTCGTGGAGGAGGCAGGTGGCGTGCCCACGCGCCTGTTCAGTGCGATCGCACTCGTCGCCGTGGCCAACGGCGCACTGCTCACGGGCATCATGTCCTCACGCCTGGCCTACGGTATGGCGAAGGACGGGCTGCTGCCCGCCGCACTGACCAGGGTGCTGCCGGGCCGTCGTACACCCTGGGCCTCGATCGCGGTCACCACGGTGCCGGCGATGCTGCTGGCACTCACCGGCAGCGTCGCCACCCTGGCATCCACCCTGATCCTGTTGCTGCTGATCGTGTTCCTCATGGTCAACACGGCGGTGCTGGTACTTCGCCGAGACCCGGGCGAAGCCGACCACTTCCGCTCGCCAACCGCTTTGCCGGTACTGGGCATCGTGTCTTGCGTCGTGCTCGCCGCGCAGATCGAGGCACAGGTCTGGCTGCGCGGACTTGCGATCGTGGCCGTCGGTACAGTGCTCGGCGCACTCACCGCCGTGCAGCGAAACAGGAGCGACGACGGGGGCGGGGACGCGCAAGCCGACTGAACAAGTCCCGCGTCGCTCCCTGTCGGATTGTGACGCAGACGTCGGACGCGGCGGCGAGCGGTCGGCTGACGGTACGTCAGTGGTGCCCGGGGAGTGCGGCCGTACCGCTCTCGACAGGCCGGGTTCGTTGCAGCTCCAGTCACTCTTGTTCTTGCTGCCCAGCGCGTCCCTCGAAGTCCCGGCGCACTGCCGCACCTTCGTCTTCGATCAGCCCCTCCGCATCGGGAAAGTCCAGAACCGCCCCGCAGTGGCTGCACAGCTTCCCGTCTTCGGCGGGCGTGCCGCATGCCTTGCAGAACCGATTGCCCTTCCCGTTCTCGATCCTCTGCGTCATGACTCTCCGAAAGCAGCTCGTACGTGTCGGGTTCGGATGCGGGGTACCCAGGGAGCCGAGGTCGATTCCATGGCCGGCCGCGCTGCGGCGGCCGAGCCGTCCCGAGGGGCCGAGCCGCCCCTGAGAGACAAAGCGGTGCGCCGCGGGCGAAGCGTTCCGGCCCGGCCGCGCTCGCTCTTCTGCCCGCACTTCGCCGCGCTCGCTCTTCTGCCCGCAACTTCGCGGAACCGACTGCTCTCGCGGCGCCGGTGTCGGGTGACACTGTCGTCCGTAGCGGACCGGTGGGAGCGGATCAGGTGCTGTCCTTGCCCATCGCCTTGCGGACGGCGTCGCGGGTCCGGTCGACCAGGGCTGCCATGGGCCCGACGGCGATGTTCTCCGCCGCGGTCTCGACTCCTGGATGCGGGCGGGTGGGCGCCATGGCCTCGGCAGCCCGGACAGCTGTGGCCATCCTGGCGAGCTGCTGCGCGTCGGCATTCTCGCGGATGCGGGGGAACTCGTACTGTTCCTCGGATGCCGCATGCTGCAGCACGTCCGCGCGCAGTTCCCGCAAGGCGGGCATGAACCCGGCGTCCTCGGGGCTCATGTCGTCGAGTCGGCTCAGCTTCTCCTTCGCCGCCCTCTCCTCCTCCAGACGGTCGTCGACCACCTGCGCGCCGTCGGGCAAGAGCCGGCGGGCCGCGGGGTGGACCACCTCTTCCTCGGCGGTCTCGTGGACCGCCAGCAGGCGGACGAGTCTGCGGAACGTCTCCGCCCGGTCGTCGGAAGTGGCGTTCTCGACCTCGGCGAAGAGATCACGGATGTGGTTGTGCTGCTGCGTCAGCAGGGTCACGACGTCGTCGTTCTCGCCCGTTTCGTCCAGGTGGGGCATGGCGCCGGTCAAGGGGTCCTCCCGGGGTTCGTACCGAAGTGCGGCGGCCCGGATCATCGGCTGGACCGGACTCCGTCCAGGCTGTCCCCGGCGAAGGGTGATCGCGACCGCACGGGGCCGAACGGCAGGGAACTCCGCATCCTGGCAGCCCCCGGGGGTACCCGGGTCTGGCTCGCCAGAAGGTCTCAACGCCCGGAAGGAGGCTTCGTGCCCGTGGAAGTGAGAGCGGCAGCCGCTGCCCATGGACGTCGCGCACCACATGAGCGGGCTGCGGGCCGGCCGGGGACGCCATGACTCGCCACGCGGAAAGCCCCGAAGACCGGGAGGCAGGCAGGCGCGACCGGATCGCGGAGCTGCGCCGCGTCGCCCGTGAACGCTTTTGCTGGAGCGACCTGGGCCGCGAGCAGACGGAGGCGATGTGTGAGCTGCTCGCGGGGCGTGACGTGCTGGTCGTCATGCCCACCGGTTCCGGCAAGTCGGCGATCTACCAGATACCGACCGTTGTGCTCGGCGGACCCGCCGTCGTCGTGTCGCCACTGATCGCCCTGCAGCGGGACCAGGTCACCGGACTGCGCGAGAGCGGGGCACCGGATGCCGTGGCGGTGAACTCCGCGCAGTCCGTGTCGGCCACCGACAGGGGCTGGCGGGCGGTCCGGGAGGGCGATGCCGAGTACCTGTTCCTGTCACCGGAGCAGCTCTCCAAGGACGATGTGGTGACGCGGCTGCATGAGCTGAAGCCCTCGTTGTTCGTCGTCGACGAGGCCCACTGCGTCTCCACGTGGGGACACGACTTCCGCCCCGACTACCTGAGCCTGGGCGAGGTGGCCGAACGCCTGGGCCGCCCGCCGGTGCTCGCCCTGACAGCGACGGCCGCCGCCCCGGTCCGGGCCGACATCGTCGAGCACCTGCACATGCGTGACGCCCATGTGGTGGCAGCCGGCACCGACCGGCCCAACATCCGGCTTTCCGTGCGCACCTTCACCGACGACGCGGCCAAACGCGAGGCGGTCTCGCGGTGGATGGCCGGAGCAGGCACCCCGGGCGTCCTCTACACGGCCACCCGTAAGGACGCCGACACCTACGCGGTGCGACTGCGGCAGGACGGCGTGGACGCCGAGGCATACCACGCGGGGATGAAGGCGGCGGACCGGAGCCGGATCCACGACGGCTTCATGGCCGGCGCGCCCGCCGTGGTGGTGGCCACGTCCGCTTTCGGGATGGGCATCGACAAACCCGACATCCGGTTCGTCGCCCACGCCTCCGTCCCGAAGTCACTGGACTCCTACTATCAGGAGATCGGGCGGGCCGGCCGGGACGGAGATCCGGCCCGCGCGGTGCTGTTCTACCGTCCCGAGGACCTTGGACTGCAGAAGTTCCTCACCGCCCGGGCCCTCGACACCCAGGGCTTGCGCCTGATCATGACCACCCTGGCCTGCCAGGACGCCCCCCAAGGCCGCAGCCGCGTGGCGCAGCTGTCCGGACTGTCGCGTCGGAAGACCACCGATCTGCTGGGCCTGCTGGAAGAGGCCGGAGCAGTGACCGTCGAGGGCAGGCGCCGCGCCGTCCGGGTCACTCCCGGCCACACGGCGGACGAGGCGACCGAGCGGGCGGAAGAGGTGTTCGAGCGGCGGCGCCGCACGGACCGGTCCCGTATCGAGATGATGCGGGGCTACGCGGAGACGCCGTCCTGCCGTCGGCAGTACCTCCTGGGGTACTTTGGTGAGCAGCTCGACGGGCCGTGTGGTCACTGCGACGTGTGCGACCGGGACCCTGACCGGACCATCGGGGCCGGGCACCGGGAAAACGGCAACGCGCCCGGGCACCGCGCGCCGTACGAGCCCAATGACAGGGTCCGCCACCCCGAGTGGGGTGAGGGGACGGTCATGCGGGTGGAAGAAGACCGCGTCGTTGTGCTGTTCGAACAGGTCGGCTACAAGACGCTGTCCCTGCCGGCTGTGCAGGAGAGCGACCTGTTGGCCGACGCCTGAGGCGCGCCGGCCAACTCGGTCTGCCACTGGGGTCCTCTCAGGTCATTCCACCGGGACCGGACATCCCGCGGTCGCCCGCGGTCGACCGGGGCGAGCGTTCTGAGCGGGCGGCGGCGGCGCTGGCTGCCAGGGCCAGCACCAGGGCGATGGCACCCACGATGATGTTGTTGACGACGCTCCGTGTGGTGCTGACGTCGCCTGCGATCACCCAGGGGGCGACGATGGTCCACACACTGAGGGCGCAGGCCGCCCACGCCATGCTGTGGGTGCGCTCGTAGGCCCGGCCGAAGCCGCCGCTCATCAAGAGCGCGTACGCGATGCCGACGATCACGTTGGTGACGGCCAGCCTGGTGAGGTTGTCGAACCCCACGATCCACGGCGACGCCGCCAGGTAGATGCCGGTGATGAAGGCCAGGGTTTCGACGGCCTGCGCTCGAGGCGTGGTGGCAGCACGTTCGGCCATCTCGTGGCGGGTCCGCATCTCGAGGATGTCGGGGTGCGTCTCCATGGACGACCGGGGTGAAGTGGCCATTCCTGTCACCTCCAGGTGACAAAGGGATGTGGCTGGACACGGGCCGGGTACCCAGGCCCCACCGATGAACCTTGCCCGGGGCCGTCGGGCGAGTGGCCACCCGTCGTCTGCCGGGGCGGCGGGTTCACCATCCATCGGTCGCCGACACGACGATTCAGCCCCCGGCATCGACGACTCCCCGATCCTGCGCGGTGGTGCGTCTCAGCGCGAGGGCCGCGATGTCGTCGTCGAGTCTTCCGCCGCTGTGCCGGAGCAGATCCCGATGCAGCTGGTCCAGCAGCTCGCGGGGATGCTTCGGGTCCTGACGCCGCATCCAGTCCGGCAACGGGAAGAACCGGCCCGCCTGGTCCCGGGTCTCCGATACGCCGTCCGTGTAGAGCAGCAGCTGCTCGCCCGGGGCGAAGGCGACGATGTCGACCCAGTAGCGGTCACCGATGATCGATGCGAGGTTGAGGGGCGGGGAGGGGATGGTGGGCTCCAGGACCCGGACTTCTCCCGCATGCGCGATCAGCGGCGGCGGGTGCCCGCAGTTGAGAAGGCGCAGGCGGCCGCCGCCGTGCGGGATCTCTGCGAGGAGCGCGGTGGCGAAGTGCTCGGGCTGGTCCTGGACGGGAAAGGCGGCGCTGTGGCGCGTGACGGTGGTCTCCAGGCGGTGGACGATCCCTTGCAGGTCGGGCTCGTCGTAGGCGGCCTCCCTGAAGCAGCTGATCACCGCCGAGGCCGCCCCCACTGCGGACAGACCCTTGCCCCGTACGTCGCCTATGAGCAGCCGGACACCGTACGGTGTACCGATCGCCTCGTAGAAGTCACCGCCGATCCGCGCTTGTTCCTGCGCTGCCAGATACAGCGACTCGATCTCGACGCCTTCGATGCGGCGCGGCAGTGGGCGCAGCAGCACCTTCTGGGCCGCGTCGGCGACCAGCCGGACCTGGAAGAGCGTCTCTTCCCGCTGAAGTCGTACATGGCTGCCGTATGCGGCCGCCAAGGTGACCGCGATGATCGCGGCCGACGTGTACGGCGTCCCCAGATCGGTGTGGAAGAAGCTGAGGACGATCATGAGCAGGAGGCAGAACGCCCCCAGCACCATCGTGGGGAGCACGGGCCACATGGCGGCCGCAAGGGCGGGCGCGACGGGCAGAAGGCGGCTGAAGGCGATCTCCCTCGGGGTGGAGAACGCCAGGACGGCGATGAGAACGGTCAGGACCAAGGGCGCCAGCCGGGCAGCTTCCCATCGGCCGCTGTAGGCGGGGCGACGGCGCCACGGCCATGCAGACATGATCACAAAAGTATCTTATCGGTCTAATCGGTCACAGGGCCTGGGGTGATCACACGCACACGCGAATGTGCGCCGGACGGCCACGTTCCGAAGAGGGGCGAGGCGCCGCGGCGCACTGCGGCGTCGACACCCGAGGCCGACCGGACAGGGGCAGGGCGTGCCCTGGCCCCTCGGGATCACCGGTGTTAGAAAGGTCGCATGGCGAGTCTTTTCGCCCGTCTTCGACACCTGTCGGTCAAGCGTCTGATCAGCAAGAGCACGCGGACTGTAGCCGGGCAGGTGTTGGTTTTCCAGGTGGCTCTGGTCGTGCTGCTCGTAGCCTGTGGCGTCTTCGCTCTCATCCTGCAGTCGGAGCGTGACAGCAGCGCCGAGGCCAGGCGCCGCTCCACGGCCGTGGCGGAGACCTTCGCGCACTCACCGGGTGTCCTGGCGGCATTGCGGACCCCCGATCCCAGCAGGATTCTCCAGCCGCTCACCGAGGCGGCACGCCGGGCCGCCGACGTCGACTTCATTGTGGTCATGGACACCACGGGCATCCGATACACGCATCCCCTGCCGGACCGGATCGGAAAGCGGTTCGTGGGCGAGATCGGGCCGTCGCTGGCAGGCAGGGTCTACGTGGAGAGCGTCGACGGCCCGCTCGGTCGCGAGGTGCAGGCCACCGTCCCGGTCGAGGACGCCGGCAGCGAGGTGGTGGCCCTCGTCTCGGCCGGGATGAAGGTCGAGAACGTCGAAAGCCAGTTGAACCAGCAACTACCGATCATCCTGGGCGCGGGGGCCGGAGCGCTCGCGTTGTCGGCCGGCGTGACGGCACTGGTGGGCCGGCGGTTGCGACGGCAGACACACAGCCTCGCCCCGGACGAGATGACCCTGATGTACGAGCACCACGACACAGTGCTCCACTCCGTTCGGGAAGGGGTGCTGATCGTGGCCGCCGACGGGCGGCTGATGCTGGCGAACGATGAAGCGAGACGACTGCTGGAGCTGCCCCCGGACGTCGAGGGGCGGCTGGTCTTGGACCTGCCGGGCCTCGATCCCGATATGAAGGCGCTGCTCGCCTCCGGGCGCGAGGCGACCGACGAGGTGCACCTCGCGGGAGAACGGCTGATCGCGGTCAACCAGCGGCCCACGGGGCGCGCGGGAGGTCCCAGAGAGACGGTGGTGACACTGCGCGACTCCACCGAGCTGCAGGCGGTGACGGGCAGGGCGGAGGTGGCGCGGGAGCGGCTCAGGCTCCTGTACGACGCCGGACTCCACATCGGTACCACCCTGGACGTGCTGCGTACCGCCGACGAACTGGCGAGAGTCCCCATTCCTCGCTTCGCGGACTTCGTCACCGTGGACCTGGCCGACGCCGTCCTGCACGGCGAGGAGCCGGCCCCCACGGGGACGGACATGCGACGTGCGGCCGTGTCCGGCATCGTGGACAACCACCCGCTCACCGAGCAGGGCAGGCTTTTCGACTACCTTCCCTCCACGCCGCAGGCCCGCGGTTACGGCAGCGGCCGCTCCCAGCTGGTGAGCGATCTGCCGAGCGCCACGGGCTGGCGCGTGCAGGACCCGGAGCGGGCCAAGGCGATCATCGACCACGGCATCCACTCCCTCATCACGGCGCCCATCCAGGCCCGTGGCGTCGTGCTGGGCATGGCCAGCTTCTGGCGCACGCAGCAGCATGAACCCTTCAACGAGGAGGACGTGTCGCTGGCGGAGGAATTGGTGGCCCGTGCCGCGATAAGCATCGACAATGCCCGCCGCTACACCCGCGAGCACGCCCTGGCGGTCACCCTCCAGCGCAGCCTGCTGCCGCAGGCCATTCCTGAGCAGAACGCCCTCGACATCGCCTACCGCTACCTTCCCGCCCAGTCGGGCGTGGGCGGGGACTGGTTCGACGTGATTCCCATGCCGGGCAGCCGGGTGGCACTGGCCGTGGGCGATGTGGTCGGCCACGGCCTCCACGCCGCCGCCACGATGGGACGGCTGCGTACCGCGGTGCACAACTTCTCCGCCCTCGACCTGCCCCCCGACGAACTGCTGAGCCACCTGGACGACCTGGTCGGAAGCATCGACCAGAGCGAGACGGCGGAGAGCGCGGCGGGCGTCGTGGGCGCCACCTGCCTGTACGGAATCTACGACCCCGTGACGCGCCGCTACGTCATGGCGCGGGCGGGGCATCTGGCGCCCGCGCTGGTCAGGCCCGACGGAACCGTCACCTTCCCGGACGTGCCCGCCGGTCCACCGCTGGGCCTGGGCGGCATGCCGTTCCGGACCGCGGAGCTGTGCCTCGCCGAGGGAACCCAGCTCGTCCTGTACACCGACGGCCTCATCGAGGACCGCAGGCGCGACCTGGACGTCGGAATGGAGCTGCTGCGCGAGGCGCTCACCGGTAACCCCGGCAGACCACCCGAGGAGACCTGCCAGGACGTGCTGGACAGGGTGCTTCCGGGCCGTCCCAAGGACGACGTCGCGCTCCTCGTCGCCCGCACGCGGCAACTGCCGCCCGACCGGGTCGCCGACTGGGACGTCCCCCCGGACCCTGCCGCCGTCGCGGGGATGCGCGACGCCGTGTCCCGGAAGCTCGAAGCATGGGACCTGTCGGAACTCGGCTTCACCCTGGAGCTGATCCTGAGCGAGCTCATCACCAACGCCATCCGCTACGGCTCCGGGCCGATCCACGTACGGCTGATCCGCGACCGCGCGCTGATCTGCGAGGTCGCCGACGGCAGCAGCACCTCACCCCATCTGCGCTACGCCGCGACGACGGACGAGGGTGGCCGGGGCCTGTTCCTGGTGTCGCAGATGGCTGAGCGCTGGGGCACCCGGTACACCCCGCAAGGCAAGGTGATCTGGGCAGAACAGGCCCTGCCCTAGCGCCGGTGCCGGAATGCCGTTTCAGGCGTGACATCCCCGCATGCCGCCGTCCTCCGCTGCCGGAGATCGGGACGACTCTGGCGCTGCCGCACTCGAGGCGGCAAGTGACCGCACCCCGTGCCCAAGAGCACCGTCGATCAGGACGTGAACTCATGGCGGCGTCAACTCGGCGGTGAGTGAGGTCGCGCGCGGTCTGAGAGCGGCGCGGAAATGACATACGGGGAAGGGACGTGCGCCGCGACCGCGCCAGTGACGTGCCATCAGGCCAAGTTGCGTCGGCTGCCTTCCGGGATGGGTGCCTCGCCCATATCCTCGTGCGCCCGACGTTACCAACGGTAAGGGGTGGCGATGAGTGGCACCACGCGCAGAGAGTTCCTGGGCACTGCCGCAGCCGCCGGCGGCGGGGTGGCCCTCGGAACCCCGCAAGGGGCATCGGCCCAGAACGCCTCCGCACCGCAGACCGTGGCGGTCCTGGGCGGCGGCGTCGCCGGGCTCACGGCCGCCCACGAACTCGCCGAGCGCGGCTTCCGGGTCACGGTCTACGAACGCAAGTCACTCGGCGGCAAGGCCCGCAGCATGGACGTACCGGACAGTGACACGGGCGGCCGGCGCCCCCTGCCGGGCGAGCACGGCTTCCGCTTCATCCCCGGCATCTACCACAACCTGCCCGACACGATGCGGCGCATCCCGTTCCCCGGCAACCCGGGCGGCGTGCACGACAACCTCGTCGCCCCGAAGGAGATGCTGTTCGCCAGGTCGGGCGGCCGTGAGGACATCCGGATTCCGCTGCCCTGGCCCGACAACACCCCGGCCGAACTCACCCCCGACGAAATCCGCCGCGCCTTCACCGCCGTTCTGGACACGACCTTTAACCTCCCCCTCCACGAGGCCCTCTACTTCGCCAACCGCTTCCTGGTCTTTCTCACCAGCTGCGACCAGCGCCGCGACGGGGAATGGGAGCGGACGCCCTGGTGGGACTTCGTGCGGGCCGGACGGATGTCCTACGACTACCAGCGGGTCCTCGCAGTCGGCATCACCCGCAACATCGTGGCCACCAAGGCGGAGGAGGCCAGCACTCGTACGGTCGGCACCCTGCTGGAGGCCTTCGCCTTCAACGTCCTCGGACGGGGCGCGGACGGACCACTGGACCGGATCCTCAACGCACCCACCAACGAGGCGTGGATCGACCCCTGGGTGACGTACCTGAAGTCACTCGGGGTCGAGTTCCGCGTCGGCTGGACCGTACGGGACCTGACCCTGGAAGCAGGTGTGATCGCCGGCGCCGTGGTGGAGGACCGCTCAGGCGTGCGCCAAATCGTCACCGCCGACCACTACATCTCGGCGATGCCCGTCGAGCACGCTCGCCGCACATGGAACTCCGCCGTCCGCGCGGCCGACCCCCAGCTGGCCGAGTGTGACCGCTTGGAAACGGACTGGATGACGGGCATTCAGTTCTACCTGACCGAACGCGTGCCGATCGTGCACGGCCACCTCGACCTCATCGACTCCCCGTGGTCGCTGACCGCGATCGCCCAAGCCCAGCACTGGCCCGGCCGCGACTTCCCGGCCGACTACGGCGACGGTACGGTCGCGGACTGCCTGTCCGTGGACGTCTCCGAGTGGGACCGGCCGGGCATCCTGTACGGCAAGACCGCCAAGCAGTGCACCCGTACCGAAGTCGCACGCGAGGTGTGGGCACAGCTGAAGGCGTCGCTCAACGACAGCGGCCGTACGGTCCTGAAGGACTCCGTGCTGCACTCCTGGTTCCTCGACCCCGCTGTCGACGGCCTCGGCACGCCCCATCCCGTCAACGACGAGCAACTGCTCATCCACCCGGTGGGTACCTTCCACCACCGCCCGCAATCGGCCACGAAGATCCCCAACCTCTTCCTCGCCGGCGACTACGTGGCGGTACCCATCGACCTCGCCACCATGGAGGGCGCCAACTCGTCGGCCAGACAAGCCGTCAACGCCCTGCTGGACCGATGCGGATCCACCGCACAACGCTGCACCGTGACCCCCCTGTACCGAGCCCCCGAACTGGAACCCCTCAGACGCCACGACCGCACCCGCTACCTCCTCGGCCTGCCGAACGCCTTCGACCTCGGCTGAAGGCCGTTGAGGCCCGGCACGTCTCTTCCTCCACGGGGCAGCGGCCAGTGACACGGTCGGCTGGTCGGTGAACGTGGAGGAGCACACCGCACCGGCCTCCAGGGATGTCCGGCCGCACGGTGAAGGGGCCCAGCGCGTCTCGAGGCCGCTACTTCGTATGATCTTCCCCGTTGCGAAGAAGCGGGGTGGGCAGTGGCGCGGAACGGTCAGCGCGGCCGCAGGAGGAACGAGGACAGCGAGAAGGAGGGCTGCTGCGCGGCCACCCTCGACACGCTGACGCACCCGTGCTGTTGCGGGGGCGCGTGGTCCCAGGCGGCGGCCCTGTGGCTCACGCTGCTACGCCCCTCGCTCACCGCCGGTCACGGCGCCGACCCGGCCGCGCCCCCGCCGCGTGGCCGGTTGGCCGCCGCGATGTACCGGTTCGTGCGGCACTACCGCGTCGCGGTCAGCCCGACCCGGCCGCCGTGCTGCCCGTACACCCCGAGCTGCTCCACGTACGCCGTACAGGCCCTCCACCACCACGGCGCCCTCCGCGGCGGCCGGCTGATCCTGGCACGCCTGCTGCGCTGCCGCCCCGGCCCGGCCCGGCACCGCGCCCACCAGGACCCGGTACCGCCGGGCCGTCACTGACGGTCGCGAGGATTCCGACGCGGTCCGCGGACGCTGGGAACCGATCAGCTCCGGCCCGCCTTCACCCCGCACATCGCCGGCTTCGGGGCAGCAGCGTCAGGACGACCACGCCTCGCGCACCGGTCATCAGGACCGGGCACCTCACCCGGTCCCGCCCGCGGCGGCACTCACAATCCCGCGATCTGATTCCACCGCTTGCTGAACTCCACGCGTTCAGCCGAGTCGACGTCCCGCGCGACGGCGAGCCGGCCGCGCATCTCCTTGTCAGGGAAGATCAACGGGTTCTCGGCGAGGGCGGCGCTCTCCTCGTCCTTGGCGGAGGCCAGTACGTCCCGGGCTGCGGGCACCGGGCAGACGTAGTTGACCCACGCGGCCAGCTCGGCGGCGACGGCGGGATCGTAGTAGTAGTCGATGAGCCGCTCCGCGTTCGCTTTGTGACGGGCGAGGTTGGGAATCATCAGCGACTCGGCCCACAGCTCGGCGCCTTCTTCGGGGACGACGAATGCGATGTCCGGGTCGTCGGCCTGGAGCTGGATCACATCTCCCGAGTACGCCTGGCATGCCAGTACGTCACCACTGGACAGGTCCTTGATGTAGTCGTTGCCCGTGAAGCGCCGGATCTGTCCCGCCTTCACCTGCCTCTCCACCTGGTCACAGACGGTGTGGAAGTCGTCGGCCGTCCACCGGGTGATGTCGACGCCGTTGCCCTGCATCAGCAGGGCGAACGCTTCGTCCAGACCGGACAGCAGTGTGACCCGGCCCTTCAGGTCGCCCGCCCACAGATCCGACACCTGCCGTATCTCCCGGCCGGCCCTGCGCCGGTTGTACGCGATGCCGGTGATGCCCGACTGCCACGGCACCGTGTACTTGCGGCCGGGGTCGAACGCGGGCGACCGCAACTGCGGGTCGAGGTACCGGGTCACGTTCGGCTGCCGGGCCCGGTCCATCTCCTGCACCCAGCCGAGCCGCACGAACCGCGCGCTCATCCAGTCACTGATGACGATCAGATCGCGACCGGTGGGCTGATGGTTCATCAGCGCCGGACTGATCTTGCCGAAGAACTCGTCGTTGTCGTTGATCTCCTCGACGTACTCGACTGAGACGCCCGTGCGCTTCTCGAAGGCTTCAAGAGTGGGCCGCCGCGAGGGACGCTCGTCATCGGTATCGATGTACAGCGGCCAATTCGCCCAGTTCAGCCGGTGATCGGTGGAGGAAAGGTCGACGGCGGCGCGGTCGCCGGGGCGTACATACGCGGCCGGGACGCCACACCCGGCGAGTCCGCCGAGCACCGCGCCGGAACCCAGTGCGCGCAGCAGCGTACGGCGGGAGAGCGGAGGGATCGTCTTCAGTGGCATGGGGGCAGCATGCCGGGTCTGGCAACAGCCGAACAATTGACACAACTGCATGAGCACGCTGCGGAGCCCCATCTTCCGTATATGGGTCTGCTTTTGACGGCATGCCGTATCTCGCCGAGGGAAGCCGAAGTGTCCCAGAGGCGCACTCTCGTATCCCGGAGGAAGCATCGATGACCCGACACCAAACGCAGCAGCAATCGGGGCCGGGAAGGCTCGAACCCGGCACCAGACAGCGCGCCCAACTGCCCAGCCGTATCGCTGACATCGCCTGGACCTCACTGTGGGTCCTCGTCGCCCTGTGGGCCGTCTGGGCCTCCGTCGGCGTCGTGCGCGGGGTGACGGCGTGGGGCTACTGCGTCGGAGCCTGGGTGCTGCTGGCCGTCGCGCTGGCCATGCGGGTCGTGGTCATCCGCCGCCGAACCCGGATGTAGGCCGGGAGGTCGCTCATGGAGCGCGTCAACTCACGCCAGAGCCTCGGCATGACCGTGTTCGCGGCAGCCCTCCTTGGAACCCGGGCGGTGACCGTGCCCGACAAGCCCGACAGTGATGAGTACGGAACAGCCGGGTACCCGGCGCCGGATCTCACGGCACCCCCATGACATGGCCGCGCTGGCCGTGGCCGGTCAGACGCGGAGGAACGATAACGATGAGCCAGCCCAATCCCCTCAAGCGGGCGGCGGACAAGGTCACCGAAGCCATCCAGGGCACCGGCACGGGACCGGACGAAGGAATTCCGGGCAAGCCTGCCCCGGATTCCCCCGGCGTCGCGGAGCCCACCGAACCGCGCGAACCCCTGCCGCCGAAGCCCGACCAGAGCGGCCCGGACACGATGTCGCCCACCGGGCAGGCCACCGGCGCGGCCCAGGCACGCATGGCCCAGTCGGGCACCCATCTCACCAATGCTCAGGGCACACGGCTGTACGACACCGATCACTCGCTCAAGGCGGGCCCGCGCGGACCGGTGCTGCTGCAGGACCACCACCTGCGCGAGAAAATCATGCACTTCGACCACGAGCGCATCCCGGAGCGGGTCGTACACGCACGCGGCGCGGCAGCGCACGGCGTCTTCAAGAGCTACGGCACCGCGGCCGCCGTGTCGAAGGCGGCGTTCCTGGCACCGGGCGCCGAGACTCCGGTGTTCGTACGCTTCTCCACCGTGCTGGGCTCCCGGGGCTCCTCCGACACGGTGCGGGACACCCGCGGGTTCGCGACCAAGTTCTACACCGAGGAGGGCGTCTTCGACCTGGTCGGCAACAACATCCCGGTCTTCTTCATCCAGGACGCCATCAAGTTCCCGGACATCATCCACGCGGGCAAACCGCACCCGGACCGGGAGATCCCGCAGGCCCAGAGCGCGCACGACACCTTCTGGGACTTCGTCACGCTGCACACCGAGGCAGCCCACCACACGCTGTGGAACATGTCCGACCGAGGCATTCCGCGCTCGTACCGGATGATGGAGGGCTTCGGCGTCCACACCTTCCGCCTGGTAGCCGCCGACGGCTCCACCACGCTGGTGAAGTTCCACTGGAAGCCCAAGCTCGGTGTGCACTCCCTGGTGTGGGAGGAGGCGCAGATCGCAGGGGGCGTCGACCCCGACTTCCACCGCCGCGACCTGGCCGACGCCATCGAGGCGGGCGCCTACCCCGAGTGGGAGCTGGGCATCCAGACCTTCCCCGACACCCCCGACCAGACCTTCGAAGGCATAGACCTGCTCGACGCGACCAACCTCGTCCCCGAGGAACTCGCCCCCGTCCAGCCGATCGGACTGCTCACGCTCAACCGCAACCCGTCGAACTACTTCGCCGAGACCGAGCAGGTCGCCTTCCATGTCGGTCACCTCGTGCCCGGCATCGACATCACCGACGACCCGCTCCTCGCCGGGCGACTGTTCTCCTACCTGGACACCCAGATCACCCGGCTGGCCGGCCCGAACTTCCCGCAGATCCCCATCAACCGGCCGCACTCGCCGGTCAACGACATGCAACGGGACGGCTTCCACCAGGACGCCGTGCACCGGGGCGTCGCGCCGTACCGGCCCAACTCGCTCGACGGCGGCTGCCCGTTCCTGGCGGGGGCGGAAACCGGGGCGTACATCGAGACACCCGTACGAGTGCTTGAGGCGAAGAAGGTCCGTGAGGCACCCGAGTCGTTCTCGGACCACTTCAGCCAACCGCGCCGGTTCTGGCTCAGCATGAGCCCGGTGGAGCGGGAACACATCATCTCCGCTTACACCTTCGAGCTCGGCAAATGCTACGAACAGGCCATCAGGGAACGGGCCCTGAACGTGCTGGCCAACATCGACGCCGAGCTGTGCGCGCGCGTCGCCGAGGGCCTGGGGCTGCCGGTACCCGAACCGACCGTCCCCCT
The DNA here is from genome assembly GCF_042899705.1 of Streptomyces sp. NPDC013187. NCBI lineage: Bacteria > Bacillati > Actinomycetota > Actinomycetes > Kitasatosporales > Streptomycetaceae > Streptomyces > Streptomyces sp. NPDC013187. Next base: position 29,231 of record NZ_JBIBAF010000010.1, on the reverse strand, counting down.
CGCCGATGTCGAACCGAGCCCGGCGCTGTCCCAGGTCGGTCGCTCCTGGCCCACCGACGGCCGCCTCATCGGCATCGTCACCGGCCCGGACGGGGACCTGGACGGCGTGCGCGCGGTACGCGAGGCGGTGCTCGCCGCCGGCATGGTGCCGTTGGTCATCGCCCCGACGGGCGGCAAACTCGGCACGGGCGACGGCGCGGTCACCGTCCAGCGGACCTTCGTGACCGCCCGGTCCATCGAATTCGACGCACTGCTGGTGGCCGGGGCACCCGCCGCCGACGGCGACGCCCGCGGCTCCCGTGAGGCCAAGGCACTGCCCGCCGGTGCGCCCGGAACGATCGACCCGAGGGTGAGCCTGCTGCTGTCGGAGGCGTTCCGCCACGGAAAGGCGATCGGTGCCTGGGCGGGCGGCGAAGCGGCGCTGGAAGCGGTCGGGATCCCCGCCGACGGACCCGGCATCGTGGTCGGCCGAAGCGGAACCTCGGTACTGGAGGGACTCCAGGACCTGATGTCCTCCCACCGCGTATGGGCACGGTAGAACCGATACCGGCCTGGCGTGTTCGTGCCACCGCCATGGCGGGAGTTCGCACCAGGTCTGCACCGTGATCGTCGCTGGGACAGGCACAGTCCTGGCTCTCGTCGTCGACACGCCCCCCCACGATCAACGGAAAGGTCGGATAATCGGCGGCCGAGGGGGTAGAACGGTTCGCGGGTGCCTTCCGGTTCCGGACGGCCCCACCCATGGACCAGCCGAGACCTCTCGGCGATATCGAAGGACAAGCAGCATGGCCAGCGGCACCGTTAAGTGGTTCAACGCCGAAAAGGGCTTCGGGTTCATCGCCCAGGACGGCGGAGGCCCGGACGTCTTCGCCCACTACTCCAACATCACCGGCAACGGCTACCGGGAACTGGTCGAGGGCGAACCGGTCACCTTCGACGTGACCCAGGGACAGAAGGGACCGCAGGCCGAGAACATCGTGCGCGGCTGACGAAGGAAACGCGTAAGCCTCGCATGAGCCACTGCGTACGGTGGCACCCGCCGCGGGGTGGAGCAGCTCGTTAGCTCCCTGGGCTCGTAACCCAGAGGTCGCAGGCCCAATCCTGTGCCTGCCACGAGAACGAGGGGCCCGGCTGATGCCGGGCCCCTCGTCACATACGAGCAACGCCCGTCACGCGGTGTGCCTCTCGCGTCGGAGGGGCTCCAGGACCCTTTCGCGTCGCCCGCTGCCCGAGCCGGGCAGTGCACCAGCCGCGCGGCCGCGCCGCCTGCTGGAGCCGCATCCCGCCGAGGTCATCGGATGGCCTGGTCGCGCCGGGTGAACGCCGTCGGCTCCACCGGCCGTTGTGCCGCGGGGAGCTTGGACACGACCAGCAGGTAGGAGTCGGTCACCAGTTCCTCGACGAGTCCGCGGTCGAGGGAGTCGCCGCCGTGGAGGGTGATCCAGTGCCTTTTGTTCATGTGGTAACCGGGGGTGATCTCGGCGTACTGCTCACGCAGAGCCGCCGCCTCGTCGGGGGCGGACTTGAGGATCACCATCGGTTCCCCGGCCACGTCGGTGATCAGCATGAAGACCTTGCCGCGCACCTTGTGCACGTCCCACTCCGGTCCGAAGGGGTGCTCCAGCACGGCGCCAGGAAGGCCCTCGGCGCGGTCGGCGGCCGTCTGCTGCAGTGTCCTGCCGTTCACGATGTACGGTTCCTTCCTCCTTGCGCGACGGGGCGCAGATCTCGCATCCCGCCACCCTCACCCCGGTCAGGACGCGATCGCGTCCTCGGCGGTCTGGGTGAAAGCCCAGTTGGAGTGCACGATCCGCCACTCACCGTCGATCAGCCGGTAGGCCTCCGTGGCGTTCCACCCACGGAGCTGTTGCTCGTTGCCGTCGTCGTCGAGCGTGTACGTGTTCAGGTTGTAGGCCAGGACCGCGGAATCACCGCTGTCGCTGACGTGCACGACGGGGTTGAGGTACTCGCTGCGCACAATGTGCGGATTCGAATAGAGCGATTCGATGTGCGCGATCACCACGTCACGACCGACGAGCAGTTCCTTCAGCACCGGATCGAAGTAGCTGATGGTCTCGGCGTAGTTGTCGAGGTAGCCGCGGTTGTCGCCACCGCTCCACCGATCGTTGAAGGACTTCTCCAATTCGAGAATCGTCTTGCTGATTTCTTCCTTGTCGACGCTCATGCCGTTCCCTTGATGGATGCGTGTGCCGGCCTCACCTGCCCGGCCGGCACGAATGGGCGATTCATGGCGCCGTGCGGCGCCGACGGCCCGTGGGTGCGGGCCGCACTCACCATGCTTGCCTCGGGTTGACCATCTCGTGCAGTAAGCTGCGGACACATCATGGTCACCAGCGGACAGTCGGGCAGGGCGATGCCATCCGCCTCCCCCCAAGGCGCACCCACCCCGCTGTACGGTTTCCAGCCCCCGGTGGGCACCCCGTACAGCCTGGAGGTCACCACGATCGAGGACTTCCACGCCCACCACGACGACTGGCCGTGGAATCCGCCGCTCCCTGGCCGGGCCACCTTCCACTACCTCATCCTGGTGACGTCCGGAGTGCTGTACCACGACGTCGACCACGTCACCCGCACCGTCACCCGTGACCAGTGGCTGTGGGTACGACCCGGCCACACGCAGTGCTGGCACCCGCCCGGCACCGCCAAAGGCCCCTTCATCCTGTTCGAGCCGGACGTCCTCCAGGCTGAGACCGCCCGGCTGCTCACCCCCGTCACCGCACACCACGCGCCCGCCGTGCTGACGCCGCGCCCCGACGACGTCCCCTGGGCCGAACGCACCGCCCTGCAGCTCCTCGACGAACACCGCGCCCTGGGGCGGCGCCCGCTCGACCTTCACCACGCCCTGCGGCGCAGTCTGCTGGAGGCCCTGCTGCTCCGCCTCGCCCACAGCCCCGGCGCCGCGGCCCCACCGCCGCCCACCGCCCGCGGCGGCCGACGCGCCATGGTCCACCGGCAATTCCTCGACGCACTGGAACTGCACTTCCGCGAGCTGCACCACGTGGACGACTACGCCCGCCTGCTCTCCTGTTCGGTCCGCACCCTCACCCGAGCCGCCCAGGCCGTCGCCGGCACCGGAGCGCGGCAGGTGATCGATGAACGGCGTCTCCTCGAGGCCCGTCGCCTGCTCGGCGGTAGCGGCTGGACAGCCGTGGCCGTCGCCGCCCACCTGGGCTTTCCCGACGCCGCCGACTTCGGCCGATTCTTCCGCCACCGCACCGGCCTCACCCCCGCCGCCTACGCGGCGCGAGAAGAACGTCAGCAGACCGGCACGGGCCCCGCATAACCCGGTCACCGGACCCGGCCACCGGACCCGGCGAACCCTCGGCGAAGGGCGCGGACGCCGTGCGACGGGTGTTGTTCCCGCGCCGACCGCCCGCAGGCCGGCGACAGGACACCCAGTCACGTAGGCGTCCATGACACCCCGGCCGACGACATCGTCACCTACGACACCACCGAACGCTCCGCGGCCCGGGGGTCTCCGGGCCGAAGGCTTGTTATGACCGCCGTCATGATGGATGCTGCCCCTCGGTGTACGCCGCAGCGAGCAGGACGAGCCGGGAGGGCCTGAAAGTGAGCGAAAGCGTCGCACGGGCGATGTGGGAGAGGTTCGAACCGGTCCACCAACTGGTCTACTTCACCCCCGAGGTCCGCGAGGCCGTGGAGAGTCTCGGACTGCGCGGCTACTGGATGGGCTACTTCGCCTTGCGCGCGGCGCCGCTCGGCCCTGTTCCTCCCTCCGTCGTCACCAGCTGCTTCTACGTCTTCCACCCCGACCGGGCGGCGAGCGCGCTGCCGGACGCCTGGGCTCTCGCCTCTCCCCAGCAGGTGATCGAGGCCCGCGAACGGGCCGTGGGCGCCGCGATGACCAGTCTCTATGGTCCGGACGTCGTTGCCTCCACCGAGCTGGCCGAGGCCGCCGACCTCGCCTGGGAGGCAGCCCGCGCCGCGGACACTGCGGGACGAGCGCTCGGTGCGGCCAACCAGGCGCTGCCCCGCCCTGCTCAACCCCACGTCAGACTCTGGCAAGCGGTGACCACCTTGCGCGAACACCGTGGCGACGGACATGTGGCCGTGCTGGTGGGCCGCCGTCTGGGGCCGGTCGAGGCGCTGGTGCTCAAGAGCGCCTCTGGAGAAACCGACGCCGAGTTCCAGCGACGCATCCGTCAGTGGAGCGTCGAGGAATGGCGTTCGGCGCAGGCGAAGCTGCGCGAGCGAGGCTGGATCGACGAGGACGGGCGGCGCCTCACCAGGGCTGGAGCGGCCGCTCACGAGCAGATCGAGGCGGACACGGACGCGGCGGCGGGCACGCCGTGGCAGACGCTCGGCGCCGACGGCACCACCCGCCTCGCTCACCTTCTTGAACCGCTCGCACGACGCGTCCTGAACTCCGGAATTGTGCCGCCCGGCAACCCAGTTGGGCTGACGCAGAGTACATGGGGCTCGACGCGGTGACGCCCGTGTCTGCGCTGTACACAACTACCGCCACCAGGGGCCGCCTTCAGAGCGACTCTCTCGCCGGTTGACGCTTACCCACGTGCCATTGCTTTCTACGAGCGACAGGGCGCTCTCCGTACCGACCAGCGCGTCTTCCTGTTGTCGTCTCCGTCACCGTGAGCAGGAAGACGCGGACCAACCATTGCGGCGCCTTCGGCCACAGCATCATCGGCCTGGGGGTGCTCAACCAGGGACGACGCGCTTCTGGCTCTTCAGTCACTTGCGGCCGACACCCCCGGACTTCGAGAGTAATCGTCAAGACCTGTGGATGAGTTGACTTCGGTCAGCGTTGACTCTGCTTCTTCAGGTTGATCCGGGCGGTGTTGCGGATCCGCTTGGTGCGACCGCCGTCGGCGAGGATCTTGAGGGCGGCTGCGTTCGATGCTTCGGCCGTTTTGAGCTGGAGCCAGTTGGATGCGTCGAGCAAGGCATCCGGACGCCACGACTGCCGCAGTGTGACGGCCCGGAAGAGGGACCATTCGTGAAGGCGCTGCGTCAGGAACGGGTAGCGCGCCGTGGCCTGGCTCATCTTCTCGGCCCAGGATTCGTAGTGGGGTCCGCCGTGGAGGTCGGCGGCCTGGCGGTCCAGATGCCGCAGGACGGCGGACTGGGCCATCGCCCGGACCGGGTCGGTGAGGACTCTGCTGACCAGGTCGACCTCGTCGGCCTGCGCGACCTGCTCAAGCTCGCTCAGGTAGTTCCAGAAGCGGAGATGCTCGCCGGGCTCCTCCTGCTGCGAAGTGTCGTGGTTCATGCGGCCCGGTCCTGCCGCTCGACTAGGACGCCGTTCTCGAACCGGGCACCTGCACGGACCAGAGGCACCGGGCGGTTGCCCGTGATCGCGCGTCGGCGGACCCGGGCGGACCCGACGAGCTCGAACACCATCCCGAGGGCCGCGGCCGGGCTTCCGGCGCCGCGGGTGACCTTGGTACGGAGCTTGACCGTGGAGAACGTCGATTCGATCGGGCTCGTGGTCCGCGAGTGAATCCAGTGCTCGGCCGGGAGGTCATGGAACGCCGGCAGTTCGTCCCGGTCGGTGGTGATCTTCGCGACGGTCTTGGGCCGCTTGGTGCCGTGAGTTCTGGCGAACGCCTCGATCGCCTTCTCGGGGTGTGAGCGGTGTTCGGCGTAGTAAATCTCCTCCGTCGCCTTCGTCGCGCCCGGCTGCGCGGACTTCGGCAGGGTGTTCGCTATATTGCGGGCCCCGTGCACCCAGCAGCGCTGACGGCGGGCGCCGGGGAACACTTCGGCGAGGGCCTTCCACAGGCCCATGGCGCCGTCGCCGACCACCAACTCGGTGGAACCGTCGTCGGTGACTACGCTGAGCAAGGGCGTGCCCTCCCGGCCTGCGCTGCGAACGCGGGCCTATTCGGTGACCATCAAAGGATCATTCGGGAAGGTACGCCCTCCGTGTGCCCTCCCGGAACCGATCCACAGGTCTTGACATTGCTGACCAGGTAATCGGCGCCGGTGCGTTCGCTGAGCCGAGGCAGGACATCGGCGCGCAGAGCGTGAACGAGACCGGCGGTGCTCGCGTCCTGTGGTGAGGTCGTGGGGAAAGCGATGACGGTGAACACAGCGCCGTCCGGGGAAGGCGGTGGCGGCGTGGCGGCGGCGATGCCCGCAGTACGGGCCAGCCCGATCCGCAGTTGCTCGGCGGCGTCGGTGTCGCCCCGGCCGACCACGAGCAGGGGACCGTCGAACCCGGCGCCCAAGCCCTCGGCCAGCAGGTCGTATGCCTTGCGACTCGTGGACGATGCCGGGTCGTTGCCCGCGTCGGCGAAGCCGAGGGGCATGCCCAGAGCCGGGGCGGACAGGGCCAGGAGCGCCACTCCGGCGGCCAACAGGACGGGCAACGGGCGCCGCTGTACGGCGGAGGCCAGCCGCCGCCAGCGCACGCCCTCGTCCCTGCCCTTGGCTTGCGCCTTGGCGAACGGCGTGAGTACGTGCCGTCCCGTCGGATTGGGCCGCCGAAGAGCGCGAGGAGAGCGGGCAGCAGGGTCACCGAGGCGGCCATGGTGACCAGGACGGTCAGCGCGACGTCCTGTTCGGGGCGTCCTCGGGCTTGGCGTCCAGGATGACGGTGGCATAGCCGATGGTGCCGTCCTCGGAGACGGCGGGAGGCATCCGCGTAGGGGCTGCGGACGTCGGCGACGCCGGGCAGGCCGCGTACCCGGTCGAGGGTCCGCACGATGGCCGGGCGATCACCGCTCAGCCCGTCGGAATCCTTGAAGACGATGTGCACGGTGCCGCCCGCCCGCGCGGAGCCGTGCCGCTTCAACAGGTCTGCGCGGCCTGTGAGTCGGTGCCGGGCAGGGTGAAGTCGTTGCGGCAGGCATGTCCTGCGCTCCGAGCGCCGACGGCGATGACCGCGACCACGAGGACCCACAGAAGCAGTGCGCCCCAGCGGTGGCGCTGGGACCAGAGGGCCAGACGTCCGAAGACGCCCGCCAGTCGGTGACGGGACCGGTGGCCGCGATCATGTCGCGTGCCGATGACATGGGTTCACCGGCCCCGGTCGTGCGAACGGAGGTTCTGCCCGGCGCGGCGGCAGGCGATGACGCCACCGAGCACCGCGCAGATCAACGGCACGGCGACGAAGGCGGCCAGCAGCACGCCGCCGGAGCCCGCCACGTCGAGGGCGCGGCCGAGTACGAAGGCGGAGAAGGCACCCACGGACTCGGTCAGCAGGAAACCGGCGGCGCCGCCGGCAAGCACGCCGACGAGGACGGCCGGGCCCTTGGCGGAAGGCGGGGAAGCAGGGGAGCGTGTACTCATGCCCCGCAGCGTCCGGCCGCGGCATGCGACGGCGCATCGCCCTGCGGCGGACACCTGCCCTACCCCGCCGGTGGCGCGCCCCCGGGCCGATTTACGCCGCTGGTGGGTTCCCGGCAGCGCTCCGGCTACGGTGGTGGCCCACCGCTCAGCCAGCCCGGGCGGACCATGCCGGACTCGTACGCCAGAACCACGAGTTGGGAACGGTCGCGGACATCCACCTTGGTCATGATGCGGCTGACGTGGGTCTTGGCCGTCGCAGGGCTGAGGACGAGGCGGGCGGCGATCTCATCGTTGGTCAGGCCGGCGGCGACCAGCTCCATGACCTCCCGCTCGCGGTCGGTGAGGACCTTGAGACGTGGGCTGGGCTCAGGTGCCTCGATCCGTACGGCGAACTCCGCGATCAGCCGGCGTGTGACGGAAGGGCTGATCAACGCATCACCACGCGCCGCCACCCGTACGGCGTGCACCAGCTCCTCCGGCTCGGTGTCCTTGACCAGGAAGCCGGTGGCACCGGCGCGCAGCGCGCCGTACACATAGTCGTCCAGGTCGAAGGTGGTCAGGATGACCACCTTGATGCCGTCGAGACGTGGATCACCGGCGATCTGCCGGGTTGCCTGAAGGCCGTCGACGCCCGGCATGCGGATGTCCATGAGCACCACATCGGGGTGCAGCGTGCGGCAGGCGGTCACAGCCTGTCCGCCGTCGCCCGCCTCACCGACCACCTCGAAGTCGTCCTCGTCCTCGAGGATCGAACGGAACCCGGCACGCACCAGGCGCTGGTCGTCCGCCAGCAGGATCTTGATCACGGCCTGCGTCATGAGAGGGGTCGCGCTCCGTTCGTGTAGGGGATCCGGCCGCGTACGGTGAATCCGCCCTGCTGGCCGGGGCCCGCGGTCAGCTCGCCGCCCAGCGCGTGGGCCCGTTCGCGCATCCCGCGGATGCCGCTGCCCGGCATGCGGCCGCCCGTGGCCGCCGGCCCGTGCCCGTTGTCCGTGATCTCGACCGTCACCTGCCGCGCCCCGCGGTGGATGCCGATGGTGACGGCTGTCGCGTGGGAGTGACGGTTCACATTGGTGAGCGACTCCTGGACGATGCGGTACGCGGCCAGGTCCACCTCCGTCGGCAACTGCTCCCGCTCGCCGCTGCACCGTACCCGCACGTCGAGTCCTGCGAGCCGCGCGGATGCCACCAGATCGTCGAGGCGGTTCAGTCCGGCCGTGGGCGCGATGGGCGCCCTCTCGTCGACCTGCCGCAGCACCCCGAGAGTCGCCCGCAGCTCCCGCAGGGAGTCCCGGCTGGTGTCCTTGATCGCCCCCAGCGCTTCCTCCGCGCTCCGTGCACCGCTGGCCGGGTCCTTGCGCAGGCGGCGCAAGGCAGCGGCGGACTGGACGTTGATGAGCGAGAGGTGATGGCCCACGACATCGTGCAGTTCTCGCGCGATACGCAACCGCTCCTCACTGGCCGCGCGCTCCTCGGTCTCCCGAGCAAGGGCCAGGCGGTTGTGCCGCACCCAGCCGAGTGCGACCACCCCCACCAGCCACCCCGTCAGCATGAACACGGCGACACCGTTGACGTCGTGGTTTCCCGCGAGTGTGCCGACGCCGGTCGCGATCACGGTCAGGGCCGCCAGAGCGATCGCCGCCTGGAGGTGCCCCTTGGCCGCGACCACGTAGAGCGTGACGACGAACGCGACCACGAGAGGACCGTCGTAGACGCTGACGAGGTAGTAGGCGGCTGTGGCAGCCAACACGGACGCGGCGACGAGCACAGGACGGCGACGGCACACGTACAGCGCCGCGCAGGCGGCGATGATCAGTGTCCAGCCGAGGACAGTGGCCGGCCAGGACTCCTCCCGCTCACCGATGAGCGACCTCAGACTGCCCACCGCCACCGGCACGAAGACACCACAGGCCAGAGCGGCGTCCGCCGCACGGCCGCTGGGCGGGCGCAGCCGGAGACGCGAGACAGCACCGGGGCTCATGCCGCCAGCCTAGGCAACCGCCATCCCGGTGCCCTCCTCCGCGCGGCGGAATGGGTCCGGCCATCCCTCGCAACCTCCGTGGTACGCACCCGCACGGTGGCCACAACCGCCGGGGTACTACAGGTGTCCGCCGCAGACGGACGCCCCGGCGGTATCCGTTTCCCGATGATGGAGCCGTGAACGCAGATAGCCGTCTCCCGATCGGCCGACGCCTGCACGGCCTGAATTGGCCGCTGGTGGCCGCCCTGACCGCCCTCGCGCTCGTGCGGCCGCTGTTCTCCATCGCCGGCTGGAGCGAAGCTCTCGGGAAGCCCCTGACCCCTGTGATCCTCACCGTGGGCATCACGCTGACTTGGATCCTCGCGGTCGGTCTCAGCCGCGTACGCGACCCGCTTCTGACCCTCGTGGTCACCGGCGTGGCCTACGCACTGGCCGCCCTGGTCCTGAGCGCGGTCCTCTCACCACTCCTGACCGGAAAACTCCAGGGCCCTCTCGCTCAGCCCCATGCGATCGTCCCGCTCTTCCTCGTCAACGCCGCCTGGGGAGCCCTCTGCGGAGCGTGCGCGATCGGTCTGCGCAGGGCGCGTGGCGTCCGCTCCTGAGCGCGAGTCCCAGGACTGGACGGGAACCATGCGCATGAGCCACTGAAACACCGGCGACACCCCAGCCGACGGCTGCGACACCCCAGCCGAAGTCCTTCAGCGAGACCGTCGACCCGCCCGCGATCGGGCCGAACTGCCGTCTGCAGGGCGGAGGCTGGTTCTCCTATGTGACGGGTCGTGGACGTGAGGGGGACAGTGGCTGGGGGTACTGAGGAGAGTCGGCCGCGGCTGTCGTCTGGCACGGGGCAAGCGCCCCCCGTGGGGGGCGCCCGTATCGGGTCAGATGAAGTGGCATCGCCTGGGCCCGTGATGCAGAGTGCCGGCCGTCCCAGTCCAGTTGCAGGCGGCCCTGTGGGGTGGCACCGCGGTCTCCCGCGACGGCCACCCCGCGGGCGGTCAGTTCAGCGGGATGTCGCCGCCGCCGTCACCGTCACTGCCGCCGTCGCCGGGCGGCTCGACCGGGTCCGGCGGATAGAAGGCCAGGATGTTCTGGAAGATGGGCCGGATCGGGTCCGGCGGCCAGAAGGTCAGGGTGTCTCGGACGATGGGCCGGACCGGGTCCGGCGGGAAGGAAGTCAGGGTGTCCCGAACGATGGGCTGGATGGGGCCCGGTGGGAAGAGGGCCAGGGCGTCCTGGACGCTGGGCTGGACCGGAAATGGTGCGTTGGGCTGGGCGTGCGCCGTTGGGGCGCCGAGCAGGACGGTTCCCGCAGCCAGCGCGGCGCCGGCCGTCGCCAGGACCAGTGGGGCTTTTACGCGTGCGCGTCTCACCTAGGGGCTCCGTTTCGGGAGGAGGGGCTAGTGCCATGCGAAGCTTCGGATCCCGGTGTTGATCACGTGAGCCGCCATTTGGAGTACTGTCGTATTTATGCAGCTCATAGCGGTGTTCACGGAGGTATGACGCTCCGATCGGCCGCATCCCAACGGGTGGCAATTCGCGACCGGGTCAGCTCTGCCGCCGGCAGTGGGCTGCAAGACGGGCGGAGTGGAGTACAGAGGCCGACGGACCGGTCCGCCGGTGACCCGGACCATCCCCGACCCACCGTCGAACATCCTCACCGAGGAGACCAGAGCGGCGGCCGACGACGGCACCGCCTCAACGTCATGGCGGGACACGGCACCGGCTTGCCAGACGGTCGCCGACGAGTACCGGGGGAGAGGCCCGACTTCGACCGGCGATGCGATCGTGCGGCCCGGGCACTCGGTATCGACCCGGATGAACCGCGATCCGAGGCGACGGCCCTGGCCCGGCTCATAAGCTCTCCCGTGGACCGTTAGCAGCGGCTTGTCTCGTCGTCGGGTACGAGGGCGATCCGCTCGAACCCCTCTTCCGCGCTGCCCACGCCTGATCGACAGGCCACCGGGCCCTGCCTGGCTGCCGGTTCGCAGCCGTACCTGGAGCGGGGTTCGTCCCAGGGTGCACGAGTATCATCCGCCTGCACCGCGAATCCATGCGCGAGTTGGGCTCCGACCGCCCGGTCCGTCACATCGTGGCGGCCATGCGCGAGGGGGCCGCGGTGGGAGAGGTGGCGGCTGCGCTGCGAGAGGCCGCGCAGGCCTACGGCGTCAGAGGGCGGCGGCGTGAACCCGTTCGCCGCGACTCGGCAAGTACAGGGTGTGAACACCCACCACCGTGACACCCACCGACCCCACCGACGGACGGACTGTCCATGACCGACCTGGCCGGCGGCGACGCCGAGCTCATCGCGGCCTCACTCGAGGAACCCGAGCGTTTCGCGGCGCTCTTCGACCGTCACGCCCCGGCGATCCACCGGTACGTCGCCCGACGGCTCGGCCGGGACGCGGCCGACGACGTCACCGCCGAGACGTTTCTGACGGCCTTCCGGATACGGGCGCGGTTCGACCCGGCCCGCGCCGGCGTCCGGCCCTGGCTGTACGGCATCGCCGCCAAGCAGATCGGCCGGCACCGTCGGGAGGAGGTCAGGGCGTTGAAGCTGCTCGCCCGCACCGGCCACGACCCGGTCGCCGACAGCTGGACCGACTCCGCCGACGACCGCCTCGCCGCCGAGGCCGCCGCCCGCCCACTGGCCGGGGCGCTGGCTCATCTCTCCGCGGGCGACCGGCACGTCCTGCTGCTCTTCGCCTGGGCCGACCTCGGCTACCAGGAGATCGCCGAAGCCCTCGGCATTCCCGTCGGCACCGTCCGCTCCCGCCTCAACCGCGCCCGCCGCAAGCTGCGCACCGCAACCGGCGCGGCCGACGGCCCCCTCATCGAAGCTCGCATACACGAAGGTGACCCCGCATGAACGAGCTTTCCGAATTCCGCGGCCTGCGCGCCGACGCACCGCTTCCCGACACCGACCGGCTCGCCGCGCCGCGGGCCCGGCTCACCGCTGCACTCCGGCAGGAGACCCGCCGCGGGCGCGCCGCCCTTCCCAGGCGCCGGATGCTCCTGGTCGGCGCCGCCACCGCAGGGACCCTCGCCATGACCGCCGGGATCGTCGCGACCCTTCCCGAGGACAGCACCCGCGCCTCCGCGACGAAGGGCCCCCAGATGCTGTCGGCAGGTGCCTCCGCCGACGCCCTCGAACTGGCCGCCGCGACCGTCGAGAAGCACGACGGCACAGAACCCGGCCCGAAGCAGTGGGTGTACGAGAAAAACACCTCCTTCGTCCGGGGCAAGCCGCAAAGCAGCGAGGAGTGGACCCGCTGGGACGGCACCGGGCACGCCAATCTGCCCGGCATCCCCCCGGCCGGTGACGTCTCGGACTTCGACCCGGACGAGCTCCAGGTCTGGCACGGGCCCAACCAGGAGGAGAAGTGGAAGAAGGAGGGCTACGACGACCGTTCTCAGCGGCAGTTCTACCGCTTCCTCGCCACCCTGCCGAGCGACCCCGACCGCATGATGAAGCGCATCCGTCAGGAGCACGCCATCGGCTCCATCAAGGGGGAGACGCGCGCTCAGCGTGACTGGCGGGAGATCGACGTCCTGTACCGATCGGTGCTGATCCCGCCGAACGTCCAAGCGGGCCTTTTCCGGGCTCTCGCCAAGATCCCCGGCGCCCGGGTGACGACCGGTGTGAAAGACCCCCTCGGCCGCGCGGCGATCGGGGTGAGCGTGACCTATACCGAGAAGACGCCCTCCGGCTGGCAGGGCAAGCAGCAGATCTTCTTCGATCCCGAGAACTACGCCTACCTCGGAGAGACCCGGGACGACGGGGAGATGGTCAGCGCTCGCGCCGCCTGGGGCGTCGTCAACAAGCCCGGCGCCCGCCCCTGAGCACCCGCGAGGGGCGCCCGGTGTCACACCGGGTGCCCAGCGGCGGCACGGTCTCGCGCCACCCCGACTGGGAGCCGGCCGATGAGTACCTCGGGCCTGCCAAATACGAGTACCGTCTCCTCGACCTCAGCACCTGAGTACGCATCTGCGGCCGTAGGGAGCGAGGCGCTGGACTGACGTGCGGTCACGGTGTTGTCGTTCGTCCGGAGCGGTGCCGGCGGCCCGGGGTGCGTTGCTTGGAGGTGTCACCATGACGTTTCGCGGACTTGGGCCTGGTTCTGCGGCTGGATGGTGGTGGTGATCTCCGATCGGTGGCGGTTCGCCGTGAATGTCACGGTGAGTGTGTGTGTCTCGGTCCGGCTTGTTCTCACTGTGAATCCCTGGTTCGGGACCGCTGAGATCAGGCATACCGCGTCGTTGCCGAACCGTACGGTGGCCTTGCCGCCCTCGGACGGCACGGTGTAGACGCCGGTGCCGCCTTCCCGGCACCCCGTGTCGTCCGCGCCGGCCGGCGCCTTCGAGGTCGCGCTGGGGCCGGTGGGTGTGGGTGTGGGTGTGGGTGTGGGCGCCGGACTGGGACGGATCGCCGGCTTGCTGCTCCGGGGCGGCGGGCTGGGCGTGCGGTTGCTCGCCGACGGGCTCGGGGAGGGCTTGGCGGTGGTGGTGGGGTCGGGCCGCTCGGACTTCTGGGGCTGACTCGGTGCGGACTGCGCGACCGGCGCGGTCGGCCGGGTCGACCCCACCACGAAATGGATCGTGAGAATGACAGCAGTGACACTGGCTGCCGTGCAGGCCAGCCATATGATCAGGTAGCGCAGGAGGCGGGGCACGGCACCATAGTGTCGGACCGGCTAACGTGCCTGCACATGGCCTCTGTACTTGTCGTCGAGGACGACCCCGTCATCCGGGCCGCGCTGATCGAGGTCCTGACCGGTCACGGCTACGCGGTCAGAACCACCCATCAGGGTTTCGAGGCGCTGCGCGAGATCACCCAGAGCCCGCCGGACATCGTGGTGCTGGACCTGGGGCTGCCCGATCTCGACGGCTTGGACGTGCTGCGCATGATCCGGGGCATTTCCCGTGTGCCGGTCCTGGTCGCCACCGCCCGTGACGACGAGAGCGAGATCATCCGGCTGCTCAACGCGGGGGCCGACGACTACCTGGTCAAGCCGTTCTCCGGCGGCCAGCTCGCTGCCCGACTCGCCGCCGTGCTGCGCCGGTTGGTGCCCGCCGATGTAACTGCGGCCCGGCGGCCGGTGCTCCAGGTGGCAGACCTGCGCATCGACCCGACGGCGCGCACCGCGCACCTGGCCGGCCGGGAACTGCCCCTGACTCGCCGCGAGTTCGATCTGCTCGCCTACCTCGCCGCCCACGCCGACCAGGTCCTCACCCGCCGGCGCATACTCGCCGAGGTGTGGCAGCAGCCGTACGTCGAGGATCAGACGGTCGACGTCCACCTCTCCGCGCTGCGCCGCAAGATGGGTGAGAAGGCGCGAAAGCCCCGTTATCTGCGAACGGTTCGCGGTCTGGGTATCAAGTTGGTCAGCTCGCCATGAGACGTGCCCTCGCGGGGATCGCCCTGGCCGTCACCTCGATGGTGGCTCTGTCCTTCCTCATCCCCCTGGCCCTCCTCGTGCGCGAGCAGGTACGGGACCGGGCCACCACGGCTGCCCAGCAGCGGGCGTCCGCCTTGTCTCCGGTGCTCGCCCTCACCACCCGGCGCGCCGACGTACAGCAGGCCGTCGCCGAGCTCGGCTCTTCCGACCAGCTCGTCGTGCGTCTGCCCGACGGCGGTTTCGTCGGCACGCCGCACGCGCCCGGGGACGTGCTCGACCGGGCCGTGCGCGGGCGCGAGACGCTGGCCGTGGACACCGCCGGCGGCTGGGTCTACCTTCAGCCCGTCGTCCTGCAGGGTGACCGGGTGGCGGTTGTGGAAGCCTTTGTGCCCGCCGCAGATCTCACCCGGGGTGTGGCCGCGTCCTGGGGTGTCATGGCGCTGCTCGCGCTGGGTCTGGTCGGCGGTTCGGTGCTCGTGGCCGACCGCCTCGGCGCCCGCGTCGTGCGCTCCTCGCGCAGTCTCAAGCGTGCCTCACTGGCTCTGGGTTCGGGCGACCTGGACGTGCGTGTCGAACCCGACGGCCCGCCCGAACTGCAGGAGGCCGGTGCGGCGTTCAACATCATGGCCGAGCGCGTCCTCGACCTGCTCGCGGTGGAACGCGAGCTGGTCGCCGACCTCTCGCACCGGCTGCGCACCCCGTTGACCGCTCTCTACCTGGAGGCCGACCGGATGGGGTCGACGCCCAGCGCCCGGCGGGTCGCGGAGGCGGCCGGCCAGCTGGAGAGGGAACTGGACTCGATCATCGCCGCGGCCCGTACACCGCTCGCGTCGGCCCGCCCGGCCCGTGCGGCGGCCGGCGCGGCGAAGGCGTGCGATGTCGCCGAGGTGGTCGCCATGCGTCTGGACTTCTGGTCGGTTCTCGCTGCCCAGCAAGGACGGCCCTACGAGCGTTCCCTCACGCCGCGACTGGTGCCCGTCGTCTTCCCCGAGGACGACCTCGCGGCCGTCGTCGATGCCCTGATCGGCAATGTCTTCCGGCACACCCCGGAGGGCACCGCCTTCGCCGTGCGGGTGGAGCGGGCGGATCGGCACGTGTTCCTCACGGTCGATGACGCGGGGCCGGGCGTGGCGGACCCTGACGCAGCGCTCACGCGGGGTGTGAGCGTCGGCGGTTCGACGGGGCTGGGCCTGGACATCGTGGCCCGGGCGTCCCGCGCGGCGGACGGCGAACTGACGATCACACGGGCGCCGTTGGGCGGCGCCCGCGTGCGGGTGTCGTTCGTACTGGCCGACGCGGGCGGGGCCGGCGGCGTGGGGCGGTGAGCGGGGCCGGCAACCCGCGCCCGCGGGTCAGGGGGTGAGCGGGGCCGGCAACCCGCGCCCGCGGGTCAGGGGGTGAGGGGGCCGGCAACCCGTGCCCGCGGGTCAGGGGGTGAGGGGGGCGGCGACCTGTGCCCGCGGGCCAAGGGGTGGTGAGTGGGGTCAGCGACCGGTGCCGAAGTTCTGCGTCCACCAGGGGCCGCCGTCGCCGAAGTGGACGCCCACGCCGAGCTCCTTGAAGGAGCAGTTGAGTATGTTCGCGCGGTGTCCGGGGCTGTTCATCCAGGACTTCATGACCGAGGCTGCGTCCGCCTGGCCCCGGGCTATGTTCTCGCCCAGGGTCGACCACTGGTAGCCCGCGGCCTCGACCCGGGTGGTCATCGTCGAGCCGTCGGGGCCGGTGTGGGACATCACGCCGCTGTTCGCCATGACGTCGCTGTAGTCGTCGGCGGCCCGGGTGAGCCGGTCGTTCGCCGTGACCGGTGAGCATCCCGCCGCGGCCCGCTCCTTGTTGACCAGCGCGAGCACCTGGGCCTCGGGCCCGTCACCGGACGCCGAACCCGACCCGGAACCCGGCCCGGCGTCCGCTCTGGTGCCGCCCGGCCGCATGCTGCCGCCCGAACCGCTCGCCGCCCCGCCGCCGTTGCTCTTCGCCGTCGTCCCCGCGGGTGCCTTCGGCGCGGGGACGGTCGTCTTCTGTGCACGGGGGGTGGGGCTCGCCGACCGCTTCTGCTTCTCCTTCGCCTTCGCGCTCGGCGAGCTGCTCGCCGTGGTGCTCGGGCTCGCCGACGCTGAGGCGAGCGACGCCGCTTTGCCGGTGGTGTCGCCGGCGCCCGGCGTCCTGTCCGTGCCGTTCGCGACCACCCGGTCCGACGCGTCGCCGTCCTCGCCGCTGACGACGGCCAGGGTGATCCCGACGCCGGCGATCGCAGCGACGGCTCCCATGGCCAGCGCGGGACCGCGCCTCTTCGGCCCACTGCGGGGCCGGGCCTGGAAGCGGGACGGACGAACGGCTCGGCGGGAACCCATGCAGGACACCTCGGTTGGTCGGTCGGCTGACTCGGCCCCGTGGCCGGTGGCCGCGATCGCGGCCACCGGACCTGTGGGGGGTGTTCGAGAGCCTAGGACCCGGCCGGGGCGCAGACCTCTGTCCGAGGTCATCTTCAAGAAGCCTTAAGACAGCCGCCAAAGTCCGCTGAGGAACGGGCGGGAAGTGGCCCAGCCTGTCAGGCCCGGCCTGGTCTGCACCGTCTGCGCAGCCAGGACACCCCTCTACCTGTACAAGCCCTCATCTACCTGTACAAGCCCTCACAAGAACGGAGCTGCCGCATCTCCCGCCTGGCAGGCGCCAGGAGGCGGCCGAGCCGTACCGCAGGGCGGCGGTGCTGCGGCGGCGACCGGCGGCTGCCTGAGCACTGCTTCGCCGTGGTTCTCTTCGCGGTGGTCTTTCGGCCGACTGCCTGTGCGTGGGGCATGTCCACAGCTCGTGTGTCGGGGTCTTCGCCGATGGAGGCCCTGGCTTTCAGCACGGACTCGCTCTGGGCGGCCATCGCATACACCGGCCGGTCCGTCGTCTCCTTCGCCTCCTCCAGCCATGCTGGCGCGCGGTGTTCGTGCTTGGCCTCGATGATCTGCTCGATGTGCAGGCAGCGGCCATGACGGCCAGGAACGTACCCGTGCCGGCGGCGGTGCGGGAGGAAATGGAGGTGGCGGCAGGTAGGTTGGTGAACGACCGGGGCGGGGGCCGTCGGCGCTGAGTGAGGGAATCGACAGTGGGGGCAACGTGACCGGACTGATAGGTCTCGGAGTGCTCCTCCTGCCGTTCGGGCTGCGGATCTGGTACGTCGAACGGAGTATGAGACGCAACGGCGTACGCGTGGTAGCCACCTGCGTCGACCACATCTACGAGGGCAACAGCGCCAATCCGAGACGGCTCGTCTGCACGGGCACCACCGCGGACGGCCGCTCCATGCGCTGGAATGTGGATGCCGACCCCGATTCGTTCCCACGCGTGGGGGAGCCGATCGACCTGGTCTACGACGCCCACTACCCGGGTCAGGCGGAACGGTGGACCGAGAAGAAGTCTCCTGTCAGCCTCGGCGTCGGCTGGACCTCCTTGGCCGTGCTGCTGATCGCGGCGGGCACGCTGGTCATGCTGCTCGGATAAAGCGGACACCTGCGGCCACGCCGTACACGTGAACAACGGACAGCATCGAACGCTGTCCATAACTTCGGCTCCGCCGCGTATCCAGTGGGCAGCGGGCTGTCCACAGCCACAGTAAGCATCGGCTCGGGCAAGGACCATGTCACGCCCGGATGCCTCCCACGCTGCGCACTGCCGCACCGGCCGGGAAGGGCACGGTCACTCGGTGGCCTTCATTGCAGACTTGCGGTTCGGCTCTACAGGACCCGCTTCGGGCAGGTCTGGGGCACCTGGCCAGGACCTTGGCGTGCGCCACACGTCGTGTGAGTCAAAGGGAAGGGCCGTCATGGCCTCCGGGGGTCGAGCCCATCACACCCTCAAGGCTCGGGACTAGCAAGCGCGTGACATGGGAGCAGGCACAGTCGAGCTCGGAGGCACCCTGCGCCCGCTGCGCGACCCAGACGCGGTCGGGCTGGACGACGACGAGGACGGAGACGCAGCGGAGGACTGACCAGGCCCGCCGCGTCCACGAACGCCCGGTTCTTCCTCTCGGACCGTGGCGAGGCTCAGCCGCGGCGCTGGTCTGCGGGACCGTCCGCCTTCTGCGCGGCCGCCTTACGCGTCTGGGCCCAGGAGGCGAGCAGGACGTGGCCGTCGGCGCTCGGGCTGCCCGGCGCGGCGGTGTAGGTGACGATCGAGACGTGGGGGTCGCCGGGCAGGTCGAAATCGGTGTACTCGAGGTCGAGCGTGCCGACGGCCGGGTGGTGGATGACCTTGAGCGACCACTCCTGTCGCACACCATCCCCCTGCCGTCGGGCTGTCGGTTCAACCGGTCAGCCAAGACAGGGCTCAGCAGCAGGAAACGGCATGCCCACACACGGCACCGGCGCCCGCCACCTCGCTGAGGTTCTGCGGGTGCGGACCATTCGCGCCTCGGTGTCGACGTCCGCGTCGGGGTCGGCCCCTCGATCACCGTCGCTGCCACCGCCTCCGCACAGGTCGAGGCGCCCGGCGGCGTGCTGGCCGTCGACCCCGACCACGCCGCCGCCCGGCCGGCCACACTCCTGGTCGAAGCGCTCCACGGCATCCGGCTCCGGCAGGCGGAGGTGCTGTGCGACTATGGCGTCCACAATGTCGGCTTGCCCGCCGCGATCCCGCCCGCCACGGTGCGGCGCCTCCTGGGCGGCCGCGCCGGACGGCTGGCAGCCGACCGTGCCCGCGGCATCGACCCGCGCCCGGTCGTCCCCCGTCCGCTGCCCGCCTCCGCCACCATCCGCACGGCCTTTCACCGGCACACTCTGGACAGCGCCGCAGTCCGCGCCGCTCTTCTCGACACCGTGGTCAGCCTCGCTCTGCTGCTGCGCCGCGTCATCCAGCCGCCCGCGCCCTGACACTGACGCTGAGGTTCGCCGACGGCAGCAGCTGGGACGGCGGCCACAAGGAGTACTCCTCCCGTCGCAACCGCCGTCACCTGCGACGACGCCAGATCAAGCACACCATCCCCGAGCCGAAGAACCAGCGAACTCCCGGGCCGTGGCTACGAGGTTCGACAAGCGGGGCTGCATCTTCCACAGCACCGTCACCGTCGCCTCGATCCGACTCTGGCTCCGACCATGATCTCCGCCGGATCTAGTCGCCGGTCGTGCCGTCGAGCATCTCGCGCAGGATGTCCAAGTGGCCGTTGTGGCGGGCTGTCTCCTCGGTGAGGTGGAGGAGGATCCAGCGCAGGTCGACATGCAGACCGTCGCGGACTGCTCGCTTGGCCTTGGTGTCCAGGCCGGTCCCCGCAACCAGTTCGCGGTAGCGGGCGCTTTGTTCAGCGTATTCGTCGAGCAACTGCGTGAGCGGGAAGTCGACCGCGATACGCATCTCGCGGTCGGGGTCTTCCTCGGTCCAGGGGCCCTGGTCTTCCTCGCCGAGGAAGACCACTTGGAACCAGTAGTACTCGACCCACCGGAGGTGGTTGATCACTCCGCTCATGGTCATCAGCGGTGAGCGGGGCAGGAGCGCCTTGCGGGCGTTCTCCGCAGAGACGCCGTCGCACTTGGCACGGGCGGTGCCACGTGTGTAGTCGAGAAACGTGGTGAGCTGGGTGCGCTCGTCCCACGCGGGCGGTGTGTCGTCGATCTTGGTCATCGCGCGAAGCGTCCCCGATCACGCCACTGTTGTCGAGGTGATTATCGACGGGCCCAACCTGCTCCACCGAACTGCGCGCGGTAGCCATCCTTCTCCAGACCTTGGGGTGTCTCATGAGACATGGAGGACGACCTGTCGCAGTCAGTGGATGCTGGCAGCAGGTGAGGGACGGTGGCGGCCGGCCCCACGGTCCTGGTCACGCGAAGCGTTCGTGGTCGGTCAGCACCGCGTTTATCACTTCGAGGTGAGTGGCGATGCGTTCGTCTCGGGGGTCGGAACAGTCGGTAACAGTCAGTGCGGACTTCCACAGCGCCCAGCCCCTGGCCCTGGCCCATGTGCCGTCGTCCTGGCCGACCGCCTGACGGAACGCCTCGCGACTGTCCTCGCGGAACATGGTCCAGGCGATC
Organism: Streptomyces sp. NPDC013187; assembly: GCF_042899705.1. Taxonomy (NCBI): domain Bacteria; kingdom Bacillati; phylum Actinomycetota; class Actinomycetes; order Kitasatosporales; family Streptomycetaceae; genus Streptomyces; species Streptomyces sp. NPDC013187. The sequence continues at coordinate 8,550 of NZ_JBIBAF010000010.1, read as the reverse complement.
GTGAGGTCGCAGGCCGGATCGCCGACCCCCGAGGTGCCGAAATCGATCACTGCCGACAACTCGCCGTCCTTGACGAGCAGGTTGTTGGCGCCAACGTCGCCATGGAACCACACCGGCGCCCCGTGCCACTCGGCGGCGAGCGCCGCTTGCCAGACATCCGTGGCCCACGCGGTGTCGATGCAGCTGCCCAGGACCGCGATGCAGCGGCGAGTCTCGTCCTCGTAGTGTGCGGGCGACGAGCCGCGGTGGAAGCTGTGCGGCCCCGCGAGGGGAGCACCGGTGGTGTCGCAGCGCTGGAGGGCGAGGATGAACTCGGCGACGTCGGTGGCGAACTGGGCCATGTCGTGGATGCGTCCGCTGGAGGCCGTCTCACCGGGCAGCCAGCGGCGCACGGACCAAGGGTACGGGTACCCCTCGGCCGGGGCCCCCTTGGCCAGGATGGTGGGAATGGCTGTCGGCAACAAGGGGGCCAGGCGGGGCAGCCACTCGCATTCCTTGTCGACAGCCGGCGCGTACCCGGCGGCAGTGGGCAGGCGGACTGTCATGTGGTCACCGAGGCGGTAGGTGCGGTTGTCCCAGCCGTCCGCCGCCACTGGGACGACCGGTAGGCGGCTCCACTGCGGGAACTGTGCGGCGAGCAATCGCCTCACCAGCGCTGCGTCGATACCTGCCCGCCCATCCGGACCAGTCGAAGTCATCCGCTGATCATCGCCCCTGACATTGAACCAGGCAATCCTTTCATGCTACGGAAGAGACGAACGCGAGGGGGCGGGTGAGGTGCGGCACGAAGACATCCACTGTGGTGAGCGCGGCACCCACGCGCGGTGCCTGCCCGAGCCGTGGATGTGCGATGTCTTCCATCGTGACGGCAGCCTGAGGGACATTCGGGTGCTCCGTACGACCCGCGTCGAGTGGATCGCCGTCCTCGAACGCCTGCGTGCTGTGGCCGACGAGACCGAGGTGGAGCACCCTTACCCCCAGCTCGATCCCGTACGTCCCGCCATGGCCGACCTCTTCCGCGTCTGGGCAGACGAGCCGGAGGGGCAGGGGACAAGTTTCTCCTTCCGGGCCCGCTTCGGCGCCGTGTGGTTCTTCGCCCTGCCCTACGACGAGGAGGAGATCGAGTTCTCCGTCTGGCCTGAGGACGTCCTCGACGGGGCGGGGGTGGCCGCCGTGCTGCGGTTCCTGGCGGAGATCGCAACGGCCAGTCAACGAAGGGCCCTGCTGACTGGCGAGACCGTCCGGTATGACCCCGGGATGCCGACGCTGATCTCCCACGACCCGGAAACGGGCCTCACTTCCCACATCTGACTCCCAGCGGCGCAGGTACATGAGGAGGCGAATGGCACCAGCCCTGCCGGTACCCCCGCCACGCGAGTGCACCAGTGCGAAAGGCCGCCGATTTCGGGACTTGCCCACCGTCCCCGCCCTGCCTGGCCGCTCACTCCTCTCGCAGGACCTGGCGCATCCGGCGGAGGCGGTCCAGGGAGCGGCGGCGCATCCACAGGACCCAGGAGCACAGCGCGACCATGCCGCCCGCGAAGAGAAGGGGGAAGGCGAGGGACCCGCTGACGGCTCCGAGGACGAGCATGCCGACCGCGATGAGGCCCATGGCGCCGAGCCAGTACGGCAGCCACTTGCCCGCCCGCTCCATCTGGCCGAGCTGCTCGGCGACCAGCCGTCGCATGGCCGCCTGCTCCTCGAGGTCCTGCGGCACCTCATGGTGGCGGATCTTCCGATTCAGATCGGCGAGGCCGCCCGCGTCGGTGCCCACGGCTCGGGCGGCCCGGCGGCGCTGGACGGCCAGGACCGCGATGGCGGCCCCGGTGTAGAGAGCGCTGTGAAACACCCAGACAGCCGGGTGCTCGTCCCTGCGGATCCGGGCCGTGGCGCCCAGTCCCAGCAGGAAGACCAGGGTCGCCTGCGCGGTCAGACTGCGGTCGAGTAAGCGCTTGAGCGAGAGCACAGCGCAGACCTCCTTCAAGGGGAGCCCGGACAGCGTCGTCGTCTCCCGGATACCCCGCGTTCTCCCGCTCATCGGGTCCGTGCGCTGTCAGGGTGGCGGCAGGTTGCCGGCTGGATCGTGCTGTGTTGTGTCTGTGCTGGTCTGCTACGGCTCCGGCGACTGGCTGACGCGGAAGGGGGCTTCGGGGCGGGTAAGGCGAGCCGGTGCAAGCGGGAGCGCAGCAGGGCCGAGCGGGCAGTGGAGTGCGGCTGCTGCTGCGGCACGGGCGGCGCACCGCCTGCGGGCCGGGCCAAAAACCACACCGTCCATCTGTGTGTCCCGAGCGGCCGGCGGGCAGCACCACCGGCACGACGTGCCGGTCCCGCCGGACGCACCGCCGCCCGCCCGGGTTCGGCGTAGCACAGCAGGTCTGGGAGGATGGCCGGCAGCCGTCCGTACCGGGATGGGAACCCGCGGGCGGCGAGAGGCGAGCGGGTAGAGGCAGCGGCCCGGCGGGCGGGCGGGAGAGCGGAGCGGTGCGGCACATGCCGGAGTACCCGGAGTACCTCGCCGCGGTCGTGTTCGCCGCGGGCGGCGTCGTCAACGCCCTGCTGGCACCGCACCGGTTCTCCACCGCCGTCCTCTTCTGCCTCACGGTGGCCTCTGCCGGACTCGGCCTGGCCGCTCGCAGTGCGTCAGCCCACCCGGCCATCGCCCCCCTCCTCGCCGTCGCCGCCCTGCTCTTGGCGCTGGCGCTGGGACTGCTACTGCTGGCTGACGGCGTCCTCCTGGTCCGGCGCTATGGACCGCAGGCAGCCCTGCTGGCGAGTGGGGCCGCCGGCTGCGCGGTGCTGGCGGTGCTCGGCCTCGACGCGGTCTTCCACGCGGTCGGCGGCGAGGCGTTCGGTGCCCTCGTCGTCGCGGTGAACGCGGGCGCGGGATACCTCACTCTGCTCTTCCTGGTCTTCGCCGGCTACGTGTTCGTCCGGGGCCGTAGCAGCCCCCTGGCGGACACCACCCATGTCGTCGTCCTGGGCGCCGGGCTCAACGGCGACCGGCCCGGCCCGCTGCTGGCCCGCAGGCTGGAGCGCGCCCTCGCGATCGACGCCGCCCGCGCACCGGACACGCCTCGTGTGGTGTTCGTCGTCTCGGGCGGCCAGGGCGAGGACGAGGTCCGCTCCGAGGCGGACGCGATGGCCGACTATCTGCGCGGACGTGGAGTGCCCGCCGACCGGATCGTGCGGGAAGACCGCTCCGTCAACACCGGGCAGAACCTCCGCTTCAGCGCGGCCCTCGTGGACGACACGACTCCCGGCCACCGTGCCACGGTGGTCACCAGCGACTTCCACGTCTACCGCACGACCCTGCTGGCCCGCCGCCTCGGCGTGCCCGTGCACGTCGTGGGCGCGCCGACCTCCCCCGCCTACTGGCTGGCCGCGACACTGCGCGAATTCGCCGCCATCCTGTGGCTGGACCGCCTCCCCCTGATCGGACTCAGCCTGCTGCTGGCGGTGCCGGTGGCGACGGCGGTCTTCGAGCACTGAAGCGCCGACCGCAGACCTCGTAAGTGGTCCTGGCAAAGGCGCCGGACATGGCGCGGTCGAGGAGGGGAGGGGAGAGGGCCGGCCGGGCTGCCCGACCGGTGCGCGCAGCCCGCCGCGCGGGGTGCGCGCGACCAGCTCGTCGAGGTCGGCGCCCAGGTTGATGAGGACAAGGACAGCACTAGATTTTGGGCCCAGGGTTCCTGGGCTGCCCTCCCATGCGGTGGTCGCTCCAGTCGATGCCGTCGTCGCGCTCCTTGCTCGATGCGAGTCCGAGGAACCCGAGGAGGGGAGCTGCGATGAGGATGGCCCCGCACAGGCTGCCGATCGCGATGTAGGCCGCTGCGGCGGTGAAGGCCCAGAACAGGACGTCGCACATGATCCTCGCCCACAGCGGGAACGGGGCACGCCACGCGTGGTATCGGCGGTACAGGCGCACGACCTTGCCGGAGGCACGCTTGGATCGGCCAGCCTTTCCCTGACCTGTCCATACAGCGTGGCTGTTGCCGTACCCACGTCCCTTTTTGTCGCCCATAAAGCTTCCTCATCCCTTCGAGTGCCCGTGACCACAGCAGCTCTCTCCCCTGGGCGGGCAACCGTCGCTCACGACCCGATGCGCGCGAGCGGGAGCGTGAATCGGCGCGGGCAGTGGTCGCTCGCCGACGGGCCGGTCGGTGGTGCGCTGGGACGGAGGCTCTGTGTTCGCGGTGCTGGCACCTTCGCCTCACTGACGACGGCAGGGTCCAAAGCGGGCTGAGCCACAGGAAGTTGCAGTTGTCGCGGTAGACGACGTTGTGGGTGTCGGAGTCGGTGCCGTGGCCGCCGCGCAGCTTCACATAGTCACCGGGCTGCAGGTAGTGGTTGGCGGTGGAGGCGAAGCGGTTACTGGTGGCGTCTTTGACGGCGTAGCCCTTGAGGTTGATCGTCGAGCGGGACGAGTAGTCCTTCACCATCAGGTACTCCTCGTCGGTGTTGCCCGAGGAATGTGTTGGAGTCCCGGCCCGGCGCGTCGTACTGCACTCTGCGGATCTCCAATGCCGAGCGGTACTCGGCGGCGTGTGCGGGAACGAAGGACGGGGCGGTCAGCGCGCCGGCCGCAACAGCAGCAGCCGTGACGTGGTCCTGAGGCAAGAGCGGGCCCTCCATGGTTGAGCGGGTGGTGTCGCCTGTGCAGGACACACTCCCGACTCCTGCGGTTGCGCGAAGACGAGGACCTTCACCCGTTCGAAGGACGCAGGGGTGACGGCCGAGGGCCCGACCCGACGATTCGGCGTCTGCGTGCTGAGCTTGCGGCCCTGACCCCTGAGCCAGGTGCTGGCCCTGCGGCGTCGAGGTCCGCCCCGGAGCCTCGCGCTGGTCAGGACGGCTCGGCGTGCCCGTTCGCCGAACGAGCGAGCGACAACCGGGGCTGATCCACGCTGCGGCCGCCTGGCAGAAACGTGCCCACCTTTCAGCAACTGCTCGCTGACTGCTGTGACCAACGACGGCCTGCAACTGCCGCCGATCGCACCTAGATTGCTGGCACCGGTGTCTTTGAGTACTCCAGCCGTAGATCGTGATCTTGTTGCTGGAGGGCGGTGGAGAGGGGGCCGCCGTCGGTCGTCGACGAGATCGAGCCGGGCAGCAGAGGCGTCCGCTACTCGAGTCCTCCGAGACGGCGGGCATCTTTGATCTCGCGGAGCCTGGCAGCCGACATCGGGGTCCACTCCCTCCTCTGTCCGGCGGTATGGAGGGCGGCTCCAACCTCGCTGAGCTTCGCGGAGGACAACGTGCCCGCTCGCTCGATCAGGTCGTCCCGGGCGACAGTGGTCAGCCAGGTGCAAGGAGTAAAGCCTGGACGGGGGAACGCGAACCGCAGCACGCCTTCGAAAGGCAGCCCTTCCCGGGCGCCTATCGCCACTTCGATGCCCAGGCCGCTGATATCGACGCCCGCTGGCGCAACGACCTGCATCACCTGGAACCCGGATGACTCGTCGTCCGACAGCAGCACGACCGGGCGTCGCTCGTCGAAGTCGACCCACCAGACTTCGCCGCGCTGCATGTGTCCTCCTGGTACGAGTCGGCGGGCGGACGCTGCATGCCCGAGCGGGACACCGGATGCGGCCCCGTCTTCGCACGTCGTGACCGAGGGGGGGTGAAGACGGTGCGGCCACCGGTGATCATCGGTGTGTGAAGACTGTAGATCATGCGATAGCCGCGGGTCATAGCGTAGACCCTGTCCGCTGGCAGGAGGCGTTCGAGGTCGTGAGGGGCCGGATAGCGGGCCGGTTCGCGCGGGTTGAACCCCGGCGCCGCGTACAGGACTTGGTGCTGGGGCTGCTGTCGGACCTGCCGCGCAAGAACTGCTGAAGCATCGCCGAGTGGGCCGGGGAAGCGAGTCCGGACGGCATGCAGCACATGCTCGGGCCGCCGCGGACACGCGGCAGTGGACCGTGAGCTGTACATCCCGCGCTCGTGGACGTGCGACCCGGCCCGCTGCCGGACCGCCGGCCTGGCCGAGGGCACCGTCTTCGCGACCAAGCCGGAGCTGGCCGCCCGGATGATCGGCCGGTTCCTTGACGCCGGGTACCGCGTGGCCTGGGTCGCGGGCGACGAGGTCTACGGCGGCAACCCGAAACTCCGGGCGGCGCTGGAAAGGCGCGGCGTCGGCTATGTGCTCGCCGTCGCCTGCTCCCATGAAGTCACGGCCGATGCCGGGAAGTTCCGCGCGGATGCCCTGGCGGTCAAGGTGCCGAAGCGGGCCTGACAAAAGCTGGCGACAGGGGACGGCACCAAGGGACACCGCTTCTACGCCTGGGCCGTCATCGACCTGGCCGAACCCCGCCCCGGCAGCCAGCAACTGCTGATCCGCCGCAACCGCACCACCGGTGAACTAGGACTTGTCCGGCCGATCATGTGCGGAGCCAGATGACGAGAGCCGCCGCAGTGACAGTGTCGAGGAAGACGTAGCCGCGTTTGTCATATCGGGTAGCCACGGCCCGTGACTGCTTGAGCCTATTGATCGCCCGCTCGACGGTGTTGCGCTTCTTGTACCGCTCTTCGTCGAAGCCGGGTGGCCGTCCGCCGCGTGAGCCTTTGCGCAGGCGGGCGGCCTGGCTGTCGGTCTTCTCCGGGATGGAGTGCTGGATGCCCCGGCGCCGCAAGTACTCACGGCAGGGACCGTTGCTATAGGCCTTGTCCGCCGCCAGGCTTTCAGGCTTCTTGCGTGGCCTGCCGCGTCCAAGCCTGGGAACGCGGATCTTCTCCAGCACCGCCGTGAACTGGGAGCAGTCGGCCCGCTGCCCACCGGTAACGACCAGCGATAGCGGACGGCAGCGGCCGTCGGCACTCAGGTGGAATTTGCTGGTGAACCCGCCCCGCGAGCGGCCCAGGCCCTCACTTCCTGCGCCACCTCCACCAGGCGGGCGAGCAGGCGTTGCCACGGCGTCTCGGCCTGATGTTCGTCTTCTGCCGCCCCCTTTGTTTCCGGAGCCGGCGGCGGATCGGTGCGGGCACCGGCTGCATGCTGATGCGCACGCACGATGGTCGAGTCCACCGCGATGGCCCAGTCGATCTCACCTGCTGCGTCGGCCGCGGCCTGGACCTGCTGCAGCAGGCGTTCCCAGGTGCCGTCGGCCGACCACAGCCGGTGGCGTTCATAGACCGTTTTCCATGGCCCGAACCGCTCGGGCAGGTCGCGCCACTGCACCCCGGTCCGCACCCGGTGCAGAATCCCGTCGATCACCTGCCGATGATCGCGCCACCGGCCGCAACGTCCGTTGCTGACCGGCAGGAACGGCCGCAGCTGTTCCCACTCCGCATCCGTCAAGTCACCCCGCCCCATGTCTGGGACAACGAGACAACAGTTGGATAGTCACATGATCGGACGGGCTTGTCCTAGTCGACGCCGGGCGCGGTGTTCTTCCTGCTCCGCGCATCGGCGACGGCGTACGGAAGCCCTGGAAGGAGCAGCGCCGGGGCCACCCACAGTGGCAATGCGAACAGCTCCCCGTCGCCGCCCAGCCATTGGGAGAGCAGCACTGCGGGCAGGCCGACGGCAAGGGCGACCGCCAGGCTCCTACCGAGCCCCAGGCTGCCGCGCCGCAGCTCCCAGGCGACCGTGACCGCTGCGACGACAGTCCAGAAGGCAACATCGTTGACGCTCACGACCCGTTCGGTGGTCCACCGGAGCAGACACGTGGCCAGCATCAGCCAGCCGATCATGAAACAGACCATCGCCGCCGTGCGCAGCAGCCGGCGGGCAAACGGAGCGCGGGCCCGGGCCCAGGAGGCGGCGAACCCCTTCACGTCGCTGCCCACGACGTCCTGGGGCGTGCGGCCTGCGGCCACCGCGTCGTCCAGATGAGCGGAGAGCTCATCGAGCATCTCCCGGACGGATCCGTCGTCGATGCCCCGGTACTCCCAATTACTGCGGCAGACCGCGAGTATCTGCTGGTTCGTCATGGTTCGCTGGTCCGTCATGGTGCGCTTCCCCCCGTGGGTTCGGTAGCGGTCAGGATCCGCCCCACACGCCTGCTGAAGGCGTGCCATACGGCCCGGCCGCTCGCCAGTTCGGCACTTCCCGCTTCGGTCAAGCGGTAGTACTTGCGCGGGGCGCCACCGCTGGCCGACGGGGCGCGGTACGAGGAGATGAGCCCCTCCCGCTCCAGCCGGGTGAGCAACGGATAGATACTGCCTTCGCTCACGAGATCGAGCCCGTTGTCGGCGAGTGCCGCCACGAACTCGAAGCCGTAACGCGGCCGTTCGGCGATCAGCGACAGCAGGCACAGGTCGAGCACTCCGCGCAGCAGCTGACTACGACGCTGGTCACCGGTCGCGGGCAGCCCCTTTGTCATGCGGTACAAGATAGTCAACCATTGTCATGCGCCGCAAGATACTTGCGTCGCATGACAATGAGTGGCCCCGATGGCGCAGGCACTCGTGGCAGGTCTGACTCCAGCCTGATCGGCCGGACAAGTCCTAGTGACCTGAGTCGGAGATTCATCGTTGGTTCGGTATGAGTCGTCCGGGTCCTAAGATTCCGCCGTTGTCGGTGACCGATGCCCAGCGGGCTGTGCTGGAGGG